>DATLRN010000001.1:0-4648 GCA_035534695.1 Candidatus Dormiibacterota bacterium
TGGCAACCGCCGAGCACGTTATCTCCGTCACCCACGAGCCACTGGAGGCATTCATCGCGTACGACGAGCGCCTCCTGCTGACGGCGCTCCAAGCGGGTCTCCCGGCCATCGCTCCCGGAGTGAGATGAGCAAGCCGCGATCAGGTAGTCTCTGAGCACCTTTGGCAGCGGACGTAGGGATCGGGTAGGTGCCCGGCGCTCACGGTACCGCGGGAAAGACAGAGCTGTCGCCTGCTGCCTGGCCGTGTCAGGCGTGGGGGCCATCTCGTCTCGTGATAGGAGAGTGGCGGAGTCGGCGTAGTTGGCATATCGTGGAGAGATGAGTAGCGAGCCGCCGGCCAGAGAGCTATCTGTCTGCGAGGCTCGGGCCCAGTTCTCCGATGCCGTGAACCGTGCGGCGTTCGGTGGCGAGATCACCTACATTACCCGGGGCCGAGGCCAGCGCCGGGCAGCCGCCATCGTGCCGGCCGAGTTCGTCGAGCGATACGAGGCAATGGTCGACCTGGAGGACGGGCGGATCTCGGACGAACGACTGGCGGACCTCGACTCCGGCCGCACGACGGCGATACCTGCGGAGGAGGTGGCCCGGGCACTCGGGTTGTGAGCGGCGCTTCTGGAGCCTACGACGTTGAGTAAGACCCAGGAGCCCTCAAGGAGCCGACGAAGCTGGACAAGCGCATGGCTCGCCGGATCGTGCGGGCTGTCAATGCGTTGAAGACGGACTCCCGACCCGCTGGGGCGCGACCGCTCGTCGGCTACAGCGGCCTGTGGCGGATTCGCGTCGGCGACTACCGCGTCGTCTATACGATCAGAGATGCGGAGTTCGTGGTCCTGGCGCTGCGCGTCGCACATCGCAGCGGCGTCTACCGCGGCCAGTGAGAGAGGGCGCCGAAGGCGTGACACATCGACTGTGTTCGTTCGACTGTCCACAGGCCGATCGGCGAGTGGGGCTCAACGGCCAAGAAGTTGTACGAGATCCTGCCGCTCGCTGCGCAAGCCAGCCGGACCCGGCCACCGACCAGCCTGGACGTGGGCCGACCAAAGCTGCCCTGACGGTAGCCCCTGAGGAGCGACCGCTCAAGAGTACTTAATGGAGCCCCCAGTTCCTGAGTAACGGTATCCATCGAACCAGCGGGAGGATCGGGAGGCGGTCCTCAGCCGGGAGGGGAGGCACCTAGCCCAGGAAGATGCAAGGTGGCCCGCACCGCCCCTCCCTCACCGATGCCGATGCCGAAGGCCAAGCGGCGTAGCAGGCCAAGTGCTGCACTGTTGGTGGAGGTGGTGTCGGCTCTGACCTCCTCGGCGCCCGCTGCGGTGGCCAGTTCAAGAAGTGCGCCCAGCGCCTGACGCCCGACGCCTCGGCCACGTGCGGTACGCGACAGCCAGGCTCCGGTCTCCAGGCACCCCTCCTGGGCGGTCGCCTTCAGGCGGACAGACCCCACGATCCGGCCGTCGACGGTGACGGCCCAGGTTGCTTCGCCGGCCGGACCGGTAAGCCCACTCCTCCGCTCACGGTGGAAGGCTTGGAGCCACGCGATGCGCTCTGGGGTCCAACTGTTTTCGAGCGTCAGTGGCGGCGTCACTTCGTTCGCATGAGCGTCGCTAGTCGCGATCTCGACCAGCTCACTCAGCACCGTCTCGTCCACGTCGACCAGCTCGACCCTGGCTGCCGCGGCATTGCTGGTCACGACGGCGAGTTTACTGGTCGACAAATACGGTTGGCGAGACTGGTGCCTACACCACCACATTGAAGATGGGGGGCTCGTCCGTGGGTGGTTGATCGACCGTCGGCGCACCTCAGTTGAGTTCATAGCGGAAAGTCTCCCGCAGAGGATCCAACTCCGCACTCGATCTAAGCACCCACAAATGAAGGGTGCAGAAATCCATCCCCATCAGCTACTTTTCCGCCTCTCCCTCAAGCAGAAAGCGGACCGCCTTCAGGTACCGCCTTTGCCACCGGGGTCGCCATCACCTGGGCGCGCAACGTCGATTTCGAGCGCAGGGCCCCTTGGGAGGTGGCCGAACAGCCCTGGTGAACCGTGGCCTCAGTCATTCAGGGGCCTCGGACTCGGCGATCACAGGGAGAGGGGAGGGGGGCGCGAGAACAGGACTCTGCCGCTTTACTCCGGTGGTAGAATAGTAAAGGTATGAGCAAGGTGTCGCGCAAGCATCAGATCACCATCCCTGTCCGCGTGCTTCGCGCGGCCGGCATTGCTTCCGGTGACGACGTGATCGTCCGCGCCAGCGCCCCGGGCCGCATCGAAGTGGAGCGCGCCGACGAGCTCGTCAGCCGCTACGCTGGCAGTCTCCCGCCGGGCACCTACCCCCCCGGCTACCTGGAGCAGTTGCGCGGCGAATGGGTTCGGTAGCCCTCGACGCCGACGTCCTCATCGGCTTCCTGGACCCCTCGGACGCTCAGCACGACCGCGCCGTGACCGAGTTGCGCCCACGGATCACAGCTGGCGACCGACTCTTGATCAGCGCCAGCGTCTACGCTGAAGTTCTCGTCCGTCCGCTGCTGGCTGGCACCGACGCCACAGTGGATGACTTCCTCGACTCGGTCCGAGCCGAGGTGGTCCCCGTCGATCGCTCGATCGCCCGCCAGGCTGCGCAGCTCAGAGCCCGCCACAACACCCTGCGCCTCCCCGACGCTTTCTCCCTCGCCACCGCGCTGATCTCGGGGGTAGAGCTTCTGACGTTGGACGAGGCCCTGCGACAGGTCGCCGAGCGTGAGGGCGCTGGCTGACCATCCGCACCGTTCGGCCAGTGTCACGGCCCTCCGGTGAGGTAGCCCAAATCACGGGCCAGCGTGGTCCCGTCGAGGACCCTATGGGACGGCAGGATGGTGGCCACTGCGTGCGAGTGCGTCGGGGCGCGCCCGATAGCAACCGTACCCGCCGCTAGGAGGCGGAGCGTCTGGCCCAAAGGTATGCGGTGGCGAGGCGGTGGTTGCCGCGCCCGGACTCGACGGCAGGCCTCAGGTGTGTGGAGAGCAGTTGCGCCTCCGCTGGAGTGAGCGCCTGCTCGATAGCTTCCCGAAGCGTGGGTACCTGAGGGTTGCCGGACGAGGCCAAGAACGTGTCCCATCGCCGCACTGGCACTCGAGGTTCAATATCGGCGTTCAACTGCAGATGCAGCTCGCCGAACCCAGCTGCTTGCGCTTGGTGAAGCAGGTCGCGCTCGTCGAAGTCGAGCATCGGGTGGTCCGGTGGTTGGATCGCCTCATAGAAGACGTTCAGCTTCTCCGCCACAGCGGGGATGGCGCTGAGGTCGTAGCCGGCGAAGTTGGGTGACCGGTGCGTGTCGGCGCAGAACCGGTTGATCGGCTCGAAGATGCTCAATCGGCCACCCGGGCGCAGCACCCGGTAGAACTCCCGGAAGCACGCTGGCTTGTCCTTGACGTAGATCAGCACCGACCGGGTGGTCACCACGTCGACACTCGCGTCGGTCAATCCAGTAAGCGCGTCGGCGGACGCAGTCAGGAAGGTGCACCGGCCCACCACGCCAAGCTGCTCGGCACGTTCGGCGCAGAGGTCGAGCAGGTCCTGGGAGATGTCAACGAAGACCACGCGGGCGTTCTCCCCGACCCGGTCGAGTGCGCCGAAACCGATCAAACCGTCCCCCGCACCGATGTCGGCCAGGATGTCCCCTGGGTGCAGGTTGGCGTGGTCGAGCACCTGATCTCGAAAGGTCCTCAGCTTGACGGCCAGCTCGCCGAGGGCGGCCGGATCGTCACCGTGCCGACGGTGCACGAGCCACTCAAACCACTGATCACCACTGCTTGAACTACTGCTCATTGCGCGAACTCTACCCGGCGGCAGGTATCAGGTCAGATCAGCACCCGAGAGCTCCCGTACGACCAGACCCTTGATCGACTTGGTCTGACAGCCTGCGAGGACAGCTCCGGAGCGAGAACAGAGCCAAGCGGCCATCGGACGAACTCAGTCATCCGTGGGCCTCATCAGCCGATGTGCGTGGTAGGGGAAGAGGAGAGCTCGGGCGGCCCGCTGCTCGGCGGCCACGGGCCGCCGGTCGTATCGGGCGGTGACCGCCGGATTCGCGTGCCCGGCCAGGCGCGAGACCAGGCCCAGATCTCCGCTGAGGTCGAGCAGGTCGGAGATCGAAGTGCGGCGAAGATCGTGGGGAGAGAATGGCGCCACCCCTGCCCTAGCCGCCCGGCGTTGGCAGAGCAGCCGGATCGTGGTGGGATCAAGGCGCCGGCCATACCCAAGGGTCCGGCGGTCCTTCCTTATCGGGAGGAAGAGGGGCCCAGGTGCCAGACCTCGAGCCTTGAGCCAGTCGGCCACGGCGGCGGCACCCTCGGCACTGAGGTGGATGCGCCGTTCCTTGCGGCCCTTGCCACTGCGGACGGTGAGCTCGCCGGCCGTGAGGTCGCAGTCGCTCAGGTCGAGGGCGGTGAGCTCGGTCCGGCGGACGCCCCCGCTGGCATACATGACCGCCAGGCAGGCGGTATCGCGGCGGGCTATCAAGGTGTCCTCGGCCGCCAGCTGATCGAGGACCGCCTGCAACTCCGCATGGGCGAGGGCCCGTCCCCTGGGGAGGCGTGAGCCCCCAATCCTCTTTATGTCAAGCGCCCGAGCTCGGTCCTCGGCGCTGAGGTACCCCAGGCGCCAGCACTCGGTGAGGAC
>DATLRN010000002.1:0-49687 GCA_035534695.1 Candidatus Dormiibacterota bacterium
ACCTGACTCTTCGACCAGGTGGTCAGCAGCTCCCGTTCGGTCGCATCAACTTGCAAGGGTGGGGCGGGGTGATTGGGCATGCCCAGAGCATGATCTCACTCCCTATCAATATGCAACTCTCTTGTGTAACAGGACACTAGCGGCTGGCTTAGGGCGTCGCGTGCCGAGTCTGGCGAGTCCAAGGTGCAGCTTGCCAAGGAATACAGGATCAGCAGGGAGACACTGTACCAGTACCTTCGCCACGATCTTGAGCGAGCATGATGGACGGATGGGGAACCTGGACCGGCGTGCTGGACTGACCCGCTCGGGGTTCCTTCTGGAGGGGATCACTCTTGGTTGGAACGTGGTCGGAATCATCATCCTCGCCATCGCAGCCGTGGCGGCGGGATCGGTCGCTCTTGCTGGCTTCGGCCTTGACTCGCTCATCGAGATCGGTGCGAGCACGGTGGTCATCTGGGAGCTGTCGGGCTCTAACGAGCAGCGACAGCGAGTCGGTATGCGTCTGATCGCGAATGCCTTTCTCCTTCTTGCTGTCTACTTGGCCGTCCAGAGCACGGTCGTGATCTTCCTTGGCTTCCATGCGCACCCCAGCAAGCTTGGGATTATCTGGACCGGAGCCACTGCGGTGGTCATGTTCCTCCTCGCTGCAGGGAAGGCACGAGTCGGGGGTGCGTTGCAGAACCGGGTGCTCCAGACCGAGGGGAAGGTGACTCTCGTGGACGGACTCCTAGCGACAGCGGTTGTCCTCGGACTCGCCCTAAATGCCTCACTCGGGTGGTGGTGGGCCGATCCACTCGCTGCCTACGTTCTCCTGATCTACGCCGCCAAGGAAGGAAGCTCTGCTCTTCGCAAGCCCGCATGACCGACCGGGTCATGCCAAGAACGGTTTACGAGAATGCTCGCTGATCTCAGGAATCTTCAGAGATAAGTGTCGCCACCGGCTTATCGGAAACCCTCGTTTGTGAGAACGGCTGCCGCTAACGAGGAGAGACGACTCCTTGATAGGCAAGTAGCGGCTTGCGTATGATGGAACCGTGGAAGAACTCTTCAAGGCGCTTGCCGATCCCACCCGTACGACGATTCTCGACGAGCTGACCGAACGAAACGGCCAGACCCTCTTCGAACTCTGCACTCTTCTCTCGGCCAGGCACGGCATCGGCTCGACTCGACAGGCCATTTCCCAACACCTCCAGGTGTTGGAGACTGCGGGGCTCATCGAGGTCCGTCGCGAGGGGCGATACAAGCTCCACACCATCAACACCGGCCCTTTAAAGCTCATTGTCGAACGATGGCTTCAATGAGATACAAAGGAGAACTCATGAGAATCGTACTTATGGGCATCTTCGTCCCAGATCAGGAGAAGGCACTGCGCTTTTACACCGACATTCATGGCTTCGTGAAGAAGACGGAGTTTCTCGTCGGCGCAGATCGCTGGCTGACTGTCGTCTCACCAGAACAGCCAGACGGCGTCGAGCTGTCGCTCGTGCCTGATGCACATCCCGCGGTTCGACCGTTCAAGGAAGCCCTGGTTGCCGATGGCATCCCCGTCACCTCATTCGCCGTGAATGACGTCCGCGCCGAGTACGAGCGCCTGAAGGAACTCGGCGTCCAGTTCACCTAGGAGCCGATTGATTTGGGACCGACCACGACGGCAGTGTTCGATGACACCTGCGGCAACCTGATCCAAATCGCCCAGAAGAACTGATCGCTCGGCGCCTGCCGATCACGGGTCCGTCGTTGCATCATCCAGGCCCAGCACCATGACGTCGATCGGGACGCTCCACTCGACGGACCCGATATCCCTCGTTTGCGAGAACAAGCCGCATGCCCTCACTAAACAGAGCGGAGCAGGAGATGTGAAGGTATTCCGCCTTGGCAGGGTAGTTCTTTGTCATCTCCTGACCGGACCCCCTTGAACTGATCAAGGGTATGTGAGAGTTTCTCAAGGGCCCAGCCGGGCCAGGAGGAACTCGGATGAAGGGCCGGAAGCACACGCCGGAGCAGATCGTGCGGAAGCTCCGGGAGGGCGAGCGTCTGCTGGGAGACGGCAAGGAGCTGGCGCAACCAGTACGGGGGCATGAAGGCCAACGACGCCAGGAGCTGCGCCAGCTGCGGGACGAGAACCAGCGGCTGAAGCGGATGGTGGCGGACCGAGAGCTGCAGATCGAGATGCTCAAGGAGATATCCCGGGGAAACTTCTGAGCCCGGCCAAGCGCCGGGCAGCAGTACTGCACCTGATCGAGATCTTCAACAGCAGTGAGCGCCAGGCGTGTCGGGCCGTGAGCCAACCGAGAGCGACCCAGAGGCGGCCACCAAGGCCGGTGGCCGCCACGGAGGAGCTGCTGCGGCAAAGACTCCGGGAGATCTCCAAGACGTGGCCGAGGTGGGGTTTCAGGCGGGCTGGGGCGGTGCTGCGCGCGGAAGGCTGGAAGGTGAACCACAAGCGAGTGCAGCGGCTCTGGCGTGAGGAAGGACTGCGGGTGCCACCGCATTCACCCAAGCGGCGGCGATTGGGCCAGAGCACGGTGCCGGCGCGGCGGCTGCAGGCGGAGCGACCCAACCAGCTGTGGGCGCTGGACTTCATGTTTGACACCACCGCCGATGGGCGACCCTTCAAGGTGCTCTCGATGTGCGACGAGTTCACCAGGGAGAGCGTGGGTGGCCGGCTGGGCCGCTCGATTACCGCGGACGACGTGGTTGCCGTGCTGGACCAGCTCCGACTGCAACGTGGGGCTCCCGAGTACATCCGCTGCGACAACGGACCGGAGTTCGTCGCCCAGGCCATCCGGGACTGGTGCCGCTTCTCCGGCACCGGCACCAGCTTCATTGGCCCAGGTTCGCCCTGGCAGAACGCCTACGTGGAGAGGTTCAACGACAAAGCCCGCGACGAGCTATTCGCCCGAGAGATCTTCGACTCCATCTGGGAGGCCCGGGTTCTCTACGAGGACTGGCGCCACGCCTACAATCTGCACCGTCCCCACCGTTCGCTGGGGCTGCAGCCGCCTGCGGTCTTCGCAGCGGCTTTCAGCAACCAGAAACTCTCACCCGCTCTGGACTCATGAACGCGGACCGGTCACCGGAAGCGGACCAACGCCGGTCCGCCAGGGTCTGGCCGACAGGCGGTCCCGAGCCGGGAAGACGGTTGGAGAGTTCAGCAGCCAGATGTGCACCGACCATCCGGACGCGGGGCGAAAGGTCACCTGGAAGTTGCGAAGATGGGGCTCATGAACTGGAACACGCGCTGGTACCTCGATCTCAACTCGATCGCCAGGCACACGGTCTGGGCGCACGCGATGGCTGCGGCCTACGCAGTGGCGGGCGGCCTGGTGGTTCTGGGGGTGCTCCTGGTCGCAGGGTGGTTTCTGGCGAGGAGCGACTCACCGGGCAAGGTTGGCGCCGCTCTGTCAGCCGGGCTCGCTGCCATGGTCGGCTTCTTGATCAACCAGCCAATCTCGAACATGATCGCTGAGCGCCGGCCGTACCAGGCGCTCCACCATGTGCTGGTTCTGGTCCCGAGGTCCAGCGATTTCTCTATGCCCAGCGATCACGCCGTCGTCGCTGGCGCGGTCATCGCGGGCTTGCTACTTTACAACTGGCGGCTGGGGTTGGGAGCGGCCGCCGCCGGACTGTCACTAGCGTTCGACCGGGTATATGTTGGCGCCCATTACCCCGGCGACGTTCTCGCCGGCCTAGGCCTGGGAGCAGTCGTTGCCGTCTGCCTGTATGTGATCATCGGCCCACGACTCGCGGGCGTGGCCGCATTCCTGGCCAAGACGCCGCTGAGACCACTAGTCGCCACGCGTCCCTCGCCACAGCAGTTCTGAGCTTGTCAGGTCGCGCCGGTGCCTACAAGCAGGAGGCTCCTCGTGGGCAGCCGAGCCTGCCACCGGCGCGCAGAAGGCCACCAGCCGCACCCGCGTCGCTGTAGGGCATGTTGGCGACAGGTCGCCGTGAGTGGATCGTTACAAAGGGCAATTGGTCGCCGCTGTAAGGTGAGCGTCAGTTCGACGAGACGGCTGAGCGAGGAGCGGTAGCTCGCCTCAGGGGGCGGCCGATGAAGATCCGGGTTGGAATTCGATGGGCCTCTCGTCTCTCCCCTTCTCACAAACGAGGGTTATCACGGGCCGCCTAAAACGGTGCATCCCGTTAGCAGGATCGCAGAGGGCTCACGCTCGGCGGTGTATGCCTCACTAACGACCGTGATCCTTTCGCCGACTTGGATTTTAGATCGCTTCCGTTGCAACTGACATAAGGCCTTGAAGGTTCCCGAGGTGGTGAACTCAAGTATCAAGCGACCGTCTTCACCAGCCACCGACGCTATTGACCCTCGAACCAAGAGAGTGTTTTCCCGATAGTTTGAGTAGAAGCCATCGCTGTGCATCGCATCCGCCAGTTGCTGCGGCGTCACTTGCCGCACGTTCAACCCTTCCAATGCATAGCTATCGCCGCAAAAAAACGACACCGTGCCCACCCCAGCCAGGAAAGCAAGTGCGACGAGTCCTACAAAGACCCGCGCTTGCGTGAATCTGACTTTTACGGTAGCACCCACCTACCCCTAGAACGTAGTGGCCGCCCAAAGGTTATGGGGGTTGGCTTGCCACGTGGACAATTGACGGTGACCGATGCATGATCTACGCACTCCAAGAAGGACGTACAGTCCTTTGGTCGTGACTCCGATGATCACGTGAGGTGGTCACTCCGGCGTGATCCAGCGCGGCCCGGGAATCCCACTACCGCAACCGATGTCACCTCGCTCATACGGACACGCGGCGCATTAGGGCGAAGCCACCGATGAGCAGTACTACCGCCAAGGCGGCAAGCACTGCGGTGAGTCCCATGGGGCTGGGGGTGAAGGAAAAGCCGGCACCGCCCCAGTTATGGCCCCGGTCCACGATCACTATCCAGACGCGAATCACGGCGACCTGGCCGACAATGAATGCCACCAGGCCGAAGCGATTCCAGCGGCGGTAGATGATCCCGTACCACATCCCGTAGACGAACAGCAGCGTCAGGCCCACGAACGAGGTCAGCCAGGTGAGGTACCACGGACCGGCGAGGATGTAGGACACCTGGAAGACGTGCAGGGCCAGTCCCCAACCGTGAGTGCCCCTCTCAGCGACTTGCAGCAGCGCCAGGCCGAGCCCGTCGGCCGCAGCGAGAGCAACGGCAAGGAGCAAAGTCCCGGTGTAGTACGAGCGCCGGCTCGCCCCCAGGGCGAGCCCAAAAGGCAGCGAACCGCCGGCGCTCAGGATGCCCAGGCCGAAGAAGCAGAGGTAGATAACGGCCAGTGCTTTGGTGGGATTCGGCCCCCCTTCTGCCTCTGTGATGACCAGGTTGATCAGGAAGACGAACGCAAGGATGGCCCAAGGCGCCACCAGATAGGCGATCGGGTCAACCAGGTGGTAGCGGCCGACGTTGATCCATGCGGTCATGCGCTCTGGTCCTCCTTCAAGTCTTGGTTAGACCGGCCGGGGACCTGGCTCACCAATTGCTGTAGTGACAGAGGTGTCAGACTGAGACGCAGCTGTCGGGCCCGGGCCCGGTCGTCGTCGTCCAGGACTCCGGAGACGACCACAGACTCCTGCGACCCGATGCTGCGGCGGTCCCAAACGGCGCGTCCGGCAGCGAACTCCTCGACCGCGTCCACTGTGCCGCTCACGGTCGTAGCGGCTCCGCGTAGGTCGTCGGCAGCAGCATCGAGCACGATCCGCCCCTGGTCGATCACCAACACCCGCTCGAGGAGATCGGCAGCCTCGTCGATCAGATGGGTCGAGACCAGCATCGTGCGGGGATGATCGGTGAAGTCGGCAAGCATCCGGTCGTAGAAGAGCTGTCGGGCGACGGCATCCAAGCCGGCGTACGGCTCGTCGAACATCGTCACTTCGGCGCGGGCGGCCAAGCCGATCACGATGCCGAGCGCCGTGCGCATCCCTCTGGAGAGCCCGCCGACATTGCGGTTGAGCGGGAGGTTGAAGTCGGCCACGAGCCCCTCGGCGAGCCCGCCGCTCCAGTTCGGGTAGAACCAGGACGCCGCCCGCAGGAGATGGCGCACCCGCAGACGGGGAAAGGTCTGATCCTCGCGGACTAGGACCATGCGGCGGAGCACCGCGCCGTTCTCGACTGGGCTGGAGCCGAGGACACGGACACTGCCTGCCGAGGCGAACTCCTGGGTGGCGATGATGCGCATCAGGGTGGTCTTGCCGGCGCCGTTGCGGCCCAGGAGCCCAGTGATGGACGGGCCATCGATGTCGAAAGTGACGTCGTCGAGAGCGCGCTGGCCGCGGTAACGACGGGTCAGACCGGAAACCGAGATGGTCGGTGTCATACCCTGACACCTCCACCGGCGGCGCTGGACTCCCGAACGAGCGCAACCACCGATTCGGCGTCGATCCCCAGCCGGTTGGCCTCGGCGACCAGTGGCTCTACGTAACGCTCAGTAAAGCGCTGGCGGCGAGTTTCGAGCAGGCGTTCACGGGCCCGGGCAGCCACGAACATGCCGATGCCGCGTCGCTTCTCCAGCAGCCCGCCGTCTGTAAGCACGTTGATGCCCTTGGCCGCCGTGGCTGGGTTGATCCTGTAGTACGCGGCAAGTTCGTTGGTTGACGGCACCCGCTCTCCCTCCGCGAGGACTCCTTCTGCGATCTCTTCAGACAGGCGCTCCGCGATCTGGGAGAAGATCGGGGCTCCCTCATCGAGCATCAACCAGTCCCTCCCTGAGCCCATCTGTCGTGTCCACTGGTTCATTACTTAACTAAGATACCAGTGATGCTGAGCAGCGTCAAGGTCCGGGCATCCCCAAGTCACTCGTCCCAGCGGTGTTCACGCCAAGTGCCGACTAAATGGGCAGGAGAGGACCGTCCGCCCCTACAGCGCCAGCCCGCGGAATCAAACGCCTATAACTGCTTCCCTCAGGAGGCTACTAGACGGACTGAGCCGCCTACGCTGAACTACCAGATAGCACTGGATAGCAGCAAATGAACGGTCGCACGCGGATTCCTAAACTGATTGTCGGAGGTTCGAGTCCTTCCGGGGGCACCAATTTTGTTCTCCAATGCGGGCCCACCACCAGCCGGTGGAACCAGACTGCGCATGGGTCAAGAAAGCGGGGTCACGAGGAGCACCGACGGGAAATACGTACGGTATCTGGCAACGTCTCTAGTGAGAAGCCGGTACCCACGCACCGCAGCATGAGCACCGATATAGAAGTCGGGGAGTGGCGAACGGCGCTGGCCCCCTCGATTACGATAGGCAAGGAAGACCTTGCCTGCGAGGAAACCAGCCTCGTAGGGTAGTGGCTCGCGCTCGAAGTCACGAGCGGAAACAGCGTCGTCTAGATCTTCGATCGTGTCAAATCCGGTGGAGACCTCTGCATACACGATCGGGTTGATCGCCAATCGACCCGCATCCCGGGCCCGCGCAAGAGCCTGCTGAGACCAATACGCCCATTCGGGGTCTTCGGTCAGGATGTCGAGCAGGACGCTAGAGTCCACTAGAGTGACGGAACTCCCGATCTCTGGCGCCACCGCCGAGTGTGGCTCACTCACCACGCACCAATTGGAGCAGTTGGTCGGTCGTCATGGTGGTGGTCGCTCGGCCACGCATCCTATGGACGAGGCGCAGCCCACGAGTCTGGCCGGAGTCGACCTGGACGATCCGTAGGGAACTGCCCTCATCGACGATGTTTACCTCATCGCCCTCCCTCAAGCCATGCTTTTCTCTCAGGGGGGCAGGAATCGTCACTTGGCCCTTGCTGTTGATCCTCATCTCGTCTCCTGACACGTAATACCCGTACCACATCATACCTTATGCTCCCGATGCTCCCGCTCCGAGATCGGTAGCTGAGTGGACCGCTCACGCTCGCCCATGGCCGGATTCGCTGCTCAATCCAGCAAGGTGAACGGCAGGCCTGGAGTCATCATCACAGTGCAGGGACGACCCTTCGCCATCCTGGGATTCGCGATCCCGGGAGCCAGAATCGTTGAAATCAACAGGATCGCCGACCTGGAATGAGCCGGCAAGATCGCGGCGGCGGTAGTGGCCAACCAGTAGAGCTTCGGTCAGATCCCCATGCGAGCAGGCGATCTGGGTCCACGGACCCGAGCAGCAATCACGTGCCCCGTGCTGGCTCCGAGGAGCGCCACACCGGCGAGCAGCAGTATTCCGAAGTAGACCCGGTATGCGAGCGACGGCCATGCCGCGTAGAGGTGAGGAACCAGATAGTAGGCAGCAACCGCAAGATAGCCGATCGCATATGCGACCAGAAGCTGATCCCGGGCTTTCGAGCTCCTACAAATTCTCCACAGCAACAGCACCACCAGCGGATCCAGAATCCAACCCACCGCTTCCACCGCCAAAAAACCGCCGCCCGCCCCGAAGCATCCCCAGACCACGAGGCCGAGGATCCGGAGAGTCGCTCGTCGCGCCATGAGTCAAATTCTCCTGGTTCGGACGGTGCCTAATCCACGGAGCGGCGCGTGATCCCAGCGACTTCCCATAAAACGGCTAGCTGGCTAGGACCTCATCGGCCACCCCGGGCACGGTACTCGGTGGCGTCGTAGAGCAGCCTGAGGGACTTGATCTTGCCACGGTCGACTTGGAAAAACTCGGCGAAGCGGACAGTGCCGCCAGGCAACTCGGCGTCATAGAGAGTGGCTGCCATATCTCCCGCCGACAACTGATGCAAAAACTCCATGCTCCGCATCGTCTCTACGAATCCAGAGACTCCCCTGATGAAGGACTCCGCCCCCACCCGATGACCGGCTATCGGTCCCTCAAAGGCTAGATCTGGGTGTAGGACGGCTCGCAAACTTCCTAATTCGGAGGAGTCCTTGCCTCGCTTCAAGATGTCGTAATAAGTCTGCACGACCTTCGCGACGCTGTCATGGGTGTCAGGCATTGATTCCTCCTTCGCATCCTGCACTGTGGCCGAACTCTAGACTGCCTGGATGGCGAGCATATGGGGTTCGACGCCACAGAAGAGCGTAGTGCGGAGTGCCATCGGCAGGGTACATCCGCTGTCGTCTCGGGCTGCATCGATCTGCTCCGAGGAAGTCGCTTCGACGACGCGCTGCTCAGGGCGTTGGCCGGGCCAGCTGCCGAGCAGGTATTGGCTGGACAGGAAGGAGGGAAGTCGGGTTATTGGCCGCGCGTTTGGGGCGCCCGCGGACTCCTCTACGCCTGGGAGGTTAGGGCTGTCCCCGCCATAGTCGGCGCTACCACTGACGACTCTTGGCGAGTCCGACAGATGGCGGTCAATGTCATCGCACGGCACCAGCTGGAAGACCTCTTCGATGCGGTAGTCAGGCTCCGAAATGATCCCGTCCCCCGAGTCCGGGCGGCAGCAGAGCGAGCACTGCGGACTCTGGTAGGTTCTCGCGACCAGGAGCTTCGGGGCCGCTCCTGAGTTGCTGGTCCGACGGGGGCGTGGCTCTCGCGATCGTGGTTCATGCCCAGCAGGGCATGATGGCAGAGCCGCTTACCGGGGCCCCGGAGTTCCCCGAGCGGTAAGTCCAGCGCACCAAGGGAAGATTCTCGTGGTAGTCGACCTTGGTGCGGCGGTCACCTTCAGGAGAAAATTTGACCAAACGAAGAGTCGCGGTGATCACGGGCGCATCGGCGGGAGTGGGACGAGCGACAGCGGTGGCCTTCGCTGCCCGGGGTTTCGACGTCGCTCTGCTGGCACGCGGCACAGCCGGTTTGGCAGGCGCAGCCAGCGATGTGGAGGCCCGCGGCGGACGCGCCACAATCATTCCCACCGACGTGTCCCAGTTCGCCCAGGTGAAGGCGGCCGGGGCGCAGGTTGAGAAGGAGATGGGGCCGATTGACGTCTGGGTCAACGACGCCATGACCACCGTTTTCGCCCCCAGCTGGGAGGTCAAGCCAGAGGACTTCCAGCGTGCCGTCGAGGTGACATTCTTGGGTCAGGTGTGGGGTACTGGCGTCGCCCTGTCGCTGATGCGACCGAGAAATCGAGGCAGCATCGTGAACGTCGGTTCCGCGCTCGCCTTCGTCGGGATTCCGCTCCAGTCCGCCTATTGCGCTTCCAAGTTCGCCTGCCGAGGCTACTTCGAGTCGGTGCGGGCGGAACTGCTCCACGAAGGTAGCCAGGTGCGGCTGAGCATGGTGCACCTGCCTGCGGTCAACACCCCCCAGTTCGATTGGTGCGAAACCACCATGGCACACCATCCTCAGCCGGTGCCTCCCATCTATCAACCCGAGATCCCGGCCAAGTTCATCCTCGAAGCCGCTCTGGGTGGGCAGCCAGTCAAAGTGGTTGGCTCCTGGAACAAGATGTTGGTGCTGATGGGACGTGCCTTCCCCGACCTGGGCAATCAATTTGCCGCTATCGGGGCCTGGGACTCGCAACTGACAAAGGAGCCGATCTCTCCCAACCGTCCGGTCAACCTCTACCACCCCGCCGACGATGTCCGCGATCATGGGGCACACGGAATGTTCGATCAGGAGGCCGGCGGGTTCCTTGACCCCAGTTTCCTCAAGACCTTGCCCAAGACGCTGGGTCTCTTCGGGATAGCCGCCGCCCGCACCGCCGCCGAGAAACAGGCTAGCTATCGCCGTCGCGCTCAGCTCCGCTATTCGCCTCTGTGGGACGAGAAGCCTGCCTCGGAACGACCCCGGCTAGATCTCATCGATGCCCTTCTTCTCGCCGTCGGTCCTGGATATCGGCGGCATGCGGCCCGACGACGGACGTCGAGGTAGCCGCTTAGACCGAGCTGATCAAGGGCGGACGCCCCACCCCCTGGGCAGGGAGCTCATCACGCCACCCTTTTTGCCACAGGTGTCCGGGGCTGCCCTTTGAGTTCCGCGTCTCACGGCAACTACTCAGTGGAGCCCCTCGGAGTCCGCCTCCTCACGCCGGCGTAACCCAGCGATCGCGCTCGTGAAGTTCTTGTTTCGGTGTCGTCTGGGGCCCGTCACTTGGGCTCCGCGAGATCAAGCCTAAGCTCAAGCCGTGTTCAATACCCTGCCGCTAGTGCGCCGAGACTTCGGCGCCCAGAGTGGCGGTCGAAGGACCAGTCCGATCTGGTTTGTCTACGGACTGATGTTCCTTCTGCTCATCGCCTACGCGATCTCGGTCGTCGTCCGCCACTACCAGTACTCCCTCGCACTCGATGGCTGGTCCGTTGCCGGCTTCGAGGTTGTGGGCAGCTTCCTGTGCATTTGGCTCGGTCTCGGCCAGCGGCGCGACCGGCTGATCCCATTGCTCCTCGGCGGCGCCCTCTTGTGCTGGAGCTCGGGGGACACGTTACTCACCCTCCTGACCCACCTAGATGGGGCAAACAACGTGCCCAGCCCATCGCTGGCTGATGCCTCCTACCTCAGCTTCTACCCCCTCGCCTACCTTGGGCTGGTCCTGATCATGCGCCGCGAAGTCAAGCAGCTGGTGCCGGCGACCTGGCTCGACGGCATGGTGGCAGGCATCGGCGCCGCCGCCATCTGCGCCTGCTTCGTCTTCCAGCCCGCAATCCTGCACGCCCTGGGGGGAAACCCGCTCGCGGTGGCGGTCAACCTGGCCTACCCGGTCGGCGACCTGCTCCTCTTGGCGCTGGTCATCGGCGGCACCGCCACCTTCCCCGGGCGGCCCAAGGCTCAATGGGTGGTACTGGCCATTGCCTGTGTGGCCATCTCCGTCGGGGACAGCTTCAACCTGCTTGGCCTCAGCGGTTCATCGACCGCGGGCGGCAATGTCGCCAACGACATCGCGTGGCCCACCGCCATCCTGCTGATCTCCGCGTCGATGTGGCTGCGCTCCGGCCCCACCAACCTCCTCCTGAGGCAGCGAACCCCGGGCTTCTTGCTGCCCGGCGCAGCGGCCTTCGGGGCCCTCGTCATCCTCTTGGTGGGCACCCTGCACCCGATCACCGAGGTAGCCATTTACCTGGCCGTGGCGACCTTGGTGATCGCCGGCGTCCGCGCCGGACTCTCGGCCGTGACCCTACGCAACCTGACTGACGAACGGCACCGCCAGTCGATCACCGACCACCTCACCGACCTCGGCAACCGGCGCCGGCTGTTCGCTCTGCTCGACGCCTACTTCGCAGACCGCTCCGACCCCCGGACCCCGGACCGGCCCCTGGCGTTTCTCTTCATCGACCTCGACCATTTCAAAGAGATCAATGACTCCTTCGGCCACTCCGCCGGGGACGCCCTCCTGCGCCAGCTGGGACCGCGCCTGAGCGGGGCTCTGCGCAGCTCAGATGCCCTGGTGCGGGTCGGCGGTGACGAGTTGGGAGTGGTCATCACCGGCGGTGACCCGATCTATGCCACCGCTGTGGCTGAGCGCCTGATCGCCAAACTCACCGAGCCCTTTCACCTCGATTCGGTCAGCGTCCGCATCAGTGCCAGCATTGGCATCGCCACCGCTCCCACCGATGCCTCCGACAGCGCCGGCCTGCTGCGCTGCGCCGACCTAGCCATGTATCGGGCCAAGGTTGGAGGAACTCCCTTCGAGGTCTACAACCGCGAGATCGATGACGAAGGCAACCGGCTCCGCCTCGTCGACGAACTCAGAGTGGCCGTGGAGGCGGGTGGCTTCGAGATTCACTACCAGCCCCAACTCGACCTGCGTACCGGCGCCGTATCCACCGTCGAGGCGCTCATTCGCTGGCCCCACCCTCGGCTGGGCATGGTGCCGCCGCTGGACTTCCTCCCCTTGGCCGAGGAGGCCGGGCTGATGCGGCCTTTGACCCACTTTGTCCTCGATCAGGCTCTCGGTCAGTGCGCCGCCTGGCAGGCTTCCGGACGCGAGCTCAACGTCTCGGTCAACATTTCGATCACCAATCTCCTCGACCCCACCTTTATCGATCAGGTCACCGACCTGCTCGCCAGTCACCACTTGCCGGCGTCCAGCCTGATCCTGGAGATCACGGAGACCACGATCATCCGGGACTTCAGTGGCTGTCAGTCCGTGATTGCGCAACTGCGCGCCCAAGGCCTGGGGGTCTCGGTAGACGACTTCGGGGCTGGCTTCACTTCTCTGGCCTACCTGGGCAACCTCGCGGTCAGCGAGCTCAAACTGGACCGCAGCTTCATCGTCGGGCTCTCCAACGAGGGAGGATCAGATCAGGCTCTGGTTCGCGCGACCATCGATCTCGGTCACGCCTTGGGACTGCGGGTAGTCGCGGAGGGAATCGAGGACGAGGCCACGCTCACCATGCTGAGTGGTATGGGCTGTGACCTGGCTCAGGGCTACTTCATCGGCAAGCCGGCCCCCGCCAGTGCGTTCCAAGGTCGCAAGGGTTTCGGTGCCCCCACCCGGGAGATGGCGGAGCTACGAGCCTCCTGACATTGTCTGAGCATCCGCGGCCAGCGGAGCTACCCTCGAGGTGACTCCCGGCGCCAGTTCGAGACTCGGCTTCAAGCGGCACTTCTAAGTCCAGACCGCACGGTCGCCGGGCTCAGCTTAGAGTGGACTCCATCTGAGGGGCCGGGCTGACGCCCGTCACGCCATTTCCACCAGATTTTATGGCACCCATTGGAGGTCTGAATATGAAGGGCGACTTCGTCATGCGGATCGAGACCATCCGCAAGCAGGCCCGCGAACACATCGACGAGGGGCCGATCACACCGTCCTACGGAGCCGACAAGGAGCGGGTGATCAAGGTGCTCAACGAAGTATTGGCCACTGAACTGGTCTGCGTGCTCCGATACCTGCGCCACTACTACATGGCGGAGGGGATCGACGGGGACTCGGTCAAGGCGACGTTCCTGGAGTACTCCAATGAGGAGCGCAATCACGCCGATCAGGCGGCCACCCGCATCGTTCAGCTGGGCGGGGAACCTGACTTCAACCCGGAGGTGCTGGGGAAACGAGCCCACACCCAGTACAAACAGGGCGCCTCTCTGGTGGACATGATCAAAGAAGATCTGGTGGCAGAACGAATTGCCATCTCCAGCTACCAGGAGATCGTCCGCTGGCTGGGCGAGGGCGACCCCACCACTCGGCGGGTGATCGAGGGCCTGCTCGCCGACGAGGAGGAGCACGCCGACGACCTGCGCTCACTGCTGGCCAAGATGCCCTCCAAATAGGCCCGGCGCAGGTCGCCCAAAGGCTGAAACCGCATGTGCTTCAGGTAGGAGCTAGGCGCCCGAGTGCCGGGGCGATCGGGAACAATCGGGCCTGGTGGGGGCGGAGAGGCACCAATCGGGGATACTGAGCAGATCAGTGGTCGCGCCGCCCGCTGGCATGGCGGCGACGGTGCTGGGTACGGAGTCCGCTTGAGCGTAGAACCGAAGACCGCTGCGGTTCCCGGGCAGATGGCTGCCCCCACCCTCGAGGTCCCTGCCACGGGCCCCGTATTCCAGCCCGCCTTCTGGACCGACCGCCGTGATCCGGCGGCCCTGAACATGCGCCAGATCGCCACGCCGGATGAGATTCAAGAACGGGTCCGGGCGATCGCCGAGGAGATCGCCAACGCCCACCAGGGAGTGCCGATAGCGCTGGTGGTGGTAATGCGGGGCGGCTTCGTCTTTGCAGTCGACCTGATCCGGCAACTCTGGGAGTACGAGGTCGACGTGTTGGGAATGGAGTTTTTCCAGTCGACCAGCTACAGAGGCGAGCGCGCCGTCTCCGAGCCAGTGGTGAGTGCCTTGGGCCGAGTCAACCTGCCTGACACCGGACCGGTGATCATCGTCGATGACATCGTCGACGCCGGCCGAACCATCCAGGCGATGGTGCAGACCCTGGCTGCACCCGGCCGCACCTTGGAGATATGCGCCCTACTCGACCGCCCTGCGGCACGGGTGATGCCAGTGCACCCGCGCTACCTGGGTTTCAAGCTGGAGGGGCCGGGATTCGTGGTTGGCTACGGGCTCGACCACGACAGCCGCCACCGCGAGCTGCCCTATTTGGCCCAATGGCTCCTCCCCCCGACCGACCCCTCGCTCCCCTAGCCGAGAAGAGGGGACTCTCGCCCTTGCAGAGCGGGCACAGCCTTACAGTCCCTGGAACCCGCCGCCGGTCCCCTCGCCCCGATGGCCGGTTATGCTCCCGGTCGAGATTGTGAACTTAGCCAGGAACCGCTTCTGCCGCCCTCCGCTGCCCGCCGTTACCGCGCCTTGAGGCGCGAAATTCGGGTGCGCTGGTGTTCTTGGTCGGCCAGAGCTCGGGGGGCAGCTCAGGGGTGGATACAAAGGCCGGAGTGAGCGACCAGGAACCGAAAGCACCTTCAGGGGACTCCGAGGCGATCAAACCCCAAGGGCAGCGCCCCCCGGCGCGTGACCTCGAGCAAAGGATCCATCGCCAGGGCAAGCTGCCCGGCAATCGGTACGTCACGGTCGAGCGTCTGGACGACTTTCGCCGCAGCCGGGCGGGAATGCTGGTGGCCACCTCCCAGGCAGACGTACCGGCAGGGGGCCTAGCGAAGTTCCAGTACCTGCTGAAGCGCGCCGTGCTGGGTCCGATGCTGCCGACCTCGGCCATGGAGACCGAGCGCCTACCGATCTTCAAAGCACTGCCCACCTTGGCTTCCGATGCCTTGTCCTCGGTCGCCTATGGCCCCGAGGCAGGCCTCACCGTCCTCGTCGCCGCCGGGGTCGGAGCTCTGGTCTTCGAGCTTCCCATCGCTATTGCAATCGCCGTGCTGATGATCCTGGTGGTCATCTCTTACCGCCAGGTTGTGATAACCCGGCAAGCCGATGGCGGGTCCTACGCGGTTGCCCGGGACTACCTGGGCCAGTGGCCCGCCATGATCGCCGCCGCGGCGCTCCTCATCGACTACGTACTCACCGTTTCGGTCAGCGTCTCCTCAGGCTCCGATGCCCTGGCCTCCGCCTTTCCCGCACTGGTCTCACTCCGACTTCCCATTGCCGTGATCCTGGTCGTCGTACTCTGCGCCGGCAATTTGCGCGGGGTACGCGAGGCGGGTGCCTTCTTTTCCCTGCCTACCTACATTTTCGTCGGCGCCATGCTGGTCCTGATCGGGGTGGGCTTGTTCACCGGACTCTCCGGCGGGGTTCACCACGCGATCGGCGTCTACCCCCCGATCATCAATCCCACCGAGGCGCTTACCCCCTTCCTGGTGCTCACCGCCTTCGCCTCCGGCTGTTCATCAATGACCGGGATAGAAGCTGTCTCCGACAGCGTTCGCAGCTTCCGCGACCCGCCCGGTGACAATGCCGCCAAAACCCTGGTCATCCTGGGCGCCCTCCTGGTCCTCCTATTCATCGGGGTCACCCTCCTCGATGTCCTCTTCGGGGTCGAGCCCAAACCGTCCGGCAGTCCTACCGTCCTAGCCCAGATCGCCGCCGACACCTTCCGCGGGCCGGGACACTTCTTCTTCTACGTGATCCAGTTCTCGACCACGCTGGTGCTCATCCTGGCTGCCAACGCCAGCTTCAACGGCTTCCCCCGGCTCTGCGCCTTCCTGGCTCGGGACGATCGCCTCCCGCACCGCTTTGGGGCCTTCGGGGATCGCCTCGTCTACTCCGCCGCCATCCTCTTTCTGACCGTGGTGGCGGTGCTGGTGGTGGTCACCTTCGATGCCAACACCGACCACCTGATCAACCTCTACGCCATCGGGGTGTTCACTGCCTTCACTCTGGCCCAGGCGGCTCTGGTGCGCTACCAACTGCATCACCGCCAGGGACACTGGCGGCGCAACGTCGTCGTCAACGGCGTGGGCGCCTTCGCCACCTTGGTGGTGGACGTCATCGTGATGGTGGTCAAGTTCCGTCTGGGGGCTTGGGTCGTGCTCATCATCGTGCCCCTCCTGGTGCTCCTCTTCTGGTTCGTGGGCCGCCACTACGTGCAAGTCCGGCGGCGCATCCGCGAGGTCCCCCGCGGTACCCGGCCGGTCGATGCCTACAAGACGGTGGTGCCGGTCTGGTCGCTCGATCCCCCGACCCACCGCGCCCTGGAGTACGCGTCGACCCTGGGACGCGACGTCATCGCACTCAACCTAGGCGGCAAGCGCTCTCTCCGAGATGAGATCGCCGAGGTGGTCAAGACCACCCACCGGCCCGTCCGGGTTGAGGTGGAGACGGCGGCGGCTGGCCAGGGGCTGAGGCCCCTGCTTCGGCTCATCGACCGGCTCTCGCA
Organism: Candidatus Dormiibacterota bacterium; assembly: GCA_035534695.1. GTDB lineage: Bacteria > Chloroflexota > Dormibacteria > Aeolococcales > Bog-877 > Bog-877. The sequence continues at coordinate 17,057 of DATLRN010000002.1, forward strand.
GGAGTCCTACCCGGGACTTGTCACGGTCATGGTCCCTGACGTGGTTACCAGTTCGGGGGTGCTTGGGTTACTGAGACACCCGCGCTCACTCCGCCTCAAGCTGGCCCTGCTCCGCCGTGTGGGAGTGGTGGCAGTGAGCTATCCGGCCGCTTGGCGCGGGCCGGCCGAAGGGCAAGCCATCACCCAGCATCGACGGCGCGTCGCCATCGTGCCCGTCTCCGGGCTCGACGCCCTGACCCTCCGCGCCCTCCACTACGGTCAGGCGATCGCCGATGAGGTCATCGCCCTGCACATCGCAACCGGCCAGCCGGGCGATGTCGCTCCCCGGGAGGAGCGGGTTCCCGGAGAGATCAAGCAGGATGAGCTGGGCATGCTCCCCGACCAGGAGGCTCGGGAGTTGGAGACGAGATGGGACGGCTGGCTGGCCGAGCAGTCAGGCTGGGATCAGGGTCGGCCCGAGCCTCAGCTGCAGATCGTGGTTTCACCCTTCCGGACCGTCGTCCGTCCCGTCCTTCAGTTCCTAGCGGCATACCGAGAAGGCAATCAAGACGCGCTCTGTACCGTGGTTCTGCCGGAGCTGGTCACGCGGCACTGGTGGAATCAGATCTTGCATAACCACCGGGCTTTCCATATCAAGGCGGCCCTGCTCGGCCGCTCCGACTTTGCCGTGGCCGATGTGACCTACGAACTGGGCGGCAAATGAGCCCTGCCGGTTCCCCCGCTAAACTGCGCCGGATGCCCGCCCCGTCCTCCAACCTGACCCAAGCTGAGGCCAGGGAGCGGGCCCGCCTCATCGACGGCCTTTCCTACTTCATCGAATGGGACTTGACCGGACCTGAGGCCAGCTACGGCTTCGAGACCAGGATCGAGTTCTCGGGAAAGGAAGTAGGCGCGCTGACCTTCGTCGAGCTGGAAGTTGCAGAGGTCACCGAGATGGCCTGTAACGGCGTTCCCCTCCCCGCCTCCGCCTACAACGGGCAACGTATCTCCTTGCCCCCCCTGGTTGACCGGAACTCGCTCTTGGTGCGGGGTCGGGGCGCCTACGACCTGACGGGACTGGGCCTCCATCGGAGCGTCGACCCGGCCGACGAGAGCGTCTACATCTACAGCGACTTCGAGCCCTACGAGGCCCATCGCAGCTTCCCCTGCTTCGACCAGCCTGACCTCAAGGGCTCCTTCCGATTTCGGGTGCGAGTGCCCCAGGACTGGGTGGTGGTCGGGCCTGATCCCGGTCACCCCGAGGAGGTCAGTACCAACGACGGCTGTCGTTGGTGGGCCTTCCCCCCTACGCTGCTTCTCTCCCCTTACGTCCTGGGGATCGCCGCCGGCCCGTTTCACCAGCTCCAGCACCAGCACCGTTCCATCCCCCTCGGCCTGTACTGCGCCAAGTCGCTGGCCCCGTTCCTCGACGCCGAAGAACTCTTTCAAATCACGGCTCAAGGACTCGACTTCTTCGAGCAGACCTTCCAGATGCCCTATCCGTTCTCCAAGTACGACCAGGTCTTCTGCCCGGAGAAGGTCAACGGGGCGATGGAGTCCCCGGGCTGCGTGACCATCAGCGATCTCTCCCTCTGGCGGGGCCAGCCCACCGTGCGCCAGCGGTCGATCCGGGCGGACACGATCCTCCACGAGATGGCTCACATGTGGTTCGGCGACCTGGTCACGATGAGGTGGTGGGACGATCTCTGGCTCAACGAGAGCTTCGCCACCCTGATGGCCGTGTTCGCGGTCGCCGGGGCAACTGAGTTCGCCGACGCCTGGGTCAGCTTTGCCACCGTGAATCAGCAGCTGGCCAGCCACCAGGACCAGCGTCAGACATCGCACCCGGTGGTGACTCCGGTGGCCGATGTGGAGGCCGTCCGGGGCAACTTCGACCGAATCACATACGAGAAGGGAGCCGCCAGTCTGCGCCAGCTGGTCGCCCACGTCGGTGAGGCCAACTTCTTCGCTGCCGTACACAACCACCTCACCAACCACCGCGAGGCCAATGCCGACTTCGATGACCTGATCGAGGCGCTGGAGGCGGCTTCCGGGCGGAACGTCCACGACTGGGCCCGGACCTGGCTGGGGACAGTCGGGATGAACCTCCTCCGCTGCGAGATCGAGGGTACGGCTCCGGACGCCGGCGCTCCGATCTCCCGGGTGACCGTCCTCCAGAGTGGCACCGCCAGCCAGCCGGTCCTGCGGCCGCATCGGCTCCGACTGGGGAGCTTCGACTGGGTTGGCGACCAGCTCGAACGGGTCGGCACTGTTGAGCTCGACGTGGTCGGCCCAAGGACGGATGTGCCTGACTTGGTAGGCACCCGGCGGTCGCCTCTCCTGCTCCCCAACGACGGGGGCCTGACCTACGCCAAGATCCGCCTAGATCCGACTTCCTTGGTCACTGCGGAACGCCACCTGGGAACCGTCGCTGATCCCCTGGCGCGAGCTTTGATCTGGGACAGCAGCTGGGACATGGTCCGCGACCTGGAAATGCCGGCCCATCGTTACGCCGAGATGGTCGTCCATCACCTGGCCAGTGAATCCGACACCACCCTGGTCGGCGTCGTCCTGAGCAACTTCCGGGAAGCAACGCGGCGCTATGCCGCCCCAGAGAGAGGGGTCGATCTTGAGACCCGGATGGCCGAAGTGGCCTGGAAGGTCCTCAGGCGCGCCCCAGCGGGGAGCGACCAGAAGAGGGCGTGGTTGCGCAACTTCATTCGCCTGGCAACCTCCAAGGGGCAGATTGCCAGCTGTCGAGCCATGCTGGAGAAACGAGACCTTCCCGCCGGGGTGGAGTTGGACCCAGAACTGCGTTGGGTCTTGGTTTCCTCTCTGGCGGCTCGTGGCGCCGTCGGGGCGGCCGAAATTGCGGCTGCCTTGGAGGCCGACCCCAGTTCGACCGGACTGGTCCGAGCCGAGGCCGCTCGAGCGGCCCGACCGACAGCGGCCGCCAAGAAACAGGCCTGGGCCCGCCTCGCGAATCCGGAGATCACGATTGAGGAGGTCCACATGGTGGGCAGCTCCCTAGGAGGAGTCTGGCACGAGGAGCTGGTGCTCCCCTACCTGAGCAGGCTGCCCAAACTCTTCGACAACAGCCTAGCGGAACGAGGCAGCGAGTTCGCGGTCCATCTCGGTGACTGGCTGCCCTTCTCCCTGGCCCCCAGCGCTGAGCTGGTCGGCATCTGCCGAACGAATCTCGAACGCTCAGACCTCGACCCCATCCTGCGGCGAATCTTCGGCGACCTGCTAGAGGACAACGAACGGTTGCAGCGAGCCCGCAAGCTCGATGCAACCGGCTCAGATTCGAGAGAGGAATCCGGCCAAGCCCTTACCAGCGCACCGGGACGCCCAGCCCCACCCTGAGAGCGGCCTCGTATACGGCCCATCCAACGGCGGCGTCCTCGACTCCTAGCCCAGTCGATTCGAAGACCGTCACCTCCTGGCTCGAGAGCCTGCCCGGCTGGCTGCCGGCCAGGACCTCCCCGAGTTCGGTCGCAATGTCCGGATTCAGGCCCTGCAGCTCAGCCGCTCCCGCCGGAGGGGGATTGGTCACCGCACCACGCCATTCCACGAACAGCCACGACTCCCTGAGGGTGGACTCGTCGATCTCGGAGCCGGAGCCGACGGATACCACGTGGGCGCCCCGACTGAGCCAGGAGAGACGGAGCAGCGGTGGGGCCGAGTCGGTGCAGCAGAGGACCACGTCCGCCCCGCGAACGGCGACTTCGAATGATGGGCAGACCTGCCACTCGGAAGCGGGCCCGATCAGCCTCACGAGATGGTCCCGGTTCCGTCCTGCAATCCTCAGCTCGGCGAAGTCCCGCACCTTGGGTACCACGCTCAGGTACGCTGCCGCCTGCTCGCCCGTACCGAGGATCGCCAGCACCCGCGCACCCGTCCGGGCCAGCTCCCGCACTGAGAGGGCGGACACGACGGCGGTCCGAACCGCGGTGATATGGCGGGCATCCATCACACAAAGCGGGGTTCCGTCCTGCTCGTTGAGGAGGGCCAGCAGGCCCTGATTCGAGGCCAGTCCCCTCCGCGCGTTATTGGGGAAGACGCTGATCAGTTTGGCCGCCAGTGCACGCCCCGGCAGGTGGCTCGGCATGGCTCCTAAAAACCCCTGCGGCGCCTCGGCAGCTGTTCGCGGCGGGGAGTTCGCTTCCCCGGAGCTGTAGCTCACCAAGGCATTGGCCAGGGGCTCCATCAGGTCCAGGTCCTGGACTACCCTCGCTACGTCTTGAGCGCCGAGGAGGAGCAAGTTGGCTGGCACCGCGCCACCGGCGACCCTCACTCGCCTACGCCCCGAATTATTCCGGGCCACGTTTCATACTCTCGACGGACCTCAGATGCTTGCCTCTCGCCCACTCCTCGGGCGTCAGCTGGATACTCACCTGTTCGGGTGCAGTCAGCCGGTCCGTTCAACCGCTGGCTTTAGGACTCCCGGGCGGCCGAAGAAGTCGCCCGTAGCGCTTGGGCGGCAGGACCGCGGATGTCGGCACAGGCCGCGCAGATGTCGGCCGGGATGATGCCCAAGCGCATCAAGGCCCCGAAGATTTTGCAGCCCAGGCAGAGCGCGAAAACCGACTCCAGAGTCGCCGCCACCACCAATGCCCCCAGGAGCGCGTAGGTGACGGTGGTCAGGCCCAGGCCGAAGAACGTGATCGTGGCCGTGACTGTGACGGTTGCCCCCATCGCCTGCGCGAAACGCTTCGGTGGGCCGGCGACTAGCTTGGCGGGACGAAGCCGAGGCGCCACCACCCGGGTGGCCAACTGACCAAGCGGGCTTAACGTGGGTCCGCTGGCCACGCGGAGGAGGAAGCCTGCCGCCAGGACGGCGCTGAGCCAGGGCAACTGGGCAGCGATCGCCACCAGCCCGATGATCGCGGCGCCCCCGGCCACGCTTCGGGCAGCGTGCTCATCCACCGGGTTGGGGAAAGTGAATACCTGACTGAACCTGACCATGCTCCGGCAATCATCGCAAATTCCACCTGGCCTATCGACTTTCCGGGGACGCGGTGGCCGGACGCAGGGCTAGCTCGCCGAATGACCTCGATGAGCCACGCGGCGGGGTCGGGAGCGATTCCGCTGCACGCGCCTGCGCCGGGGGTGATGATCGGCCCGTGCCCGCGCGTTGCGAAAGGCGATGATCCCAGCCCGGCCGAAGAAGATCACCGCGAGAAGGCAGCCGATGCCAAGGGCAACTAGGGCGGCGCGCTCGGTCTGCAACAGGATGCCCACCAGCACGGCTCCCCCGAAGGATCCGGTGCCCAGCCAGACATAGAGCATCCCGCGCTCGAAAATGCCTTCTTCGGTGCGCTCCCCGGAGCCTTCCGAGGCATTGACTGCGCGCCACCTCCGCCGGAGGCGGGGTATCGCGCTGAACGGCCCTGGAGACGTTTCCACGGCAGCCAGCGCCAGCGGGGCTGGGTCGGCGGTGGGGCTCAGTTGGGCTGAGGATGGAGTCATCGTCTGACCGTCGAAGAGATTGGCGGGCAGCGAAGTCTGCAACTGCTCCAGCCAGGCACTGGCCTGCTGACCGCGGTGGGTGAGCAGAACCCGCGAGTTGGCGCGTGGCCGCCCCACGGGGACTCGTCGTAGAAGCTTTCTCCGCAGCAGAATCCCGGTCACCTTGGTCGCCTCGGCGTCAGTCATCCCCAGCCGACGGGCCAAGTCCGTGTCGAGAACTCCACCGCGGGGAAACTGCGCCAGCACTACCGCCTGTTGCAGGGGGATATCGACAGGCGCGCGCTTTCTCTCCCCCCCGCTGCGGCGGGCGGCAGCACGGAGTCGCGCCGCCGCTTCCTTCGTCGGGCTGGACTGGGATGTCATGCTTGGTAAGGAGGACAACGTTCCAGGCACCAGAATGGCACAAAACGCGATGTTTTGATCCTCCCGACGTAAGTGGTCGGTCCCACCTGAGAGTCCTCCGAGCAACCCTGGAATCCCCCGCCGCGTGTTTGACGGTGCGCGTGCGCTAAACTACTTGCCAGCAAGCAAGCATTTGGAAATCGTGCCCAGCACAACAGACACAGCCCCGGTGCGGCCGGCCGTCAGCCTCCGCATTCTGATCGCCAGGCTCTCGCGCCGCCTGCGGCCAACCCAGGCGGGCGCAGGCTTGACGCCTACCCAACTCTCCGTCCTGGCCACCGTGGTTCGGCACGGGCAGGTGGGCTTGGCGGAACTGGCAAAGGCCGAAGGGATCAATCCCACGATGCTCTCCCGGATCGTTGCCAAGCTGTCGTCCCAGGGCTTGCTCACCCGGCGTGCCGATCCCCTCGATGGTCGAGCCGCAGTCGTCTTCCCGACCGGGCGCGGTCGCCAGCTCCAGCGGCGGATCCGAGCTGAGCGCAACGATGTTCTGGGACAGCGGCTGGATGCCCTGCCTCAGGCCCAGCGCCAGCTCCTGGTGGAGGCGATCCCCGCCCTGGAGGCCCTGGCCGACGCGCTACTCATTCCGGATCGATGACCCGGGTGCACGAATTCCTGGGGGGCCTTGTTCGTACCACCCGTGTCACCTTCGCCTCTCTGGCCATCCCCAACTACCGCCGCTATGCCTCGGGCCAGTCGGTCTCAATGATCGGGACCTGGATGCAGACCACCGCCCAGGCGTGGCTGGTGCTCACGCTCACCCATTCCGCGGTGTTCCTGGGGCTGGTGGTGGGCACCCAAACCCTGCCAGTGCTCGTCCTTGGGGCCTACGGCGGGGTGATCGCCGACCGTGTCGACAAGCGCCGACTGATGGTGTTGCTGCAGTCACTGATGGGGATTCAGGCCCTGGTCTTGGGCATCCTCACCCTGACGCGAACAGTCCAGATCTGGGAGATCTTCATGCTGGCGGCACTGCTGGGGCTCAACAACACCTTCGAAAACCCCACCCGCCAGGCATTCATGATGGAGCTGGTCGGCGCCACGGATCTCCGCAATGCCGTCAGCCTGAACTCGGTCATGGCCAATGTCGCCCGGGCTATCGGACCAGCCGTTGCCGGTTTGCTGATCGCCTCGGTGGGCACCGGCTATTGCTTCATCATCAATTCCGCCAGTTTCGTGGCAGTGGTGGCATCCCTGGTCACCATGGATCTTTCCCAGCTCCGTCCCAGCCGGCCCACCAGCCGGGCTCGCGGCCAGCTGCTCGAAGGTCTCCGCTACGTGTGGGGCATCCCTGAATTGATCATCCCCTTGCTGATGATGGCCCTGGTGGGGACCTTGGCCTACGAGTTCCAGGTGGTTCTGCCCGTCTTCGCCAGTCACTCCTTCCACGGGGGCGCCCGCGCCTACGGTTTCATGACCGCGGCGATGGGAATCGGAGCCATCGGCGGTGGGCTGGTCACAGCTGCCCGAGGTCATACCGGACTCCGACCGCTATCGATCGCGGCCGGAGTCTTTGCCGTGGTGATGCTGATGGCAGCTGCGGCTCCCAGCCTCGCCCTGGAGTACGTCGCTCTGGCCATGGTCGGCTGGGCCAGCATCTCCTTCATTTCCCGGGGCAACTCCACCTTGCAGTTGACCGCGGCTCCGCGCATGCGCGGCCGGGTCATGGCGCTCTGGGCCATCGCCTTCCAAGGCACCACCCCGATCGGAGGGCCCTTGATCGGCTGGATCACGAGCCAGGCCGGTCCCCGTGCCGGACTGGCAACCGGCGGCGTCAGCTGTCTGGTGGCGGCGGTGCTGGGCCTAATCGTGATTCGCCGCCTCCGGGGAAGTGCGGCGACTGCCCGATCCCAGCTCCCGGGCGGACAGGTCATCGGATTGCCCGAGCAGGCCGTCGGATAGGTACCGGGCCAGACCGGCCGCCGAGCTTCGGATGACAATTCACAGCTGGGGCGCGTAAGGTGGGCCCCGTCATGCACTTGCTCCGACACCCGTTGACAGCCGTCCTGGTGGTGCTCATCGCACTGTTCGTGATCTTGTTCCTGCTCCCCATGGTGGTGTCTGTCATCCTGCACTTGGCCGTGCTGGTCGTGATCGTTTTGGTGGTCCTCTTTCTCTTCCGTTTCCACCGCGACCACCAGCGCAAGGCCTAGGCACCTCCCCCAGCTCCCGTTCCAACCTGGCTCACGGTCAAGTTCAGGGCTGCCCGGGGAAGGTGGGGCGCGGTTTACCGGATTTCCGCCATGTGGTGGTGTTCTTGGAGGTAGCGGCGCACGGCTCGGAGCGCCGCGATCCCGTCTCCCACCGCTGAGCCCAGCTGCTTGGTCGAGCCCTCCCGGACGTCACCGGCGGCGAATACGCCCGGCAGCGACGTCTGGAATGTGGCGTCGGCCTGGATGAAGCCGCGATCGTCCAGGGCCACCGTGTCCTTGACGAATTCGGTGTTGGGATCGAGGCCGATGAAAACAAAGGCCGCTGCCGGATTCCAGTGGAACTCCTCACCGTTCCTGGTGTTCTTGGCAACCACGCCCTCCAGCCGACTCTGACCCTGCAGTTCCAGCACCTCGGTGTCGGTGTGGATGACGAACTGAGGGTGATTCAGGACCTTGTCCTGCAGGAGCCGTGAAGCCGTCAACTCGGGGCCCCGCTGGAGAACTCTGATTCGCTTGGCGAACTGGGTCAGAAACAACCCTTCCTCCAAGGCCGAGTTGCCGCCGCCGATCACCATCAATTCCTTGGCGCCCTTGTAGAAGGGACCGTCGCAGGTGGCGCAGAAGTGAACTCCGGCCCCGATCAGCCCATCCTCTCCGGGAACCCCTAGCCGCCGATAGGAGGAGCCGGTGGCAAGGATGATCGCGTGGGCGGCCACCTCCTGACCGGTCCCCAAGCGCAGCACCAAATCATCAGTCTCGGCAGCGATGCCCGCGACCGAGACTGCGGGCAGCAGTTCCACCAGATAGCGGCGAGCCTGGGCGATGAAGCGCTCCGCCAGCTTGGCGCCCTCGATGCCCTCGGGGAAGCCGGGGTAATTGTCGATCCGCTCGGTGACTCCCGATTGGCCTCCCAGTGCGCTCCGGTCGAGGACGATCGCATCCATACCCTCGCGGGCCGCGTAGATCGCTGCCGCCAAGCCCGCCGGGCCGCCACCGACGATAGCCACGTCGTAGAAGCCGCGATCGGCCTTCAAGGAAAGCCCGAGCTTGGAGGCCAGTTCCTCATCAGTCGGTTCGAGGAGAAAGTCGCCGTTCCCGAAGACGATGGTGGGGATGGTCCTACCGCCCTGCTGCAATTTCTCGACCAACTGAAGACCTTGCTGGTCCTGGTCGACATCGACCCAGTCAAAGGCAACCCGATGCTGGCTCAGGAACTGCTTGCTGCGCTTGCAGTCCGGGCACCAAGGGGCGCCGTACACGGTGACTTCGGGCATGTCTGCCCCTCCTGTTGGCGAAGGCGGGTCGGCAACCCGGCACACGCCCAACTTAGTGTCAGGGTCGGACCTCTTCCAGGATTCTCGCCGACTTCTCAGGTTTCTCTAACACGAATCCAAGCGCCAAGGCGCAGAGTCAGGATCTAAGCCAGCGAGCGGCGACCCATCTTGGGACGCCCCAATACAGGTGCCAAAGCCGTGGACAGCAATCCCCGTCCCGAGACCGAGAATCCCGGATCGCAATCTCCCCAGGGAGCTCCCGATCCATCTTCTGCAAGCAATCCCGATACCCAGCCCGCCGCCTTCGTGGGGCCCTTCTCCACACCTCAAGGCGAGCACGGTCCGGGGCAGGTAGTTGAGTCCGGGGCGGGCCCCAACCCGGGCGGTCCGCGCTGGGGCAGGCGTCTGGCCGCGACCGGGGCGGCGCTGGCCATCCTGGTGGCGGTCGGCTTTGCCGGTCACCAGATCGGTGCACCGACCAGCAATCAGCAAGCGACGCAGCAGATTCCCACACCGGCATCCTCGGGAGTGACCGCCAAAACCGGAACTCTCAACGTGTCGTCGGTAACCGCCAAGGTCGAGCCCGGAGTGGTCGATATCACCGCCGTGGACGGCTACCAGAACGCCACCTCGGACGGAACTGGAATCGTGCTCACGTCCAACGGCGAGGTGCTCACCAACAACCACGTCATTGACGGCGCTACCAGCATCACGGCCCAAGTAGATGGTGAAGGCACCAAGTACACAGCCAAGGTAATTGGCTACGACCCCACCGCCGACGTGGCCCTCCTCCAGTTGCAGAATGCATCGGGCCTGAAGACCGTCACCGTGGGTAACTCCTCCACCGTTGTGGTCGGACTGCCGGTGGTTGCCATCGGTAACGCCCTCGATCTGCCGGGCAAACCCACAGTCACCAGCGGCTCGATAACCGCTCTCAATCGTTCCATCACCGCCAGCGACGAGGCCGGCACCAACGGCGAGAACCTGAGCGGACTCTTGCAGACCGATGCCACCCTGGAGCCGGGCAACTCCGGCGGGCCGCTGGCCAACTCAGCTGGACAGGTGATCGGCATGAACACGGCCGCCGCGTCATCCAACACCGGCTCCCGTGACCAAGGCTCCACCGTCGGCTTCGCCATTCCCATCAATACCGCGCTCGCCATCGCCAGCCAGATGCAGCAGGGGCAGAGCAGCAGCTCTGTACGCATCGGTCTCCCCGCCTTCCTCGGGGTGGATGTTGAAAACGCCAGCAGCGCTGGCGGAGCCGGGGGCGGCGGCTTCGGCGGCTTCGGGGGCTACTCGCCGCCGGTCGACTCGGGCGCGCTCATCACCAACGTCTTCCCCCAAACCCCGGCACAAAGTGCAGGGCTCGTATCCGGCGATGTGATCACCTCCGCCAACGGCACCACGATCACGTCGCAGAGTTCCCTTGGAAGCGTGATCGCGGCTGACCATCCCGGACAGAGCATCTCCCTTACCTGGGTCGACTCCAGCGACAACAGTCACACCGCCAGCGTGACCCTGGGGACGGGCCCGCCCTCCTGACGCCGCTGCCAACACCTCCCCCACCCCCTGGTCCCGGGACCAGGGGGTTCTCTTTTGTGCCACACCGAGACTTCGACCAAGACCGAAATCCGAGCTCAGTTCCAGGTGCTGGGAGTGCCCTTTCCCTGTGGACTCAACCGTTGATGCCATTCACCGTCGGCGTGGAGCCATTGAAGATGTTCACCTTGGCCTTGCTCCAACTCAGCCCAGCGTCGGTCGAGGTCCAAAGATCCGCCTCGCGACCGGCCTCGGCGAGAACAACCGCGTGCTGTGGCGAGATGAGGTCGAGCGCTGTCGCCTGGCCGGCGGGAATGGGCGTCGTTCGCAGCGACCAGTCGATACCCTCGTTGACTGTGTAGTAGACCAGGGCTAGCGCGCTCGCTCCGCGCGGCGCGTCCAGTACCCAGCCGTCGGCTGGGCTGGCAAATGAGGCCGTCAGCCGGCCGGCCGGCAGGGCAACTGCCGGAGCGGCAATCCAAGATCCTGAGGAATCGTCGAAAACGCGGAGCGACTGGGTGCTCCCACCGGCAGCCACCACCACTACCAACGCGCCCCCGCGGGGGGTTAGCTGAGGCGGAGCCACCGTCACCGAGACCGAGGCGCCGTAGCCGCTGGGGAGGACGAGTGGTTGCCACGAGACGCCGGCGTCGCTGCTGTGCCAGAGCGCCGCCACCCCACGGCAGCGTCCCGTCAACCACCCGCTGACGGCGGAGGTGAACCAGACCGAGGTCGGGGTACAGCTTCCCCCCGGCAGCGTCGGTAGGTTGACGGTCGACCAGGTCTGGCCGCCATCAACGCTGCTGACCAAGGTGTTGTTGCCGAGCACCGCGAACAGCCGGTCGGAGGTGAGCACGTACATCGGGTCGGGACCCGTGGAAACGGCGTTGGGGAGAATGCCAGCGGTCCAGTCGGCTCCCCCGTCAGTGGTGAAGGCAAAGGTCGAGTCCCGGATGTACTGGTAGGCGAGGAAGACGACGACCGCCGAGGAAGGGCTCACCACCGTCAGCGCCACCCCGCCGTTGCTGGCGTTGCCCGGTGGGGTAACGTCATGCCAGCGGGCGCCCGCGTCAGTGCTCCGCACGACCCGCCAGTAACGTCCGGTGGGAACCACCGCCCACCCGACATCGGGAGTGGGGAACCTGGTCATCTCGATCTGCTCCACCAGCCGCCCTTCGGTGGTGTAGGGAATGGGACTGGTATCGGGCGCGACCGGGGCGACCGGTAGTTGGCTGATTCCCAGGGCGATCGCCGCCACTGCCAGGAGCGCCGGAATGGCCAGCCCGCGCCAGGTCCGCCACCAGGGCCTGGGCGAGGGGGCGCTCACTGATTGATGATGGCCCGGAGCTGCTCGTCGATCAAGGAGGCGTAGGAGGTGATCACGCTGGCCTGGCCGAGAGCCGCATCCTGGGCCAGGCTCACCTCCTGCCCGCCCGGTTTGACGAAGTAGAGCACGGTGGGATGGTCCACCATCTGCAGCCGAGGGATCTGGATGGGCAGGGAGAAGTCGCTCCAAACGCGCTCCAGCTGAGGGAGCGACCCGGTGAGGTACTGCCAGTTGGGCAAGCGGTTGAGCAGCGTGGTGGCGTCGAAGGCGCGTACCTCAGACTGGCTGCGGTAGATCGGATTGGCAACGACGGCGACGAATTCGACTTGCTTGGCCAGCGGCCCCAGGTCGCGATCGGCGGCGGCCAACTGCTCCGCCATGATCGGGCACTCATAGAAGCAGACGGGATCTAGGAAGGTCAGGACCACCGCCTTGTCTGACCACTCCCGGAGATCGACCGGGTGCCCCGCCTGGTTGACCAGGGTGAGATCGGGCAGGCTTTGGTTGCTAACCGGGGCCAATGCGCCGCCTGTGTTGAGCGCCTCGATAGTGGCCGATTGAGCGGCCGCTACCGGTAAGCCAAGGAGGACCGGTACCGACGCGACCCCGATGGAGAGCAGCCCACCCAGAGCAAACAGACGCCGGGCAGCCCCGATCCGGGCCGGCCTAGAGGTCTCTGAGACGGTCACCGACCGCCGCTGGCCGCTAAGCCAGGCGCAGATCAACATCACGGCCAGGAGGGGTGAGAGGTTGGGATCGGTCGCGGTCCGGCTTCCCAGGGCGCCGAAATCTTGGCCAATCCACCAAGTGACCGCCAACCAGGCCATGGTCGCGACGGTCCACCGTTTGGGCACTCTGCCGGAGAGCAAACCGGCCCCCAGGACGGTCTGAATCGCAATGAAGACGGAGTTGAGTAGCACTGGATGAGACTGGGCCAGGTGGGCCATGCCCAGTACTGGAGCGGAGAAAAAACCGGGCTGGGGAACCTGACCCATGGCGAAGAACATGGCGCCCAGACCACTTCCAGTCCAGAATCCTTCGCCGGGAATCGCTTGCAGCAGTGCGCCCAGAAGCAGGACGGTGCCAACACCAACCCGAATCCACCGGGCCACCCGACCGTTCGCCCAGATGCCCAGAGGGGCAAGCAGGATCCCGGCGCCGGCAACGTAGACGAGGACTGCCCCAGGGGCTCCCATCAGTTCGGTGGTGCCGCGAAGCAGCAAACCGCCGAGGCCCTCCCCCCCTACCCAGACAAAGAGCCCCCACGCGATCGACATCCAGAGTCCAGCCTTGCCCAGGCGGGAGTCGCCGCCAGCCAGAATGGCCACTCCGATCCCAACTTGGATGAACACAGTGGCGACGGCCAGATCGAGCGGATGAGCTTGCCAGAAGTAGACCTCCCAGTTGAGGAGGTTGGCCAGGATGTGAGGCTGACCGGCCGCCATCGGCGCAACCACGTTCTTGGCAAAGCCGCCCGGCATCGCCGGTTGGGCCTGAAGGAGCCCGTCGACTATCCAGATGATGCCCAGAGTCCGGCGCAGAAATACCCGGGCTGGGATGTCTGCCAACCGGTCTCGCGCCAGCGTCGTGTCCACGGGCGGCGCCGCGACTCGGCGTTCATCCAGGAAGCGAAGGCCTATCTGTCCCCCCCAGCAAAGCCATACCAGCGCCACGATGATGACTAGGTCGATGAAGAGATAAGGGTAGAAACCACCGATCGTTTCGGTGCCGTAGCTCCCCATTCCAGGCATTTCGGCCCCCGGTGCACAGAATCTGGCCGCCCCTGACCATCGCCATAATACTCACGGCCTCGCACGGCCCCCCAGGGCCGAACTTAGGCTGCCAGCACCTATTATGTCGCCGGTCGGCCGACAGCGAAGCGCCGCGCTCGAATCCTACCGCCCCGTCTCAGCGACGCCATCGAGGAAGTGGCCGCCCAATGCGGAGATTTTATCTATGACGCCTGAATGCATGCCCGGCATGGTCATGCCCGGCTGCGCGACCGTGATCCCGTCGCGCTCGCAGGTCGGCCCTCCGGTCATAGAGCTGGTACTGATCGTTGTAATCGTTCTCTCCATCTACGTTCTTGTCATCTTCACATGGCGATCCCTGCAACGGGGACGACTGGCCGGCTATCAGGCGTTGCCCGACCTGGTCGGCCATGCCACTCACGCGCTGGGGATGATCGGCATGGCACTCTTGATGCTGGGGACCGTCGCCAGCATCGGGCCACTGCTCGCTTATGTGGTGGTGTACGCAGGTTTTGCCCTCGTCTTTGTAATTCGCTTGTCGTCTGGCTGGACTACCCGGGACCACCGCGGGGAGAGCTGGCACTTCTTCATCAATGCCTCGATGGCGTACATGTTTTCCGCTACCAACATCGCCGTGGTCACGGTCGTCTGTTTATTGGGCTACATCAGCTTTGTCGGCTTGACTGTGCGCTCCTCGCAGAGATCGCTGGAGGATCCGGGAGGGGGACTTCGAGACAGCCCCTCGTTGCGTCTCCTAGGGATCAATGGAGACCTCACCATCGCCGTCTCGATGATGCTGATGCTGACAGTCACTCAGTGGCCTCAATGGTTCACCTGAGGAGCACCAACCCAGGCTCGCCTCTCCGCTGCTTGAGAAACCGCACTGCCCACCCCGTTTGGAGTGCCCCTACTGGTTGTGGCGGCTCTCGCTAGAGTAGATGTCCTCATGATCGCTGCCAGCGGTATTCGCTCAGGTGGGAGTCCTGTCGGTCCGCATTGCTGGTCCACTTCGGCTGATCTGAGCCCAGCTTGCCGGCCAGGGGTGATACGGCCGTGACCGCGCCCTCCAGAAGCACTCACACTGCCGCGACCGCGGATCACGATCTGAACGAGGACGGTCCGCCGCCTACCACGGCACGGCCGGCTGCGATCCGGCCCCAGTTCGTCCAGGTTCAACTCACGATTCGAGGAATGAGCTGCGGCGCCTGCGCCGCCAAGATCGAGCGCAGCCTCAACCGGCTGGATCATGTCAGTGCCCAGGTGAACTACGCCTCGGAGCGCGCGACCGTCTCGCTGTTCGCGGAGGTGCCGGTTGATCGCCTCATCGAACGGGTAGAAGCAGTCGGATACGGCGCCGAGGTTTCCGCTACGAGCCACAGTGCTGCCGACGACGCCGCCGAGGATGACCGGCGGGTTCGCTACCTCGGCCGACGGCTTCTGGTAGCTGCGCTCATTTTCATGCCCCTCGGCGAATGGTCAACGGCCTTCTCGCTCCTGCCGTGGTTGCGATTCCCGGGCTGGCAATGGCTCTTTATCGCCCTAGGCGCGCCGGTCGTGCTATGGGCGGCCTGGCCCTTCCATCGGGCCGCCTTGCGAGCAGCCCGCCACGGCTCGTCGACCATGGACACGCTAGTTTCGATGGGCATCATCGCCGCCACTGGCTGGTCGGTTTACGCTATGTTTTTCCGTGATTTCAGCGAACCCGGTCGTTCCGGCCTGTACGTTCTTCTCCACCAGGGAGGCGGTGCCCTCTACCTCGACGTCGCTGCTGGCGTGACCACCTTTCTACTGGCGGGGCGCTTCTTCGAGGCGCTCGCGCGGCGCCGAGCTGGCAACGCGCTGCGGGCGTTGGCGGCGGTGGGGGCCAAGGACGTATCCATCCTCCAAGCTGACGGTTCGGAGCTACGCCTGCCGGTAGCCGCGCTCAGGCTTGGTGACCACTTCGTGGTGCGTCCTGGTGAGACGGTGGCCACCGACGGTCACGTGCTGCTCGGTCAGTCCGCGGTCGACTGCAGCTCCATGACCGGAGAGTCGCTGCCGGTGGACGTTGACGAGGGGGGGCCGGTCCTGGGTGGCACCGTGGTGGTGACTGGCCGCCTGATCATCCGCGCCGACAAGGTGGGCGGCGAAACTCAACTCGCCCACATGATGGAGCTGGTGGAGCAGGCACAGCTTCAGAAGGCCTCGGTGCAGCGTCTGGCCGATCGAATTTCCGGGGTCTTCGTACCCACCGTAGCGGTCGGAGCCGTCATCACCTTCGCCGCCTGGATGGTCTTCTCCGGTTCCCTAGAGCCGGCCTTCAGTGCAGCCCTGGCGGTCCTGATCATCGCCTGTCCCTGTGCTCTCGGCCTGGCCACCCCTGCCGCCTTGCGGGTGGCGTCGGGGCGCGGCGCCCAGCTGGGCATCTTCTTCAAAGGGCACCAGGGTCTGGAGACCTCCCGCACGGTGGACACGGTCCTCCTGGACAAGACCGGCACGGTAACTCAAGGCCGGATGGCGCTTGCCGAATTCGTGGTCGTGGCCGGAGCTGATGGGGAGGGGATGCTGCGGGATGCCGGGGCCTTGGAACAGGCCAGTGAGCACCCAGTGGCAGCGGCGATTACAGCAGCCGCCCGCCTGGAACACCCCCAACTTCCCCAACCCACTGAGTTCATCACCGTGCCCGGGATGGGCGCCAGTGGGCTGGTTGAAGGCCACCAGGTGATAGTGGGACGTCCCCAGTTGCTCGCTGAGCGGGGTGTCGGTATCCCCGCCGACCTCACCGCCCAATGCCGGAGCTGGGAGGTAATGAGTCACACCGCGGTTCTGGTGGCGCGCGACGATCGGACGATCGGTGCCGTGGCGGTTGCCGATGTCGTCAAGCCCTCAGCCGCGCCCGCGGTGGCCAACTTGCAGCGCCTGGGGCTCAAGTGCGTCCTGGTCACCGGCGATAACCAAGCGACGGCACGCGCCGTGGCCGCTGAAGTCGGTATCCGGGAGGTGGTGGCTGGCGCCCTACCGGCGGAGAAGGTGCGGATCATCCGCGAGCTCCAGGCCCAAGGGCACTGTGTTGCCATGGTGGGTGACGGGGTCAACGACGGCCCGGCTCTGGTGCAAGCCGATCTGGGCCTCGCTATCGGCGCTGGCACCGATGTCGCCATCAACGCCGCCGACTTGATCTTGGTTCGGGACGATCTCCGCGTCGTGCCGGACGCGATCCGCCTGGCCCGACGCACCGTGCGAACCATCCGGGGCAATCTGCTCTGGGCATTCGGCTACAACGTGGTGGCGATTCCACTGGCCGCCGCCGGTCGGCTCGACCCTCTCATCGCTGGCGGCGCCATGGCACTTTCGTCCGCGTTCGTAGTGTGGAACAGCTCTCGCCTGCGCCGCTTCGAGGGGCTTCCCGGAGCCGCTCCGGCGCCCTTGACTGCTACCCCGCTGGCTCGGCCCGGGCCAGCACTTCGCAACGTGGCGGAGTAGCTGCCAAGATCAGCCGAGATAGGCCGGCGGATGGCGCGTCACCGGCCCCTGCCGAGGACTGATTTGGTAGCCAGGCGTCCCTACCGTAGGCTGGGGCTGATCGTCATTCTGGCAATGCTAGCTGCTGCCGTCGCAGTCGTCCTTGGTAGCCGACCGGAGTCTTTGTCCCAGAGGCGCGTCCAATTCCGCTCCATGGTCGCGACTCTGCGCTCCGACCTGGCGTCCTGCAACGCGCGCACCGAGGCCGCCGTCTCCGCTTGGACAGTGAGCGTGCACGACAATGCTGCAGTCGCCGGCGCCGAGAAGAAGGCTCTGTCAGCCTCCGCCGCCTGCAACCCCAGTACTAACAACGCCCTTTTCAACCTAACCATCTATGCGGTGCCCTCGTCGTTGCCCAACCTGCGACTCGATTACGCCGTCAGCTGTCTTGGCGTGTGGGCCGAGGAAGATGTCCGGCCCGCTATGAAGGCAGTTCAGGATTTGCTGCACCGACCAGGCGACCAAGAGGCGGCGCTCAGCTACCGCCGAGAGTCTGGTTTCGCTGCCAACAATCTCAACAGCGCCAACCTGGTGCTCCAGCGCGCCGCTCGCCAACTCGGAGTTGCCGGTGTCGTCTCGCTGCACCTGGCCCAGCTTTCGACGTCGGCGCTGCGCTGACGGACGCACACCAATTTCGACTCCCCAACGGGCTTGGTTGCGACCGCACCAGGAGCTAGCGATTTTCCGACGCAGTAAGTGTCGCAATGAATGATGATGATGTGGCGCGCCGCTGGTGGATGGCGCCCGAGGCGACCAGGTCGTTCAGCGCTCGGCCCGCTGAAGTTGCCACGCTGCCTCTAGTGCATCCGCGATAGCACCAGGGTGGCCTCTGGCGAGATCTGCGACAACCATCATGTGCTTGATGTACCGGGTTGGCACGCTGAAGGTCTCGGGAAACTGCCGCAGCATGAAGTCGCGATAGTCGAAGTCGGCGCGAATCACCAAATGCGTTTTGTCAAGCTGCCGGGCTACCAGCCTGCCGTGGTACCGCCACTGCGCCAGTCCCGCTGGCGCGGTGAAGCGGACACCCAACAAGGCCTCGGTCACACGTGTTACGTCACCCATGTCCACGGCTACGGGCCTTCCTGCTCGGACCCATCAACCACCATGTCAAGGGTGGCCGGCCGAACGATACGCACTCCTATTTGAACCTCGGTGAGGTACTGACTCGGCCAGCCGGTGCGGCGCGTCCCTTGTGCACCCCGGCAAACCCATGCTCGCGAACCTGCCTCCCGCACCCGTCCCAACGACCTGTTGGGAGGTCAGTCGGTCGCCTCACCGCAGGTGCCGTTGGCGATGACGCCGGTCATCGACGACGCTAGGTCGGAGGCAGCCAGCACCGCGCGGTTGGCGATCTCCCGCAGCCTAGGCATGTGCTTGAGCAGAGTGCGCTCGGCCATGCGCGCCTCGAACGCGTCGCGGGAGATTCCCTCGACCTCGGCAAGCGCAGTGAGGGCGGCATCGACCCCGGGGGCGTCGGGCGACCCGGCCGACCGGATGCACACCGCCCGCACCCCCTCGGGGCCATAGTCCGTCGCGATCTGCCGGCAGAGCGCCTCGATGGCGGCCCCGGCGACGGAGAAGCTGCCCTGGTGGGCAAGCCGGTCGGCGACAAGTGCTCGCGGTGAATCCGAGAACGACGCCGGTGTGGCGCGCCGCCATCCGTCGCGCGGCACCGACACCGGTGAGATAGTTGGTGCGCATCCCATCGGCGATACTCCTGACGAAGTCGTCGACCGCGATCTCGTGAAGCGGCTCCCGGAGGATGTAGGCGACGCTGATCGCGTTGAGCGAGATGTCGACGCCTCCGTGTTCGGCGACGACCCCGTCGAGGTGCGCCTCGACCTCATCCTCGTCGAGTGCGTCGACCTGAGCGGCCTGTGCGCTGAGACCACGCGCGGTGAGTGGCTTGACCACCTGCTCTAGCGACGATGGTGTGCGCCCCGCCACGATGACGTGCGCGCCCTGCTCGGCAAACGCCTGCGCGACCGCGCCGCCGATCGCGCCGCTGCCTCCGTACACGACCGCGGTCTTGCCGTCCAGCAGCACATCCGGCCCTCCGCTCAACCCAGCGCTGGGGGGATGATAGTCGCCTCATCCTCTCGCTCGCCGTGCGGACTCCGGCCGCATTGAGGAGGGCGGCCGGTCCTCTAGATGAGATCAGTGGAGCGGGCGACTGGGGTCGAACCCGCGACCTTCTCCTAGGCAAGCATCCGAACATATGCGCTGAGCTCTTGACTTCGGGGGCTGCTTCAAAGCCTGTCCACTTGTACGGGCACGACCAGCCCAACCTGTGGTGGTCAGAGTCCCGTCCTCGGACCGCGAGGTCTTAGGGTCCTCCTCGTGGCGGCCGCGGGCTGCCGCTCTCGGGCCTTTGGAGACCGCGCAGCGACGTGGTCTGAGCCGTCAGCAGCCTGACAGGTGGCGGCGATTAGAGCTTGTGCCATCCACACTAGGAGCTCGATGGCCTGATCGCGGGACAACTGGGCCATGTCTGTGGTCCAGACGACGGCGTCGGAGCCGAACAGCGGGATCAGCGCCACCGCCAGACGTTCGCGCGCGGCCGGCTGGACTTCGCTGGGCAAACCGTCGAGCAGTGCGGCGATCCAGCGGCCACGATTGGTCAGGCCTCGCCGGGGTTCCACGTTCTGCCACTCGGGTCCCAGCGAGAGGCGGAGCATCGTACGCAGCTCGGTTTCGTGATCGAAGGCCCACGCTGCCGTCACCCGCACCAGGTCTGCGGCCCTCGCTCCGAGCTCACTGGGCGATGTGGCTGTGGGCGGCGCCCAGTCGAGGTCGGTGAGCGGGTCGTCGGCAAGGGACATCGTCGCGTGCAGAACCACGGCATCGTTGGTTGGGAAGTAGCGGTAGGCCGTCGCCCGTGACACGCCGGCGAGTTTGGCTGCCGCCGGCACCGTCAGCGGGCGCCCGGTGCGAAGCAACTCCCGGCCTGCCTCCCTCAGGAGACGCAAGGTGCGCTCTCTAGGACCGGACGGCGCCCCGGTCTCCGGTGAACTCTCCATGGCCCTACTCCTTGACAACACCGCTGGACGACTTTATGATACGGCAAGTCTCAAGATGAGACGGGTAGTCTCACTCGCAGAGAGGGTCACCAGCCACCGAGGAGGACACCATGACGACCACTACCGAAACATCCCCAGCCATCCAGGCACCCCCCCGGGTGACCGGCATCTCACACATCGGCCTCACGGTCCGCGACATCGTCGCCAGCGAGGCCTGGTACACGCAGGTCCTGGGCCTGGTCCGGGCCTTCGTCGAACCGCACAGCGGTGGCGACGGCTACACCGTCGTGATGACCCGTCCCGGCACCGCGCTGTTCATGGGCCTCGACCACCACCCTGCTGCGGACCCGACACGGTTTAGCGAGCTGCGTATCGGACTCGACCACGTGGCACTCCAGGTCGCTAGCCGGAATGAGATCGACGAGTGGATCACCCACCTCGACGGCATGGGCGTGGAGCGCGGAGCGCTGTTCCAGGCTACGGAGCCGGCACCGCGGGCTCAGGTGACGTTCCGCGACCCGGACGGCATCCCGATCGAGCTGTTCTGGCTTGGAGCCTGACGTGGACAGGCAACCGCAGCTACCGCAGAGGGCCGGCCGCCGGCCGCACACCACCAGCGAACTCCCCCACTCCCAACTGGACCAGCAGCCGAGTGACAGCCGTCAGGCCGATGCCATCCTCGCCGAGGCACGGACCTGGCCGTCCGTAGAGGAACGGACCAGCGAGATCTCGGTAGAGGGTGCCCGCGCGTTGACGCTGGATAGCACGGCCGGGTCAACTGGGGCGTTCATGATCGGGCGGGAGTTCTGTCACGTGCACGACCAAGGTGACTTCAGCCTGCACGCCGTCCTCCCGCTCGCGCTGGCGAAGGCCGCGGAGGCGGCGGGATGGGCCGAGCCTCACTACCTCGTGCACACCGGCAAAGCGCCCGGGAATTTAGTCATGCTCTACGCTCCCCGCGACGACCGCGAACGAGCGGTCGTCCTGCGACTGGTCCGCGCTTCCTACGAGTTCGCTCTTGGCCAGACTGGCGAGCCCGCAGGTGGCCCACGAGAGAGCCGATTAGTGCCAACGTCCACCGACGCAGAGGAGTAGCCATGTCCATCCATGTCGTAGCAGCGAACGGCGGCGAGCAGTCCGGCGGCGGTCCAATCCGCTGCCGCATCCTCGAGGACGGCTCGCACACCCAGCACCGCCTTGGCCTTATCGAGGCCAGCGTGCCCCCGGGCCCGGCCGGGCCGCCCCAGCATGTCCACCGTGAGCACGACGAGATCTTCATCGTGACCGAGGGCAAGCTCAAGTTCGCGTCCGGGTCCGACAGTGTGGACGTTGAGGCAGGATCCTGCGTCACGGTCCCGCTCGGCACCCCGCACACGTTTGCCAACCCCTTCACTGAACCCGCCAAGTTCATCTGCACCCTGACTCCCGACGTGTACGTCGACTATTTCCGTGACCTGAGCAGGCTCCCCGTCGATGAGCAAGGGCACCTCAACCCCGCCGACGTCGGCCAAGCCATGGCCAAGTACGGTACCCAAGTGATCCGGTGACCTGGCAGGCAACCTAGGGTCAGTTCCACCGATGCGGAGCCGCCACGGGCTCCGGCGACGCATGAGCGGAACGATCGAACGGTTGCCATGTCCCCCGGTACGCTCGGTGCCCAGGACTCCAGCTTGGATGGCAAGGTGGCGTTTGCGGGCACTGGCACTTCGACTGCGCGCCGCGGAGTGGGACAACGCCGTCGACCAGTGACCCGCGTGATGGCGTTCCTCTAGTCCGCGGCGGAGGTGGCGGCCGCCACCATAAGCGGACACTTAGGCGGTCCAATCGCCCTCGTCCCACCGTCAGGGGGGCCCTTGTCCACGTATCTGGTCTTCCTGATCTCAGTGGAGCGGGAGACGGGGGTCGAACCCGCCATCTTCTCCTTGGCAAGTATTTGAGTTCAAGCGCTGTGCGGATGAGAGCGGAATGCCGACGGTAAGGCGTCCACTTATATGGCAGTTATATACATGGCACACTCATCTATGGTATGATTAGGTAGATGAAAGCACCACAGACACTACTCGAAGCGGTCACTTATTTCTCCGATCCTGAAGTGGCCCACAAGTTTGTGGTTGAGCTGCGCTGGCCCAATGGGGTCACTTGCCCCCGAGAGGGATGCGGCTCTGACAAGGTGCAGTACATCTCAACCCGCCGTCTCTGGCGCTGCAAAGACTGTTCCCGGCAGTTCACGGCCAAGGTGGGGACGATCTTCGAGGAGTCGCCGATTGGGTTCGATAAGTGGCTACCGGCCTTCTGGCTTCTGTCCAGCAATAAGAACGGGATCAGCTCGTGCGAGCTAGGAAAGGCGCTCGGGGTGACCCAAAAGACGGCTTGGTTCATGCTCCACCGGATTCGAACGGCAATGCAGACCACCACGGCGCGGCGGCTTACTGGCACCGTCGAGGCCGATGAGACCTACGTTGGCGGAAAGACTCGCGGCTACATCCCCGGAAAGGCACCCTCCGGACGCAAGTCGCGCGGCCCGCTCCCCGGCAAGACCGTGGTGATGGGAATGGTCGAGCGCAGGGGAGAGGCAAGGGCGATGGTGGTCCCGAACGTGAAGCGCGCCACCCTGCTTCCGATGATCCAAGAGAACGTCGAGCCAGGGACTCGGATGGTGACCGACGCTCTCCGTTCGTACAGCACCCTCGACCAAGAGTTCCGGCACGACGTAATCAACCATGCCGAGGCGTTTGTACGCGGGGATATCTCGACCAACGGGATCGAGAACTTTTGGAGCGGACTAAAGCGGACCTTGGGCGGGACCTACATCTCGGTGCGCCCGAAGCACTTAGATCGCTACGTGACGGAGCAGATCTTCCGTTTTGGGTCGCGCTCCGAAGTGGACGGAACTCGGTTCTCCCAAGCAGTACGCCAAGCCGATGGGAAGCGGCTAACCTACAGGAGACAGACTAAGGGGGTGTGATGCCGGATCCTGGCGGACCGTATCTGACGATGCTCGTGGTGTGTGAGCGAGTTCTTCAAGAGGCAGATGGCGTTCCTTCGATCATCCGGATCATAGACCGTCTCAATGTGATCCGAGCACCTGGGACGGGGAGCTCCGAACCACCGCCACCGCCACCACCGGCCGTGGTGGTCCTAGGGCTAAGCTTCAAGGCGGGCAAGGCTCGCGGGAGCAGGGAATTAGTGATTCGGCTAATGGCCCCTAGCGGCCTGTACCAGTCCGAGCTGCACCAGACGCTCAACTTTGAAGGTGATGACGACCGAGGCATTAGCTTCTTCCCCACCGTCCTCGTGGACGCCTCGACCCCAGGACTCTATTGGTTCGAGGTGAGCTTAGATCAGGAGTGGTACGGGAAGACCCCGCTTCGCATAGTCCGTCAGCAAGGCTCGGTCGTCACACCCCCGCAGCTATAGCGACAGGAACGGTTTGCTCCTGAACAACCAAGGTGTTCTGCTGCGAGAAGAAGGCCGTCAGTCCCACTCTCTCGACATCGCCGCCCGTCCAGCGAGCCGGGTCCGCGAACATGAGCGGGGCCAGTTCAGAGTAGAGGTCGTCTTCCCCCCAAGTGCCTTGCGTGTATTCGGCAAGCAAAAGCTCGATGTGGGCAGCAAGGTTGCGAGCTTGCTGATCGTCGCTCCATCTGTCGAAGCCCCAAGTCTCTTGGGCGAAGTGGATGGTGTAGTCGGGAAGACTCATCGATCCACTGAGGTAGTCAGACAGCCTCGATCGGATTTGGGCCGTTTTAGTTGTCATGTGTGAGGTCACCAGTTTTCAGTTGGTCTCCGAAGGTGAGCTTCGTGAGATTTTCAATCGAGAATTCGCATCGGCGATCATGCTCGGGCAGTTTGAAGAGGAAGTAACCCGGGAGTTCGCGCCACGCAAGCTGCCGAGTCGGGCGATTCGAGGCACCATGACGCAGATCGTTCACTACCACTGGAGAGGTGGTTGCATCGCCGCCGTGGTTCATAGGTATATGCGCCCCGACGGCCGGCTCGCTGCGAGCGGGCTTGAGGACCCCAAACAGGTCATGTGGAACCACGTCTGCTATCAGCTCACGCCTAGACCCAGCGGAAGAAAACGTCGCCATTGGCGTCGTCGTCACTAGGCAGCGGAGCGGGGACGCCGAACGCGCTTGGCGCGCTTCGCCTCCTCCGCATCGGCCTCTGACTTCGGGACGGCCAGAACAGTCCGCAGCGAAGCCTTCAGGCGCGCCATAGCGCTCTCGGCTTCCTCATTGGTCAGCCGTACCCGCCCCTTTGCCGCCTTACTCATGCGTCCGGGCACCTCCCAAGGCATCCCACATTGCCTTACGTCCGATCACCTTAACACTAGGGGGACAGCCTGGGAAAGGGATTAGAGGCTGTCACCAAAACGTCAGCGGACATCCATTCCCGCACGGGGACGGTAGAAGCCGCTCGCGTCGAGATCAGAGATGCCCTCGCACGGCAAGCCCAGTCTACAGGTTAGGTGCGTCAACTATATAACTGCCACTTATATGGTCCTCCCGACTCCCCTGTAGAGCCACCTCAACGAGGCACATCCTGCGCCGCCCGCTTCGTCAAACGCAGATCGGGCCGAGAGGCGATCTCTTGAGCGTGCTGGCTTTCACAACTCGAGGCGATCCGGCGACGAGCTGGGTTTCCCGGTGGCGCTGGCGAGACGAGGCTCTTTACGCCCGGCTGCGAAAGGATCATTACGGATTAGGCAGGCTGCCGACACACGGAGCGCCCGTTCAGGTAGAGCGGAGTGATGACACCCCTTGACCTGCCGATCCCTGGCCACGGTCTTGTGGTCCCTCGGAAATCGGCGGGGTGCGTCCCTCGCGACCGCAGCCCTTCCACGCGAATATGATCTGGCATATGGAGCAGAGTGTCAGTCTGATCACGCTTGGCGTGGCCGACCTCCAACGGTCGCGATCCTTCTACGAGCGGCTTGGGTGGAGTGGTCAGGAGGTTGAGGAGACGGTCTTCTTCCAGGCTGCCGGGCAAGCCGTCGTTTTGTGGGGCCGCAAGAAGATCGCCGCCGATGCTGGGATCAACGACGATGGAACCAGCACCTTCGGAGGCATCGTCCTCGCGCACAACGTCCGCTCTCGTGACGAGGTCGACCACATCCTCAGTGCCGCCGCCAGCGCCGGAGGGACGGTGACGAAGGTCCCTAGCGAGACCTTCTACGGCGGCTACGCCGGGTACTTCAGGGATCCAGATGGCCACGTGTGGGAAATCGCCCACAATCCAGGCTTCGCCCTGGGTGCCGACGGCACGCTCACGCTGCCCCCCTTCGGGAGCACCAGCTAGCACCGCCGCTCTGACATACAGAGCCTCCGGGATCTCAGTGGAGCGGGAGACGGGGGTCTCCCGCGCGAGTACCACCGGCGCGCACGGAGTTGATTTCTCGTATCGCTTCGGTGCGGCTGCTTGAGCGGCAACAGAATCGCCGTTCGAATCCTTTCAGGCTGGTCTCCCCTTACACAATGCAAACCTTTTTCCCGTCGTGGCGGGTCCGGCGCTCCAACTCAGCCAGGTGAACTCTCGAACAGGACGCGCCAGCACCAAGCGCTGATCCCAGTCGGAGCGGTATCGCTCGGCCCTCGCCGACACCGGGTCGACGAGGAGACGCCTGGTCCGCGCTCGAGCCGTCGGCGTTCCCGCAGGCGAGCAGCCAGATCTGTCAACACCAGGCCAAAGGGAGGGAGATGTCCAGAGATGGCCGCCACGTTCAGCCGACTAGCTCGCTCGCGTGCCGGGTGAAGACCTCCAGCAGGCGCGCTCGATCGGGCGGCATACCGGATGCGAAGAGCGCTCCCACGTCTTCGACCAATCCCATCAAGCTCCCGGGTACGAACATCTCGAGTGCCCTGGCCATGACGGCGCCTTCGTTCGCGAGGGTGTGAGGCGTCCCCGGCGGGAGGTGCAAGCAGCCACCTGCCACGACGACGACCCTGCTCTCGGCGAGTGGGAAGGTGAGTTCACCTTCGAGGACGAAGAAGGTCTCCGAGCCTTCATGGTGGATGTGACGAGGGGGCGCCGGGGCGCCAGGAGGGATGCTCCATTCGATCAGCGAGAACGCCGCTGCGGGCTCGCCATCTTGGACCTTGACCACGACACGTGACGTGCCGACGGTGAACGTGCGTCCCTGACCCGGCTCGCGCAGTAGCTCGGTCGTCATTGCTCCGACCTCCTTGAGGCTAACTCCTCACGTAAGCGTGCGATATGCGAGGGAGCGGCACCATCCCCGGTTTAAGGGGGGCGCGTGAGCCGGTCGTAGACTGCACACCTATGCCGTCTCGGGTCAGTGCCAGCCGCGAGATCATGCGATTCTGCAGCGCCATCGCCGAGCCGTTACAGCTTCAGGAGGGCCTCTTGGACCGGCTCGGCGGCGCCGTTCCGTTCGACTGCGCCTTCTTCGCCACCACCGACCCGGACACGCTCCTCTACACCAGCGCGGTGCGCCGGCACATGCCGGAGGGAGCCAGCCCGGCGTTCATCCGCACCGAGTTCGCGGAAGAGGACGTCAACCAGCTGCGTAGCTTGGTCCGCGGCCCGACGCCGATCGGATGGCTGGACGAGGCCACCGGTGGCAAGAGGACCTCGTCACTGCGTTACAGGGAGGCGATGCTCCCCTTCGGCTTGGGCGACGAGCTCCGCGTCGCGCTGCTGAGCGAGGGTGCCTGCTGGGGCCTGCTCTGTCTGCACCGTGCCGGCCCGGCGTCGGGTTTCGACCGGTGCGACATCGACACCGTGCGCGTGATTGCACCCCATCTCGGCGCCGCCCTGCGCCACGCGGTGGTCTTCGAACGCGGCATGCGGGACCGCTCAGAGGAGGGAACCGGCGTGGTGCTCATCGCTCCCGACCGAACGGTTCTGGCTGCGACCCCTGCCGGCGCCCGATGGCTGGACGACCTTGCCGAGCTCGATCGGCCTCGTTCGCTCGGGCTGCCCACCGTGGTGCTCTCGGTGATCACCCGACTGGGCGTCGCTGAGCAGTCCCTGCCGGCCGGCGCCCGAGTCCAGGTGCCCTCGGGTGTTTGGCTCGCTATCCACGCGGCCCGCATGGGTGACGGCGAAGACCCGCCGATCGCCCTGGTAATTGAACATGCCAGTCCAAGACAGATAGCGCCGCTCATCGTGGCCGCTTACGGCCTCAGCCCGCGAGAGGCCCGCGTCTGTCGAGGCCTGCTGGTCGGCGACCCGCGAAAGGTGATCGCTCAGGATCTTCGCATCTCGCTTCACACCGTCAACGACCACGTGAAGGCGATCTTCGCCAAGACGGGCGCCTCGAGCACAGGCCAGCTTCGAGCTCGCATCTTCGCTGAACACTTCGCTCAGCGTTAAGCCATGCTCCCAGGAGTTCGCATTCGATACTGCGCCGAGGTCCAACACGTGGCTACTCCTTGAGGGCGAGTGTCCTCGAACTGCCGGTTCATCGTCGCTGCGGGGGACGGTGGATGGAAACCACGAAGCCGGTCGCGAGGGCAGTGAGGGCGTCTCGCCAGATTCGTTACTCGTGACTTGCAGGAGGCGGGTTGTGTCACGAGGCGTCCCATGGTTCGTACTCTGCGCGCGCAGGTCGCGGCAGCCTCTCCACCGGTCGGTGCACGGACGTGACCGCATACAGCCAATATTCCGTGTGCCCAACGGCGGAGCCCCCCTTTGGGGGCGGAGCGGGAGACGGGGGTCGAACCCGCGACCTTCTCCTTGGCAAGTATTTGGGTTCGAGCGCTGTGCTCCGAGATCAGGGGCACGACCATAAGTCGTGCACCATATCGTGTTCAGCGCAGGTCAGAGCCGCAGCGCCAAGCGTAATCCGTCGTCGACTCGCGCCACGTCGGCCCTCGTCAGCGTCCCCGAACGGCTGATGAGCCGCTGACGGTCCACCGTCGCGATCTGGGTGACGTTAACCACGGATGGGCGGTCGAGCCCTGCTGCTCCGGGCGGGAGGGAGACGTTCCCAGGGCTCGCCCCGAGCCGGACATTCGAGGTGAGGGCGACGGCCGTCACCGTGTTGAGTCGAGAGCGGTTGAAGCGATCGTCCGACACAACGACGGCGGGCCGGCGCTTACCAGGTTCGCTACCGAGTGGCACTCCGAAGTCGACCCACCAAACCTCGCCCCGCGCTACCACTCCCAGGACCCCGCGTCGACGAGGTCAGCACGTGCCACGCCAGCGAGGTCCTCTCGATCTCTCCCGCCGCAGGAGGCGTCGATCATGCGCGTCAGCACGTCACCCTCCTCTTCCGCAAGGAGGCGGCGAAGGGCACGCACGTATAGCGCGGAGCGGTTCAGACCTCGCCGTTCCGCCACCCGATCCGCTTCCGCGTAGAGGTCATCCGGGACCGAGACCGCAACCTTCACTCTGACGGTATAACACATTATACCAGCTCCACCTCGCCATTGCGCTCAATTAGGGCTGGCGCACCAGGTCATTCGCGGGCAATGAGCGCGCGTACCAGTACCCACGACCAACCAACACCTCAAAGCCCTGGTCGCCAACGTGGAACTCGTGGGTCTCCTAACCTCTGCGCAATCTCGGCGCGGAACCGGGCTATCAGGCCACGCCCGCTCAGGTTACTTCTGAGTGCGGCGGAGATGGCTGTCCGCTAGGAAATCGATCGTGCCGTTAGCGCCGGGGGCGTGACCTGTCATAACTTCTCCACCTAGAGTTCGTTGAGCCAAGCGCTGAGGGCGTCTTTCCCAAACGCTCGGCTCGTGGGCTGACCGACTATGGGCAGTGTGAAAGCGAGTTCGTACCTCGCAGTGCTAGCCGGCGCCATGTTGGCCGTGACCATGGCCGGGTACTCCCATTCCGCCAGCAGTGGAAGATAGTCCTCTACCGACCGGGCCAGGGGGCTGACGGGCTCGGTTCCCGTGCCGCGCAGCTCTCGACCGTGCCGTCTCACCATCCATCTCTGGTAGAGCGATTTACTAGCAGGAGCGCGTTTCTGGAAAAGCCGCTGCTATGGAGCGATTCACTTGCGGATCTTTGGGCTAGTTTAGTGCGGGCCGTACATGCGGTCAACTGCCACAATTGATCTCGAATGATGGGTACATGGCGGGGGCGGAGCGGGAGACGGGGGTCGAACCCGCGACCTTCTCCTTGGCAAGGAGACGCGATACCACTTCGCCACTCCCGCGAGACCAGCCCAGCGGTCACATTCCCGGCGTCCCGGCTCTTAGACGCCTTCTCTGGAAATCTTGGACCTGGCTGGAGTATACGGAAGCTGAGTTCCTCTCAGCCCCTCGCTTTGCCATAGCGAGGGCACACTACCCGCCGCCTGTGGCGTGGTCATGGACATCGCGGATAAGATCGCCGCCCACTAGGCGCTGGGACGCTACATAGGTACCTGAGCGATCTCAAGACCGCCCCTACGGCCACCGGGAACTTTCTGTTCAACCAGGGCGTTGTTTCGGGTAGCGGAGGATGGCCAACCCGCCGTATAGACCGAGGATGAGTTGCTCAGCCGTAGAGGTGGTCGGATCCAGTGGCGCAGTTGTTGAACGTTGCGCGCGTCCGCGCTGAGGCTACCGCCCCTGAAAGCTTTGATGCCCGTTTCCGGCCTCTCCCGGCCTCTCCTGGTAGACGGCTTTCGCTTGGCTCGAGCCATCCTCCGCGCCGTCCCGCGGCTCCACGTCCTGCTGGATGGCGTCCACCCAGGCCGCCTCGGAGAGCTTCAGGATCGCCAGGCGCACCGGCTCGGTGACATCAAAGCCGATCGAGAACTCCAACCGTTGCCTGACTCTCACATAAAGGGTCCACGGAACCGGGGCCACATCACCGAGTCCAGAAAAGGGGGTGCAGATCAACTGGCACCACTTCAGGGGGTCAGGACAGTAGCGTACCCACGCCTCCGGCTCGGTGGACTCGACTGACGAGCGGTCTGTTCGGGGATTGGTGCCGGCCTTCCGAGGAGATAACCTTGACCGTAGGGCACTTTCAGCTGCTTCAATGCGGCCAGTTCCGCCGGGGTCTCAACGCCCTCAGCCACCACCACCGCTTCAATACCAGTTGCCAACTCGACCAGAGCGGCTGTGAGTGCCCGCCGAACCCGGTCGCTCTCCAGATTGGCGATCATGGAACGGTCGAGCTTGATCACGTCGGGGCGCAGTTTGATCACGTGCTGCAGGCTGGAGATGCCTGCCCCCGTGTCGTCCACCGCCAGCCGGACGCCGCGGTCGTGCAAGCGGCGACGGACTTCCTCCAACTCAGCGTAGTCGTCGACCCTGGCGTGCTCTGTGACCTCCAAGACCACTCTGTCACAAGGGACGTCGTCGAGGGCATCCAGAAGAGCAGACGAGCACAACGTCTCAGGTGACACGTTCACCGCTAGGAACGTTTCGGGACTGATCAGCCGCAATTTGGAGAAGGCTCGCCTGACTGCCGACATCTCTAGTTCGAGACCCATCCCAACTCCGGCGGCCTCCGCGAACCATCGGTCAGGTCCTTGGTGGGGCGGACCGGCGAAGCGCGCCAGCGCTTCCACCCCGGCAACCCCGCCCGATTTCAGGTCGATGATCGGTTGGGCGTGAACCTCCAAGCCCGCTCCGTCTAGCACCCGCTGCATTCGCATTTTGATATGGACTTTCTCCTCCTCGACCTGGCGCCGGTGTTCGCGCTCTCGGTCGACCTCGACCTGCAACTTGACGCTGTGGTCGCTGAGCCTGCGGTTCAAGGCCCGGGTCTGCAGCAGGTTCTGCACCCGTAATGTCACCTCGGCACCATCGAATGGCTTGGTCAGGAAGTCGTTGGCACCCGCCTCCAAGGCGCGCTCGCGGCTCGGCCTGGAGAGGTCGGCGGTCATGATCAGGATAGGCAAGAACTCCATCGGGCTCTGCGAGGCCCGGATCTGGGCCATCACCTCTAACCCATCAAGGCCCGGCATGCGCAGATCCAGCAGAACGAGGTCCGGACGCTCGGCATGGAAGAGGTCGAGCACCTCCCCAGGCCTGGTGGTGCTGACCACATCGGTGTGGCCGGCCCGAGCCAGGATCGCCTCCAGGAGGCGGACGTTGGCTGGTGAATCGTCCACGATCAAGATCCTCGAATTGCCGTCACCCATGGCGGATGATTGCTCCTTCCACATCGAATGCCTGATCGCGTCGTCGATCCATGATGTTCTGAGATCAGCCAGCGGGCTCCGGCGTTACCGCACCGTCGCTAGAAGAACAGGCTGGCTGGTGTGCCCTCCCCTGGGCCTCTCTCGTCTAACCTTCCCCCAGGTGCCGAGCGATCTCCTCGAGCACCTTCGTGGGGTGGAGGGGTTTGACCATGAAGCCGTCACAGCCGGACGCCTCCACGGCGGCCCGGTCGGCGGGCAGGACGCTGGCGCTCACGGCGATCACCGGCACGCCTTCCGTCGCCGGATTGGCCTTCAGCTCCCGTGCCAGTTCCAAGCCATTGCCGTCGGGCAGCCTCACGTCGAGGAGGATCAGGTCAGGAGTGCCGGCGGCGATCTGCTGCCGCGCCTGGGCCAGGGACTCCGCAGCCACGACCCGGCATCGCCGCCTGCCCAGGATGGCCCGGGCCAAGATCATGTTGCGGCGGTCATCCTCAACGACCAGGATCGAGGGCTCGTCGACCTCAGACACGTGCCAACTCCTTGGCTCGGACGGCCACCTGGGCCAGCCACTGCTCCAGCCCCGAAAGGGCACCTGGCCCCTTCTCCACCACGGCCAGGACATGGCCGTTCAGGCGCTGTTTGTCTGCTTCGGTGATCTGCGCGGCCGACACGATGATCACTGGGATGGGCGCGGTCTCGGGATCCGCCTTGAGCCGGGACAGCACCTCGAAACCGTCGAGGTCGGGCATCACCAGGTCGAGCAGGATGCAGTCCGGTCGCCGGTCCCGCGCCAGCCGCAGGCCCTCCTTGCCTCCGCCAGCGCCAAGAACTTCCATGCCGGAGCCCCGCAGAGTCGCCTGGTAGAGGCGCAGGG
The DNA here is from genome assembly GCA_035534695.1 of Candidatus Dormiibacterota bacterium. Lineage (GTDB taxonomy): Bacteria > Chloroflexota > Dormibacteria > Aeolococcales > Bog-877 > Bog-877. The sequence continues at coordinate 49,414 of DATLRN010000002.1, forward strand.
CTGCTGGGTCGTCGTCGATTCCCAGGATCAGGTTGGCGGACCGGGCGGAGGGATGTCCCTTCGCGACCCGTGACAGCGCCGCCAGCACCGCACCGCGGCTGATAGGTTTGACCAGGTAGTCCACCGCACCCAAAGCCAGGCCCAGCTCCCGGTCGTCGACCACCGAAACCACCAGCACGGGGATCTCCTTAGTCCGAGGGTCGGCCTTCAGGCTGGTGAGCACCTGCCAGCCGTCGATGCCCGGCAGCACCACGTCGAGCAAGATGGCATCGAA
>DATLRN010000003.1:0-149833 GCA_035534695.1 Candidatus Dormiibacterota bacterium
GCGTCTAATGGCATGCTGGTGGGGGTCATCGTGTCTCCTGGTCTGTGAATAGGGTCGGTGGCACGGTGGCCTTTTTCGTGCCCACCGTGGCGGGCACCTTCTCGGTCCCGCTACTTACACCACTTTATGGGGCACGACCAAGGTAGCCAAGGAGATCGCTGCCCGAACTGTCAATAAGGAGCGGGCTCGGCGGGGAGAATCGAAGGAGACCGGCACGTCTTCAAGCCACGACTTCTCCTCGGGAAGGCGTGGCGGGCTCCGCTCCCACAGCGGACCCAGCGGCCGCACTCGAGACCAGCTCTACCAGGAGGCCCAGAAGAGGAAGATCCAGGGGCGGTCGAGTATGACCAAGCCCCAGCTGCAGAAGGCACTGGGCGAGCGCTAAAAAAGAGAACCTTCCGCCAACCTCGACCCCGGCGTTGGCTCAGGCCGCAACATCGCCCCCGGAGTAGGCGGCGGCTCCGGCTAGAGTGCTGCAAACGTGGGCATTGTTCTCAGCCTCTTGGCCGCTTTGGGCTATGGCAGTTCTGACTTCCTGGCCGGCTTGGCTGGCCGGCGTGGCCCGGCGTCCTTGGTAGCCCTCCTGGCCCAGCCCTGTGGATTGGTGGCTGGCCTGGTCGGACTGTGGGTGGTGCCGTGGACCGGTCCCTCGGGTTCGACCTCGCCTGGGGAGCGGCGAGCGGACTGGGCAGTGGGCTGGGCGCTCTGGCTCTCTATCGCGGGCTCACGATTGGACGGATGTCGATCGTGGCTCCCCTGGCAGGGGTGCTGACCGCCGCTCTGCCGGCGGTCGTGGGGCTGGGTCTGGGCAACCTTCCGGGCACCCTCAGCTTGATGGGCATCGTCATCGCCGTTCCGGCAGTTTTGCTGGCGTCTCGATCCCACGGCGGGGCCAGCGCAGCTCAGCAGAGGAGCGGAATACCCGAGGCGGTCGTGGCCGGACTGAGCTTTGCACTTCTGTTCATCGCTTTGGACCGAGTGGGGACGCGGTCTGGAACCTGGCCGCTGGTCTCGGGACAGACGGTGGCTATGGGGGTGATTAGTACGGCGGCAGCGGGACCCGGACTCTCCATTCCGTGACCAGCGCGTGACCGATACGCGCCGGAGATCGTGGCCTTCCCGGTTTACCCTGGCGCCCAGCTGGGTTGATCTCGCGAGAGCAAGGCCCTGCAGGAAAAGATCGCGGAGAACCTCAGGAGAGACCGAATTGAGCCAGCCCGTCCGACCGGCAGTTCAGCCTGACCACGCCTGGGAACGCCATCCCTGGATGAGCCTGGCGATTCGAGCTGCGGTCTTCGTGGTTCCCGTCGCGGCAACGGTGGTGGTCGCCGAAATCCTGGAGCACGTGGTGCCACCACCCCACGGTTGGCTGAGCCTGGTGGAATGGTGGACGACCATCAGCGCCCTATCCCTGTTCACCCTGTTCCTGGTCGAGCGCGCCATGCGGCGCTTCCTACCGCTTGCGGGTCTCCTCAACGTTTCCCTGCTCTTTCCCGATCATGCACCGCAGCGCTTCGCCCTGGCCCGCCGAGGCGGGCGGCCCGAGGAGCTTCTGGCCAAGCTTCAGAAGGCCCATGAAGCATCTCGAGGCGGCGATCTTCGGGCCGCCCAGACAGTGCTCGAACTGACGGCCGCTCTGAGTGTCCACGACCGACGTACCAGGGGCCACTCCGAGCGTGTCCGGGTGCTCACCGACATGATCAGCGCCGAACTGAACCTGTCCGAGCGGGATCGAGGACGTCTCCGCTGGGCGGCCCTGCTGCACGACATCGGCAAGCTCCGCGTCTCCGCCAAGATCCTCAACAAGCATGCCAAGCCCAGCCAGTCGGAATGGGCCGTGCTGAGGGCCCACCCCGAGGCGGGAGCCGCCTTGATCGCCCCGGTACTGCCCTGGTTGGAGCGCTGGGGAGATGCCGTGGTCCAGCACCACGAGTGGTTCGATGGCAGCGGCTACCCGCATGGCCTGGCCGGCGAGCAGATCAGCCTGGGGGCGCGGATCGTCTCGGTGGCAGACGTCTACGAGACTCTCACCGCCGCTCGAGCTTATCGCCGACCCATCGGCGTCGCCGCGGCCCGGGCCGAGTTGGTGCGAGCTTCCGGGACTCAGCTCGACCCAGGCGTCGTGCGCGCTTTCCTCAACGTCTCAGTGGGCCGGCTCTGGGGGGTCCTGGGGATCGGCTCACTGGTCTCTCAGCTACCCCTCCTCGGCGATCTGGCCAGCTTGATGACTAGAGTCAGCCCGGGACTTAGCGGCTCGGCCGCCGCCGCCGGGACGGCCAGCGCCCTGGCGGTCACGGGCGCGGCAGCCCTGCCCGCCCTGAGCCGCCCCGTTCTCCCCCGCCAGGTCTCCAGTAGCGCCGGAGAGCAGCTGACCTCGGGTCTGGACAGTCATATCTCCGCGCGCCCGACCATCACGGTTACCCCATCGCCGAGCGCGACCTCGACGCCCACGACCACGCCGCCGCCATCTTCAAGACCGACACCGGCTCAGCCCACCCCGACACCGTCAACGCCCGGCCCGTCGGCGCCGCCCACCAGCTCACCGACGCCCCCACCGACGCCCCCACCCCCGCCCCCGCCCCCGACGCCACCACCGACCCCACCCTGGGGGTGGTGGAACCCTCACTCCTGACCATGCACATGAGGCGACCGACAAGGCCCTTGCGCTAAACGGAGCACCGGAAGGACCGGGACTAGGAGACGACCGAGGTTAGGCGCCGATGAGCTCCAAGCTGGCAGCCACGAAATCGGGGATGTCGTCTGGCTGTCGTGACGTGACCAGGTTGCGATCCACGACAGCCGGTTCGTCGACAACTTCGGAGCCAGCCTCGCGAAGATCGCCCTGAACAGTCTTCCAAGCTGTCATCCGGCGGCCCTCCACGCGCTTGGCGCTCAACAGCAACTGCGGTCCGTGGCAGATCGCCAGAACCGGCATGTCACGGTCCATGCAGTCGCGCACGAAACCGACCATCCGCTCGTCGGCTCGAAGCCGATCCGGAGAGTAACCGCCAGGAAGGAAGAGGGCGCCATAGTCCTCGGGCTTTACCTCGCCGATCCCCCGATCGGCATGGGTCCTGATGTTGCCCTCCTTGCCGGTTAGCTCTTGGCCGGCTTCCGTACCAATGACGGTAACCACGTGACCAGCCATCTGGAACCTCTGGTAGGGCTCCTCAAACTCAGAGTCCTCAAAGTCTTCCGCGAGTAGGCAGGCGATCTTCATCTCGGTTCCTCCCTTTTCGAGGCGACGTACCCTGGAAGCTACCGCGACAGGCGTCGGACACCGACTCAACAGTTCGTCGAGCACTCGGACCAGCTGCTGCGTCCGGGCTCTCGTGTCTTTGGGTCAGCGTCAACATGTCTGCCAGCGGGATCAGTGGCCCCAGCCTCACAGCCGAGTTGGGCGGCATGGTTGCCTAGGTGGCCAGCCACCCTGCCGACCCGGTCGCCGAGATGACCGAGACCCTGCTTCCGCAGCACCTCCCGGAGGTCGCCGGTGGTTCGAGCGGGTCAGGTCGGTCGGACCTAGCAAATTAGCCGAGATGCTCGCCATGCCGGACGCACCGAGCCCAACCGGACTTGAGGTGGGAGTCTCGGCGGCTTAGCCAGCCGCTGCCGACATGCCGGGCTCCGGCGTTTTCGTGGGCCAGGCCCCTGGTTCAGCACTTCGGAGGGAACCAACAGGCAAGAGCGGGCGTCTCTCACTCACATGGACACAAATTTGGTGCCGGTGAAACAGACCATCCGGAGTCGGGGGCGCCTCTACTCAGCCGCGGTAGGGGTTGTCACTGTGCTCTTCTTGTTCGGGGTGGCAGCGGTGCACTCCGCCCGTTTTGTCTCGGCCGCATCCCTGCCCAGCTACTCGGTTCTGGTCGGGGATGGCCAATCCGGTGCTGTGTATGTCCTCGCGGCCGACGCCACTAGCCCGACTTCGATCCTGGCTCCGGTATCAGCCGGCGTCAAAGACCTGGTCATGAGCCCAGACGCGGCAGAGGTCTATGTCGACTTCAGCGACGGTGCCATCGGGGTCATCGACACCTCGTCGGACACCTATGCGGGTAGCCTTATCCAGCTCGGCAGCGGGATTGACCCTGGGCCTATGGTGATCACCCCCAACGGACAGGACCTCTACGTGGCGGAGAGCGGCGAGAGCCAGGTTGCGGAGGTCGATCTGCTGACCGGAGCGGTCATCTCTCCGGCGATCGAGACCGGCCCTGTGCTCAATCTGGCCATCTCACCAGATGGCCAGTCGCTCTACTTCGACGCCGGCAGTCAGGGCAATACCGTCGGCGATATCGCCACTGCCACCAACACCGTCACTGGTTCGCCCATCCCCGTCGTGGCTCCGGGCGCCCTGACCCCGTCGCCGGACGGTTCCCAGCTCTACGTGCTGACCGCCCCCACCTCTGGGCCTGCGCTCGCGGTGATCGATGTCAGTGCCAACGTTCCAGGCAGTTCAATCATCCCGCTGCCCGCCACCGCCCAGATTTCGGGCCTGGCAATCGCCGCCGGGACGGGCGAGCTCTACCTGGCCGACGCCGATGCCGAGCAGCTGCAGACGATCGATGCCACGACCGAGACAGTGGGAGCAGCCGTCGGAACGCTGAGCACGGGCTTCACTCCTGGGGACATTGGCATCACACCTGATGGTGCTACCGCCCTCGTGGACGGAACCACGGCGTCCGGCGAGGCTGAAATTATCCCGGTCAACCTTGGTGGCCAGACCACCAGCGCTCCGGCCGTGCTAGGGAACGGAGTCCAGCCCGCTGGAATGACACTGGTGCCGACGGGCACGATCGCCGTTCCCACACCCTCCCCGACGGCTACGGCGACTCCCAACTGCTCGCCGATCATGGGCATCGGGCCGGTCATTGTCGGTCCCGCCCTACTTCCGCCGGCTGGCATGCCGAGCTCTGTAGCCGGATCGCCTCCCAGCAGCGGGGCCAGTTCCACTCCCGACAACCAACTCTCGCCGAACCCCACCAGCGCGGCATCACCAGAGGTAACCAGCGCGCCCTCCGCAAGCGTACCGGCGCCAACCGGGAACGCACCGATCCTGTGCTTTGGAATGGAAGCTGCAGGTCCGCGAGGCGCCCGGGCCGCGGCAGCCCTGACAAGCAGTCCCGTCGCTTCCCCGACAGGAGGTCTATTGCTTCCGGGGGCCCTGGCTCTGTTGGGGATCATCGGTGCCGGAGTGGCCCTGTTTGCCCGCCGTAGCGGCTGGACAATTCAAGACCTGAGGACCTGGACCGGACGCTAAACAGCTGGTTCAGGCATCGATCAGGCTGGGCCCGGGGCGTCGGCCTCCGTGCCGGTGGCACTGGGGACCAGAACGAAGTCATAGGAGAGTGTTGCCCAGGGACGGCCGACCGCCCGCCCTGGAGCCATCTCGTCGGCTTGGTGTTCGACGTACTCCGCCACCAGCGACTCCTTGACCCCGAACACGGCGTCATGGTCCAGGTAGGGATCACCCGCAGCGAATATGTGAGTCACGAGGGTGCGCCATCCAGGCGCTGAGATCATGAAGTGGAGGTGGGCGGGACGCATCGCTCCTCGCCCTGCCGCCCGAAGCAAATCACCGACGGGACCGTCACCCGGTATCGGATAGGCAGTGGGCCGGATCGTCCAGAACGAGAAGTTACCCCGATCGTCAGTGAATAGGTGACCCCGGTTGGCGATGTTCCCGCTCGGGCGCTGTACGTCGTAGAGGCCGTCCTCGTCGGCGCCCCACACCTCCATTCGGGCGTCGGCGATCGCTTCAGCACTTGGGCCGCGGACCGTGCCCGACACAAAGCAGGGTTCACCGGCAGCACCGCGGGCTAGGTCCGCGCCCCGCTCGACGTGCGGCGACTGCGACAAGAAGAAGGGACCAAAGACCGTGGATTCAGTAGCCCCGACATTGGTTGGCTCATTGACGGCGACGGTCAACATCGACGCTCCCAGGACATCCGACAGAAGGATGAATTCCTGGCGTCGCTCGTCCGTAATGTGACCCGTCCGAGTGAGGAAATCGATCCCTTTACGCCACTCTTCGTTGGTCAGGCCGACCTCTTGTATGAGTGCATGGAGGTGGTAAACCAGGCTTTGCATGATGGCCTGGTAGCGTGGCGACGAAGAGTCTCTGAAGGTCTGAACCACCTGTTCGGTGAGCGCCGACGCAGGGGTGTAGCGACCGCGCTCACTGTCTCTGGTCTGACCGAGATTTGGCATTGACGGTTACCTCCTGGTCTGGTCGTTCGTCACAAGTACGGACTCGCCTTAATCCACCAAGTCACTGAACACTGCGCTAACAGTATGGCGCGGACACTTTTGGATCCCGGCGCGTCGGCCAGGTCGTGCTCCCTCTCAGGAGCTGACGCTGTGTTTCGCTGGTTGGGACTAGTAGGCGAGAGCGAGAACATACGCGACACCGTCAACTTCGGCACCCGATGGGACGGGACACGAGGCTCTGAAGCTTGTTGAGGTGGCGTGCACGGCCGCAACCGCCATAGCCCCGCCGGTTGGCTGGCCGCCCGGGAAAGCGCTGCTTACCAGGTTGACCGAGCCACCGCTGAAGGTCGGCGAGAGCGGAGAGATGGTGTTCCCGCTTGCCGATGCACCAAATAGGACGATGACCTCATCGCCAACCGCGACGCCGGAGACGTTCAGGGTGAGTGAGCCGCTGGTAGAGAACCCATCGGCCGTCAAGGAGGTGACTGACTGGTACCCGTACCGTCCGATCCCCCCCCATGACGCACTGTGTGCCATCACCGCTCGCGGTTGCGGAGCTCGTCACGCCAAACTTTGAGTAGGTACCGGCCGATGCGTTGTTCCACCCACCGGTGGGGGTGCAACCGCCCATTCCGGTCGCGACGAAGAAGTAGTCAGTGCAGCTATGCGGTCCGCAGGCGCCAACGGTAGTACTGGCTGAGCCCCGATCGAAAGCGCCATTGGCCGCGAATGAAGCTGCGAGTGGTGTCGGGCAGTGGTCGGTCGAGGGGTCGAGGTTCCGCCGCCCCCTGAGCCCTTAGATGCTGAGGCGCTGGCCGATGGTGAGGCCTTGCCGGGCGACGAAGAGCCGGATGCCTTAGGGGACGCCTTGCCGGAATGTGTCGCCTTGGGACTGGGCGACTAATGCCCCGTGCCGTGGTGTGAAGGCGTACTGCCACAGCCGCTCCCGGCGAATGCCATCGCCAGAGCTGCGATCATCGCCAACGCATATCTCAACTTCACAAAGGTCTCCGCGCCGGGCTGAACTTGCTGACGCCGTACCTTACCGGAGTTGTAGCGAAAAGGTCAGTCACCTGACGGTTTTTGAAACATGGAGCGCCCCCACCTGGCGGCCCAAAGAGACTCGCTTGCTGCTCGGTCAGTTGAGCAGGTCGGCGAGGAGCGACGTCGGCGGGGATCCGTGCGCCAGAACTTCGTCGTACGAAGAGATGGGAGCGAGATGGCCGAAGAGGTCCTGCAATTCGGTGTAGCCCACGAAGTAGGTGGACAGTTGGGCCGAGGTCAGACAGGCGCGGCGCCACTTTTCTGTGGCCTCTGCTGGCTCCTGGAATCCGCGGTCGATCATCATTGCGACCGCCTCTTCCTTTCCCATGCCGCCGGCATGGACGGCGGCGTCGAGGATGGCATTGATGGTGCAGCGCAGTTGCACCTTGATGCGCTGGGTGCGGACGGGCAGGCCACCCAGCCCCAACTCGCCCACGATGCGCTCCGCTTGGCAGGCCCACCCCTCGACGAACGGTCCGTTGTAGAAAGCGGCCCTGACCTTGGTCGGGCCCCGGAACGTTCGTGCCATGGCCAGCTGCATGACGTGCCCGGGCAGGGCCTCGTGCGCCATCAGCATCACCATCATGGCGGAGTTGATCTCGCGGTAAAAGGAGTCGACCTGCTCCTGGCTCCAATTGTCCGGGGTGGGAGAGATCATCACCTTGGAGTGGGCGCCTTCTTCGAAGGGACCGGCCGGCATGCAAAACGCGGAGGCCATGCCCCGCATGAACTCGGGGACCACCTCGAGGTCGTAGGGGTCCTCGGGCACCGTGAACAAGCCGGAGCCAGCCACCGCCGAGCTCAGGTCATTCAAGGCCGAGCGGGCCTCGGTCAGCACGGTCTGGTTGTTCGGCCTTCGCTCGGCCACCCGATTGAGGGCACCCCGGATCGTCTCCTCTTGGGTTCCCGCGCTCCCGACCAGCTCAGCGGCCGCTTCGGCCAGCTCCGCTGTCAATACCTCGATGCGAGCGTGGGCGCGCCGGAGCACCTCTTCCGGGTTGAGCGGTGAGTGGAGATCGAGCCGGAGTTTCTCGGCGAAGCGACGCTCACCCAGCCGGAAATCGCCTTGGGCCGACTCCAGCGACTCCTCCAAGAAGCTTCCGAAACGTTCCCATGCCGCCAAGGCCTGCTGCTGGGCCTTGGCCACCCGCCCCCGCAGAAAGAGGTCGTTGACCTCGCCCACCAGTTGGTCGACCTCTTGACGCACCAGCTTCACGACGCCGGGGTGTTGCTGGAGGGCGGTTTCGACGTGGATGTGAGGAGGATTGCTCAACTGGCGGCGGGCCAGATCCACCAGCTCGGGTATGGCCTCCAGCCGGGCGCAGACGCTGCGCAACCGGGTCTCCGCTGGCTGGGTCTTCTGGGAGAGCAACCCGAAGAGGCCGTCTCCGGGGTTGTAGACGAGGGGATCCCAGCTCGGGGCATGTACTTCCTCGTAGCGGAAGATCCGCTCCGCCAGTTGGTTGGCGAGAACCGCCGCATCTACCCGGCTCTCCTGGTCCAGCTCCGCCAGGCTGACCGCTTCCAGCTCCTGCTGGCGTGCTCGAAGCCGCCTTACCGTTGCCTCGCCGCCGACCAGACTTCGATCGCTGATGCGGTCGTCGAAACTATGGTCGCCGAGGGCGGTGGCCTCCTCCGGGTTGAGTTCCAGGAGGTCATCGACGGCAGCGTTGGCAAGGGTGGGGAAATCGACCATGCTCTGATGAGTATCCCAAACCGCGGGGCCGGGCTCGACGATCCTCCTAGGAACCCGGTCCGTTGAGTTCGGCCACGGTCAGGTGCAGGAGCGCGAGCTCCATCGACACCAGGTGGGCCTGCTCCAACAGGATGCGGGTGGGGCCGACTTGGAGCCACATGTCGGCGCAGCCGATCGTCTGACTGGTAGCCGCGTTGGCTGTTGCCCCGACTTCGGTACGGAAGGTTAGCCGGACTGAAGTAGTGCTCATGGCGCAGCTGATGGTGCCCGGGGGCGCCACCGTCCTCAGACCGTTTACTAAACGAATCAGCGCGCTCAGTTGCCTACCCTGGCTGAGGGTAAGTGAACGCTTGCCGACCGCGGGCGCCAGGCTTTGGGCCGAGATCGTTGCCGACCGATCTGAGAGGGGCACCCGTGAGGCCGCAGTACGGACCGGAAGCCAGACCACCTGGGTGTCGATCCGGACGGCGGAGCTCCTCGGGCTCAGGGCGAGCAAGGAGTCCACCAGCCAGGCTTCGCTGACGCCCTTTGGGGGGTGGACGTAGCCCCAGTACCAGTCCGTCGACCGACTCGCTCCGAGAGACCCATGAACTGGTGCCCACCAGGGAAGTTCCCGGCGGCCGGTGGGATTGGAGGAAGCTGGCCAGGGCTTGCTCTGAGAGGGGAACTCGCCAAATCGAATGCCGGTCCACCGAGGTGGTCGCGTCGATCTTCTGCGGCACGCGGTTGAGACCTGGCGCTGGCGCTCTCCCCAGCCGGTGGCTCGAGGCTGGTAGTACGACCGAGCCCAGCAGCCGCTGGGCTAGCGCTTGAGCCGCTTTCTGGTTGACGGGCTCAGTGGCCGATGTCCCGCACCCTGTGAGCCAGAGCGACCTCCCGACAAAGCCCACGAGCAGGGAGGCACGTAGGACTGGTGGCACCATCTCGATCGGGATGACGTCCCCTCGGCCAATCCGGTTCCCGCCGACGCCCTGCCCTGGTCATCAGGGCAATGGGGCGCCGCCCTCACCAGCCTCGGCGGCGCCGGGTGTGTCTGGCCGCTGCTCATCGTCCACTGGGGCTTGGCTCTGGTGCTCGCTTGTTGCGGCGATCAGCTTGCGACTCGGACGGTTCTGCCAGAGAAAGTACCGATGGAGGCCGACCGAGCCGAGACCAAATACCACGAACAGGACGATGGCGGTGATCAGAGGAGCGTTGCCGGCATTGACCGCACCCGGCTCGGGGTGTAGCAGGACCTGGATCACGCCGAACCCAGCGATTCCAAAGACCGCTGCCCAGACTCCCTTGTGCCAGGACATGACCGAACCGCCGAGCGTGAACCGAAGGGGCAGCAGGGCGAGCACGTTGCCCACGATGCCGCCCACGAAGACCGAGGCACAGAGGTCATCCAGGAAGATCAGCGGCGGGGCAGCGCCCGCGAAGCCTGCTGGTCCGTGGACGGCTGCCCAGAGGAACCAGGCGATCAGCCCAACGCCCAGGTAGGTGAGGGCGCCGATGGCGGCAACATGGCCCTGCTCGTGGCGGCGCAGCCGGGTGGCGAATACCACGCCGCAGACCAGCCCGTAGAAGTACCCGGGCTCGAAGGCGCTTAGGCGGGAGATCAGGACACAGATAGCTGCTACCCCCAAGCCCAAGGGGATGGCGTGCAGCTCCCACTTGATGTCGAGCCGCCGTCTCCGCCGGTAGAGATAGTCGACCAAGGGGACGATGGCGATGCTGATCAGCAACGCCACACCGGTGGCAAGGTAGCTAAGTAGCGAGGTTCCGTTCCATCCAAAGTTAGGGCTGAGCAAAGCGTCCAGCAGGGCGCCGATGGCCAGAGTCCCAGCGAACAGCCAGGTGGCAAATCGTCGACCGGTGGACTTGGCGTATCGCTCCCGGAGTCGGCGCAACCAGCGCACCCGCCGCTCCGTCAATTCGCGGATCTCTTCGTAGTTCTCTTGAAACGTGTGGTTGAAGAGGGAGGAGGGGAAGGTCACCAGGAGGACCAGGGGGATGGTGATGGCCAGGTTGGCGGCTGCCAGCTGAGGCGACCGGAATGCGCGCCAGGGAGTGTTGAGAGAGGAGGCCAGGGTCGATACGGTCACACCCGGGCTGGCCGCCGCTGGGACCGTGTAGACGAAGCTGGGGTACTGGTTGAGTGGCAGCGTCCAGCTGTCGTTGTCGGCGACGTCGTACACCACCAACCCGGTGCCGAACTGGATTCCCGCGCCCGCCAGGATCACGTACTTCCCGTCCGGGGTGCTGGCTGCACCCCCCACCACGGGCACGCTTGAGGTACCGCGCTCGGTGTCGGCCCCTGTCTTGGTGTTGATCTCGGTGACTGAGTTCCACTGGTGGGGGACGAAAACCTCTGAGCCGTCGGGCGTTATCGCGATCCCGGTTGGAGGCAGGGGGCCCACCGGCAGGGAGCGGACCCGGCCGGTGCTGAGGTCGACCTGACTTATCTCTCCGGAGGTCCCACCTTGGCTGTCCGCCACCCACAGACGGCTAGCATCGGGAGACACGACCAGGGCGAACGGGGTAGTCCCCTTGGCCAGCTTGATCCGGCTGACCGAGTCGTTGGAGGTCTGGAGCACCGCGATCTGGGCGAGGTTGTTGTCGGCCACGTACACCTGCTGGCCATTGGGGCTTATCGCCACTCCCTGGGGATCTGCGCTGGTGGGGCCGAGACGGACCGCGGTCACCTGCCTGTCCGACAGATCGACCACGGCCAGGGATGCCGTCGATTCCTCCACCACGTAGGCGAACTGTGCTCCCGTGCCCACCACCACCCCCTGGGGGTTGGTGTTCAGCCCGAGTGGGATCGGCGGTCCAAAGAGCCTCCCGGTGGCGAGGCTTACCTCAAGGAGCTCCCCCATGCCCCTACCGGTGGATGCGGTTACGTAGATGTAGGGTGAACTGGCTGAGTACGCCAACTGGTGGGCCAGGTCGTCGGGGGGACCGCTGTTGGCTCCCAGTTGGAGCGTGATCACCTTCACCCGGCCGTCCACCGGATCGACCACCGCCAGTTGCGGCGCCCGGCTGTTGATCACCACCACCTGGTAGGAAGGTGCCGGAGGCTTGTAGCGCAGCAGGTCAGTCCCGGTGAAGCCATCGCTGGCCAGGGCGTAAAACTCGCCGCCCAGAGCCCGAAGTTTGGTCAGGCTAACCCGATAGGTGGGGTCGCCTTGGGTGACCAACGTGCCATAGAGAGGTCGGGTGACCGACCCGGTCATGAAGGTGAGGTAGGCGGCCTTCGCGGGTGCCCCCCACGTCTGGAGGTTTCCGCTCGATCCAAGCGCACGAACCGAAGTTGAGGTGCCGCCCTCATGGGGCGGCGCGTTGGTCGCAACGTAACCCAGGTAGAGGACGAGGTCTCCCCCGGCGTAGCGGCACTGGGAGACCTCGCTGGGAGTGCCTTCAGCAGCGAAGCTGGGCACTCCGGCTTCGGTGCTCCCCAGCGCGGCCGCTATCTCGCTAGAGGGGATCTCTGAGCACAGATTGGCAAGGGGAGGGTAGGGATTGGTGGACGAGGCGCTCGCCGTCAGGGGGGCAGTCATGAGAGCCAGCGCAACCAAGACGGGCGCACAGCGCGCCAAACGAACAATCACCCGTCTCTCCTGGGCCATCCGGCTGCCGATCGGAAGTTGGTTGCAAGATAGGATCCCGGAACATGGCCGTCAACTGACGGGTGTCGGTCGGGGGACCTCTTCTGAGTGGAGCGGGCCCCTTATTGGGGATCCGGGGCGAGCAGGATGTCGCGCAGCACCGCCGCCAGCTCCTTGCGGAGTCCGGGATGAGCCTCCGGTCCGAGCCCCCTGGTGGTGCCGACGGCGCCTGCCATGAGCGCGCCTAGGGCGGAGGAGACACGGACCACGTCGCGCAGCGGGATGTCTCCATTGCTGATGAAATCGGTCCACTGCTTTTCGAGCTTCTTGTGCTCCTCCAGGTGCTTTGGGTCCCGTTCGCCCAGTGCCTCAATGGCCGTGCGATTCCGCTCTATCAAACCGAAGATCTGACGCTGGGCCAGGACCTGGTCAAGGAGGACTTCCAGCGCTTCGAGGACGGCCTGCCGATCGACTGGCCCCTTCGTCGGAACCAACACCTCAAGTACGTCGAGGCCGTGATGCCCGATGCCGTGGACGCGTTCGATCAGCGACAGGAGAAGCTCTTCCTTACTGCGGAAGTGGTAGTACAGCGCCGCCTTGGTGACGCCGACGCGGTCGGCTACCTCGCGCAGCGATGTCTTGTCGAAGCCCTGCTCCGTGAACAGATCGATCGCCGCCTCCATGATCCGATCGCGGGTGGACGACGGCTCGTCGGGGTTCGGCTTGTCCACTCAGGCTATTTTACTTGACGGCCGGTAGGTAACGCCTTTAGCATCAACGGACAGTTTACCGGTCGGACAGTAAGGAGGCCGCCATGGGCGAACCACCAGCCATCCTGGTCGAGGGCCTGGTCAAGGTCTATGGGAAGACCCGCGCGGTCGACGGCCTCGACCTGGAAGTGGCCAAGGGCAGCCTGGTCGCCGTCCTCGGGCCAAACGGTGCCGGTAAGACAACCTTGATCCGCATCCTGGCCACGTTAGCCAAACCCTCCGGGGGCCGCGCGATGGTGGCCGGGTGCGACGTTGCCTCGCATCCGGCCCAGGTACGGCGCAGCATCGGAATCGCGGGCCAGTCGGAGAGCATCGACGAGTACCTCACGGGTCGCCAGAACCTGGTGATGGTGGGGGAGTTGAGCCGGCTTCCCGGGTCGGAAGCGAAGCATCGGGCGACCAACCTGCTGGTCAGGTTCGAACTGACCGAGGCCGCCGACCGGCCCACCAAGACGTACTCCGGGGGCATGCGCCGAAAGCTGGACCTGGCCGCGAGCATGATCACCCAGCCTGAGGTCCTCTTCCTGGACGAGCCGACCACCGGGCTCGATCCCCGCGCGCGCATGGGCATGTGGCAGCTCATCCGGGAGTTGGGCGAGGCCGGCACCACCATCCTTCTCACCACGCAATACCTGGACGAGGCAGATCAGCTGGCCCACAACATCGCTGTGGTGGACTCGGGCAAGGTCATCGCGTGGGGGAGCCCGAACCAACTCAAGACCCAGGTCGGCGGTGCGGTCCTCGAAGTGACCCTTCCGGAGAGTGCGGATCTGGAGGAGGCCGCCGCGCTTCTGCGCCGCGATCTCTCGAAATCGGTAACCGTCGATCAGCGCCGATACAAACTCACCCTGCCGTCTACCGAGCAGACAGGCCTGGCCACCAGAGTGATTCGCACTCTCGACGCGGGCGGTGTTCTGGTGGACGACGTGACCGTGCGGCGCCCCGCCCTGGACGACGTCTTCATGACCCTGACGGGTCATGGGGCCGAGGAAGCTGGGGAGGACGCCGCATGAGCGCTCTGGCAGTAGTGGAGCCCACCCACACAACCGGCGAGAGCGGACTCTCCCGCATTCTCTGGTTTCTCAAGGATGTGTTCGTCCTGAGCAGGCGCAGCTTGGTGCACGTGATTCGTGATCCAGCCCAGTTGGCGGACGTGACCATCCAGCCCATCATGTTCGTGGTTCTCTTCACGTTCGTCTTCGGCAGTGCGATTCACCTCCCCGGCGGTGGCAATTACCACGAGTACGTGGTGGCTGGCATCTTCGGAATCACCATGGGGGGTGCGGCTCCCGGCGTGGCCGTCGGCCTCGCCAACGACATCCAGTCAGGCATCATCGACCGCTTCCGTTCCTTGCCGATGTCTCGTGGCGCGGTGCTGGCAGGCCGGCTGACCGCCGACCTGCTGACGGCTTGCTTGGGCTTGCTGGTGGTGGTGGCGGTCGGTCTCGCCGTTGGCTGGCGGGTACACACCGCACCCCAGGATGTCGCCGCCGGTTTCGCTCTGGCACTTCTCTTCAACTACGCCATGAGCTGGGCTGGGGCGGCCGCCGGTTTGTGGCTGCACAATCCCGAGTCAGCGCAGGCGATGGCGTTCGTCGTCTTCTTCCCCATGATCTTTGTGTCCAACGCCTTTGTGGCGCTGCAGAACATGCCTGTCTGGCTGCGCGTGATCGCCGAGTGGAATCCTCTCAGCACCGTCACTGCCAGTTGTCGCGAGCTGTTTGGCAATCCCAACCCGGGCGCGTCGGTCCACGTCTGGCCCCTGCAGCACCCCGAGCTGGCGACCATCTTCTGGGCGATCGCCCTGATGCTGGTCTTCGTACCCATCTCCATTGGTCTTTACCGCCGGGAGAACCTCACCTGATCCGGGCGGTGGCGCAGACGCAAGAGCCTACCTAGCTGGCGCCGGATCGTTCGGGTCGGCCTAAAGGAGCATCTCGGCCAGCGCCGTCTTCTGCTGACCCTGGCGGTCAAAGTTCGAAGGCAGCAACCAATTCTCCAGGCGTGCCCGCCGGGCCGGCCATTCACTGTCAAGGATGGAAAACCAGGCGGTGTCGCGATTGCGACCCTTGACGATCATGTGCTGGCGGAAGACGCCCTCGAAAGTGAATCCCAAACGCAGAGCCGCTCGCCGGGAGGCCGCGTTGAGCGCGTCGCACTTCCACTCGTAACGGCGGTACCCGAGCTCCTCGAAGACATAGCGGGCCAGCAAATACATTGCCTCGGTGGCCTCGCGAGTGCGCTGCAGAGCGGGAGTGTAGAGGATGTAACCCACCTCGATACATCGGTGCCGTGGCTCAATTCGCATGAGCGCGGCCCAGCCCAGGGGTCTCTTCGTTGCGTGGTTCACGATGGCGAAGAAGTGGTACGCATCCGCTTGGCAGAGGCGCGTCACTGTGGCCTGAAATTCGCCGGCAGCGGAGAACGGGCCATCGAACAGATACGCCCAAAGATCGTCGTTTGCCTTGTTCCCGAGGGATTCCCAGAGCGCCGGCGCGTGGTCCTCCGGATCGAGGGGGAGCAGGTCCACGTCGCGGCCGGGCAGCTGCACTCGGCCCGGGAGGGCCGCCGGCGAGGGATCGACCCTGAGACCGACGGGGGCTCCCGAGTCGGCCGCAGGCTCCAGCACCGACACCTCGAACGCACCTCCTCAGGTCCGGTGGGCCTGAGCGACAGAACTGGCCGGCCCTAGATTGGCCGGACTGGCGGGCCCCAGGGCGCGCTACCCGAGGGCCGCCCGTTTTGCCCGGGATCTCCCCCTCCCGGAGCGTCAGCCGCGAATCTTAGCAGCGAATAGTCGGCAACGGGAAGCTTTTTAGGGCTGAAGCCGGACGACCCGCCAACCGGCGTGTTGGCGGGAATAGAGGATTCGGTCGTGAAGACGGCCCTCTTGGTGCTGCCAGAACTCGTAGGTGGCGGGCTGCAGGCGGTACCCGCCCCACCAGGGCGGCCGGGCGATCGCCGCTCCACCCAGCTTCGCCTCCAGCTCGGTCACCCGTTCATCGAGTTTCTGGCGGTCAGTGATCGGGCGGCTCTGGGCCGAGACGACCGCCCCGATTTGGCTCATCCGGGGCCGACTTTCGAAGTACGCGTCCGACTCCTCGTCGGTCACCTGTTCGACCTTGCCTTCGAGGCGCACCTGGCGACCTTGAGAAGGCCAGTGGAAGAGCAAAGCGGCCTTTGGATTAGCCAGTAGTTCGGCGCCCTTACGGCTTTCGCGGTTGCTGTAGAAGACGAAGCCTCGCCGGTCCCAGCTCTTGACCAGGACCATGCGCACCGCCGGTTGAGCGGTGATGTCGGCGGTCGCCAGCGCGGCAGCTTCGGCAAGGACCAGTTCTGCCCGGGCGGCATCGAACCAGCCCTGAAACTGGACCAGGGGGTCAGGGTCTAGGCCGTTCTCCCGGAGGGGTGGGAAGCGCTCCGTCACCGGTCGCCCGGCGCGGCTGCCATCACGTGATATAGCCCTGGACTACCAGGAGTTCGGCGTTGAGGAGCGCCGCACCGGCGGCACCGCGAATCGCGTTGTGCACAACCAGGGTGAATTTCCAGTCCATTACCGAGGACGGTCGGACCTGCCCCACGCTGACCGCCATACCCTTAGCGCGGTCGCGGTCCAACTGCGGTTGGGGACGATCGAGACCATCGGGTAACAGCAGCGGGCGAAGGGGGGCGCTGGGGAGCTGCAATCGCTGCGGTTCTGAGGTGAAGCCAGCCATGACTTGGCGTATCTGGTCAGCACTGGCCGCCGTCCGGAGCCGAACCGATACCGACTCAGTGTGGCCGTCTAGCACCGCCACGCGATTGCACTGGGCGCTGACGCGGAGGTCAGCGGGGACAAATCGATCCCCTTGAAGGCGACCAAGGATCTTCAATGATTCGCTCTCGATCTTTGCCTCCTCGTCGGCTATGAAGGGAATCACGTTGTCCACGATTGCCAGAGCCGCCACCCCGGCGATGCCGGCTCCCGAGAGCGCCTGCATGGTCACCACCGAAACCTCGGAGAGGCCAAAGGCATCCTGCAACGGCTTGAGCGCCAGGGCTAGGCCGATGACAGAGCAATTTGGGTTGGTGGCCAGGAGTCCGCTAGAGAACTGGCGCCGCGCGCGCTGCCCGGCGAGGATTGCGGTGTGCTCCCAGTTGACCTCCGGGATCAAGAGGGGTACATCGTCATCCAGGCGATGGTTACGGGCGTTGCTGATCACCGGTAAGCCGGCGCTGGCCAAGGAACTCTCTGCGTCTCCGGCCACCTGGCCGTCGAGGGCGGAGAACACGAGATCGCAATCGAGATGGCTCGACAGGTCTTTCACCACCAGCTCCCCGGTCTGGCTGGGGATGCTGGTGGTCAGGCGCCAGGAGACCGTATCGCGGTAACGGCGGCCCGCCGAGCGCTCCGAGGCAACCAGTTCAGTGACGCGAAACCAGGGGTGTCCGTCCAGGAGCTGGACCAGGCGCTGTCCCACCGCTCCGGTGGCTCCCAAAATGGCGACGCCGAAGCGCTTCATCGGCTGGTGAGTTTGCCAGCTTCGGGTGGCATCGCGCCGGGCCCGGTGCTCACCAGCTGGCACAGTGTCGGTAATGTTGTCTCATGGCGATGGCCACGACTGTAACCGGCTCGGCCTGGCTCCTCACTCCTGGGGGTCGAATGCGCCAGCCTGCCACCGGGGGCTTCCGAATTACCTACTAGCGCCTCTGGGTGCTAGCCCCCCGGTCGACCCCCAAGCCTGGTCCAGGCTCGGGAACAGCTCAGCCGAACGCCTTTCTGATATTTCAAGGGAGCCCATTCATGTCCGAACTATTTCAATTGCGCTGTGAGCAATGCCTGCGCCAGGTTGGCAACGGCCCGTGGACGCTCTGCGAAGAGTGCTTCGCCCCTCTTGAGGTGGCTTATGACCTAGCCGCAATAAGGTCGGCGGTGAGCCGGGAATCGATCGAGCGGCGCCCGCAGGACATCTGGCGTTACCGCGAGTTCCTCCCCGTGCGGGAGGGGTTCCAGTCCGACCTCCCGGTCGGCTACACCCCACTACTGCGTGCCAGCAAGCTGGGCGAGGCACTCGGTAGTGGCGACCTCTGGCTCAAGGACGACGCCGCTTGTTTCCCCACCTTGTCCTTCAAGGACCGAGTGGTCGCGGTGGCGTTGGCCCAGGCCCGAGCATTTGGTCTGGAGGTGGTGGGCTGTGCCTCGACCGGAAACCTGGCCAACGCAGTCGCTGCCCAAGCGGCTCGCCTCGGCCTCGAGGCTTGGATCTTCATCCCCGCTGACCTAGAGGCGGTCAAGGTTCTCGGCACCGCGGTCTATGGAGCCCGGGTGGTTCGGGTGGAAGGAAACTATGACCAGGTCAACCGGCTCTGTGCCGAGATCGCCGAGACCCGACCCTGGGGCTTCGTCAACGTCAACCTGCGCCCCTACTATGCCGAGGGCTCGCGGACTGTAGGCTTCGAGATCGCGGAGCAACTAGGCTGGCGGTTGCCGGACAACGTCGTCGTCCCCATGGCGGGCGGCGCCCAGATCAGCAAGATTGCCAAGGCCTTCTCCGAGTTGGTGGCGACCGGTCTGGTGGAGGAGCGTCCGGTGCGGATCTTTGGTGCCCAGGCGCTCGGTTGCTCTCCCATCGCCAGCGCCGTGGCTGAGGGGGTTGCCCAGATCACGCCGCAGCGTCCCGACACCATCTGCAAATCCCTCTCAATCGGAAACCCCGCCGACGGTTACCGAGCCGTGGGCGTGATCAGGTCGAGCGGCGGCTGGGCTGCCTCAGCGAGCGACTTGGAGATCGTGGCAGGGATGCGTCTCCTCGCGGAGGAGGAGGGGGTGTTCGGAGAGACCGCGGCCGGGGTGACGGTGGCGGTGGCCGGTGAGCTGATCCAGACCGGGCGCATCAAGTCCTCGGAAACCACTGTGCTCTGCATCACCGGAAACGGCCTCAAGACCACCGATGCCCTGGTCGGCCACCTACCCGAGATCCCCATTCTGGCTCCCCGACTCAGTGCCTTCGAGGAGCAGTTGAGCCTGGTCGGAGCCGGCCGGTGACGGCTTTCACGGCGCTGGAGTCAGCGTGCTAGCGGTAACGGTTCCAGCCACCTCGGCAAACCTCGGCTGTGCCTTCGATTGCGCAGCCCTGGCGTTAGACCTGAGACTGGTGGCAGAGGCAACCACATCGCCTGCCCCAGGTCTGGAGATAGTCGCCTACGGCGAGGGTGCGGCAAGCCTCCCCACCGACGGGTCAAACCTGGTCTTTCAGGCGATCGCGAGGCTTCTGCAATGGGCCCGACGCCCGTTGCCAGGCCTCCGGCTCCATCTTCGCAGCGAGATCCCGATCGGAGTCGGCCTGGGGTCCAGTGCGGCCGCCATCGTGGCCGGCCTGCTGCTGGGAGTTGAACTGGCGGGACAGCGGCCGGCCAACGGCACGTTGCTCTGGCTGGCCGCCGAGATGGATGGCCATCCCGACAACGTAGCCGCGGCGTATCTGGGCGGACTGGCAGTGGCGGCCGTGGACGCGAGCAAGACGTCGGTGATGACCCGCCGGGCCGAAGTCCCGGCGGAACTCCGCTTCGTTGTGGCCGGGCCGGCAGACCCGCTGGCAACTGTGAGGTCCCGAGCAGTTCTGCCCCCCACCTACAGCCGGGAGGACGCGGTGCACAACCTGCAGCGCACGGCACTTTTAGTCGCCTCCGTCTTCTCGGGCAAATTCGATTTCCAACCGGAGTTCTTTGACGACAGGTGGCACCAGGCGCGGCGGGCCGCGCTCGTGCCCGGCGTCGCTGAGTGCCTGGCTATAGCCCATCCGGATCTGCTCGGTGTTTGCCTCAGCGGTTCCGGCTCGTCGGTCATGGCTATCACCCGAGACGGAGCCGCAGACGAGATCGCAGTTGGCTTGCGCCAGCTATTCCAAAGCCGAGGCGTGGCCGCTCGAACTCTGATTTTGAGCGCCGACAACGTCGGTGCCAGGGTCACCTCGCCGCCAGAACCAGGGGTGCTGTGAACCCGTCGACCCGGGTGATGAAGTTTGGCGGCACCTCAGTCGGAGACGCGCGCCTGATGGGGCTCACTGCCGACATCATCGTTCGGGAGGCGAGCCAGACTCGGCTGCTGATAGTCGTCTCCGCGATGCAGCGGGTGACTGAATCCTTACTCCTGGCGGCGAGCGCGGCAAGCCGCGGCGAGACCGATGCCTGGCGACTCATCGGTGGCGAGCTTGCCGATCGTCATCGCAAGGTCTGCGACGAACTGGTTCTGGCCTCGGAGCGAACCCAGATCCAGAGCCAGATCGATGCCGAGCTGGCCACCCTCGACGATCTGTGCTCCGGATTCACGCTGGTGCGGGAGTTGACTCCGCGCTCGCTCGACTCGCTCGCCTCGCTGGGCGAGGTGATATCCGCCACGCTCCTAGCGGCGTGCCTGCGGGCACGCGGTCGCAATGCGGTGGCCGTGGACGCAACCCGGCTGATCGTCACGGACGACGGCTTTGGCAATGCCTCACCCATCTTCGAGCCGACCCAGAAGAGGGTTCATGAAGTGCTCGATCCCATGTTGGCCGAGGGCGCCATTCCGGTGATCACAGGATTTCGCGGCGCCACTATTGATGGCGCCTGCACAACTCTCGGCCGAGATGGCTCCGACTACAGCGCCACCATCTTGGGTGCCGTCCTTCCCGCCGACGAGATCTGGATCTGGACCGATGTCGCGGGAGTGATGACCGCTGACCCCAAGCTGGTGCCGGAGGCTAGGGTGATCTCGGAGCTGTCATATCCGGAGGCGATCGAACTCTCCTTTTTTGGGGCCAAGGTCCTCCACCCCAAAGCGCTGGACCTGCCGTCAAGAGCGGACATACCGGTTCGGATCAAGGACACCTTCCATTCCGACCGCGCCGGAACCGAGATAGCTGGAGCCAGCCCCCGGGGGCCCGGCGTGCGAGCCATCGCATCCACCAAAGAGGCGGTCCTCTTCACTATCTCAGCCGATAGAGCTCAGCCGTTCGCTCAGCTGGCGACGCTGGTGTGGGGATGGCTCGACAGCGATCGCATCAGTACCTTGCTGATGGTTCAGTCATCCGCCGAGAACGTTCTCTGCTTCGCCGTCACGCGTTTGGACGCGGTCCGGGTGCGGCGTCGCTTGGAGCGCGATCATGGACCCTTGCTGGCCCGGGCCGAGGAGCTGGCCGGCATGGGCGTGGTAGTCGCGGTGGGTTCGGGGATGAAGGGAACTCCTGGCCTGGCGGCCCGAACCTTCGGAGCTGTCGCCGGACTGGGAATAAATGTCGCGGCCATCGCCCAGGGCTCTTCGGAACTCACCATCTCCCTGGTGGTGCGGTCGGAAGAGGTTGAGGCGGCGGTGCAGGCCTTGCACGCTGAGTTCGAGCTCTAAAGTCGGGGGGTGACTCGCTCCTTTCTTCGCTGCTCGAATCCCGCCTGTGCCACAGAGGTCAGCGAGCCGGGCATAGCCTTCGGGTGCCCCGCCTGTGGCGGCTTGGTGGAGGTCGGCTACCAGATCGACGAGCCACATCCCGATCGATGGCCCGCCCTCTGGCGAGGGCGCCAGGGAAGCGGGTCGGTAGCTGATCGGAGCGGAGTGTGGCGCTTCCGGGAACTGCTCCCCTTTCTCGCCGATGACCAGGAACCAATCTCGCTCGGCGAAGGCTCCACCCCCTTGGTGAGCGCTCCCGGGGCGGCCTCCTGGGCGGGTCTCGAGCACCTCCAGGTCAAGCACCAGGGAGTCAATCCGACCGGATCCTTCAAGGACCTGGGGATGACCGCCTGCATCAGCCATGCCGTGGCACAAGGGGCGGAGATGGTGGCCTGCGCCTCGACGGGGAATACATCGGCCTCGATGGCGGCCTACGCCGCCCGGGCTGGTATCAGGGCCCTGCTGTTCATCCCCGGGGGAGCTATCTCCAGTGCCAAGTTGGCCCAGGCGACCGACTTCGGAGCTCTGGTGGTGGAAGCGGGCAGCAACTTCGACCAATCGCTGAAAATACTCCGCCTGGCGGCCACCGCTCTGGGTTGCTACGTGGTCAACTCGATCAACCCCTACCGGCTCGAGGGGCAGAAGACTCTGGTAGCCGAGCTGCTCGAGCAGCGGGGCTGGCTGGTCCCGGACTGCATCGTGGTGCCAGGAGGCAACCTGGGCAACGTCTCATCGATCGCCAAGGGTCTGGCGGAGCTCCTGGGATTTGGCTTGATCGGCAAGCTGCCCCGTCTGATCGTGGTGCAGGCGGATGGGGCGGATCCATTCTTCCGCCTCTGGTCGTCGGGCAGCCTGGTCCTGGAGCCCGTCCTTGATCCCGAGACGCGGGCCACTGCCATCCGCATCGGCAATCCGGCCAACTGGCCCAAGGCCCTGCGGGCGCTGCGCTGGACCGACGGCACCTGTGAGTCGGTCTCTGACGCGGAGATTGGAGCCGCCAAGGATGCCCTGTCCCGGGACGGGATCGGCTGCGAGCCGGCCTCGGCGACCACGGTCGCGGGCCTGCGGAAGCTTCGCGCCGCCGGCCAGATCGAGCCTGAAGCCGACGTCGTCGCAATCCTCACCGGCCATCAGCTGAAGGACGTCGACTACATCATTGAGCAGAGGACCGCGACGGAGAGGAGGCTGCACCTAGGCAAGGAGCCCGACCGGGAAACGGCCCCCGAGGTCATCGCCGCCTGGCTGGCCACCCTCAGCTAGCGGGGTGTGGCCTGAACCCCGAATTGCTCTAGCTGCCGCCGGTCTCCTGCAGGCTGGTGGCATCGGTCAGCGGGTAGTCGAAGCGGATGACGTCGAACGGGCGCTCTAGAACCCAGGCCAGGAAGCTCTGGTGCAGGGGGGCGATCACATAGGCCGCGTAGCTCTCCTGATCCGTGAACTCGGTGAACAAGCCGAACTGATAGCCGTCCGCTCGGTCCAGGATGTCTCGACCGAAGCGCAGGCGGCGCAGCCCCGGCATCCCCACCCAACGGGAGATTTGGCGCCGCATCTCCTCTTCCACTTCCGGTCCGGGCTCCTCCCGAAGCCGAAACAGGACCAGATGCTGGATCGGGACAGGCGAATCGCCTGGTTGGCTCACCGCCGCTCCACCTGGGCAGTCGGCAGGTTAGAAGAATCCAAAGTATTCCTTCTGCTCCCACTCGGTGACCTCGACCGGATCAGCCGCGTTGCCCGCCTCCTCGACGTAGCGGTTGTATTCGAAGCGCTTGAGCATTACCAGATAGTCGACGATCTCCCGGCCCAGGGCCTGGCGGAAGAACTGGTCCTGGTCGAGCGCCTCGATGGCCTCGCCCAGACTGGCGGGCAGGGCAGGTGCGTCTTCCGAGTAGGGATCCGCGTGCACCATCGGCGGCGGGTTGAGCTGGCGCCGGATCCCGTCGAGACCGGCCGCGATGTTGGC
This sequence comes from Candidatus Dormiibacterota bacterium, assembly GCA_035534695.1. Taxonomy (GTDB): domain Bacteria; phylum Chloroflexota; class Dormibacteria; order Aeolococcales; family Bog-877; genus Bog-877. The sequence goes on from DATLRN010000003.1 coordinate 23,666, forward strand.
CGCCATATAGAGGTAGGGGTTGGCCCCCGGCTCACCCAGCCGATTCTCCAAGTGAGCGCCCTGGTCGCCGGGCTGCCCCTGGACGCGCAGCATCGAGCCACGATTCTCCAAGGCCCAGTTCACCCGGTTGGGGGCGAAGGAGTAGGGCTTGAAGCGCTTGTAGCCGTTGACCGTGGGGGTGGAGAAGACGGTCATGGGGATGGCGTGTTCCAGTATCCCCGCCGCGAATTGGCGCCCGGTCGGAGAGAGCACCTCCTGGTCGCTGCTGGCGAACGCGCTGCCGCCCTTGTGGGCATCCTGGAGGGACTCGTGCAGATGCCAGCCGCTGGACGAGACGTTGGGCAACAGCGGCCGACACATGAAGGTGGCGTGGTAGCCCAGTTGATGGCAGATCTGCTTGGCGGCGGTCCGGAAAAGGATCATGGCGTCGGCCGGCCCCAGCCCCAGCTGGGGGTCGAAGGTTATCTCCGTCTGGCCTGGACCCCACTCGTCCTCGATGGTGCGCAGCGGGAGCCCCAGCGCCTCGAGGTGGTCGCGTAGAGGATCAAGGATGGCGCTGATCTCGGCGAGGCGGGTCTCGGACAGGTACTGGTAGCCCTGGGCCACCACGCTCACCGGGAGTGCGGGTGGCGGCCAGCCGGTCTCGTCGATGGCGATCCTGCCCTGCTCGCGGTGGAAGATGTAGAACTCCACCTCGAGTCCGGCGGCGTACTCGAAGCCCATCTCTCGCGCCAGCTCGAGCTGGCGGCGCAGCACCTGGCGGGTGAACAGCCCGACTGACTTGCCGTTGCCGAAATAGGCATCCGAGAGCACCCAGGCGGTGTGGTCCGCCCAGGGCAGGATGTGGAAGCTGGTCGGATCCGGGACCAGCACCACGTCGGGGAATCCGGTCAGTTCAGGGACGCCGAAACCGCCGCCCTCGACGAAGGCGGGGGGGAAGACCTTGTTGGCGCTGTCGAGACTCAGGATGGCTCCCGAGAAGTCGATGCCGTTGCGCAAGGAAAGCAGAAAATCATGGCTCGAAACGAACTTGCAGCGGACCGCCCCGTGCTGGTCGACGACCCCGATCCGCACCGTCCGGATGTCGTTGTCCGAGACCAGCGCAGTCGCTCTCTCGGCAGCCGCCTGCATGGCTTCTGTGAAGAGACCGTGCTCTGCGATGAACCCTACCTTGCCGACCGCCAAGTCCCGCACTGGCGTTGTGCCCATGTGCCTTTCCTCCACTTTGACCGTGTCCCCCCGGAGCTCAGCCGCCGCCCGCCGGTGCACCGAACCCGGGTCAGGCGGGCACTGCATCCAGCGCAACCACCTCGGTTGGCGTCAGCCTAACCTGCCCACTGGCCTCCGGAAAACAGAGGCTGAAGATGGCCTCGTCGGCGGAATGGAGGGCGGTGCTGACCAGCTGGGCCTCGCCCATCCCGAAGCGCCAGCCATCGTTTCCGCTGTTGCCCCCGTAAAAGAGCGGAGCTCCGACGGCCGGCAGGTAGGCCAGGTTGGCGGTTCCTCCCAGCTGGCGGTGGACCTCGGGAAGCGCGGCCCCGGGCTCGAGCCCATCGGCAAGCAGCGCCTCGAAGAGGCGGAACCCGACCTCACTGTCTGCCTGCCCCGCCAGACTTCCGGCGAAGCGCTCGCGTAGCCGGCTCGCCCCTTCCAATCGGCCGTTGTGGGCGAAGGCGAAGGAGCCGTCCTCTGCCACGAAGGGTTGGGTGTCGGCCAGGGAGACGGTGCTCAACTGAGACGGTCGGCGGAGGTGGAGCAGAAAGTGAGTCGAGCAAACCTCAAGCAGCGAGGCTTGCCCAGCTTGATCGTCTGCCAGGCGCGTCGGGCTGCGATAGCGGCGCACCCTCTCACGCTCGCGCCAGGCCAGTCCCCAACCAAAGCCGCCAATGCCCGTTCGCTCCAGCTCCAGGCCCCAGGGAAGGACGTCCGAGAAGGGACGTGGCTCGGGCCAGACGGCGATCAAGATCTCACACACGGCGGCCACCCAGGATGGGAGTCAGGTCGGTCCCCGCAGCCGACCGGAGCGACTCCACCTGGTGCAGCAGGGACTCGATGAGTTCGAGGTCGAATGACTTCGGGGGTAGCTCACCCAGGCAGAGGAGCGTCTCGGTGCGCTCGATGCCACTGATCTTCCAGACCCGTTCGAAGAGCACGTCGCGGAGGTGCTGCTGATCCCGCGCTCGTAGGCGTACCAAGAGGTCGGAATCCCCGGTCACCACTTCCACCTGCTCCACCTCGGGCAGCTTCCGCAGCCGAGCCACGGTCTCCGACTGCTCGCTGCCTTGGACCCCAGTGATCCGTACATACACCAAGAGTCCGTAGCCCAGGCGGCACCAATCGATCTCGGCGCGGTAGCCACGGATGACGCCGTGACGCTCCAGGCGAGCGATGCGCTCGGCCACCGCCGGCGCCGACATGCCTACTTCCGCGGCGATCCCCCGCACCGAGCGCCGGGCATCTCGGAGGAGCAGGACGAGGATCTCCAGGTCAACTGGGTCCAGAGCCGGCAGAGGGCCCTGGGGGGTTTCATTGGCGACCCCACTGGTATCGCTATCAGTAAGGTGCGGGAGAGGCTTGACCAGCACGTCATGAGGATCGGTTCCGATGCCCACCTTTTCATGATATGGGTAGAGCTGACAATTCGGCTATCATCTGCGAGTTGGGCTGGCTGCCATCGTGGTGGTCAGGGGAGGCGGTCCGGGACGAGCGCTGAGGTGCGCGGGAGCCGTTTTCACCATCAGCGATGGGAGAGATAGATGAGCCTCGCGGACCAGTACTTTGGGCAGCCTGGGTCGGGTCGAGCTCCGACCGGCACGGGTCATTTCGTGGACCTGGGCACTGCGGAGCCAGTGGTGTTCGTGCCCGGACTCGAGTTCCGCCCCGCCTTGGGCGAGTCGACAATGCTCAATTCGGTTCGCTTCGCTCCCCACACCGAGGCGCCCGTCCACAGCCACGACGAGGAGCAGATCACCTTGGTGGTGGAGGGCGAGTTGGAGTTCGACATCGACGGCGAGGTCCGGCTGCTGACGCCGGGGATGGTGGCGGTGATCCCCGCCAACGTTCCCCATGGGGCGCGTACCGGCGACATCGCCTGCCACGAGTACGACGTCTTCAACCCGCCCCGCCAGGCGCTGCTGGCACTGCGCGGCCAGGGCACCCTGCCGGGGGTCGGCTAGCCAGTGGACCTGATGCTGACCGGTCGGCGGGCGATCGTCACCGGGGGCTCTAAGGGGCTGGGTGCGGCCATCGCCCGGGAACTGGTCCAAGAGGGTGCTGCCGTGGCCATCTGTGCCCGAAACCAGGCTGAGCTCGAGGCGACCGCTGCCGATCTCCGCCAGCAGGGCGGGACCGTGGTATCGCGGGTAACCGATGTGACCCGGCCCGAGCAGGTCGAGGTCTTCATCAAGGAGTCGGTCGCGGAGCTCGGTGGTCTCGACGTCCTGGTGAACAATGCGGGTCGCGCCCATCCCGGCACCTTCGCCACTCTTTCGGACACCGATTTCCAGGCGGACCTGGACGTCAAACTCTTCTCCCAGATCCGGTGCTGTCGGGCCGCCCTGCCCCATCTCCGTCAGGCTGGCGGCGGCGCGATCATCAACATCAACGCCATCTACGGGCGTCAGCCCGATCCTGCCTTCTTCGCCACGACCGTCGACCGGGCTGCCTGTCTCGCCTTCAACAAGGCGCTGGCGATGGAGGTTGCCGGGGAGGGCATCCTGGTCAACAGCGTCAACATCGGTTTTGTCCGCACCCCGCAGTGGCATGCGATCCACCAGCGCCAGGCACCGGAGCTGAGCGAGGAGGACTTCCTGGCCAAGACGGCATCCCAAGAGGTGCCGCTGGGGCGCTTCGGGGAATCTGACGAGGTCTCCGGACTGGTCGCCTTCCTGGCCAGTTCCCGGGCCAGCTACATCACCGGGGCGTCGATCGACGTCAGCGGGGGCATGGGGAGATACGTATGACCACACCGGGAGAGACCGTCTACTTTGGCGGCGAATTCGTGAACGAGCATGAGGCTCGGGTTCCCATCACCGCCCACGCCTTCAACTACGGAACCGGCTGCTTCGAGGGCATCCGCGCCTACTGGAGCGAGGAGCGGCACCAGCTCTTCGTCATCCGGCTCAAGGAACACGGCCAGAGAATGCTGCGCTCGGCCCGGATCCTGCGCCTGGAGCCCGATCCAGCTCTCACCGAGGCCAAGCTCGAGGAGATCGTGCTCGAGCTGCTGGCCCGCAACGAGTACCAGCAGGACGCCTACATCCGTCCCATCATCTACAAGGGCGGACACACGATCAAGGTCACCCTGGGCGGAATTCCCACCGAGTTCTGCTGCTACACCCTGCCCATGGGTGACTACCTGGACATCCGCAAGGGTCTGCGGATGATGACCTCCAGCTGGCGCCGGATCGACGACAACGCCATCCCTGCCCGAGCCAAGCCAACCGGTGCCTACCTCAACGCCGCCCTGGCGGCGGATGAGGCTAGGTCGCTGGGCTTCGACGAGGCCCTGATGCTGACCCACGACGGCCACGTTGCCGAGGCCTCCTCAGCCAACCTCTTCATGGTCCAGGACGAAGTCGTGGTCACTCCGCCCACCAGCGATGACCTGCTGGTGGGGGTCACCCGGGACTGCGTCATGGCGATGGTCCAGAAGAAGGGCTGGAAGCTTGAGGTGCGCCAGATCGACCGCAGCGAACTGCTCTGTGCCGACGAGGCCTTCCTCTGCGGGACCGGGGTTCAGATCGCCCCCATCAGCCAAATCGATGGCCGCCAGGTCGGCGATGGCCGCTTGGGGGAGGCGACCAAAGTTCTTCAGGACTGGTACCTGCAGATCGTGCGGGGAGAGGTTGACGACTTCGCCAGCTGGCGCACCGCGGTTGAGCCCGTGGCCCTCCCCGCCGGGCGCTGACAGGAATACCAGAGATGGCCTTGGTGAAGTTGGTCGAGGAGTCGGAAGCCCAAGGGCTGGTGGCGGAGGTCTATCAGGACATCATGACCAGCCGCAAGCTGGCCAAGGTGCCCAATTACTGGAAGGCGCTGGCCCACCAACCGGCGCTGCTGGCGGTCACCTGGGAGAGGCTCAAGACGGTGATGGCCGAGGGCGCCCTGGACCGGCGCACCAAGGAGATCATCGCGGTGGCCGTCTCCGCCACCAACAACTGTGACTACTGCCTGCACAGCCACACAGATGCTCTCCGGGGACTGGGCCTGGGGGATGCCGAACTGGTGGAGCTGATGTCGGTGGTGGACTTTTTCAACGGATCGAACGCCATGGCGTCGGGACTCAAGGTTGAATATGCGGCTCCGGTCCCGATGGCGGAAGAGGGGCAGCCCGAGCGGGCATCCACAAGCAAGGAGGGGAACTAGATGGCGACCAGCGAAGCGATTTCCGGAGGTGGTGGCCGGGAGGCTACCAGCGGACTGCGTCAGGGCAGTCTGCGCACGATTGACGCTGTGGCGATGGCGATCGCGGTGCTCTCGCCGGCGATGGCCATGGCCTATAACACCAGCGGTTCAGCGGCTTTCTCAGGCACCTCGACTCCGCTGGCCTTCCTCATCGGCGGCATCGGATGCCTGGCCCTGGCGTTCGTGGTCATCGGCTTCACCAGGCGGATGGCCTCGGCCGGATACGCCTACACCTATTCCAGCCGCACCCTGGGCAAGAGGGCCGGATTCCTGACCGGCTGGATGTACTTCTTCGGATTCTTCTGCTTCGTGCCGATGACCATGAGCGGGGTGGGCGGTTTCACCGCCACTCTGATACAGACCGAGGTCTGGCATGGCATGCCGAGTTGGTTCTGGTTCCCTATCTTCGTGGTGGGTATGGCCTGCTTGGTCACGCTTGCCTACCGCGGCATCAAGATCAGCACGCGCACCCTGCTGGTGATCGGCCTGGTGACTGTCTCAGTGATCGTCATCCTCGACGTCATCCTCACCGTCAAGGGTGGCAAATTCGGCCAGACACTGCAGCCCTTCACCTTCGGGCACACCCTGCAGGGTGGTTTCAGCGGCATCTTCTACGGTCTGATCTTCGGAGTCACCTCATTCATCGGCTTCGAGACCGCAGCCGTGCTCGGTGAGGAGACCAAGAATCCCCGGCGAGCAATTCCTCTCTCGGTCTTGGTGGCGGTTCTTTTCGCCATCGTCTTCTACGTCTGGACTACCTACAACATCGCCATCGGAGTCGGTGTCAACGCCGCCGGATCCGCAGCGTGGGCAGGCAATCCCTCCATCCTGGCGACCCTGGCCCAGACCTACGTCGGCACCCCGATGATGATCATCGTTGACATCGCCGCCATCGGGTCGGCATTCATCGTCTGTCTGGCTTGCGCGACTGCGGCCACCCGCACTCTCTTTGCCATGGGCCGGGAGGGGGTCATGCCGAACTGGTTGGGGCGGACCCACCCAGTCCACCGCACTCCCAGCAACGCCATCATCGTCCTGGGCACGATTGCCACCATCTGCGCCTTCGTCAGTGGCATCCTCTGGAACCTCGGCCCCTACACCAACTACTTCTTCTACGCCAGCGTCGGCACCATCGCCGTGTGCCTCGTCTACGTCGTCCTCTGCGTTGGCGGCTCGGTATATTTCAAGCGCATCTCCGAGCGTTACAACGTGCTCATCCACGGCCTGATCCCGGTAATCGGCATCGCCGTCTTCGGACTGGCGGTCTACGGCTCGGTCTGGGGTGGCGCGGTGCCGCCCGCGCCCTACACCTACGTCCCCTACGTCAACCTGGGCTGGTTGGTACTGGGGGTCATCTTTGTCGTTTACTTGTCCGTCAACTCTCCAGAAAAGGTGGGGCAGATCGGGTCCATCCTGGGCGAGGAGGGAGGCGAGACGGCTGCCATCCTGGATCAACCGGCCGCCCCCGCCTCCGGCTAGTGCTGGGTTTTCCGGGCATTCCCGATCGGACCGTGGGTGGGAGCCGAGATGCCCCCACCCTGGTCCATCGCGGTGACCTCCGGTGATCGACAGCCACGGCCACCCCATCACCGGTGCGGGTGAGGCGCTCGATCTCAGCGGCATCACCCTGGAGATCGTCGCCGACCAGTCCGCTCGCGAACTCCGGGCCAAGTCAGCCCCCACCCGCCTCAGCCAGGAACTGATGGCGGTTCGGCTCTCGGCGTACTTCGGCTGCGCCGTCGAGGAGCTCGGGGTGGCGCGAGCCCAGGTCAGTTCTGACTGGTCCGGGTACGTCTCCGGACTCTTCTCCGATGCCAAGATCGAAGGAGTCGTCCTGGATCCCGGGACCTACGAGGAGGATCCCTCGGCTACCGCCGAGGCCATGACCAAGGTGGCCAACTGCCAGGTCCGGTCGATTATGCGGCTGGATCCGCTGCTGGACCGGATGATCGCCGACGGGGGAACAGCGTCAGAGATAGTCAGCGCCGCCGAGGTGGCCGTCCGCCAGGCGCCCGAGCGGGGCTACGTGGGCCTGAAGACGATCCTCGCCTACCGTACCGGGCTCAACGTCAGTCCCGAGGCGACCCTCAAAGAAGCGGACTCCTCCCTGAGGTCAACTAAAGACCTGCCCACTCGCCGGCGGGGCAAGGCCTTGCGCGACCTGATCTGTCGACGGACGCTGGGCTGGGCTGCTGAACTCAACATGCCGATTCAATTCCACACCGGGTTCGGCGATTCCGAGCTGCGTCTCAGTGAGGCCAATCCCCTCGCTCTGGAGGAGTTGCTGCTGACCTCTGAGGGCACGGCAGCGACGGTGGTATTGATCCACGGCTCGTATCCCTGGCATGAGGAACTGGCCTACCTGGCATTGGTCCGGCCCAACGTCCATGCCGAGATCTCTCTCTTCAACCTCTTCGCGCCCGCCACCATTGCTTCGCGGTTGGAGCGGGTGCTGGAACTGGCACCTTCCTCCAAGGTGCTCTGCGGTACCGACGGTCACGGCTCGCCGGAGTCTTACTGGTTCGCGGCCCAGGCTCTGCGCCAGGCTTGGCGGACGCTGCGCCAACGTTGGGCTGCTGAGGGTGCCCGGGAGAGCTGGCTGAGCGCAGTCGAAGGCGCCATCTTCCACACCAACACGGCGCACTTGTACGGCTTTTAGAGAGATCGTTTAGGGCTCAACCCGCCTCGGCTCGGAGACCTCCAGATCGGGATCTGTAAAGGGAATCTAGACGATACCCGGCCCATCGGTGTGCGGCAGCCAGTCCGGACGACGCGACTCGAACGCGCCGATGGCGTCACTTTCGCTGAGGGCCATGGCAATCGGATCACGACCGCTCAGCAGACAGTCGCGCCCAAAGGGGTCGACGGCGAAAGTAGCAACCAGACCGTCGTCGTCGCGTACCTCCTGCCTCTGCAGATCGACGGTGATGTGGTAGCCGCCTCGAGCCGCCCGTTCCCGGAGACGGCTCACCGAGACCGACTCCAGACGTACTGGAAGCAGTCCATTCTGCAGGGAATTAGCGGTGAAAATGTCGGCAAATGAGGGCGCGATCACCACCGCAAATCCCATTCCCGCCAACGCCCATACCGCATGTTCCCGAGACGAACCGCAGCCAAAGTTCCGCCCGGCGATCAGAATCGTAGCTCCGCGGTAGATGGGCTCGTTGAGCTCGAAGTCGGGGCGCGGTTGACCGTTCTCGTCGTAGCGCCAAGCAAAGAAACAAGCGTCACCGTAGTCATTTCGATCGGTGCGCTTGAGAAACTGCTTGGGAATGATCTGATCGGTGTCGACGTCGTCGCGGCTGAGGGTAGCGCACAGTCCTTGGTGAATCGTGAAGGCGTTCATGTCGCTGCCTCGGCGCCTCCGGCGAGAGGGGCGGGTTGCAGCGTCCGAACGTCGACAAAATGCCCATGTAGCGCCGCTGCGGCGGCCATGGGAGGACTGACCAAATGGGTCCGTCCACCGGCTCCCTGACGCCCCTCGAAGTTGCGGTTCGAGGTCGATGCGCAGCGTTCGCCCGGCGCCAGCACGTCGGGGTTCATCCCTAGACACATGGAACAGCCCGGCTCCCGCCACTCGAAGCCGGCCGCAGTGAAGATCCGATTCAACCCCTCCGCCTCGGCGGCGCGCTTGACTGCTTGCGACCCGGGGACGACCATAGCCCGCACTCTGGGGTTTACCCGGCCTCCGGCCGCGATAGCCGCGGCCGCGCGGAGATCCTCCAGCCGGCCGTTGGTGCAAGAGCCGATGAAGACCCGGTCGATAAAGATCTCCTCGATCGCTGTGCCCTCCTGCAATCCCATGTAGTCAAGCGCTCGGGCGGCCTGCTCCCTTTCCGCCTCGCTGGCGAAATCTCGGACCCGGGGGACGTGCCCGGTTACGGCGGCCACCATCCCGGGATTGGTGCCCCAGGTGACGTGCGGGACCAGCTCGGCCGCTTGGAGGACGACCGTGCGGTCGAACCGGGCGCCGTCTTCGGTGGCGAAGTCGAGCCAGGCCTGGGCGGCGCGGTCGAAGTCCCTCCCCGAGCGGGAGCCGGCGCGTCCCCTCAGGTATTCGACGGTTGTTTCATCCGGGGAAATCAGCCCGGCCCGAGCGCCCGCCTCGATGGTGAGGTTGCAGACGGTGAGGCGCCCCTCCATGGAGAGACTCCGGATCGCGCTCCCGGTGTACTCGACTACCGTGCCCTGGGCCCCTGCCACACCGACCCTTCCGATGATCGCCAGTGCCATGTCCTTGGCGGTTACGCCGAGCGGTAGCTCCCCTTCGACGCGGATTTCCAGCGTCGGTACCGGAGCCTGCCAGAGACATTGACTGGCCAGCACCTGCTCCACTTCGGAGGTCCCGATTCCGAAGGCCAGAGCACCGAACGCTCCCAAGGTCGAGGTGTGGGAGTCGCCGCAGACGACGGTCATGCCAGGCTGAATAAGCCCCAACTCAGGACCGATGACGTGGACGATCCCCTGACGCTGATGGTGGAGATCCAGGAGAGGCACAGCCGCGGCCCGACAGTTATCAGCGAGTTGGCGCAGCTGCTCGGCAGCCACCAGGTCCGGGGTCGGTCGGCTCCGCTCCCAGGTGGGAACCGTGTGGTCCATCACTGCCAGGGTCAGGTCGGGTCGGCGGACAGACCGGTGCTCGGAGCGCAGCCCCGCGAAGGCTTGCGGTGAGGTGACCTCGTGGACCAGGTGCAGGTCGATATAGATCAGGGCCCGGGATCTGGGATCGCCACTCACTGCATGCGACTCCCAGATCTTCTGGTAGGCGGTGCGGGGAACGGCGGACTGCGAGTACTGATTCATGCGAGTGGGGAAGGGTCGGGGATCAGGATCATGCTGGGGTCGGGACCACGAGTCGTTCGAGCACCGCCTCGGTTACTGATTCGGTGGTCGCGCTGCCCCCCAGATCGGGGGTGAGTCTGCCCTCGGCAATCACCCGCCCCACCGCCTGCTCCACTGCGCTGGCCAACGTCTCTCGATGCAGCGTCAACCGGAGCAGGAGGGCAACTGCCGCGATCGATCCCAGGGGATTGGCGATTCCCCGGCCGGCGATATCCGGGGCAGACCCGTGCACGGGCTCGTACAGCCAGGGCCCCTCCCCTCCGCCGCTGGCGGAAGGGATGACTCCCAGGGATCCGGTTAGGGCAGCGGCTTCGTCAGTGAGAATGTCCCCGAAAAGGTTCTCGGTGACCACCACGTCCAGGGTACCGGGCCGCTGCAGCAGGCGCAGCGCAAAGCTGTCCACCAGGCAGTGGTCAAGAGTCACGTCGGGGAACCTCTCGCCAACTTCAGTCACCACGTCACGCCAGAGTTGGGACGTGGCCATGACGTTGGCCTTGTCCACCGACGTGACGTGGGAGCGCCGTTCCTGGGCCAGGCGGAAGGCCATCTCGGCGGTGCGCCGGATCTCGGCCTCGCTGTACTCGCTGGTGTCAACCGCGTGGCGCCGCGGTGCCTGGCCCGACACCCCCTTGGGCCGGCCGAAATACATCCCCCCGGTTAGCTCGCGAACGAAGAGCAGATCGGCGCCCAGAACCACTTCCGGGCGCAGGGTGCTGTGCTCCTCCAAGCCTGGCCAGACTCGGATCGGGCGCAGGTTAGCGAATGCCTCCAGGCCCGCCCGCAGCCGGAGCAGACCAGCCTCCGGCCTGACCGGCGCGTGGTCCCAGGCTGGTCCCCCGACGGCGCCGAGAAGGACGGCATCAGAGCGGCGCGCGGCCTCCAGGCTCTCCTTAGGCAGGGGTTCGCCAGTCGCGTCGAGGGCGGCCCCCCCTATTAGATAGGGAGTCGCCAAAAGGTCGACTCCCTCCGACTGCAGCGAAATTTCCAGCACTCGGAGCGCAGCAGCAGTTACCTCCGGCCCCACCCCGTCGCCGGGAAGCACCGCTAGCCGAAAGGGCGTGGGCGCGGCGGTCACGCTGGCGTCGGACCCAGGACCGCCTCAGCGGTGGCGACCTCACCGACGATCCGGGCTAGGGTCTCGTCTTCGACTTCCTTGGTACTGTCGGCCACCTCCAGGAAGCGGACCCAGACGGCCTGGAAGGAGCCAGGCGAGAGATCGACTCCGATCCGGTCCAGTCGATGGCGCAGCGCGTGCCGCCCGGAGCGGGCGGTAAGGACGATCCTGGAAGCTCCAGCGCCGACGTCCTCGGCGGCGATGATCTCGTAGGTTCGGCGGTCGCGCAACACCCCGTGCTGATGCACTCCTGAGGCATGGGCGAAGGCGTTGGTTCCGACCACCGGCTTGTTGGCGGGCACCACCATCCCGGTCAGCTCGGCGACCAGCCGGCTGGTCGGAACCAGTTCGGTAGCGCAGAGGTTGTCAGCCAGCCCAAGTACGGGACGGCGCACCCGAAGGGCCATCAAGATCTCCTCGATCGAGGCGTTGCCGGCCCGCTCGCCGATCCCATTGATGCAGCCCTCCACTCTCCTGGCCCCGGCCGCGATTCCCGCCAGAGAGTTAGCCGTCGCCAGTCCGAGATCATCATGACAGTGGACGCTGATGAGCACCCTCTCCATGCCCCCTACCTGGCTACGCACCGTGGCCACCAGATTCTGGAACTCGCTGGGCAGACAGTAGCCGGTGGTGTCGGGCAGGTTGATCACCGTCGCCCCCGCATCGACCGCGGCTTGGACCACCGTGCAGAGATAGTCGAGGTCGGCACGGCCGGCGTCCTGGGGGGAGAACTGAACCGTCTCGCAGAGGGATCTGGCATACCCGACTGCGTCCACCGTCTGGGCCAAGACGGTGGCGCGATCTAGGCCCATCATCTTGGTGATGTGGATGTCGGAGACGCTCATGAAGATGTGGATCAAATGGCGGGGGGCGTCGCGCACGGCCTGATGGACGGCATCGATATCTGCCCGCTTGGTTCGCGCCAATCCGGTAATCGCCGGCCCTTCGACCTCCCGGGCGATCTGCTGTACCGCCTCGAAGTCCCCCTGAGAGGAGGCCGGAAAACCGGCCTCGATGACGTCGACCTGAAGCCGCGCCAGCTGCCGCGCGATCAGCAGCTTGTCGGCTGGATGCAGGGTTGCGCCAGGGCATTGCTCGCCGTCGCGCAAGGTGGTGTCGAGGAACTGCACCACGTCGGACGCGCTGCCCAGGGAGCCAGGTGGATTGGCTCCGGCTCCTGAACCATTCCCTCCGGTCACGAGCCCACCCCCACTCCCCGGCCAGACGGAACCGCGCCGGCCGCCTCGGTCGGCGCCGCCACCACCGGGTGGATCCAAGGCATATGCGAGCGCAGCTCTCGACCCACCTTCTCGATCTGATGGTCCGCTTCGCTGGCCCGCCACTCCAGAAATGACCGACGGCCGCTCCTGTTCTCGTCGATCCAGGTCTCAGCGAAGCTACCGTCCTGGATTTGGCCCAGGATCTCCCGCATCCGTTTCCGGACGTGCTCGTCGATGACCACTTTGCCTTTGCTGTAGTCGCCGAATTCGGCAGTGTCGCTGACGCTGTAGCGCATCAGCGAGAGGCCACCCTGGTACATCAGGTCGACAATCAGCTTCAGCTCGTGGAGGCATTCGAAGTAGGCCAGCTCGGGCTGGTAGCCAGCTTCGGTCAGGGTCTCGAAGCCGGCCTTGACCAACTCGCTTACGCCGCCGCACAGCACCGCCTGTTCACCGAAGAGATCGGTTTCCGTCTCCTCGCGGAACGTCGTCTCCAGTACCCCGGCCCGAGTCGCTCCCAGTCCTCTTGCGTAGGCGAGGGTGCGCTCCTTGGCTCGCCCAGTCGTGTCCTGGTGTATGGCCAGCAGGGCGGGGCAGCCGATTCCCTCCTTGAAACAGGAGCGGACCATGTGACCGGGGGCCTTGGGAGCCACCATTGCGACGTCGCAATGTCGGGGCGGCTGCACGGTACCGAAGTGGATCGAGAAGCCGTGAGCGAAGAGCAGTAGAGCTCCTGGCCTGATCGCCCCTCCCAGACCACTGGCGAAGAGCTGCGCCTGCTCGTGGTCGGGAATGAGGACCATGACCACTTCGGCGTGCCGAACGGCCTCGACAGCCTCCAGGACCTCGAAGCCGTCCGAGGCGGCAACCTGGCGGCTGCGGCTTTCGGGGCGCAGCCCGACTGTCACGTGGTAGCCGCTATCGCGCAGGTTCTGGGCGTGGGCATGACCTTGGCTGCCGTATCCGAGGACGGCGATCCGAGCTCCATCGAGGGAACTCGGATCGGCATCCTCGTCGTAGTACATCTTCATTTCGCTCAACTCCCTTGCCGGTCGCGGCCGGTACCCGGGGTGGACCCATCGGCGGAGGCGACGGCGAGGGCCAGTGGGCCGCCGCAGATCCAGGTGGAACTAGGCCGCAGCCGCAGTTCCCTCAGGCCCGCCTCGACGGCGCCCGGAGGGCCGCCCACGGCGACGATAGTCCGGAAGCCTGACTGCCGGACCACCTGCGTGACGACGGGTTCAGGCAACTGCTCCAGGGTGGCTGCCAACTCGTCGGAGCCCAGGTCGACCAGGGCTGATGCCCACTCCACGGTGGTGGCGTGAGTGATGTCCTCAGCGCTGACCACGTCGATCAGCTTGGCCAGCTGCTTGACGATCTGGTCAGGGGCCTGAGTTCCGGCATCGATGCGCAGGCTCATGGCCACCACTCCGGCTTCGGCACTGGCGCCCACGGCACAGGCCTCAATCCCGAAGCCGCGCCGTCCCAGCAGGTTGGTCACTCGTTGCAGAACTCCGCGGCGATCCTCGACGCGGACCGAGATGACCCGGATCCGGGCCGGGTGGCGGGTGGTGGTGAGCCCGTCTCTACCAGGGGCCTGCCGGGTCTGGGGGGTCGTCTGAGGAGCCATCAGGCCTGGGAGTACTCGATGAAGTCGGGCAATCCCAGACCGAGAGGGACGATCGGGTATACGTTGGCGCCGGGATCAATCCGGAAGTCGACCACTGCCGGACCCTGGTGGGCAAACGCGGCGTCGAGGGCGGGACCGATCTCGGCTACCTGCTCGACCACCGCTCCGAAGCAGCCGAAGGCCTTGGCCAGGAGCACAAAGTCTGGAGTCAGGTGGTGATCGACCTGGGAGCGGACCCCGCCGTAGAAATCGTCCTGGAACTGGCGGACCATGCCCAGGTGACGGTTGTTGAGAACCACTGCCTTGACCGGGAGGCGCGCCTCGACGGCAGTCGCCAACTCCTGCAGTGTCATGACGAAGCCACCCTCGCCGCTGACGCTGAGAACGGTGCGCTCAGGATGGGCGGCCTGAGCTCCAATCGCTGCCGGCAGGGCGTATCCCATTGTCCCTTGGCCGCCAGAATTGAGGAACTTTCCTGGTTCCGCTCCGGCCCAGGCCACGGCCGCCCAGATCTGATTCAGGCCGACATCAGCGACCGTGATGTCACCGGGACCGAGCCGGGCATAGCAGGCGGCCAGCACCTCCTGGGGTTGGAGCAGGCCGTTGCTGGGGTAGCGCAGGGGGTGCAGTTCCCGCCAGAGGGCGACTTGGGCCCGCCAGGCGGGACGCTGCCGAGTGGGAATCTGGACTGCCAACTCGGCGAGAACGGTGCAGGCGTCGCCGACGACCTGGCAGTCGGCTTTCACCGTCTTGCCCAGCTCGGCGGGGTCGATATTGATGTGGATGATGTGGCGCGCCCTGGGGGCGAACTGGTCGAGACGGCATGTGACCCGGTCATCCGCTCGCATCCCCACCATCAGCAGCACGTCGCAGTCAGTGACGGCCTGGTTGCAATAGCCGGTGCCCATGAAGCCCACCAGGCCGAGAGCCAGGGGGTGGGTGCTAGGGAAGACCCCTGTCCCAAGGAGAGTGGTGCCCACCGGAGCATCACAGATCTCGGCCAGCTCTCTCAGCGCGCCTTGGCCCGCCGCGATGGCAACTCCCCGACCGGCCAGGATCATGGGCCGTTCTGCCGCGGCCAGGAATCCCGCCGCTTGGGCGATCTGCGCCTGCGCCGGCTGTTCCGGGGCGCGATGGGGCCTCTGCCGCCGGATCGGCTCTGCTGACTCGGTAGCCAGCTGCTGCTGAACGTCCCTGGGGATGTCGATGAGTACCACTCCTGGACGCCCGGTGCGGGCGATGTGGAAGGCCTCAGCGACCACTCCTGGGATCTCGGTAGCATCGAGAATCTGGTAGCTGTGCTTGGTCACGGAGAGACTGGAGCCGATCACGTCCGACTCCTGGAATGCGTCCGTGCCGATGGCCGCCGCTGGCACCTGACCGGTGATCGCTACCACCGGGACCGAATCAAAATGCGCTGTGGCCAGCCCCGTGATCAGGTTGAGGGCGCCCGGTCCAGAGGTCGCCAGGCACACACCAACCCTTCCACTGGCCCGTGCGTAACCGTCAGCCATGTGGGCGGCACCCTGCTCATGACGAACCAAGATGTGTCGCAGGGGGAAATCAGGCAGGTGCTGGTAGATGGGGAGATTGGCTCCTCCCGGGATACCGAACACCGTGTCCACTCCCTCCTTGATCAGGGCGGCGAGCAGCAACTCCGCACCGGTGGACTCCGGGGTGAGGTTCACCTTGGGTGCGCGGGTGGTCGCTCGATCTATGCGGGTAGCGACGGTCATCTGCGAACAGCTCAGTCCGCGCCGTAGGCCTGGCCAATGGCCGCGGTTACCGCCGCGTCGGCGGCGAGGTTGCGCAGCGGCCGCGCCGGGTCTGCCGCGCTCTGTCGGGTCACCCAGTTGCGACCCGCCTCGTCGAGGTGGATGTCCTCAGGGATGTCGTCGGGAGGGCCGGCCGTGCCGGTTCGGGTGGCGGAATCGGTCATCTGTCTTCTCCTCGAAGTCGGCGGTTGCAGTGGGGCGTGACACTCCGATGGGTAAAAAAAACGGCCCCCCGGGGTTTCCGGGGGGCCGGTGATCTCGCCAGGTCGCGCAGACGCTAGCTGATCAGCCCTCCGGGAATTAGGACTACTAGGACCTGTAGGTCCTCGGCGATCAGCTGGACGCGCTCAACTTGAGGCAAAGTGACGCCAGTATGCGGGCCACCCTGGCCAATGTCAAGTCGCGGATTGGTACCAGATAGCCCGGTGTCGGCCCCAACCGAGGTAGCCGGTTGAGCTGAGGGTCAGCCAGACCGGCGCTAGTGCGGGGAAACCACCACCGCACTTTCGCCAGGCAATTCCTGCATTTCCAGGGACTCTGGCAGCTGCAGAGGAGCTCGCACGAGCGTCTCTACCAGGCCCGGGAAGGCCGCATCTATCTCGGCCCGGCGCAGTGTCGTCAGCCTCCGAGTCCCCTCAGATCTTTGCTCGATGAGGCCGGCCTCGCGAAGCACCCGCAGGTGGTGGCTCAACGTGGACTTGGTCACCGGTACTTGAAAACTACCGCAGCAGATGGGTTCGTCGTTGCTGGCCAGCGAGCGCACCATCGCCAGCCGCACCGGGTCGGCCATCGCCTGAAGCACAGTGGCAATGTCGGCGACCGGACCGATCGGATCGGTGGCAGCAAGGGGGTCGTGGCCGTTCATTGTTTGACATCCATCGAACTATTGTAGTACGATCCACGTCAAACATACCACTTTGGAGGGCAGGCGACCACATATGGCTGAGATCACCCGCAATTCCCCTATCAGCGGCATCGCCGCCAACGGATCCCGTCCCCGTGCCGAGGCGCCCGCAGTGGGATCGGAGCGGCGCCGCTGGCTCATCCTGGTGATCCTTTGCATCGGCCAATTGATGATCGTTCTCGACGCCACGGTGGTGAATGTGGCCCTGCCCGTGCTGCAGCACGACCTGCAGTTCAGCGTCTCCTCGGTGGCCTGGGTCATCGACGCCTACCTGATCACCTTCGGCGGCCTGCTCCTGCTCTCGGGGCGGCTCGGTGATCTGCTCGGTCGCAAGGGGATCTTCCTGGCCGGTATGGCGCTGTTCACGATCAGCTCCTTTCTCTGCGGCGTGGCTGATAGCCAGCAACTTCTGATCGCGGCCCGCTTTCTGCAAGGCGCCGGCGCCGCGGCCATGGCGGCCATGGTTCTGAGCATCCTGGTCTCGCTGTTCACCGATCCCAAAGAGCGCCTGACCGCCATGGGCGTCTATGCCTTTGTGGCCACCGCGGGAGGCTCGATCGGGCTCTTGGTGGGCGGCGTCATCACCCAGATAGTGAGCTGGCACTGGATCTTCTTCATCAACATTCCCATCGGGGTTGCCACCTTGATCCTCAGCGCGATCCTGATACCGCGCACGCCGGGACTGGGGCTGCACCATGGCGTTGACCTGCTGGGCGCCCTCCTCGTCACCGCCGCGCCGTCCCTCGCCGTCTACACCATCGTCACCGCCAGCCAGACGAGTTGGGGCGCCCGGGGGACACTTTTCTTCGCCGCGCTCACGCTGCTGACAGTGCTCGCCTTCGTGGCGGTGGAGAGTCGCGTGAGCAACCCCTTGGTGCCCCTGCGGATCTTCAACTCTCGGACCAGGACCGGAGCCCAACTGGCTCGGACCCTCTTCCCGGTGGGCATGTTCGGCACCTTCTTTCTCTCCTCGCTCTACCTCCATGAGGTGCTCGGGTACAGCCCCATCGAGACGGGACTCGCCTTTTTGCCATGCAACCTGCTGATGGCCGTGTTCTCGCTCGTCATCACGAGGCGGCTGGTGGCCCGCTTCGACGCCCGGGTTGTGCTTCTGAGCGGTCTGGTCTTGGTGATCGCGGCCCTCCTCCTCCTCGGTCGCGCTCCCCAGCACGCGGTCTATCTCATCGACATCCTGCCCGCTCTGGTGGCGCTGGGGGTGGGGGCGGGCCTGTTCTTCATGCCCAGCATCGCTCTCTCCATGGCAGGGACCAGGCCCCAGGAGTCGGGCCTGGCCTCGGGCCTCGCAAACGTCACCCTGCAGCTCGGCGCCGCTCTCGGGGTCGCGCTTCTGGCGGGGATCTCCAGCAGCACCGCCACCCAGAAGTTGCTGGCCGGTGCCCCGGCCCAGGCGGCTTTGGTTGACGGCTTCCACGAGGGCTTCCTGGTGGCCGCGGTGGTGGTGGGAATCGCGGTCGTGGCGGTGGGGGCATTGCTCCAACCCCGGCAGATCGCCGCAGTACGGGTGCCAGCCCCGAGTCCGCAGCCTCTACCCAGGGTGACCATTCCCATGACGGTTCTGGGCGGTTCCGCTTCGGCCAGCCTCGAGGTGCCGCGCAACGCCACCACCGCGGCCGAAGATCGGCTCGAAGACCAAGTCCAAGTAGCCTGACCTTCCCCGGGCAGGCCGTCCGGGCCGGCAAGTCCGACTTGCTAACCTGGCCCACCAATCGGCCTGTCCGGTCCTGACCGCAGTCTGCTAGGGGAGAGGACTTCAGTGGAGACGCGCAGCACACGCCCTGGGTTGCCCAGTCGGGTCCTGGTCGAGGGCACCGAGCGTGCCGCCGCCCGAGCCATGCTCAAGGGAACCGGCTTAACCGACGAGGACCTCTCGCGACCTCTGATCGGGATCGCCAACACCTGGATCGAGACCATGCCCTGCAACCTCGGGCTGCGGGTCCTGGCGGAACACGTCAAGCGGGGGATCCGGGCGGCCGGCGCCACTCCTCTGGAGTTCAACACCATCGCCATCAGCGACGGGGTGTCGATGGGTACCCAGGGCATGAAGGCATCCCTCATCAGCCGCGAGCTGATCGCCGATTCCATCGAACTCGTCTGCCGGGGCCACCTGCTGGACGGGTTGGTGGCGCTGGTTGCCTGCGACAAGACGATCCCCGGCGCGGCCATGGGCCTGGCCCGTCTCGACCTGCCCGGTTGCCTTCTCTACGGTGGGGCCATCCAGCCGGGTCGCTTCCGGGGGCGGGACGTCACCATCATCGATGTCTTCGAAGCCATCGGCAGCGTCGAGGCTGGCCGGATGAGTGAGCAGGACCTGCGCGAGCTCGAGGACGTGGCCTGTCCCGGCGCCGGGGCCTGCGGCGGGCAGTTCACCGCCAACACCATGGCGATGGCCATTGAGCTGCTCGGGATCGCGCCCCTTCAGAGCGGCGGCGTGGCGGCCACCGACCCGGTCAAGGCGGACGTGGCGGAACGGGTGGGCGCGGCGGTGGTTGAGATGGTCCGCCTGGAGCGCCGCCCGAGCTCATATCTGACCCAGGACTCATTCCACAACGCGGTGGCCGGGGTGATGGCGAGCGGTGGGTCCACCAACGCCGTGCTCCATCTGATGGCGATGGCCCGGGACGCCCGAGTGCCGCTGGTGATAGAGGAATTCGATGAGATCAGCCGGCGCACTCCCTGGATCGCCGACCTGCGACCCGGCGGCCACTACAACGCCGTCGACCTGAGTCGTGCCGGGGGAGTCGCGCTGGTGGCCCGCCGGCTCCTGGAGCACAACCTGCTCCGGGGCGGGGCGGGGACCTGCACTGGGGAGACGTTAGGGGAGGCGGCCCAGAAGGCGCTCCTGTCTCATCCCGAGCCCGCGGAGCAGGGCGTGGTCCGGCGCGTCGACCAGCCTTTGAGCCCGAGCGGCGGGATGGTAATCCTCTACGGCCCGCTCGCGTTCGAGGGAGCGGTGGTCAAGGTGGCCGGGCACGAGCGGCGCCAGCACACCGGGCCCGCCCGCGTCTTCGATTCCGAGGAGGACGCGATGGCGGCCGTGAAGGACCAGAGGATTAAACCGGGTGACGTGGTCGTGGTCCGCTACGAGGGGCCCCGAGGCGGCCCCGGGATGCGCGAGATGCTGGGGGTGACCGCGGCCATCGTGGGCCAGGGCCTGGGAGACACCGTGGCGCTTATGACCGACGGCCGATTCAGTGGCGCCACCCACGGGCTGATGGTGGGGCACGTCGCCCCCGAGGCGGCGGTTGGTGGACCGATCGCGCTGCTCGTCGATGGTGACCAGATCACCATCGATCTGAGCGCTCGGGCGATCACGGCTGCGGTGGAGCCGGAGGAGTGGCAACGGCGCGCCCAGGCGTGGTCACCTCGCCCAGCGCCGACCGGAACCAGCGCTTTCGCACGCTACGCCCATCTGGTGGGAAGCGCGTCTCGGGGCGCGGTGGTGAGCGTCGGCGAGACGGCGGACGGGTCCTGACTCCGCAGCTCAACGGCCCAGGTCCGGTGGAGCCGGGCGAAGGGCCGATCGCATACCAGGGCGAGCCCGGTGCTTACTCCGAGGAGGCGGCGCAGCACCTCTTTCCGGATGCCGTCCACGAGGGGTACGCGACCTTCGCCGCGGCGTTCGAAGCGGTCGCGGGGGGGCAGGCCGAGGCGGCGGTGTTACCGGTAGAGAACAGCGTTGCCGGGGTTGTTCAGGAGGTCTCCGACCAGCTCTGGGCCCACCCCGAGCTGAACGTGGTCGGGGAGAGGGTGATTCCCATCCGTCACCACCTTCTCCGCCGCGGCTCGGAGCCGGTCCGCCGGGCCTTGTCGCACCCCCAGGCCCTAGCCCAATGCGCCGGATGGCTGACCGAACATCACATCCTGCCGGTCGTCTTCGCCGACACCGCCGGCGCTGCCCGCGAGATCGCCGAGCGAGGTCAGCCAGGCGATGGCGCCATCGCCAGCCGGGCCGCGGCCGAGCGCTACCGGCTCCAGGTGGTGGCCGAGGACATCGCCGACCAACCAAGCAACCGGACCCGCTTCCTGGTGGTGCGCCAGAGTCCCCGGTTGGCGCCAGGCGTGGGTTCGATCAAGCTGATCCTGGGACTGGTCGCTGAGCACCGTCCCGGCGGGCTGGCCCAGGTGCTCCAGGTGTTTGCCAAAGAGGAGGTCAATCTCACCCGCCTGGACTCGCGCCCAGTCCCAGAGCAGCCCTTCAACTACCGCTTCTACCTGGACGGGGTGGTGGCCGATGCTGACCGGCTTCCCGCGCTTCTCCAAGCGCTCAGAAGGGTGACCGCCGAGCTGCGCCTCTTCGGTACTTTCCCGATCCCCAGCGCCGGCCGCTGACCAAAGAGCTGGACCGAGCCTGGCGGTCAGCGGGAGCCAGTAGGTGGAGGCAGCCCACGGCTGGTCCGCGGTCGCTCAGGTGCGCAGGTAGGACGCCCCGTTGATGTCCAGCACCGCGCCTGTGCTGAACTCCGCCTCCGGGGAGGCCAGGAAAACGGCGGCGGCGGCAATCTCATCGGGCCGCGCCATGCGCCCCAGGGGACTCTGCTTGAGGACCTCCTGACCGCCCGGTCTCTCCATCTCCGCGATTGCCATTTCCGTCTCCACCCAACCCGGAGCGATCGTCATCACGGCGATGCCGCGACCCCCCAATGCCAATGCCAACGACTGACCGAAGGCGTTGAGCCCCGCCTTGGTAGCCGCATAGGCCGGCTGTCCAGGTTCACCTCGGAATGCACCTCGGGAGCTGATGTTGATGATCCTGCCGCCACCCTGCTTGAGCATCTGCTGAACTGCCCAATAGGTGACGAAGGCAGGCCCGCTCAAGTTGACGGCCAGGGTCCGATCCCAGGCGGCGCGCCAAGTCTCGAAATCGTCGACGGCGACGTCATGGGGCAGGCTCACTCCCGCGTTGTTGACGAGGACGTCGAGTCCTCCCAAGGCCGCCACCGTCGACTCCACCAGCGCCGCTGCCGACTCGGGGATGGCCAGGTCTGCCTGTATCGCCGTGTGCCCCGATCCGGGCAGGGATCGGACGACCTCGTCGGCCTCCGCCCGCGAGTCGCGATGGTTGACGACGACCCGGTCGCCGACCTTGGCAAAGGCCAGAGCGGTGGCCTTGCCAATTCCACGCGATGCGCCCGTCACCAAGACCGCCCGACCGGAAATCCCGTGCACCTCCGCTCCCGAATCCACCGGCCAACCGAGGGCCACAACGCAGTGTAGGCGAGCAGCTGGGAGGCGGCTCCGATCAGGCTTTGTTGGCCGCGATGATCGCGTTGAGGGCCTCGTCCTGAGCCGCCAGGTGAGCCTGAATCTGCATCGCCTCGTGCAGTACCGCCTCGGCATCGGCGTAGGTGTTCTCAGCGCGCTTGTCGGCGGCCGCGCTCTGGATGTTGGTACCCACGATGATGATGCTCAGCAGAACCAGCTGGAGAAAGGTCTGCGCGACCCAGGCGATGATTCCCTCGCCCCCGGGCTTGAGGGCTGCCGGCAGTCCAACCAAGGCGATGATGGCGAAGATGTAGGCACACCACATTGAACCGACTCCCTGGGTGACTTTCACGGCCACCCAGGAGTTGGCTCGGGCGATCGCGTTGCTCCGGTCCAGCTGGTCTTTGACTCGGACCGGCCCGGCCGCGTTGCCCTCCAGGATGGCGGTGGCGCGCGGATGCGGCATGTGGACGAAGTTCATAAGAGCCTCCTCAGCAAACTGGTCTTCAGTGCCAAGTGCGGCACCGGGCTAAATCCCAACGCAAAGCGGTGGGAACATGAGAGGCAAGCCAGCTCTTGCTGAGCCCCGCGCGGGCGCTTTCCGCCGCGGCTGAGGCGAGCGCCTGGCCAGGTGCAGCCTAGGGCAGGTGGATCCGACACGATCGAGCACCGCGGCGATCTTACGGTGGTGTCGGCGCTCTAGGTGTAAATCGGCCGAATCTTGGCCGCTCTCTGGCCAACGGCCTGGACCGGTAGGCGCGGCTAGCGCAGGGTAGGCGTACCCACCATCACCGCTGCCATGGTGGCGTTGGTCTCGGGATCGATGACGATCAGGCTACCGGTGACCCGGTTGTGCGGATATGGATCGGCAGCGATAGGGTCGGCCAAGCGCCAACGGACAACGCCGATATCGTTGGTTCTCAGCTGCGCTGCCGCGGTCAAGCGCAAACTCTTCATGTCCAGCCTGCTCTCGATGGCGACAACTTCGCCCCGGGTGACCTTGGTGGTGTGCTTGATCAGAAATCGTTGCCCCACCTCCAAGGGACACTCAGCGAACCAGCAGACCGTGGTGAGCTGGTCGCGTCCCACAGGTGGTGGGTCGATGGCGGGGGCGATCAGGTTCCCGCGCGTCAATCGGGAGCCGTCGGCCAGAGTCACGGAGATGGAGAGCGGCGGCAGCGCGGAGGGGACTGGTGCACTGAGTGTGGCCAGGCTGGTGACGGTGGTGCGGCGCCCCTCAGGCAGTACCACGACCGCGTCCCCGCCGCGTAACTGGCCTCCTGTAAGCATCCCCGCGATGTGGACCGAACCGTCACTCCTGGTGCTGACCGACTGAACCGGCAGCCGGAATCCACCCGCGCCCTCGGTGGCGACGGTGGAGGTGGGGGTCTCTTCTAGGGCTTCCAGCAGGGTCGGACCGCGATACCAGGGTGCCATGCCGGATCGCTCCACCACGTTGTCGCCATGCAGGGCGGAAATGGGCACCGCTTGGACCTGGGCATTGCCGAGCAAGCCGGCCAGCACCTGCATCTGCTCGGCTACGGCAAGAAAGCGACCTTCGTTCCAGTCGACAAGATCCATCTTGTTGACCGCGACCAGCACATGGCGGACTCCGAAAAGCAGCGCCAGCGCAGTGTGGCGGCGGGTCTGCTCGCGCAACCCCTTGCTGATGTCCACAACTACCAAGGCGAGGTCGGCGGTGGAGGCACCCGTTGCCATGTTGCCGGTGTATTCCAAGTGGCCGGGGCAATCGGCGATGACTAGCTTGCGGCGTGGTGTGACCGCGTAGCGATAGGCGACATCAATGGTGACTCCCCGCTCTCGCTCGGCGCGCAGGCCGTCGGTGGCGAAGCTCAAGTTCACCCCCGATTGGCCGCGGACACGGTTGGCAGTTTCCAGGGCAGCCAACTGGTCTTCAGTGAGCTGGTCGGCATCATGCAAGAGTCGTCCGATCAGGGTCGACTTACCGTCGTCGACAGCACCCACCGCGGCTAAGCGGAGGAGCGCGACACCGGTCGAGTCGGTGCCAGCCCGGCGCGCTGCGACAGCGCTGACCATCAGAAGTACCCCTCGCGCTTACGGTCTTCCATGGAACTCTCCGAGAACTTGTCGTCGCCTCGTGTTGCGCCCCGCTCACTGACCCGTGACTCGGCAATTTCAGCGATCACCTGCTCGATGGTGTACGCGTGCGAGCGCACCGCGCCGGTCAGGGTCGCGTCGCCAACCGTGCGGTAACGCACGCTCAGCCATTGGGCTGCTTCGGGGGGCGTAGGAGTCACCCACTCGGACACCGCCAAGAGCATCCCGTCGCGTTGTATCACCTGGCGTTGATGGGCGTAGTAGATGGAGGGAAGTGCCATGTCTTCACGCCGGATATAGCGCCAGACGTCTATCTCGGTCCAGTCGGAGAGGGGAAATACCCGGAGGTGTTCGCCAATTCCCACCCTTCCGTGATAGAGGTTCCACAACTCCGGTCGTTGCCGGTCCGGCTGCCAGCGGCTGTGCTCATCGCGCACCGAGAGAATGCGCTCCTTAGCTCGTGCCTTGTCCTCGTCCCGACGGGCTCCGCCGATGCAGGCGTCGAAACTGCCGCGGCTGATGGCGTCGGTCAGGGTGACGCTCTGGATTCGATTGCGCGACTGGCCCGGACCGGGGTCCTCCGCCCGGCCCTGCTCGATGGAATCCTGGACCAGTGCCACCCTCAGATCCGCTCCCAACTGGGAGACGCGTAGATCCCGAAATTCCAGCGTCTCGGGGAAGTTGTGCCCGGTGTCCACATGGAGCAGCGGAAAGGGGATGGGCCCCGGCTGGAAGGCCTTCTCAGCCAAGCGGAGAAGTACCGCTGAATCCTTGCCGCCACTGAAGAGCAAGGCCGGGCGCTGGCATTCCGCCGCCACCTCGCGCATCACGAAGACGGCGTGGCTCTCCAGGACATCTAGGTAACCCGGGGCCGTTGGCTCCAAGCCCGACGCCGGACCGGAGTGCGCCATCTGGCCAGGAAGCGGCTGCGCCAATTTTCTCCAAGGGTGGCCGCCTCCACGCTTGCGGTGGTCCGGGAAGCGGTCGGTGAAAGCCTGCGGCGAGGCTTGATGGGGCACGTTGTGGCTAATTCTACTAGACTGATGGCATATCCCTGGGTGAGCTTTCTGGGAAGTTCCGATTGGAGGAGAGGATGGCGGCGGTCGACACAATTGGCCTAGGCCCGGCCGAGTTGGCCCGGGAGTCCGCCCGGCTGGAGGCGGCCGGCCCGTCCGAGACCATCCGGTGGGCACAGCAGCGCTTCGATGCCAGGGTGGCCCTTGCGTGCTCCTTCCAGGACTGCGTCATCGTCGACCTGGCGCTGA
This sequence comes from Candidatus Dormiibacterota bacterium, assembly GCA_035534695.1. Taxonomy (GTDB): domain Bacteria; phylum Chloroflexota; class Dormibacteria; order Aeolococcales; family Bog-877; genus Bog-877. The sequence continues at coordinate 49,124 of DATLRN010000003.1, forward strand.
AGGTCGCTCCCCGACTCGAGGTGGTGTTCCTCGACACCGAGTTCCATTTCCCGGAGACCCTGGAATTCGTTGAGTTGGTGCGCGACCGCTATCAGCCCAACCTAACCGTGACCCATCCTTCGGCGTCCGCCGATGGCTGGCCCTGCGGCAGCGCCGAGTGCTGCCAGCGACGCAAGGTGGAACCTCTTTTCCGGGCCTTGGTGGGTAAGTCCGCCTGGATCACCGGACTCAAGCGCAGCGACGCTGCCACCAGGACCAAGACTGAGGTGGTCGCTTGGGACGAGCGTCGCCAGATGGTCAAGATCAACCCGCTGGCCCCCTGGACCGACGAAGATATCGCCGCCTATATCAGCGCCAACCACCTTCCCGTCCATCCCCTGCTGGCTCAGGGCTATCTCTCCATTGGCTGTGCACCCACGACAAGACCGGTCAGGCCGGGCGAGGATCCGCGAGCCGGGCGCTGGGCGGACAGCGACAAGATGGAATGCGGGCTCCACGGTTGAAAGTCGTCGGATTTCCGCGGCCCGACGCGATCTCCCGGCAGTTGGTGACAGGCCCGCCTTGGCCATTTCCCGGGGTGCTGCTGTACCGGCTGACTCCCTGGTACCTGTGGTCCCGGTGTGAGGGCGACGGGCAGGCGCGACGCAGTCGCCGACTAGAGCCGACCTGCCTCGGTCAGGCTCTGCAGAAAGCGCTTGGTGCGCTCCTCGTGGGGTTGCCGGAATAGTTGCTCGGGAGGTCCCTGCTCCAGGATCACGCCACCGTCCAAGAAGCAGACCCGGTTGGCGATGTCCCGGGCAAACCCCATCTCGTGCGTGGCGATGATCATGGTCATACCGGCCCGGGCCAGAGAGCGGATCACGTTGAGCACCTCGGCCACCAGCTCCGGGTCGAGGGCCGAGGTGACCTCGTCGAGAAGCATCAGCCGCGGCTGCATCGCCAGGGCTCGGGCGATTGCCGCTCTCTGCTGCTGACCGCCGGAGAGTCGGTCGGGGTACTCCCTGCGCTTTTCGAGCAGACCGAAGCGGCTGAGCAGGGCGTCGGCCTCCGCCTCCGCCTCCGGGCGTGACTTGCGCAGCACGCGGATGGGGGCCAAGGTGAGGTTCTGGAGCACGGTCATATGGGGAAACAGGTTGAAGGACTGGAAGACGATGCCGATCTGGCGCCGAAGTCGGTTGACGTCGATGGTTGTGGCGCTGATCTCCTCGCCGAAGAAGCTGATCCGGCCCTGGTCGATCTCCTCCAGCAGGTTCACACAGCGCAGCAGCGTCGACTTGCCGGAACCGGAGGCCCCGATCAGGCAGACCACCTCGTGAGGCGCCACCGCCAGATCGATGTCCTTGAGCACCAGAGTGCGGTCGAAGGCCTTGCGTACACCCTCCAGCTGGAGGGCCAGGTTGGCGGCAGGGGCTGCCAGGCTGGTCGCCATCAGTGCGCAACTCCCGCCTGGCGGCGGCGGCGGTCGCGGGCGATCAGCCAATCGGTGAAGCGGGCCATGGGCACCGTCAGCAGCAGAAAGAGGAAGGCCCCGACGGTGTAACCGGTGTAGTTGAAGTCGGTGGAGCTGACGATCCCGGCCGCCCGGTTGACCTCGATTATTCCCAGGACGGCGACCAGGGCCGTGTCCTTCTGCAGGCTGATGAAGTCGTTGAGTAGGGGCGGGATCACCCGCCGCACCGCCTGGGGGATAACCACCGAGCGCATCGCCTGCCCATGGGAGAGCCCCAACGAGCGGGCGGCTGCGACCTGGCTCGGGTGAACCGAATCAATTCCCGCCCGGTACACCTCCGAGACATATGCCGAATAGGAGAGAACCAGGGCCGCCAGGCCGTAGACCCAGACCGGCTGGGTCGAGACCCCGGCCAGATTCAGGGCTGGCACCCCGAAACCGATGGCGTAGACGACCAGCAGCAGCGGCACTCCGCGGAAGAAATCGGTGTAGGCGATGGCGATCATGCGGAGGGGGAAGGTGACCGGGCCGGTGAGCTGACGGATCAGGGCGATGACCATGGCCAGGATCAGGATGAGCACCTCGGCCGTCAGGAAGAGCTCGATGTTGATGAGAAGCGCGTCCAGCTCCGAGAAGATTCCCCCCCGCGGGTCACCTAAGAAGGCGGTGCGGGCATCGGGGATGTTGAAGAAGGTCTGGCGCACCTGGGCGCTGCCCGGCGCGAAGAAGAAGAGCGCTGCCAGAACCCCCAGGAGCACGACCGAACTGGCGACCGAGACGGCGACGGCACGGCGCCCTTGCAGCTTTGAGTGGCGCCGCCCACCGCCCAGGCTATTCGACGGTGGCCCGCCCGCGACCAGGAGCGGACTGTCGTCGAACCGGCCTGGGTCAGATGTCACAGGGATCGGGAAGCGCCGGCTGGTCTAGGGCTGGATGGTGGGGATGCTGGTGTAGATCCCCAGCCACTTCTTCTGCAAGCGAGTCAAGGTGCCGTTGTTCTTGAGCTGGGTGATCGCCCGATTGACACAGCTGACCAGTGGATTCCCCTTGTGAAACAGCAAGCCATAGGCCTGATCGTTGCTGGGAAACTGCCCCACCACCACGCCATGCTTGACTTCTCCGGATGAGGCCATGTACTGCGCCGTGGGGGCATCGGTGACAAAGCCCTGGATGGTGCGGTCAGACAGCGCCGAGACAGCATCGTTGGGGTTGTTGTAGACAGCGGGCGTCTGGGTCGGCTGAATCTGCTGCTCGATGTAGGCCAGGCTGGTGGTGCCGACCTGATCGCCGTATTTGTAGGTCTTCAGCTGGCTTGGGGAATGGGCAGTTACCAATGGTGAGCCCTTATAGGTGATGAGCGCCTGGCGGTCGTTGTAGTAGCCCTCACTGAAGGTGACCGCCTTGGCCCGGGCTGCGGTGATGGTTATCTCGTTGATGTCAAAGTCGAAAGTCTTCGGTCCGGGCGCGTAGGAGCTGTCGAAGGACTCGATCGTCCAGTGCACCTGACTTTGCTTGAATCCAAGGGCCTTCGCCACGGCATAAGCGACAGCGCCCTCGTAGCCCTTGCCGTTCCTGGGTTGGTTCTTCTCGAACCAAGGGGTGTAGGCGGGAGCATCGGTGGCCACGGTGAGCTGGCCAGCACGGTAGAGGTGAAGTTGGCTCGGAGCACAGCCCGAAATGGCCTTGGCAAGTACGGTGGTGCTCTGGATGCTCACCGAGGCAGTGGCGGCGGCTGCCGCCACCAGGACTGCGGCGACACTGCTGGCGAGCAACTCTCTCTTCATGACGTCATCCCTCCCGGCCCGTTGGCTCAGATGCCTCGTGTAGGACGCCGGGCCAGCGCCCGTCTCCCTTTGACAAGGTCGCACGCGGTTTGGACGCGAACCTCCCCCCCTTCGGCCCAAGCATATCTAGCGTTCGTCCGGTGCAGTCACGGCGGACATGCTGCCGGTCCCTAAATCGACAGTGGTCGGATTGGGGAGAGAAGGAGATGGGGGTCATTGCGCCAATCGGCGTCGGCGACGTCAGAGTAGAGCTCGATCTCGTTGCCGTCGGGGTCCTTGATGTAGAGGCTGTGGGTGACGGTGTGGTCCGCGGTTCCCACCAGCGCCACGCCCTGCTTCTGAATGTGCTCCAGGACCTGCTTCAGTTCCTCATCGGAGTCGGCCACCTTGAGGCCGAAGTGGTAGAGACCGACGTGGCGGCCCTGGGGCAGTTCCTGCGCCTGCTCTCCCACCTCGATCAATAGCAACTCATGATGGGTGCGGCCACTGGAGAAGGCCGCGACGGGGAGACCTTCGGGCGAGATCCGCTTCCAGCCCAGAACATCCCCGTAAAAGTGGGCGGAACGCTTGACGTCATGAACGTAGAGGACCAAGTGGCCCAACTCTTTGATTTCCATCCGTCTGTCCTCTCCACTCTTGCTCTGCGTCAACTGGGTCAGGCCCCGGCGCGACCACTCCCATGCTACGGTCGATCGGCGCGGAGGCCAAGGTAACGGCGCAGGGCGATACCGGCCCAAACCACTTCCACCACACCAAACGGCCAGGCGCCTGCCAGGAACCCGTAGGCACTGGAGAGAAGGCAGCCTCCGGCAAAGGCCAGGACGAAGGCGTGGTGTCTCCGTTCCAGCGCGTACATGACCACCATGAAGGTCACGGCCGCGGCTCCGAAGGCGGTGAGTAGCACCGTGGTCATTGTGGTGGACCTTGGGCAGGGGTTCATCTGACACCATAGATTGGACGGCCATGACCGACCTCATCGGGGAGCAGTTTTAGTGGACAACCCAACCGGGCTGGAGCGCCGCCTACTCGGCCTGGGCGGCCCCTCGGTATCGGCGGTCGGTCTGGGAACTAACAGCTTCGGTAGCCGGATGCCAAACGAGGCGGTCGCCGAGGTTGTCCACACGGCGCTCGACCACGGCGTCAACCTCTTCGACACCGCCGACATCTACGGTCGGGGCGAGAGTGAGCGGCTCCTCGGACAGGCCCTCCGGGAGCGTCGAGACGAGGCCCTGATTGCCACCAAGTTCGGCATGCCGCGGGCGGGGGAGGATCCCGATCAGCACCGGGGATCGCCAGCCTACATCCGTGCCTCCGCCGACGCCAGCCTGGCCCGGTTGGGGGTCGAGGTGATCGACATCTATCAGATGCACCAACCAGATCCGGCGACTCCCATCGCTGAGTCCTTGGGGGCACTGCATGAATTGGTGGGGGCGGGCAAGGTGCGCTGGATCGGCTGTTCCAACTTTCCCGCCTGGCAGGTGGTCGAAGCCAAGTGGACTGCTCAGGCTCTGGGCCTCACAACCTTCGTCTTCGCCCAGGACGAGTACAGCCTGCTCGAACGCGATGCCGAGCGCGAGCTGCTACCCGCCCTGGAGCATGTGGGAATGGGGCTCCTACCCTACTTTCCCCTGGCTCGCGGTCTGCTCACCGGGAAGTACAAGCGTGGCGAGCCAGCCCCGCCCGGAACAAGGGCGAGCCAGAACTCCGCGATGCTGGAAGATCAGACCACTTTCAACACTCTCGAGGTGCTCGAGGCGTTTGCGCAACGGCGCGGCCTCACGCTCCTCCAGGTCGCTTTTGGGGCACTCCTAGGACGGCCAGCGGTCGCCTCGGTCATTGCCGGCGCGACCCGGCCCGAGCAGGTGGTTGCCAACGTCAAGGCGGCCGAGTGGACCGCTACCGATGAGGACTGGAACGAACTAGACCGGATAACCGCCCCCGAGCCCTAGCACGGATCGGCGGCCCGGTGATGAGGGACGGCCGCCGCAACCCAGACTCGGCTGACCAACCAAGTTAAGTGGAGGGATCCAAAATCCGCGTCTACATCTCCTGCGACATGGAGGGGGTGGCAGGCATCGTTGACTGGAGCCAGGTTGCTGCCACCGGGGAGCCGGGGCTGGGCCAGCGCCTACTTCTGGGAGAGGTCAACGCTGCCATCGACGGCGCCCTGGATGCTGGCGCCGAGAGTTTCCTTGTCAACGACGCCCACGGGGCCATGCGCAATCTGCCCCCCGACGAAATCCATGGCGAGGCCGAGTACTGCTCCGGCCAGCACAAGCCCCTCTACATGATGGAAGGGCTCGACCGCGGCTTTGACGCCTGCTTCTTCATCGGCTATCACGGGGCCGTGGACGGGGCCGCGTCAGTGCTCTCCCACACCTACAATCCGGCCGCCGTCGTCGGGGCCTCTCTGAATGGACGGTTGGTGGGGGAGAGTGGAATCAATGCGCTGGTCGCCAGCCACTTTCAGGTTCCCGTTGCCCTGGTCTCCGGCGACCAGCACACCGCTGCCCAGGCCGCACCAGTCCTGCCCGGAGCGGAGATGGTGGTAGTCAAACAGTCGGTGACCCGGCTGGCTGCCCGAAGCCTCCATCCCGCGATCGCTCGGCAGCGGATACACGACGGGGCGGCCAACAGCCTGCGGCGCCTGGCCGAGATCTTTCCTCCCCGGTTCTCCGAGCCCATCCAGCTCGTCGTCCGGCTGCGCAATGCCGACCTGGCTGAGGTTGCTCTCCAGATTCGGGGGACCGAGGCGCTCTCTGAATTCGAGGTGGCTGTGGGGGGTGAAGACCACCTGACGGTCTACCGTAGATTCGTCGGTCTCCTCCAGATCACCAGAGGGCTGGCCCAGGAGCGGTAGGGGACCTGGGCGCGGATGGGCTGACTCCGGGAGGGCCCCGGGCCCGGGTGCCAGGGCCGGACGGCGGCCGCTCCAGGGGCGATACTGGGGCCATGGTGCCGGCAGATTTTGGCTCCGAGACCTTCCTCCTCGGGGTGCCATCTGACGAGGCCGAGGAACCCTCGCTCGGCCCGGGCTGGACTGATGCAGGAGCGTCGGAGCCCGAGGAGGAGGCGGTGCTGGCGCTGCTGCTCCGGCCCCGCCCGGACACGGTGACGCCGGCTGTGGACGACCTGGGAGGCCTGAGCCCGCGCCTTCGAGCGCATCTTTCTCGAGAGCAACTGGGCGATGTGCGCGGCGCCCATCCCGACGACGTCCGCTATCTCGTCGAGTGGCTGACTGCTGCCGGAGTCGAGGTGATTGCCCTTGCCCCGGAGCGCCGGACCGTCGAGATCAAGGGAAGTCTGGGCCGGCTTAGCGGCCTCTTCGGAGTCGAGTTCCGCCGCGCCCAGGGTGAGGCTGGTGAGTACCGGATTGCCCAAGGCAGGATTGCGATTCCCGAGGAATTCGCCCCGCTTGTGATAGCCGTTTTGGGGCTGGACACCAGACCCCTGGCCCAGCCCCACTTCCGTCCCCTGCCCCTACCCCAACCGGTTGAATCCCTGGCCGCAGCGGCTCCGCTGAGCTACCCCCCCACACAGGTTGCGGAACTCTACGGATTCCCCGCCGGAACCAGCGGTTCCGGCGAGTGCATCGGGTTGATCGAACTGGGGGGCGGGTTCCGGAGCCCTGATGTGAGCACCTATTTCGCCGGGCTCGGTCTACCCGCTCCCGACTTGATCGCAGTACCAGTCGCAGGCGGTAGCAACACTGCCACCGGTGATCCTGGCGGACCGGACGGTGAGGTGATGTTGGACATCGAGTTGTCCGGCTCGATGGCCCCCGGGGTACGCCTGGCCGTTTACTTCGCTCCCAACACTGACCAGGGCTTCCTGGCGGCGATCAATGCCGCGCTCCATGACGAGGCCAATCGCCCGTCCGTCCTATCGATCAGTTGGGGAGGCCCGGAATCCGCCTGGACCAAGGCCACCATGACCGCATTTGACCAAGCTTTCCAGGACGCGGCGCTACTCGGAGTCAGCGTCTGTGTGGCGGCCGGCGATAGTGGCTCCGGTGACGGCGTGGGCGATGGCCAAGCGCACGTGGACTTTCCCGCCTCCAGTCCCCACGTGCTCGCCTGCGGCGGGACTCGGACGACCTCCCAGGACGGTACCATCCAGACCGAGGTGGCCTGGAACGATGGCTCAGGGGGTGGTGCGACAGGAGGCGGAGTGAGCGCCATCTACGCTTCGCCGAGCTGGCAGGCCAAGGCCCATGTACCCCCTTCAACCGACGCTGGCCACAAGAAGGGCCGAGGTGTTCCCGACGTCGCCGGCAACGCCGACCCCGAGACTGGCTACCAGGTCTTGGTGGACGGTCAGAAGTCCGTCTTGGGGGGGACCAGCGCAGTTGCTCCCCTGTGGGCGGCACTCCTGGTCCGGTGTGCTCAGGCCCTCGGCCACAACCCGGGGTTTCTCAACCCGATCCTCTACCAAACGCTGGCGGCCGAGGGGGTCACCCGCGACGTAACCAAGGGCAACAACGGGGCCTACAAGGCTGGTCCCGGTTGGGACCCCTGCACCGGTTGGGGCAGTCCCCAGGGCACTAGGCTGCTCACCGGGTTGCGAGGCTGAGGAGACGGTGAAGGTCCTGGGGGTCAACTGGATTGGAGTCAAGACCAAGGACTTCGACCTGACCCAAAGCTTCTTTGCCGGAGTGATGGGAATGCCGGTGACCTTTGAACGCCCCGACTTCGCTGTTCTGACGCTTCCCAGCGGGGACAAGGTCGAGGTTTTCGGGCCATCAGGACCCGACCTCGACTCCCAGTTCGCAGCGAATACGGTCGTGGCCGGCTTTCTGGTCGACGATACAGAGGCCGCAAGGGCCGAGCTGGCGGCAGCAGGGGCTGAGCTCCTCGGCGAGATTGAAGGGCGCCCTGGCGGCAACCGCTGGCAGCACTTCCGCACGCCGGACGGGAAGGTGTTTCCGATCTGCTCCGACCCCCGGCTCCCTTAGCTACTGCTCCGCCGGTGGTGGCTCGAGGGGGGCTGCCAGGACCACGAGCGGTATCAAAGTTGCGGTGCTGCCGGCGGGTCGGCTTCGTCGGTGTGGCAAGCTCTCCGGGTGACTCAGTCGGAGACTTCGGCCGCCGTCCAGGTCGCCGGGGCCGACGACCAGGCCGTCGTCGCCCAGGATCTCAAGAAGAACTACAAGGAGATCGAGGCCGTTCGTGGCGTCAGCTTTGATGTCGCGACCGGTGAGATCTTTGGCTTCCTGGGACCGAACGGGGCTGGCAAGTCCACCACCATCTCCATGCTCTGCACTCTGGTCAACCCGACTGCGGGAAGTGCCCGGGTGGCGGGCTTCGACGTGGTTGCCGATCAGGCCCGGGTGCGGCAGCGCATTGGGCTGGTGTTCCAGGACACCACTCTGGATGATTACCTGACCGCCTCCGAGAACCTCCGCTTCCATGCCGAGCTCTACGGCGTGCCGCGAGATCTGGTGCCCACGCGGATGCACCAGGTGCTCGAGATGGTCGATCTCTGGGAGCGGCGTGACGGCCTAGTACAGACGTTCTCGGGGGGTATGAAACGGCGCCTCGAGATCGCCCGAGGCTTGCTGCATTCTCCAGCGGTGTTGTTCCTCGACGAGCCGACGGTTGGCCTCGATCCGCAAACGCGGTCGCACATTTGGAGATACATCCAGGAGCTGCGGCGCCGGGAAAAGATCACCATATTCTTGACGACTCACTACATGGACGAGGCCGAGTATTGCGACCGTCTCGCCATCATGGACAAGGGCGTCCTGGTGGCCATCGACACACCCGAAGCACTCAAGGGCAGCATCGGCGAGGACCGAGTCGAGCTGCACACCAGTGACGATCAGCAGGCGATACAGCGGCTCGAACAACACTTCCAGCTCAAGGCCCAGGTCAGCGAGGGCGCGGTTGCCTTCCATGTGCCTGGTGGAGAGCAGTTCGTTCCCCGCCTATTCGCCGAACTGGGCGTTCCCATCAGCTCCATCCGGGTGTCGCGCCCGACCCTCGACGATGTCTTCATGACCTACACCGGCCGTACCATCCGGGATGCCGAGGCTACTTCCGGCGACCGTCTGCGGGCCACACCCTGGATGCGCGGCCGGGGGAGGAGGTAGGTGGCCGCTGCGGTTGACGTCCCGGTGGTCCGGGTGGCCGGCGGTCGGACGGGCGACGACCTAAGGGCACTCTGGGTGGTTTGGAAGCGCGAGCTCATTCGCTTCCGCCGCAACCGCATGCGGATCATCACCTCGCTGGCTCAGCCGGTGCTCTTCTTGTTCATTCTGGGCACTGGCCTGTCGACGGTGATCTCGACTGCGGACCACTTCAACTTCCGGACTTTCATGTTCCCCGGTGTGCTCGCCATGACGGTTCTCTTCACCTCCATCTTTTCGGCGATCTCCATCGTTTGGGATCGCGAGTTTGGTTTCCTTCGGGAGATGTTGGTAGCGCCCGTCCACCGCTGGACGCTGGTCTTGGGAAAGTGCTTGGGGGGTGCCACGGTGGCCACCATTCAAGGGGCGATCATGCTCGCTCTGGCCGGATTGGTCGGAGTCCCCTACAACCCGGTCATGCTGCTGGTGCTGCTCCTGGAGATGATGCTCACCGCCTTCGCCTTGACCGCGTTCGGAGTGATGCTGGCGGCCCGAATTTCCGACGTACAGTCCTTCCAGGTGGTGACTCAGCTCTTCGTGCTGCCCATGTTCTTCCTCTCGGGGGCGGTATTCCCCGTGACCAAATTGCCAGTATGGCTGGGCGTTCTGAGTAAGCTCGACCCACTTTCCTACGCTGTCGACCCGCTCCGCAAGGAGGTCTTCAGCTACCTTTCGATTCCGCCTGTGATCCGCCACACCTTTGACCCCGGTGTCAGCTGGGGGGCCTCGCAGCTGCCAGTATTTTTCGAGGTCGGTTTGGAGGCGATCGCGGCTGTGGTGATGCTGGGGATCGCGATCCGACAGTTCTCGCGCCCGTCCTAGTGGTGTGTCGCTTAAGTCGTCATCGGTCGGAGTTTGGTTGGGGATGGTGGCTGCGGCTGGGGCTTTGGAGAGCCAGGTGCAGGACGGATTCCAGTTACTACTTCGGGACGAGTCAGTGGCCGACCGACGTGGCGGTCCCCCAGGCCTGGCTCGAGTTCGACGTCGAGGACATTGAGGCTGCCACGCGCGAGCTTGAGGAGCGCGGCTTTCGCTTGCTCGTACAAAATCGGACCGGGGTGACGCGCCTCCTCAGTCCGGAGGGCCTGCTGGTGGCGTCACCGTCACGCCCGGGATGCGTGGCGAGAAGCCGCAACGCTGATCGGTTCACCCTGAGGCGACCTGGGTTCATAGAGACTCGCGTTACTGAGTCCCAGCCAACGCGACCGGACACGACTGATACGAGATGGCGGGACGGCGCATTCACGCGACCCCCTGCACGCTGGCGGAACCGGAGTCAGGAATTTGTTGGGCCGCACGCATGGTGTGCTGACCGCTGGCGGTGATCGCCCTGATGGCCTCGGGACCGCCGCCGATCCACCTCGCGATGTAGCCCAAGTTGTACGGCGTCCTCGGCAAGTCGCCCGCGGCCAAGCCATCCTCGACCGGATCACCAAATTCGCCACACGCCACTTGCTGCTCTCTCGCAACCAGAGCGCGACGTGAGCCGACTCGTACGAGGCCCGAACAAACTCAGCGCTCACCGCTTCTGAAGCGTTACGGCCGGTGCCGGTAAACCACACCGGCGCGCGCCCCTGCGGCTACTACTTGGGCTCGGTCACCTCGCGTGGGAGCTCAAGTCGTAAGGCCAATTGACTGAGGGCTTGGGCTAAGCGCTCCTGATCCCGGGGCGGCCAGTCGCGCAGCAACTCCTCCAGCATGGTCCGTCGGGACAAGTGCAGACGCTTACGCAAGCGCTGTCCGGCGGCTGTGATACGCAGCAACGCCGCTCGCCCGTCGCGCGGATCGGGTTCGCGAGCCACCAGCCCGGCGCCTTCCAGCCGCTGCAACTTGGGCGTGATGGTGGAGTTGTCAACGCCGTAGTAGGCCGCGAGCTGAGAGGGATGCACCGGCCCACAGCTGGCGATGCGCTGGAGCATGGTCACCGCCCCCAAGGGCAGGTCACAGCGAGCTCGTCGCATCGTCTCGACCTGAACCTCGCGACTGGTGGACCAGCGGACGATCACCGTGACCGCACGCTCCAGCTCGGCGACCGGACCTTCGTCAGGAGTCGTCCGCGGTTGCTGCGGAGCAAGCTGATCGACAGTCGTTGTCCCACTCACGGCGACTGGCCATCTCCGGCTTGAGCCGGCTCCAGGGGACGCTCCTCTAGGGATGCTCCACGGCTTGCGGCGAGCTCAGCCTCCGGTTGCACTTCAGAGGGATCGACTGCTGGCGAGTTGAAGGCGAGAACCGGGCTTGGTGGGTCCTCCTGATGGATGTACTTGCCACCCCGGAGCCAGCTGGCCACCGCCGCCAAGGCACAGGCGGCCATGGCGAAGTCGAAGGCCTCATGAAGTCCATTCATGAAGGGCCCCGAGATCAGGTGAGGAAAGAAGGCCCGGCCGGTCAGATAGGCCTGCTGGGCGTGGGTGAGGTGGGGCAGTATGGGACCCAGCAGGGACCCGATTGGGTTGAAGCCCAGGAAGGAGGCGAAGAGGCTGCCCACCGCCGGCAGGTGGGAGACCCGGGTGGCCGCCGCTACCGGTACCCCTTGAGCGACCAGCCCGTGGTAGAGGGTGGTGGGCAGGGTGGCCGAGAGTCCGATGATGATCAGGGTGAAGAAGATCCCGATCGAGAGGACCTGGGCTGAGTTCTGAAAGGTGGCCGCCATGCCACCGCCAGCTCCGCGCTGGTTGGGGGGAAGGCTGTTCATGATGCCGGCCTGATTGGGTGAGGCGAAGAGACCGCTGGAGAGCCCGTAGAGAGCGAGCAGGGCCCCGAACCAGATGTAGTTGAAGTTGGCCGGCAGCAGCTGGAACACCAGGAAGATCACGGCCGAGACCGAGACACCTATGGTGGCAAAAAGGCGTGAGCCATAGCGGTCGGAGAGAATCCCCGCGGTCGGTCCGGCGACCAGGAATCCCGCCGTGAGGGGCAGCATGTAGATGCCCGCCCAGAGGGGCGTCTCGGCAAAGCTGTAGCCGTGCTGGGGCAGCCAGATGCCCTGCAGCCAGATGATCAGGATGAACATCAGGCCGCCACGAGCGAGGGCGGAGAGTAGGGCCGCCACGTTGCCGGCGGCGAAGGCGCGGATACGGAAGAGCTCAATGTGGAACATGGGCGACTTGACCTTGGTCTCCAGATAGATGAAGCAGCCCAGAAAGAGCACCCCGCCGATCATTGCTCCCAAGACCATGGGATTGCCCCAGCCCATGCTGGCGTGGCCGTAGGGGAGGATGCCGTAGGTGATGCCGACCAGGAGTCCCACCAGGCCCACCGCGAAGAAGAGGTTGCCCCACCAGTCGATGCGCGCGTGCTGACGCACCCCGGTGTCGCGCAGCATGAGGTAGGCCCAAACGGTGCCGAAGATCCCCACCGGGACCGAGACCAGGAAGACCAGCTGCCAGGCGATCGGTCCCAGCACCCCGCCCAGGACGAGGCCGATGAAGGAGCCGGCGATGGCCGCCACCATGTTGGTGCCAAGTGCCATGCCGCGCTGGTTGCTGGGGAAGGCGTCGGTGAGGATGGCGCTGGAGTTGGCCCAGAGCAAGGCGCCGCCCACACCCTGGAGTACCCGCATCACGATCAGGTAGAGGGCCGCGTCGGGCCCCTGGAGCCAGGAGATCGAAAGCAGGATGGAGAAGACGGTGAAGACCAGGAAGCCGAGGTTGTACATGCGTACCCGGCCGTACATGTCCCCAATCCGGCCCAGGGTGACCACCAAGACGGCGGTGACCACCATGTAACCCATCAGGAGCCAGAGGAAGTAGGGGGTGTTGCTGGGGGCTAGGGGATTGAGGTGGATACCCCGGAAGATGTCAGGCAGGGCGATCAACACGATCGATGCGTTGATGGTCGCCATCAGGATGCCCAGGGTGGTGTTGGAGAGGGCGATCCACTTGTAGTGGGGTCCGACCGGCCGCTGCGGTGAACGGCGGGCCGCCACCAATCCTTCCCTAATACTCAAGCGCCGTCTCCTAGCCTGCGATGGGGATGCTTGGTTTGATCATACCAAATAGTTTGGCAAACCAGTCTCCGCCCGGGACCGGAGTCTCCCGCTGCCGGCCTAACATGGCGATCACGTGAAGGGAGCAGAGAGCAGGTTCGATGCGGTCAACCTCCTGGCCGATCCCCTCTACCAGTACTGCACCATCACCAAGCGGCGGGACGACGGTACGGGCTCCGAGGAAGCGCTAGTCGACCACCCTTGGTTGCAGCGCCAGCGGCGCATCCACCAGCTCCAATCCGCCTGGTGGGTCTTCCACACCGCCGAGCACTCCCGCTTCCAGCACGCCGTGGGAGCGATGCATCTGACCGGCAGTTTCACTGAGCACCTCTATGCGAGCCTCCTCGAGAGTTACCCCGAGGCGCCCTCGCGACAGTTGGTGGTGGAGACCATGCGAATCGCCGGTCTGCTCCACGACGTGGGCCATGGACCCTTCGGTCACTTCTTTGACGTCGAGGTGCTCGCCCAGTACGGAATCGACCACGAGGACATCGGCCGACGCTTGGTGCTGGGGCCGCTGGCCGAGCTGGTTCGGGCCTTACGGAGTAGCCCGGAGGGCGACTTCGATCAAGGGGAGGAGATCCATCCCGAGTGGGTGGCCTGGGTGATGGCGCCTCGGGAGCTGCCCGGATTCGAGCCACCTGGCTGGCTCCGTGCCCTCAAGCCCGTGCTCTGCGGGCCGGCCAGCACCGACAACATGGACTACGTCCCCCGGGACGCCTACATGTGTGGGGTGGCGGTGGGTCCGGTGGACCTGGCCCGGCTGCGCCATTACATGTTCATCAAAGATGGCAGCCTGGTTCTGCATCAACATGGCGCCCCCGCCCTGGAGGTGTTCCTCTCGGCTCGCCTCTACATGTACAACCACGTCTACTTTCACCGCACCGTGCGCCGCATCGACCTTCACCTGCGTCCCGTCTTCGCCCAGACCTGTGCCCGTCTCCTGCCTCCCGGCAATCCCCTCGATCACCTCGACGAGTACCTGCTGCTGACCGACTGGTCGCTGATGACCGAGGTGGAGCGCCTCCAGCGCGAGCCCCGCGACGAGGAGGAGCGCGAGCTGGGGCGCCACTGGGAGGCGGTCACCAGCAGACGACTGCCCTGGCGGCTCGCCTTCGAGGCTTACCGGGAACTGAACAAACCGGCCCCACCGAATGGTTTGGGTACTCCCTACGAGATCCAGGAGCTGATCCGTTCGGCCCTCCCGGAGCGGTTCCGGGAGGTCGGTATGGAGGTGGACGTGGCCACTACCGCTCCTCGGCCCGACAACCCCTCCCGCGACGACCAGATGCTTCGCCTCTACGATCCAATCTCGGGCCGGGTCGAGGCCGAGGCTGCACCTGAACTGCTGGCTCGGCTGCTGCCGGTCCGGACGGTCTGGCTGCGCGTCTACAGCGACAGTCTGGAGGCTCGCGAAGCCATTCGGGAAGCCGCGGTCCGCACCATGCCCGGCGTTCTGGCCTGACTCTGCGGCGCCTTCCGCGAACTGACTAGGGTTGGCGCCGCCTGCCGCGGAGGAAGCGGCTGAGGAGCACCACCCCAAGCAGGAGCACTACGACCAGGATCACTATTGGGCCAACCCCGCTGCCCGGCTCGGTCGTCAACTGGCGGGAATCCGGGGACCGGCGGGCATCTCGGGGGCGGCGGCGGTTTGGAAGTTGACCTGGCTGATCTGGCCTGCCAGCAGGGCTGCCACCTGCTCGAACACCATCGCCTGAGGCGATTTCGGCTGGGCTAGCACCAGGGGCTCTCCGGCGCCACCCCCAAGCCGGACCGCAAGATCGAGCGGGATCTCGCCGAGGAAGGGAATCTCGCGATCGTGAGCCAGTTGCCGGCCACCGCCCCGGCCGAACACGTCGGTCACCTCGCCACAGTGGGGACAGGCGAATCCGCTCATGTTCTCGATCACCCCCAGAACCGGAACCCGGAGCTGCTCGAACATGCTGATGCCGCGGCCGACGTCAGCCAGGGAAACATCCTGTGGGGTGGTCACGATGACCGCCCCGGTCAGGGGAATCGATTGGGCCAGGGTGAGCTGAACGTCCCCAGTGCCCGGAGGCAGGTCGCAGACCAGATAGTCCAGTTCGCCCCAATCGACTTCGAAGAGGAACTGCTTCAGAGCACCGGCCAGCATGGGGCCCCGCCAGACCACCGGGCGATCGGGCTCGATGATGCTGCCGATCGACATCACCTTGAGATCGCCCTTCCGCAGCGGGGTGATACGACGCTCGATCTGTGAGGGCCGCTCGCTGAGTCCCAGCATGATGGGGACGTTAGGCCCGTAGATGTCGGCGTCCAGGAGGCCCACCCTAGCCCCCGTGCGTAGGAGCGCAAAGGCCAGGTTGACGGCGACTGTGGTCTTGCCCACCCCACCTTTGCCGGCACTGACGGCGATCGTGTTGCGCACCCCGGGGATGTCCTGGCGGCCGATCACGCCCCGAGTCCGGGTGACGTCGGCGTCCCACTCCAACTCAACCGTCTCGATGCCGGCGACGGTGCCGATCACCGCGGCTTCGATCTCCGCTTGAATCCGATCCTTGAGGGGGCAGGCGGGCGTGGTCAGGACGACTCGCATCTTGGCCGCTGACCCCTCGATGCGCAGTCCCTTGAGCATGCCGAGATGCATCAGCGGCCGGTGCAGCTCGGGATCCTCCACTCGGGCCAGGGCGTCCTCCAGCGCAGCGAGTGGGTTGGGCGCTGGGGTTGCGGACACGTGACCTCGATCATAGCTGGGACCCCGACTGGACCAGCAGCGAGCGAATTCCAAGGCCAGCCAGGATGTTGCAATAGTGAGCAACAGTTATAGTGAAGGACCGTGAACGGACTGGAGTCCATGCGCCAGCAGGGCAAACGGCTGACCCCCCAGCGGCGCCTCGTCTACGCCGCCTTGCTGGAGCATCCCGGCCACGCCACGGCGGACGAGCTCTGCGCCTCGATCGGTCGCAAGCTACCCGGGTTCCAGCGCACCACTGTGTACCGTACCCTCGACCTGCTCGAAGAGCTCGGCCTGGCCCGCAAGATCCAGCTCGGCCACGCCAACACCTACGAGGCGGTGATGGCGGGGAGTGAGTCTCATCAGCACTTGGTCTGTGACCGCTGCGGGGGCACCTTCGACGTCAGCTGCCCCGAGGTCCCCCAGTGGGTGGACAGCGCGGCTCGGCCGCTGGGATTCGAGCTGGAGCGGGTGGAACTCCTCGGTCATGGAATCTGCCAGGGCTGCGCTGCCCACTGACCGAGCCGTCTGATCAGCGGGTCAGCTGGTCTCCCTCAGTTGCTGGCTGAAGTCCGTCTCCTCGATCTCCCGGGCGAACTCAGATCCAGACTTCTCGATCTCAAGTGATGATTCGTAGACGAAGGCGTAGACCTCGCGGAACTGGTTCGGCTGGAAGCCCCGCAGAGCCAGTTCCGCGCTGAGGTCGGGGTCGCCCTGCAGCTCCTCGTCGAGAGCCCGGGCCGCACCCAGCAAGGCGGTCAGGATGCGCACCTCGGCCGTGTACTCCTGGATCAGAGCCGGCGCGGCCTCGTTCTCCTGAAGCTCAACCAGCTTGCGCTGGAGCTCGGCGATCTCCGATTCGTATTCGGCGACTTGGGCGTCTTGCATGGCGTTGGAGCTGGCGGCGGCATGGCCGGCCGACAGGTCAGTGGATAAGAAAGTGGTTCGCGATCAGAGGGGCGATCAAGATGGCGATGATGTTGACCACCTTAATCATCGGATTGATCGCCGGACCTGCGGTGTCCTTGTAGGGATCGCCGACCGTGTCGCCGGTGACCGCGGCCGCGTGGGTCTCCGTGCCCTTGCCGCCGAAGTGGCCCTCTTCGATGTACTTCTTGGCGTTGTCCCAGGCCCCTCCGCCTGAGGTCATCTGGAGGGCCAAGAAGAGCCCGACCACGATGGTGCCTATGAGCATCCCGCCGAGGGCCACGGGACCCAGGATGAAACCCACAAGGAGGGGGGCAGCGACGGGGATCAAGCCAGGCAGGATCATCTCCCGCTGGGCCGCCCGGGTGACGATCGCCACGCACCGCCCATAGAGGGGTCTAGCGGTGCCCTCCATAATCCCCGGGATCTCCCGGAACTGCCTCCGGACCTCCTCCACGACGCCACCGGCGGCCCGGCCCACCGCCTGCATCGACAGGGAGGCGAAGAGCACCGGCAGGATGCCGCCGAAGAGGAGACCGACGATCACGCGGGGATTGCTAAGACTGAAGTCGAAGTGGTGGTGCCCCAGGGTCTCGTTGTAGCCGGCGAAGAGGACCAGAGCGGCCAGCGCCGCCGACCCGATGGCATATCCCTTGGTGACCGCCTTGGTGGTGTTGCCCACGGCGTCCAGGGGATCGGTCACGGCGCGCACCGATTCGGGTAAGTCGGCCATCTCGGCGATGCCGCCGGCGTTGTCGGTGATCGGTCCGTAGGCGTCGATGGCGACGACGATGCCCACCATGCTGAGCAGGCTCATGGCAGCGATGGCGATGCCGTAGAGGCCGGCCAGGGCATAGGCGCCGAGGATGCCGATCCCGATGACCAGGACAGGCGGCGCGGCCGCCTCCAGGCCTACCGCTAGGCCCGCGATGATGTTGGTGGCGTGGCCGGTCTGCGAGGCCCGCGCCACCATCTGAACCGGGTTGAATTGGCCCCCGGTGAAGAACTCGGTGATGGCCACTATGAGGAGGGTGATCACGATTCCGATCACTCCCGCCCAGACCAGGTTGAGCACCGGGTGCCCCAGGAGCTTGGAGGAGAGACCGCCATTGGCCTTGAGGACCAGGGTGACGATGAGGAAGCCGACGATCGCGAAGAGGCCGGCCGATACCAAGCCCCGATAGAGGGCGCCCATGATCCAGCCCCCCTTGCCCACCCGGACGAAGAACGTCCCGAAGATCGAGGCGAGGATCCCGATCGCCCCCAAGAGGAGCGGATAGATGGTGAGATCGAAGTTGTGGAACTCCAAGCCGCCCAGGAGCATGGCCGCCACCGCGGTCACGGCATAAGTTTCGAAGAGGTCGGCGGCCATGCCGGCACAGTCGCCGACGTTGTCGCCGACGTTGTCCGCGATCACGGCCGGATTGCGCGGATCATCCTCGGGAATACCGGCCTCGATCTTTCCCACCAGGTCGGCACCTACGTCGGCGGCCTTGGTATAGATGCCACCCCCAAGACGGGCGAACACCGAGATCAGTGACGCTCCGAACGCCAGTCCGACGATGGCGGAGGGCTGATCGAGGATCCAGAAGGCGATGGTGACGCCCAAGAGGCCGAAACCGACCACGAAGAAGCCGGTCACGGCGCCGCCGTTGAAGGCGACCTTGAGCGCCGGTCCCACGCCTCGACGAGCGGCCTCGGCGGTCCGATAGTTGCTGCGCACCGAGACGTTCATGCCCACGTACCCAGCGCTCGCTGAGAGGGTCGCCCCGAAGAGGAAGAGAAGGGCCGTCTTCCAGCCCAGCACGGAGTTGACGAATCCGCCCAGGTAGAGGACCAGGGCCAGCACCAACCCAATCACGGCAATGATCGTGTACTGGCGGTTGAGGTAGGCGGAGGCGCCCTCGCGGATGGCCTGGCCGATCTCCTGCATCCGCTCGTTCCCCGGAGACTGGCGCATCACCCCGATGGCCAGGTATGCCCCGTAGGCCAAGGCCAGCAAGCCGGCGACCAGCACCGGAATCAGCACGGTTCGAGTCATTGCGGTGTGATCCTCCAGCCGCGCGCGGCGGACTCTGACTGAGAAAGTGAGGTGCCCGGGCCCTTGTTCCGCTTGGAACTGATGCTGACCGGAGCCGCCGAATTATATCCGCGGCGGAGCCTGCCGGACCATCCCAACCCCATTGGGACCTTGGCGAAGATGGCGGTCAGCCAGTTTCGATCGCAACGTCTCCGCCCCAGCAGGTCCCGACACAGCCTCTGGCCGGTAGGCGCCGGCGGTCGCGAGTCAGGCACGATCCGGACGCTCGGTGGTGCATCTCCGCAGCGGAGGGGCATGATTCGCGGTGAGCGGCGGACCGGCACCGTCGACGACGTCATCAAGGGGACGCCTTTGTTCAGCTGGATCGTGGCGGTCGGGGACGAACTTCTCTCCGGTCACACCGCCGACACCAACTCGGCATGGCTGGCCAGTCGGCTCAGCGGTACGCCCTATCCCTGCTCGCGGATCGTGGTCATCCCGGACCAGATTCCGCTCATCGTCGAAGAGCTTCAGGCGGCGGTTGCCGGGGAGGCAGAGCGCGTCTTCTGCTGTGGCGGTCTCGGTCCCACTCCAGACGATCGGACCATGGCCGCAGTGGCCGAGATGCTGGGGGTCAGTCTGGTCGGGGATCCGGCCGTTCTGGCCCGCGTCAGAGAGAGGGTAGCCCAGCGTTTCCGTGAAGGTCGGGCACCCAGCCCCGAACCCAATCCTGGCACCCTCAAGATGGCGCTCATACCCAAGGGTGCGATCGTCCTCCGCAATCCGGTCGGAGGGGCGCCGCCGCTCGCTATCCCACTTCCTGGCGGCGGAGCGCACCGCTGGCTCTTCGTGGTGCCCGGGGTTCCGGCCGAATTGCAGGCGGTCTTCCAGGAGGAGATCGCGCCCATCTATCTGCATGGCGACGGAGGTCGCATTTATCGAGAGCTCTTCTTCCCTGGCGTGGCCGAGTCGACCTTCTTCCCGGTGCTCACCGAACTGGAGGCCAGTTACCCGCAGGTTAGCTTCGGTTCATACCCGCAGAGCGATGGTGTGACCATCCGTGTCAGTGCCGTCGAACCCGAGGCCTTGGATGAGAGCTTTGCCACCCTGCGCCGACTGGCCCCGGCCGTGCCTCGCGACTAGCGCGCGGCCCGGTGATTCTCGAAGCAGTTGCTGCAGTAGACGGGACGGTCGTACTTGGGTTGGAAGGGCACCTGGGTCATGTTGCCGCAGTCGGCGCAGACGACATCGAACATTTGTCGCGGCGGTCGGGGTCCAGCTGAGGCGTAGCCGTTAGAGCCTTGGCGCGAGGCCTTGGCCAGCTGACGGCAGGGCTGGCACCGAGTCGGTTGATTGACCAGTCCCTTGGACTGATAGAACTGCTGCTCTCCGGCAGTAAAGATGAATTCCGAGCCACATTCGCGGCAGGTCAGGGTAACGTCGGCGAGACTCACTCCGAGCATCCTCCAAATCGGGTACTGGCCAGGACTGCTCGGTCGTGCCTTGAATCGCCGCCCGGGACTTCGTCTGGCGGCCGCAACTATAGCAGGCGGGAAGCAAATTAAGGCACGCTTTGGGCGTCCAGCTCACCTCAAAAGGTGAAGAGATCGATTCCTCCGGCCACGGGTAAGGCTACCCCGGTGATGTATCCCGCTTCGGGGCTGGCCAAAAAGCAAATTGCGTGCGCCACGTCTTCGGGCCGGCCCGCCTCCCGCATGGCGGTGCGCAGCACCATCCGCTCGCGCATTCCCGGCGGACTGGTGTTGAAGGCCTCCGTGGCGATGACACCGGGGACGATGGCGTTGCTGGTGATCCCGTGGCGTGCACCTTCCAGCGCCGCCGAGCGCATCAGACCGAGCAATCCCGCCTTGGTCGCGCTGTAACTGGCCTGCCCAAATCCGCCCAAGGTCCCGGCCACAGACGACATGAATATGAGACGGCCGAAGCCGCCTTCGCGAAGGTACGGCCAGGCGGCTTGGGTGCAGTTGAATGCGCCCGTCAGATTGACATTCAGGTCACGATCCCAAAGTTCCGGTGATTGGTCGGCCAGCTGTCCGAGATGGTCGAGAATTCCCGCATTGTTGACCAGGATGTCGATGGCGCCGAACTCGGCAGCTGCCTTGTCCATCACCGAGTGCACCTGCTGGCGGTCGGTGACGTCCATTTGAAACGCCTTGGCGCGCCTCCCCATAGAGCGGATTTCCTCGGCCGTCTGCTCGGCGTAGACGACATCTTGCGCAGCCATGACCTGAGCCAGCACGCTGGCGGTTTTCTGGGCCACTTGGAGCAGGTTGGAATCAGACTCGAGGAGGATGTCGGTTACCACCACGTCGGCGCCCGCCCGGGCCAGGGCCAGGCAATCGGCGCGACCCAGACCCCGCGATGCTCCCGTTACCAGGGCCACCTTTCCGGACAGGTCGAACATAGGCATCGGCCCGAGTTTAGCCATCCGGGCACAGGCGTCCGGAGCGGGTTCGGGAGTTCCCAGCCCGGCCCTCGGGGCCGATCACCTTCGGCTACGATGCTCTGGTCGAGAGCAGCGGCTCGGCAGCAGTGGCCAGCAGCGCGCGGCCCAGAACCGTCGCGGCAACGGCGGTTCTTCGCGCGAGGACCCAAGTGACCCTTCTCCCGTCCCTGGCCGGTGGACCGCACTCTCGAACTCGCCGCTGGCTGGCCCTGGTCGCGGCTCTTACGGGTTTGCTGCTGACTCTCTCCTCCTGTGCGCCTGGCTCGAATGGGGTCGAGAAGGAGTCGGGGCGAGAGATCATCCAAGCCGCCGGAGCCGCGCTCCGCTCCGCCCACAGCTTCGAGATCCACGCCACCAGCACCGTGGCGGCAAGCCCGGCTTCAATCACCTTTGAGATCGAGGGCCCCCACTCGGGAGGCGGCAGCTTCACCTCGGCCGCCGTAGCCTTCGAAGCGGAGGAACTCGGCGGTGTCGATTACTTTCGGAGCAAGACGCTTTGGAGCCAGGTCGGGGGAGCCAGCCTCCAGGCGGACCTCGGTGATCGCTGGGTCTTCATCGCCGCCAGCAGCGCCACGGCGGCGCAGCTCACCCTGGCCTTCGGCGAGCTGACTTCAGCCGCCAATCTGGCCAATGCGCTGACCAAGACGGATACCACGGCGGTGCGGGGCAAGTCGGACGCCGTAACGGGGCAGCCGGCGGTGGCGGTCCGTGAATCTCCCACAAACACAATCTACGTGGCTACTACCGGAAAGCCGTATCCCCTGCGCTGGGTGCAGTCCACCGCGGGAGTCGTGACCTTCTCTCACTTCGGCAAGCACTTCCACCTCAAGGCACCCCGCAAACCCCTCAATCTGGCTGCCCTGCTGGGGCGCTGACCCCTACTTTCCCGGCCGCGGATGCTAGGCTCCGCTTCGTCTATGTACGGGCTAAGAGTGGAGCCTGTTGTCCTGGCGGTGCTCACCGTCGGGCTCCTTGCCGGGTGCTCGCCCACGGTACACATCTCAAAACACAACCCGACTCCAACCAACCCAGCGCAATCACCATCTAGTAGTCCCACGCCAACCGCCAGCCCGACACCAGCCCTGGGGATATGCCCGGCCGCCCAACTGCAGCCGTGGGCTGGCCTCACTGGGGCTGCTGCTGGCTCGGAGCTTTCCGAGTTCGCCTTCATCAACATTGGTTCGCAGACATGTGCTTTGTATGGCTATCCGACAGTGCAGATGCTGGGCAGCAACGGAAGCCCGATCTCCACCCTCGACCAGCCCGCCCAACCGGGCTTCGACCGCGTCAGTCCCGGGTTGGTTGTACTCAGCCCCGGCGGGAGGGCCTACTTCGGTCTCTTCTATCCCAATTCCACGGGATATTCGGGGGCACCGAGTTGTCCCACGTCAGCTGAACTGCAGTTCACCCCGCCGGGCCTTGCCAGCAGCCTGAAACTGTCGGGAGCGGGAGCCCAAATCACGCCGTACGGTGGAGACGTTGAGAACCTGCAGTGCGGGGAGATCCAGGTGACGCCGGTGACCTCGGCCAAATTGCTTCCGGCGAGCGACGGCAGCTAGGGCAAGGCGACCGGAGCGGCTCGGAGGCCTAGAAGCGCGTGTCGAAAATCGCCCTTAAGATCACCAGCTGTTGGATCTCGGCGGTGCCGTCCCAGATCTGGTAGCTGTGGACCGTCTGAGTTCCAATCAGCTGGTTTGGCTACGTTTTTTGCTACCCGCCTGCCCGGCGGGCGAGACCGCCCAGTGCTCTTGACAGGCTACGTGCCTGCTGTTACCTTGGGACCGATGGACCTAACGGTCTTGGTCCCAGATCGCCGAGGAGGCAGTGATGTCAGATCCGCTGCGGCAGTCGACCGTGGAAAGGGTGCAAATAGGCGTTCGTATGGAGAAACGCATGGTCCAGGTCTTGAAGGGCCTAGCCGAGTTCGATGGCCTGACTCTTGGAGAACTTCTCGAAAAGATTGTGCTGCACTCGTTTGATCCCGTACCAGGGCAGGAGGGAGAGGCTAGCGCAAGTCCCCACGGGAAGAAGGCCCTTGCAGCCATTGCTGATCTCAAGCGGGTCTATGGCATGGATAACGAGGTCCACGCAACCCGCCACTTCGAGCCGGACGAACAATGGTCGGCGGGCCCTGAGTCGTGACCCTGGCCCGCGTCCTCTACTCGGGTCAGGAGCGGTATCGGGGCTAGATCATGGCCAACTAGATTCGAGTGCCAAGGATGGCACGCGCTATTACCAAGCGTTGGATCTCGGCGGTCCCCTCCCAAATCTGGTAGATCTTGGCGTCGCGCATCCAGCGTTCAACCGGATGGTCCTTGACGTAGCCGTAGCCGCCCAGCACCTGCACCGCTTCCACTGTGGTCCGCATCGCCACGTCGCCGGCCATCAGCTTGGCCATGCTGCCTTCCCCTCTGGCGAAGCCGAAACCTTGAGCCGCCAGCCAACCGGCGCGCCACACCAGCAGTCGAGTGGCGTCGATCTCGGTCGCCATATCCGCCAACTTGAAGGCGATCGCCTGGTGCGCGCCGATGGGCTTGCCGAACTGCTCGCGCTGGAGCGAGTAGTCGCGGGCATACTCGAAGGCCGCTCGGGCGATCCCCAGCGCTGCGGCTGCCACTCCCGGGCGGGTCTCTTCCAGCGTGGCCAGTGCGCCCACCGCACCCCGTCCCGGGCTCGCTCGGGAGGCGTCTAACCCGAGTCGGGCGTCCTCAGCCACAAAGCAGTCCTCAAGGACCACCTGGGCGGTGTGGGAGGCGCGCACCCCCAGCTTTCGTTCCTTCCGACCCTGGCGCATGCCGGGGTTGCCCTTCTCGATCACAAAGGCCGCAACTCCCGCCGGGCCCAGGCTGAGATCCAAGCTGGCAAAGACGACCTGGACCTCGGCGATCCCGCCATTGGTGCAGAACTGCTTGACGCCGTTAAGCAGGTAGCCACCGGCCACCTTCTGGGCGGTCGTGCGCAGGGCCAGGGAATCGGAGCCGGAGTCCGCCTCGGTCAGTCCCAGGGCTCCCAGGTGCACCTCGCTGGGGTCGCAGAGGACGCTCAGGTAACGCTTCTTCTGATTCTCGCTGCCCATGGCCAGGATGGCTGTGGCGGCCAGGCTGCTGGCCGAGATGCTGACCGCGATTCCGGCGTCGCCCCAGGCCAGTTCCTCGAGTACCAGCAGGCGGGTGAGCGGGTCGAGACCTCCGCCGCCGTACTCGACCGGCAACGAAGCCGCGGCTCCCAGACCGACCTCTTGGGCCTTGCGGATCACCGGCCAGGGAGTCTCCTCGCGCTCGTCGTACTCGGCCGCCACCGGGCGGATCTCACGTTCGGCGAACTGGTGGGCGAGTTCCCGGATCTCCTCCTGCTCTTTGCTTAGAGAGAAATCCAGTGGCACCGGCTAGATGTCGCCCCTGGGTCTCAGCTCCACCCTGGCTTTGGTAAGAGCCCGCTCGCTTGCTGACGTCAGAGCGGCCAGCTCCAAGGTGGCCATCACCTCGTCGACGGCAGTCACCTGAGCTGTGCAGGTCAGCTCCTCGCCAGAACGCACCGGAGCCGAGAAGCGGCACGAAACCTGGGAGACCCAGGCTCGCTCGCCTGCCCAGGTCTCCACGCTGGCACAGGCGGCGCCCAGCGTGAGCAACCCGTGAGCGATCGTGCTGGGAAGCCCAGCCCGGCGCGCGTACTCCGGATCCAGATGAAGGGGGTTGTGATCTCCCGAGGCTTCGGCGTAGGCGGCGATCACGCCCTGAGTGATCTCTCGGGTCCGCTCGGGCGGCCCCTCCCCGACGGCGGGCGGGAAGTGGTCCAGACCTTGGCCGGGGCTCACTTGGGCTCCTGCACCACAAAGAGGCTCCGGGCTCGGGCCACCACCTGGTCGCTGCCGTCTCGCCCCTCGCAGCGAAACTCGAGGAAGACCATTCCCCGACGCTGATTGACCTGCGTGATGACACCTTCAGGCCGGATGGTCTCGTCGAAGACAACGGTCCGCTCGAAGGAGAACTCCTGCTCGCCATGAAGTAGGTGCTCGACGTCCAAGCCCACAGCGGGATCCTGGAAGAGCTGAGGGACGACCGGCCAGAGCAAGTAGACCGCGGCGAAACAGGCGAGTGGTGTGACAAAGGCCCCCTCCTCGTCCGGAGAGGCGCCCACCGCCTCGGCGTAGGCGCGGTGGCGATTGCGATCGAGTAGCTGCGGCGTCCCTTGGTAACGCGTCCCGAGACAGTCCGGGTTGAAAGCCATCTGGGCACCCAGGATAGTCAGGGCTGCGCATCCACCGGCGGGGAAGTCCCACTTGAGGTGAACTCGGATTCCTTTGACACCCCGACGAGCCGTCTGGTAGGGTCGGGGCGCGGGCGCGCTGCTTGAGGGAGCGTGGGCGTCAGCGAGAGGTTGTCGTCCGCCGTGGGCAGCTGGGGAGAAGCTCCTGCCTGGTCCTGATCGTCGTCTTACTCACTTCGCCGTGGTCTTGGCCGCTTGTGGCCTGCTGATCGCGGGCTGGATCTCCGCCTCACAAAACGGGATCCAGACGGTTTCCACCTCGGTTTCGGTATGGCCGACGCCGTCTTCCGCTCAGGCGGGCCAGTACTACGACAAGCCAGCTGCAGTTCCCGGGAGCATCCAAGTGCTGCCCGCTCCCGTGGTCGGCGTCCCGGTGGGGGCGAGCCTGGCCGTCATGGCCACCAAGTACGCGACGACCCCCGAGGAGATCGACTGGGCCAATCGACTCAGCTGGGCCAGCACGCTGGCAGTGGGAGAGGACGTGCTCATCCCTCCGGCCGGCCCTACGGTTCTGGTGCGGGTCCTGCCCGGAGAGACGCTAACGAGCTTCGCCGCCCGCTTCCGGGTGAGTCCCGGCGTGGTCCTCAACTACAACAATCTGACCGCAGCGAGCACCCTGGCAGCCAACAGCTTCCTATTGATGCCGGCCGCTGCATCGCCGACCTCGCTGCCTTCCCAGGACTTCTATCCCCAGTCGGTCGGTGTCCCCGAGGTGGCTCCTAGCAAGCCCGACGCAAGCGACCCCTTCCCCTGGGGCGAGTGCACCTACTGGGTCGCCAGCCAGCGCTATGTCCCCTGGTCCGGCAACGCCGTCAACTGGTGGACCAACGCCCAGGCCTACGGCTACCCGGAGGGTCAGGTGCCGGTGGTGGGCGCCATTGCCGTCTTCGACAACGGGTACGACGGCCACGTCGGGTTGGTGACCAAGGTGCTGCCCAACGGCAGCTGGGAGCAGTCGGAGATGAACGTCGACGGCCTGGGGGTTGAGGACACCCGCACCATCTCGCCGGCGATGGGCTACTTCGTGGGATTCATCTACTGAGCTCTGGGTCGCCGGGAGGACCACGGTTGGTGATCGGCGCCGATCTCGCTCGACAGTCGGGCTGAACCAGCCCCCTTGATGATCTCATCGTTAGGCCCGGACGACACCGCCAGGGTGCTGGCCGCCGGCTACCTCTTCGACGGCCCCCTCAGCCGGATGCCACCCAGCGCTTTCTCGCTGAACTGGGTCACCACTTGCTGATCGCCTATGTCGCCGACGAGCCGGTGGGCTTCGTCAGCGGCGTGGAGACCACCCATCCCGACAAGGGCACCGGGATGTTCTTGTACGAATTGGCGGTGGCCGCCGACCACCGCCGTCAGGGGACCGGGCTCGCGCTGGTGCGGCGACTGGCCCAACTGGCTCGCGACCGCAGGTTGCTACGGAATGTGGGTCGCCACCGACTCATCGAAGCTGGCCGCCCGCGCCACCTACCAGGGCTCGGGGGCGGTCAGGGAGGATGGGGACACGATCGTGTTCGCCGGGGATCTTCGCGAGCCGGCCGGATCCTCAAGCGGCAGTCCCAGTTCCGAGCGACTACCCGGAGCTGGGGTCAGGGGGTCAGCCTGGATCCATCCCAAATGGTCAGCTGATCAGGCCGATCATCGGCGCCAGCGGGCCCCGGATCAGCCCGCGAAGCGGTAGCCGATCCCCGGAACTGAGTGGATGTAGGACGGCCTGTCCGCCGATGGCTCGATCTTCCGCCGCAAGCGGTAGACGTGGGCATCCACTGTCCTGGTTTCGATCTCCACCTCATATCCCCAGACCCGGCGCAGGAGCTCGGCGCGGCTCATCACCTGGCCCGGTCGGCTGGCCAAGAGAGCCAACAGGTTGAACTCGGTCAGGGTCAGCTGGATCTCCTCGCCGTCCCGATAGACCTGGCGGCGGCGCAGGTCGATGGTCAGACCGGGAAATTCGAAGCGCTCCTTGAGCTGGTCGGTCGGAGCCACGTCGGAGCGGCGCAGGTGGGCACCCACTCTGGCGACCAGCTCGCGAACCTCAAACGGCTTGACAACATAGTCGTCGGCCCCCAACTCCAGACCCACCACCACATCGATGGTGTCGCTCTTGGCGGTGAGCATGATGATGGGCACCTTGTAGCCATCGGCACGCAGCTTGCGGCAGACGTCGAGACCGCTCATGCCGGGCAGGTTGATGTCTAGGATGATCAGGTCAGGGGAGGTCTGCTGGGCCATGTCCAACCCCTCCAGACCGGTGCCCGTCTCCACCACGGTGTAGTGCTGCGGCTCGCAGGCGAGCCGGACGATATCGCGGGTGGCCTGATCGTCCTCCACCAGCAGGATGGTTTTGTTACCGCCGCTCATGCACCCTGTGCCTCCAGGTATTCGGTGACCGTAGACACGAAGTTCTTCACCTCGATCGGCTTGGTTATATAGCCTGAGCAACCCGCTTCCAGGGCCTCCTTCTCGTCGCCCACCATGGCCCGGGCGCTGAGGGCCACGATAGGAGTCTGAGCGGTGCGCGGGTCCGCCTTGAGCAGGCGCGTCACCGTCAGCCCATCAATCCCGGGCAATTGGATGTCCATCAGAATCAGGTCGTAGCTCTGTGACTTGGCCTTTTGTAACCCTTGTTGACCGTCTGTGGCGGTATCCACTTTGAATCCCTGACCGCGCAGGACCAGGGTGGAGAGTTCCAGGCTACTCGGATTGTCCTCGATAACGAGGATACGGTTACGCATCTGCCCATCGGGAC
Source organism: Candidatus Dormiibacterota bacterium (assembly GCA_035534695.1). Classification (GTDB taxonomy): domain Bacteria; phylum Chloroflexota; class Dormibacteria; order Aeolococcales; family Bog-877; genus Bog-877. Next base: position 77,618 of record DATLRN010000003.1, read on the forward strand.
GCAGGCCGTGCAGGGGCAGCGTAACCGTCATGGTGGTGCCGTGGTCGAGTTGACTGTCAACTTTAATCGTGCCGCCGTGCAGCCCCACAAGGCGCCTTACCAGGGCCAGTCCCAGTCCCGTCCCCTCGAACTGACGGTCATCGGAAGCCTGCACCTGGAAGAACTCGCTGAAGATCTGGTCGTGGTGCTGGGGATCAATGCCGATTCCGTTGTCCTTGACCTGGAGCACCAACTGTCCGGCGCGGGGTCGGGTCTTCGTCTTGATGACGGTTTGCCCACCTTCCGGGGTGAACTTGATGGAGTTACTGAGCAGGTTGTAGAGCACCTGCTTGAACTTGCCCTTGTCGGCGCGCAGCAGGACGGTCTCGTTGTCGATCTCCACCTCCAGGGTGACGCCGCCGCGCTCGGCAAGGGGTCGAACCACGGTCAGGACCTCGGAAATACAGGCCCCCAAGAGGAATTCCTCGTATTGCAGTTCCAGCCGCCCGGCCTCGATCTTGCTCAGGTCGAGAACGTCGTTGACCAGGTTGAGGAGGTGGCGACCGCTGGCGTGGATGTTCTCAAGACATTCGTGCTGCTGGGCGGCGCTCATCTTGCCGGCCAAGTTGTCTTTGAGGATTTCGCTGAATCCCAAGATGGCATTGAGCGGGGTACGCAGCTCGTGACTCATGTTGGCCAGAAACTCACTCTTGAGCCGGCTGTTCTCCCGAATCTGGGCATTGGCCACCTCCAGTTCATGCTTCTGGAGGGCAATCTCTTGGAGTTGGCGCTGGACCGCGGCGTGCAGGGCGGCGTTGTCGATGCTGATCGCGGCTTGGTTGGAGATGACCCGCACCAGGGCCTGCTCCAGTTCGGTGAATGGCTTGACTCGCTTGCGAGTCAGGGTGAGGGCGCCGACCACTCGGTTGGGTGACTCCAGCGGCATGACCAGAACGCTGCGCGGAGCATGGGGGGCCGAGAGGGCCTTGAAGCGCGGATCCAAGGTGGCATCGTCCACCCGCAGTGCTTTGCGCTCGGCAACCGACCAGCCCACGATACCCTCGCCTAAGCCGAAGGAGGCAACGCTGCTCACCTGCTCGGTGTAGGGGAAAGTGACCATCGCCGTGAGGCGGGTCTCGTCCTCGTCGAGGAGGAAAACGGTTGCCCCGTCGCAGGAGACGAGCTGCGAGAGGGCACGCAGGGTGAAGTCGATGTTGACTTTGAGGTCGAGGCTGGACGTGAACAGATTGCCGACCCGCTCGAGCAGGTCGACCATCACCTTGTCGTCCATGCGGCCTGAATTATATGTAGGTGTCATCTAGCCATCTCCCTTCCACGGAGGGTGGCCAGGAGGGTAACGCACCGCCCGTCCGGGAGGTGGCAATTGCCGACATTGGGTCGGCCCGCGGCATCATCCACTGCGGTCATGATTGCAGGGTTGATGACTCGGTCGGGTGATTTTCTGTCTCCTAGGCTCGGGGGAGGCCCCAGCAGTGTGCTCCAGGCCGGCTGATGGGAGACGCCGATGAGAAGTCCCCGCACCGCCGACCAGCGCCTCGCTGGACACTCTCCGGTCGACGTCAGCTGCGCCGCAGAGCGCCTCTGAGTAACCTCCGTGCCGCGGCCACCCGTCGCCTGCGCGTCGCCTCCGCCAGACCCGCCAGATCGCGCCCGGTTCTTCCCCCCACCACAGCAGCATGGAGGTCGCGCTCATGATCCTGGGCTAGGAGGTATAGGGATCCATCAAACATGAATGCCTCCTTTGTAACTGTTGATACCGCCGTTGACAGTAACAGTGTACCATGCTTTTGGTACCGATCAAAATGAAGTTTGAGAGTTACGCGGATCGAGGGGTGGAACCGGCCGTTGAGCTGATCAACAGGCTCAGCCCAGGTTGGTCTCGGGGCCGACTCTGGCATTTGCCGACCGACCCTGGGGCGCGACGGGAGTTGGCCCAGGCGGTCGAATCCAAGATCGCGGGCTATCCGGTCACCCTGAAACGCCAGGCTGGCGAGGAGTTGATCTGCCTGGCTGCTGATCTACGCTCTGTATTCGAGCTGATGGCCCAGGGCCGCCAGGATCGAGCGGCGGCCCTGGTCAACACCATGCTGGCTCGGTACCAGGCGGCTCCCCAGCTGGCCCAGCACGATGGTGAGCCCTGGCATCTCCACTTTCATAGCCAGGCCAAGGAGGCAGGCCAAGTGGCGGCCCGGGGAGCGATGTGCGTCATCGCCCTCGCTGTAGTGATCGGATCCCCCGGGGGTGCCCGACTGGGCCTTTGCAGTGCCGCCAACTGTGACAGCGCCTTCATCGACACCTCTAAGAACGGGTCGCGACGGTTCTGCTCCTCGAGCTGCTTGAGCCGTACCAAAGTTGCCGCGTTTAGGGCGCGCCGGGCAATTCTCGGGGTGACTCTGGGGGTCGCTCCCCCTGGTGGACCGGTGGTGACCGCGGCGGCGGCCACCATCGAACGGCTGCGACGACGGGATTAGACTCCGGCTCCAGTGACCTCTGCAGTGGCCCTGAGCGAGCGGATCTCATTCACCGAGGTGGGACCGCGCGATGGGCTCCAGAACCTCCCCGAGGAGCTCACCACTGAACGCAAGCTGGAGTTGATCGGGCGGGCCCTAGATGCCGGTGTCGACCTTGTCGAGGCGACCTCGTTCGTCTCCCCAAAGTGGGTCCCCAAGTTGGCCGACGCCGAGGCGGTGATGACCGGTCTGGCGACCCAGCGCGGTCCTGATGTGATGAACCGGGTGCGGGTTCTGGTCCCCAATCGCAAGGGCCTGGAGCGGGCTCTGGATGTGGGGGCGAAGCGGGTCATCGTCAACGTGGGCGTTACCGACAGCTTCAATCAGCGCAACCTAAATCGGTCGGTCGAGGAGACCCTCAAGGACATCGGTGTGGTGGCTCAGCTGGCAAGGACTGCTGGCTGCCTCTGGGACGCCAGTCTGAGCGTTGCCTTCGGATGCCCCTTCGAGGGCAGGGTTGCGCCTGAGCCGGTATGCGAGCTGGCCGGTGAGATGATCGCCTTGGGGGCGAGTGAGATCAGCCTGGCGGACACAATCGGGGTCGCCGATCCTTCTCAGATCACGGCGATGGTGGAGCTGCTGGCGGCCCGGGTACCGCTTAGCTGGCTCTCTCTTCACCTCCACGACACGCGAGCCATGGGGCTGGCCAACGCTCTGGCCGGCTACCAGGCGGGCGTGCGGCGGTTCGATGGCTCGGTGGGCGGTATCGGAGGTTGTCCCTTCGCCCCCCGCTCCACGGGCAACGTCTGCAGCGAGGATTTGCTCTACATGCTGGAGCGGATGGGCGCTGGCATCGGAGCGGATGTTTCGGGCTTGTGTAGGACGGCGCAATGGTTGGAGAAGCTGCTAGGTCGGGAGCTTCCGGGCCGGCTCTACCGGGCGGGCATTTGGGAGCCGGCACTCCGCGGATAGCCGGTACGGTCTGGCGGCTTTTGAGCCCAAAGAGTCAACCCGCTAATAGATAGTTCTCTTGGGCTAGACGGTAAGGGCACCGGGTGCGAGAATCCACCCGTCGCCTACGGTGCACGAAAGGAGCGCCCCAGTGATGCGCAATTTTCTGGTGTCCCCGCCATTTGCCGAGAAGGTACCGGCCAGCGTCAGGTTTGATACCGCCAGCGTCGGGCTCTTCTTTGCAGCCTGGTCAGTCCTGGTTCTAATCTCACAGTCGATCTCGTTCCAGCAGGTGACAGCTGTCAGCTCCGTCTTTCACTGGGAGTCGCTGCAATTCAGTGGTGGTGCACTCTTCTTCTTCTGCAGTGCAGGATTGGAGTTGGGGGCGGTGCTGAGCCTGCTCGGTGGAGTGCTCATGTTCAGACTTCATCGTGGGGGTAAGAGCATGGTTGTTTCTGGCCTCTTGCTCGGACTCGCCAGTCAGTTGGCGAACATCCTGCCCTACCACACCCCAGCTATAGATATTGTCGGGCAGCTTGCGAACATTGCCACTATCGTCTTGTTCTACCTGATGGCGGTGGTCAGTCGACCGCTGGCACCCGCCCAGGTCCCCGCTGCCGACGCTCAGGTATTGCCGGGCCGAACATGGGCGGACGCCGGTTCCCTGCTGGCCGTCTCGGACACCTTCGGTAGCTCCTGAGGCTCGCCTTCCAGCACGACTGCAAAGCCGACCACGGTGATCTGGGAAAGAAAGAATACGTAGGTCAGGACCAGAAAGAAGAGGCTAAACGTGGTCCCGTAGGTGCTAAATCCGTGTGCCAATTTGAAGTAGAGGGGGAAGACCAGGCTTAACGCCTCGAAGAGGACGGCTGCGCTTATCGCGCCGGGGATCACCGCGCGCGCCGAGCGGCGGACATGAGGGACCAGGAAATAGATGGCGCAGAAGAGCAACGTCCCGGCCAGCAGGGAGAAGGCGATCTGTATTAGCAGGCTGGCCGGGCCACTGGTCAACAGTCCAGGCATACCGGGGACCGACTTGACCACGGCCAGCAGGCTCGAGCTCAGCACCACGGGGACCACCAAGCAGGCGAAGAGGACGATCATCCCGAAAGACATCAGCTTCTGGGGGATGAAGGAGCGCGACTTGGTCTCACCCAGGCTGGCAAAGGCCTGATCCATGGCCCCGAAGAGAGAGGACCCGCCCCAGAGCAGACCGAGCACTCCGACGATGGCCAGAATCCCCGACTCGTGGTGGAAGGAGTCGAGGGCGTGGACCACGGCCGCGCCCTTGCCCCCGGGAAGGGCCTTGGCGATGGCCTGGGTGAGGCCGTGGCCAACTCCCGTTCCCTGATGTGGCAATAGCCCGGCCAGGGTTGCGGCCAGGACCATGATTGGAAAGAAGGAGAAGAGCATGTTCCAGGCGACCAGGGTGGCCAGATTTGGCCCGCTGCGGTTGAGGTAGCGAGCGGCGACCCGAACCGGGAACCAGCGGCGCAGGCGCCGGAGGAGGGCCTTCATGGGCAGGAAGGTACGACAGGCAGGCCGGCTGGAGCGGTGCGCAATTCATGATGGACGCCATGCCGAGTGCGCCAGGAGCGGATGCTACCCTGGGCGCGAAATCGCCGCGGAAGGCGCGTTTCGGGTGGAGGAGCGAGGAAAATTCCTGACGGCGAATTAGCTGCCCAGGCCCACGGGCTCGCCGTGTCGGTTCGCGGCCTGCGCAAGAACTACGGCCCGGTGGAGGCTGTCCGAGGACTGGACCTCGAGATCCAAAGGGGCCAGATCGTCGCCCTGCTCGGTCCCAATGGTGCCGGCAAGACGACCACCATGGAGATCATCGAGGGGCTCCGCCGTCCCGACGCGGGGGAGGTTCTGGTGCTCGGGCAAACGCCCCACCAGGCGCGGGGCCGAGTCGGTGTGCAGTTGCAAGAGGGTTCTCTCTACCAGGACCTCACCTGCGCCGAGACGCTGACGCTATTTGGTCGTCTCTATGGCTGGGAGGCGGACGCCAAAGCGCTGCTGGCATTGGTGGACCTGGCTGACGTGGCGGAGCGCCGCACCGAGCGTCTCTCGGGCGGGCAGAAGCGCCGCCTTCAGCTGGCCTTGACCCTCTGCAACGAGCCGGAGCTGGTCATTCTCGACGAGCCCACCACCGGCCTGGATCCCCTCAGCCGGCGCCAGACCTGGGCCACGATTGAGGGCCTGCACCGTCAGGGCCGCACCGTCCTGCTCACCACTCACTACATCGAGGAGGCGGAGCGGCTGGCGGAGTGGGTCTACATCATCGATGGGGGCAAGGTGGTCGATCAGGGTGCGCCGACTACGCTGATCGCCCAGCTGGGAGCCTCCGCCACCATCAGCGTGGCCGCTCCCCAAAGTGCCGGCCTCGAAGCACTTCCGGGAGTCCTGCGAGCCGAACATTCCGAGGGACGCTGGCAGTTGCAGGGCAAGGAGGTCGGCGTCATCCTGGCCGCCCTCAACCAACGTCTCGGCGAGGGTGCTCTGCGCGACGTGGCGGTGCGGCCGCCCAGCCTTGAGGACGTGTTCCTGGCCCGAACCGGCCGTCATATCGAGGCCGACGCGCAGCCGTCTTGATCGACAGTCAGCCGCCGAACCTCCGCCCGCTAGCCAGATTCCGCAGCAGTTCTCCCTGGCTGCCCCTAGCGGCATTGACCGGGGCCAACCTCCGCCTGCTCGCCCGTAACCGCCAGGTGATGGTCTTCAACCTTCTGGTTCCTCTGCTCCTGATCGTCATCTTCGGAGGCCTCTTCCAGGGCAGTAAGACAAACGTTGACATCGTCGCCCCAGCCCGCGAAGCGGCCATCCTCAAGGCGGCCCTGCCCCACAGTTCCTTCAAGGTAAAGGTGGTGTCGGCTGCCACCGCCCGGCAGCAGGTGCTCAACAACACCGTCGATTTCGCTCTGGTGTTGTCAGGGAGCTCTCCAGTGCAGGCCAAGATCGAAGAGAACGCTGGGAACATCACGGAAAACGCCGCCTTCGCTGCTGCTGCCCAGGGGGTTCTCTCGGGCCTCAATCAGGAACTCCTCCAGACTCCGGCGGCGGTGGTTCCCAGCGTTCACCAACTGCACCCCAAAGGAGGTGAGAGCGCCGGCTCCCTGGCCAACGCCAACTACATCGACTTCCTGACCCCGGGCATCCTGGCCTACGCGGTTCTCACCGCCGGCCTCAGCGCTGGGATTCGCCTGGTGGGCGACCGTGAGCGGGGCACTCTGCGCCGGTTGCGGGCGACCCCGATTCCGGTTTGGACTTTCCTGGCCAGCAGCGTCGCCTCTCAACTGGTCCTGGTGGTGGTCCAGGTGGTGGTCCTCCTTGGGGTGGGCCACGTGATGTACGGCGTGGGCATCGGACCCTCGCCGGGGCCGGTAGTGCTCATGCTCCTGGTCGGGTCGCTCTGCTTCCTGGGCGGCGGATTCCTGATCGCCGGTATCGCCAACCGCGATCAGGCGGCGATCGTTCTGGTGAACCTGGTCACCCTGCCCCAGCTCTTCATCGCCGGCATCTTCTATCCGCTCGCTGGAGCCCCGGCCTGGCTGCGCGACCTCTCGGTGATCATGCCCCTGAAGTATTTCGCCGACGGCCTTCGCGGCCTGATGGCGTTGGGCAACAGCCTGGCCACTGTCACCCCTGACCTGCTGGTGCTGGTCGGGGTGGGCATCGCGGTGCTGCTGGTGGCGGCTCGAATCTTCCGCTTTGAACCTTCTTCCGCAGGGAGCTAGGCGGAGCCGACCCAAGTCCGGAAGCGGCACCGGCGCCGCTCGCCTGCCTACTTTCGGTTAGTGCTCGCTTCCCAGCTGGGTGCAGTGGCCGGTGACCTGCCCCGCGGACCTGGCACGCCTGCCCTCGGTGCCCGACCCGGGATCAGCTTGACCCGGGGCAGCCAGGCGTCTGGTCGGGCCAGCAATCGATGCACGACATCGGGCAGCTGACCAGTGCAGATGTCGGCCACGGTGACCTGGTCTAGAACATCGCGAATGCCGACTCGGACTGCCACCCAGACGTCGCGAAGAGAGGCGGTGTGCCCGGTGTAAGCCAGTTCGTCCGGTCGGTAGTCCCCCACCCGGGCCAGAGGACCGCCTTCGGCCACCCGGATGATGTCGCCGAGAGAGATCTGGGCCGGATCCCGGGCCAGAACGAAGCCACCGGTCGCTCCCCGATAGCTGTTGACGATTCCGTCGCGCTTCAGTTCGGCCAGGATGTTGTGCAGGAACTTGAGCGGAATATCCTGGACCTTGGCTATCTGCTCGGCGGAGACCGGGCCACAGTCCCCTTCCGCCGCGAGCTCGATCACTGCGCGCACCGCGTAGTCGGCCTTAACCGAGACTCTCATGGCACCCCATTGTGGCGACCGGCGGCCGCGATTCGTACCGGCACGGACGTCGGCTGGGCGTTCCCCCGAGTTCTTGGCCGCCTCGTCTGAAGGGGGATGGTAGGTTCACGGTAGGGAGCGGCAACCGAAGCGATCAATGAGGAGTGACCATGCCCGGACGTGAAGACGAGGCCAAAGGAACGATCAAGAAGACGGTCGGGAAGGCGGTTGGCAACAAGAAGCTGATCAATGAGGGGCGCACCCAGAAGGCTTCCGGCACGGCCAAGCGCAAGGTCGATGACGCCAAGCAGAGCATCAAGGGCGCGGTGAAGGGGGTCAAGAAATCGGCCGGGAGAAGTTCCCGGGCCTGACTGGCCCGTGCCGGCTGTGAGGTCTGTTTGCTGCACATTCGGTCGACGCCTAGACCGACTGTTTCGCAGTGGGCGCCCTCCACGGACAGAGGTGCGGCGTCGCCCCGGGGCCGCGTGGCCACCGGGAAGTCGCCGCCGCCTCCGTCTGCGCTATCGGCCAGACCGGCAGCTTGAAACCTACGGAAAAGTCGAGGGCCACTCCATACATGAGGTACCGAGACAGGTCCGGTTCCGAGCCGGCTAGCGGTCTGGTCGGAGTCCGAGCCGCTGGCCAAAAGACGCAGCGCCTGCTCTCGACTTGGCATCGAGCCATCTCCCGTTCCTTGCTCTCCAGGACGGAGATGCCAGTCACGGCAGCTTGGCCCTCTACCTTGCTCAGCGCGGGTTGGCCCCAGTGGTGTCGCTTCGGCAGATCTGCTTTCCGAGGGCCAGTAGGGGCGGATCGCCTGAGGTGGCTGGCAGCTGTTCGGCTAGCCGGGCCCGACACCGATCCTGCCCCAACCGCCCGCCCCAAGGTCGAGCCGACGCGACCGCCAGCCGTCCAGGCGGCGCCACATCCTGGATGACTACCATGATCCGTGAACAGGATGCCCACGATCCGCTTTGACGCCCCGCTGTGCACTATCGACAAGTGGACGATTTTGCACCTGCCGGAAAGTGCGAGCCGGCAACTGCAGTCCCGTGGGCAGGTGGCGGTACAGGGGACGATCAATGATCACCGATTCCAGACGGTGCTGGAACCCGATGGCTCTTTTGGCCATTGGATGAAGATCGATGCAAACCTGCAACGAGCAGTTGGTTTAAGTGCGGGCGACACAGCGACGCTTGTAGTTGCGCCAGTTGCCCAGTGGCCGGAGCCGGAAGTGCCCCACGATCTTGGGACCGCGCTGGTAGCTGCCCCCCAGAAGATTCAAGACCTATGGAGGGAGATTACCCCGATGTCACGCTGGGAATGGGTCCGCTGGATCAACGCCACAGCCAACCCTGACACGCGCAGACGACGGGTCGAGGTGAGTATCTCCAAGATGAAAAGCGGGAAGCGCAGGCCGTGCTGTTTCAACCTCGCCGCATGCACCGATCCAAACCTCTCCCGAAGTGGGAGGCTTATTGATCCCGGTGCTGCCCGAAGGACCTCGACGCGGGTGGCACGTCCAACCGCGCCTCAGGAAGCCAAACCGTCGTAAGGCGTGACTTTCGAAGGTCCGCGGGGCTCTCCGGCGAGTCCCCTCGATGCTGCTCCGGCCCCGGCCGACTGGGCGTCTCTGATGTCTCTTGGCGGGAGCGCAAAACTCTGGATCACGACCCCCTTTTGGGGCCATCCGGTTGGCTTTCGGGAACCGTCAGCCGTGGGGAATGGCTCCGGAGCACGGATTCGAACCGTGAACCTTGCGGTTAACAGCCGCCTGCTCTACCGTTGAGCTACTCCGGATCGGGCCTCACGCAGTTTAGCGGTGGCCTCTCCTACCGCCTTTCGGGCAACTGCCCGGTCCCAGCCCGTCACCGAAGCTGCCTGGCGGGCCATGGTATCTCGAGGAGAGCAAGTGTCACCATCGCGCCGCCGGTCAGTTCGCTCGGAACCGGAGGATGGTCAGCCACCGGGACGTGGCACGGGCTGGGAGGATCGCGCCGAGGCATGGATCGGCTGGGCGCGGACGCCCGATTTCGACAGCTACTGGCAGTTCCGCGACGCCTTCTTTGAAGAGGTGATGCCGCCCCCGGGCGGGGCAACCCTGGAGGTGGGCTGCGGTGAGGGGCGGGTGGCGCGCGACCTGCGCGACCGTGGGCACAAGGTCACTGCGATCGACGCTTCCCCCTCCCTGATAGCCGCGGCCAGCGCGGCCGACCCGCTCTCGACGTATGTCGTGGCCCGCGCCGAGGACCTCCCCTTCGCCGACTCGACGTTCGACTGTACCGTCGCCTACAACAGCCTGATGGACGTTGATGACATGCCAGCTGCCTTGCTTGAACTGGCGCGAGTCCTCGTTCCCGGCGGCAGATTGGCGGTCAGCGTCACCCATCCCTTCAACGACGCGGGCAGCTTCTCAGGCATGGAGGAGGAGGCGCCGTTCGTCATCACCGGGACCTACTTTGGTCGGCGGGAATTCCACTTCCACGCTTCTCGCGACGGACGGGAAATGGACTTCGACGGCTTTGCGTTCGCCCTCGAGTCCTACTCGATGGCGCTGGAGGCCGCCGGGCTGCTGCTGGAGCTAATAAGGGAACCCCGCCCGGCGAGTGGTGCCAGGCACCAATGCCGCATCCCCAACTTCCTCACCTGGAGGGCGCTCAAGCCCATCGTTTGAGGGGTCTTTGACCCGGCTGGTCGGCCGAACCAGCCGGGTGACCTACTCCAAGTAGTCCTTGAGCTTCATGCTCCGTGAAGGATGGCGCAGCTTTCGGAGCGCCTTGGCCTCGATCTGGCGGATCCGCTCCCGGGTCACTCCGAAGCGCTTGCCGACTTCCTCCAGGGTGCGCTGGTGGCCGTCGATGAGGCCGAAGCGCAGCTGCAGCACCCGCCGCTCCCGGGGGGTCAGGGTGTCGAGGATGTCCTCCACCTCGGTCCGGAGCATGGTCAGGGACGCTGCCTCCGACGGAGCCACCGCCTCGCTGTCGGGCACGAAGTCGCCCAGGTGCGAGTCCTCTTCCTCACCGATGGGGGTCTCCAGGGAGACGGGGTCCTGGGCCACCTTGACGATCTCCCTGACTCGGTCGGGGGTGATGCCCATCTCCTCGCCGATCTCAGGGTCGGCCGGTTCCCGGCCCAGCTCCTGGAGTAGGCGCCGGGAGATCCGCACCAGCTTGTTGATGGTCTCGACCATGTGAACCGGAATGCGGATGGTCCGGGCCTGGTCGGCGATGGCCCTGGTGATCGCCTGCCGGATCCACCAGGTGGCGTAGGTGGAGAATTTGAAGCCCTTTTGGTAGTCGAACTTCTCCACTGCCCGAATCAGCCCCATGTTCCCTTCCTGGATCAGGTCCAGGAAGGACATTCCCCGGCCGATGTACTTCTTGGCGATCGAGACCACCAGGCGGAGGTTGGCCTCGGTGAGCCGGTGCTTGGCATCCTCGTCGCCCTGCTCGATCAGCTTGGCCAGGTAGACCTCGTCTTCGGCCTTGAGAAGGGAAACGCGACCGATCTCCTTGAGGTACATGCGGACCGGGTCATCCAGGGAGACGGCATCGGCATCTGCGGCCAGAACATCGTCGTCTGCCTCCTCGGCGTCGAAGTCCTTGTCGCCGTCCGAGACGACGATCCCCATCTCCCGGAAGATGACGAAGAGGCGCTCCATCTGGTCGGGGTCGGCGTCCAGCTCGGGAAACGGCTCGATGATCTCGTTGGGAGTGAGGAAACCCTGTTCCTTGCCCTTGAGGATCAGCTGCTCCGCCAGCCGCACCAGGTCCTCGGTGCGGGGCGGAGCCGGAGCCGTCGCCGGTGCCTTCATCGTCTTGACCAACCTATGCCTCCATTCCGCTGCCGGCCCGCAAGGCCCCGATCTGCCGCTGCTTGCGATCCAACTCGGCTGCCAGCTGCGGACCCTCGCCATCGCGGTGATGGCTCAACTCGGCGAGCCGCTGCCGCAGGGCTGTTGCCTGATTCTCCAGGGTCTCGATCCGGATCCTCTTCACGTAGTCTCCGAGGGAACGCTGCCTGCGGGAGTCCCCGGCATCCTCATCGAGCTCGGGGAAGCCGCCCCGGGGTAGCTCCTCCAACCGTACCCGAAGTTCCGGCGCGAGGTCGGCTGGACTAAGCCTTTCCGGGGCCACCTCAACCATGGCCTCGTAGAGATCGCCCTGTTGTGGATCGAGGAAATCGTCCCGGCGAACCTGATATCGATCTCGAACCTCCGCGATCAACTGAGGGCTATGCCAGAGCATCCCCAGCAAATGGGCAGACGCTCCCATTGCAATCTCCCCGCTAGGAGCTCTGCTCAAACCTCCTTCTGGCGACTTCGTCGACTGCCGCGTGCCACCCCCCTCGATGTCCTTGAGGATCCTGTTGGCATCGACGGCCAGGCGGCGCCCGACCCTCTCCGCATACAGAGCCCGAATACTCGCCTCGGGGATACGGTTCAGCACTCGCATCGCCCGGCGCAGGGCGTCCTGACCCGCGCCTCCTGATCGTGGTGAGGCATCGCCCAGCGCCTGGTCGACGAGGGACTCCCAGGCGGGCGGCGCGTCCTCGACCAGCTGGAGCAGCCGGGCCGGCTCGCTCCGGGCCAGGTCGTCGGGGTCCTGGCCCTCAGGCATGGTCATCAGGCGGCAGTTCATCCCCGACTGGGCAACCAGTCCCACCGCCACTCCGGCGGCGTGCTGGCCCGCAGAGTCGCCATCGAAGCAGAGGATCACCTCATCGGAGAAGCGGCGCAACAGCCGTACCTGGGCCTCGGTCAATGCGGTTCCTGACGTAGATACGGCGTTGCCGATCCCGGCCCGGTGGGCGCCGATGACATCGAAATACCCCTCCATCAGGACCGCCCGATGCTCCTTGTGGATCGCCTCTCGAGCCAGGTCCAGGCCGAAGAGCACCTGGGACTTCTCGAAGAGAGTTCTCCCTCTCGTGTTGAGGTACTTGGGGGTGCCGGCACTTATCGCCCGGCCTCCGAAGCCGACGGTTTGGCCCTGCTCATTCCGGATGGGGATGACCACCCGCTGGCGAAAGAAGTCGGTCAGGCGGCCCCGCTCGTTGCGGGCCAACCCGGAAGCGGCGATGTCGGCCGCCTCGGCCTGGCGCTGGCGCAGGAAGCGGACCAGGTTGTCCTGGGTCGACCCCAGGGGGGCGTAGCCGAGCTTGAACCTCTCCCGGTCCGCCCCGGTCACGCCCCTCGCGTCGAGGAAGCTTCTCCCTTGCTCACCGGCGGGACTCTTGAGCAAGACGTGGTGGTAAAAGTCCACCGCGAGCTGATTGAGCCGCAGCAGTGCCTCCCGCTGCTTGCGCCGCCGCAGCTCGGCGGGGTTGAGAGGACGGTCCTGGCTGAGATCAACACCGGCCCGCTTGGCCAACTCCTCCAGAGCCCCGCGGAAGTCGGTGTGATCTATGAGTTCGACGAAATGGAAGATGTCGCCACCCTCGTGGCAGCCGTGGCAGTTCCAGAGCTGCTTCTCGGGACTGACGTAGAAGGAGGCCGTGTGCTCGGTGTGGAAGGGGCACAGACCCTTCCATTCCCGTCCCGCTCGAGTCAGACGGACGTGGCCTCCGATCACGTCCAGGATGTCGAGCCGGGACTTGATCTCTTCGGAAGCGCGCTCGCTACTCAACCGATCGTCGGGTTAGCGTCGGAAGAGACCGCCCTTCTTGGCGGGCGCCCCCTGCTCGCGGAGGCGGTTGCGCAGGGCCAGCACCTCCTGCTCCCGCTCCGCCAGTTGGGCTGCCGTGGACTTGCGGGTGTTCTCCAACTCCTGGCGCAGATCTCGGACCTGACGGAGCCGGCGTTCCAGCTCAGCCTCGAAGCGGAGCCGCTGCTCGGCCTGGATTCGCTGCTCGAGAGCCCGTTCCCAGCGCTCAAACAGCCCGGCGACCAGCTCACGAGCGTCGAGGGAGTTGATGGCCAGCGAGCTTTCCGGGCCTTGAGCTGCTGCCAACGCCGACGGTCGGGGTACCTCCACCATCTCGGGAACCCCCAACGACTCGCTGGGCAACGGTGACTCCAGGTCGAGGCTTTGCTCAACCGGGACAATGGCTTCCTCCTCCTCGTCATCGCCGGCAAATGGCGGGGCCGCCTCCACCTCGTCGACCGGCTCAGCGGAAGCGCTGAAGGGAGTCGTTGCCGGGGGTGGGGTTGCAAACTCCGCCTCTTCCTCCAAGGGGAAGTAGGTTTCGGCTCCTGAGGGGGAGAACGGAGAGAGTTCCGGGGTGACTTCTTCGCTGACGGGAGCATCGAGCGGCTCGTCCTCCCAACCACCGGGATCCTGCCGCCACACCGGCTCAGCCACCTCTGCCCCTAGCGTCGCCGAGGGATCGGCGCCAGACTCAGTCTCCCAAGGGGTGGGCGGCGGCGCCACGACGGCCGGGGGGTCGTCCTCAGTGGGGGTCCAAACTTCTGACGGGTATTCGCTCTGCCTCACGCTCCAGGCGGCTGGGGCGGTGTCTTCCTCGGCACTGGGAATGCTCTCGTCCCCACTGAAAACTTCCGGGCCGGGGAACGGCGTCTGCGCTGGGCCTGAGCTGTCGACGCCGATCTCGGCGGCGCTGATGCGCATCTCAAGCTTGCCCTGCACCTCCACCCAGTGAACGGGAATATCGCCCGATTCAATCCTGCGCTGGATCATCTCTAAGGGCAGGGCGAGTTGGGCTGCCACTTCATCGACTGTCAGGTAGTCATCAGGCATGTGAGTGTTCTCCGCTAGTGCGATGTAGCCTGGCTGGGCCGGGCGATTGCGAGTCCGCAATCGCTCCCGGAACGGTGGTGTTGGTCACCTCGGTCAGGGCTCGCTTCCAGAACATCGGTGATGCTGAGGCAAGTCCGAAGAGGGCGCTGAGGAGGATCACAGCATCCACGCTGTCACGCCCCTGCTTGCTCCAATAGTCGTCCTCCAGGTGCAACCAGAGGGCGAACTCGTCATAGGTTAGAGCGACCCCGGCGCCATACAGCGGTGCCAGACGGCGCCGCCAGCGGATGTCGGTCTGCAGCAGGGCGGCATAGCCGCATCCCGTCAGGGAGAGAATCCCCCAGACCATGTGATGGATGTGCAGGGGCTGTTCGCCCTGCTTCTTGCCGCCGCCGAGCACGACGTTGCCCAGCGGCAGCCACTGGTTGCGGATCCCGTGGGTGATCACGCGCACCGTGGTGAAGGTGGCCACAAAGGCCGTCAGCACCCGCATGTTGACGTCCTCGTCGGGACGTTCTGCCGCAGTCTCCCGGTAGCGCCGGAAGACCCTCCGAGGCAGAGAGAGCAGGCTGTGGGTGTGCTGGGCCGAACTGGCCTCCCCTTGGCTCACCGTGGCATCGTACCTGTGTTTGGGGGAGGATGGCAGCGCTAAGCGGTCGACCAAGTTCCGACCGAGATGGGGCGGTGGACTGGACGGGCCAGGGGGAGCATCTCAGGTGCTGTGTGACGCCCACCGACCGCCGTTCCAATCGCTCCCGTCAGGATAGGCCCGGCCAGCCCTCAAGACACGCTTTTAGGGAGGGCAGGCCTTCCAGCAAGAGCCCCACCCAGTGCTGGGCGGCTCCTTGGTCTGGTTCGGCGCCGCGGGAGTTAGGCACCGCCCCGGTCAAGGTGATCGCAGTCGATGTCGGCTCTAGCGGCGTCAGCCGGTATGTTGCTGTCGGGTGCAGGACCAAGCTCACCACTTCAATGCCCAACATCACAGGCCGACGATAGTGCACCACTCGATAGGCAAAGTCAGGCTGGCCGAAAGCGCTGTCGGTAACAACCTGCGCATAGGCGGCTCCGACACCACCGCCAAACTCTTCCAGGTGCGACCTGGAGATCCACGGCAGCCACAGTGGGTCGTGGCGCCCGTCCGCCAAGAAGTCGAAAGCGTCTGTGATCGACGCCCCAACGAGAATCGTGCGCTCGTGCACCGAGTCGTCGGCGCCGTCGAGACGCCGCTCAGGGCCGACGTGGCGCTTCTCCATACCGCGGAATCGTAGGTCGCCGTGCCCCTTGTTGCCTTCTGTGCCCACTTCAGAACATGCGATATTGACTATCTTTTGACGAGCCGGCGAGGTCTGTTTATGTCTCGTTGACGGCGGCCCGGTTAGCCTCAGTAAATGCTTGACCTCTTGGTAGTTGTCCTCGTCCTTGTCGCGTTCGGCACCTTCTATCTCTTCGTCGAGGCCATGGACAAGATCTGATGAGCGTCGAAGACATACTGCTGCTGATCCTGTCCACCGCGACGTTCGTCTACCTGGTCTATGCCCTCATCAGGCCCGAGCGTTTCTGAATGGGTTTCTGGCTGACCCTTGTGGCCCTGGTGGTCGCGCTCGGGCTCACTTGGCGCTTCCTGGGCTCGTACATGGCCGACGTCTATACCGGTAAGAGCCAGTGGCTGGCCTGGTTGGAATGTCCCACCTATCGACTCCTTGGGGTTGATCCCCAGGCCGAGCAGACGTGGAAGCGCTACGCCATGGCGACGGTTGTCTTCTCAACGGTGAGCGTGCTCTTGGTCTACGCGATTGAGCGGCTCCAGGGGTCGCTGCCCCTTAATCCTGAACATCTGACAGGCGTGAGCCCATGGTTAGCCCTCAACACCGCCGTTTCGTTCGTGACCAACACCAACTGGCAGAACTACCTCGGCGAGACGACCATGTCCTACTTCACCCAGATGGCGGCCTTGGCGGTCCAGCAGTTTGTCAGCGCTGCGGTGGGAGTCCAGATTGCCATCGTGCTCATCCGCGGCTTTGTGCGCCGAGAGTCTCCAACCATCGGGAATTTCTGGGTCGATCTGATCCGAGGCGTGTACTACATCCTGCTTCCGATCAGCCTGGTGGTGACCGTCATATTCGTGGCCCAAGGTGCGGTAGAGACCCTGGCTGGGCCGGCCCGCATACACGACGTCTTGAATGGGGTGTCCCAAGTGATCGCACTGGGGCCCGTGGCATCGATGTCGGTAATCAAGCAACTGGGAACCAACGGGGGAGGGTTCTTCAACGCCAACGCCGCCGACCCCTTCGAAAACCCCACAGCGCTGATCAATCTGCTGGAGATCCTCCTGATTCTGGCGATCCCCTTTGGCCTCACCTACACCTTCGGAAAGATGGTGGGGAACATCCGCCAGGGGGTCGCTCTCTTGGCGACCATGCTCATCCTGTTCGGTGCCATTTTGGGGGTGAGCATGATCGCGGAGACGGGCACCAATCCCGCCCTGACTGCAGCCGGCCTGACCCAGCAGCAGCAGTCAGGCGGAAACGTCGAGGGAAAGGAGACCCGCTTCGGTCCCGCCGCCTCCGATCTGTTCGACATCGCATCCACCGAGACCTCGACCGGATCCGTGGATGGATCAAATGACTCGTACACCGCGATCGGAGGGGCGGGACTCTTGGCCGGGATGATGATGGGGGAGGTGTCGCCGGGAGGGGACGGCAGCGGGCTCTACACGCTGCTGCTGTTTGCCATCGTCGCCGTGTTCATCGGGGGCCTAATGGTGGGGCGTACTCCTGAGTACCTGGGCAAGAAGATCCAGGCACGTGAGGTGAAGTTGGCCTCTATCGGCGTCTTGATGATGCCGGTCACCGTGCTCGCGATAACCGCGCTGGCAGTGGCGATACCGGCTGGTCTCAGCTCAGTGCTTAACCACGGACCACACGGGTTCAGCGAGATCCTATACGCGTTCACATCGCAGGCCAACAACAATGGATCCGCCTTTGCCGGACTCAATGGCAACACCCCGTTCTATAACGTGGCCGGAGCGCTGGCGATGCTCCTCGGACGCTTCGGGATCATCATTCCCGTGATCGCGGTGGCAGGGTCCCTGGCGGCCAAGAAATACATTCCCGACACGGTCGGGACCATGCGTTCTGACAAGCCGATCTTTGTCGGATTGCTGCTGGGGACGGTGATTCTGGTAGGAGGCCTGACCTTCCTGCCGGCCATTTCTCTAGGCCCGATAGCTGAAGCGTTGGTTCACCACGGGGTGCTCTTCTAGTGGCCACTTACCTGAGTGCTGGGCCGGGAGACAGCGTCATGGTCCCCGAAGCGCGTCCCGAGTCCCCAGGGGACGCTGCCGCGACACCGTCGGGCGGAGGACGAGGTCGACGCAAGCTTCCCTGGATGACCCGCGAGATCTTCCTTCGGGCGATCCTGGATTCATTCATCAAACTCGATCCTCGGGTCCAGCTCCGCAATCCGGTGATGTTCGTGGTGCTGCTGGGGACGATCGTCACCCTCATCGTCTCGATATTCCACCCCTCGGTTTTCGACTGGGTGGTCACCGTGACCCTCTTCGTCACTGTCCTATTTGCCAACTTTGCGGAAGCGACCGCAGAAGGTAGAGGGCGTGCTCAGTCGGACACCTTGCGCCGCATGCGGGCCGACACGATGGCTCGTCATCTGCGTCAGGACGGGACCGAGGAGAGCATTGCCGCGGCCAGTCTGGTCAAGGGTGACCGGGTCGTCTGTGAGGCCAATGACGTCATCCCCTCGGACGGCGAGGTGATCGAGGGAGTGGCTTCGATTGACGAGTCGGCAATCACCGGAGAGTCGGCGCCGGTGATCAGGGAAAGTGGTGGGGACCGATCCGCGGTCACGGGCGGCACCAAGGTGCTGTCGGACCGCATCGTGGTCCGGATCACTGCCGAGCCGGGGCATACGTTCCTGGACCGGATGATTGGCCTGGTCGAGGGGGCGAACCGTCAGAAGACCCCCAACGAACTGGCCCTGACCATCCTGCTGGCCGCCCTGACCATCATATTCGTCCCGGTCTGCATTGCCCTGGCGCCCTTCGCCGGGTACGCCCACGGCAAGGTGTCGGTGGTGATCCTGGTCGCCCTGCTGGTCTGCCTGATTCCGACCACCATCGGCGCCTTGCTCTCGGCTATCGGGATCGCCGGAATGGACCGGCTGGTTCAGCGAAACGTGCTGGCCATGAGCGGCCGTGCAGTGGAGGCTGCTGGGGACGTGAGCACCCTGTTGCTGGACAAGACCGGGACCATCACCCTGGGCAACCGAATGGCGGAGGAATTCATTCCGATTGGCACAGTGAAGGAGCGTGACCTGGCAGACGCAGCGCAGCTGGCGTCACTCGCCGACGACACTCCGGAGGGCCGTTCGATCGTCGTCCTGGCCAAGGAGCGCTTCGATATCCGGGGGCGCGAGCTCAGCGCCACTCACCAGATCATTCCCTTCAGCGCCCTGACCCGGATGTCGGGTCTCGACATAGATGGTCGCCAGATCCGCAAGGGTGCCGGGGAGGCGGTGCGGAACTGGGTCAAGGAGCAGGGTGGCACTGTTCCCGAGGAATTGGGGCCCATCGTCGAGCGGCTCTCGCGAGCCGGATCCACCCCGCTGGTAGTGGCAGACGGTCCTCAAATCCTGGGGGTGGTTGAGCTGCGCGACGTGGTCAAGTCGGGCATTCGCGTGCGCTTCGACGAATTGCGAAGGATGGGAATCCGAACCGTCATGGTCACCGGAGACAATCCCCTAACGGCAGCCACCATCGCGGCCGAAGCCGGAGTCGACGACTTCCTCGCCGAGGCCACCCCCGAGGCCAAGATGGCGCTCATTCGACAGGAGCAGGAGGGGGGACGGTTGGTGGCGATGGCTGGGGATGGAACCAACGACGCTCCAGCCCTGGCCCAGGCTGACGTGGGAGTCGCCATGAATACCGGGACCATGGCTGCCAAAGAGGCGGGCAACATGGTTGACCTCGACTCCAACCCCACCAAGCTGATCGAAGTAGTCGCCATCGGCAAGCAGCTGCTGATCACCAGGGGGGCCCTGACGACCTTCTCGATTGCCAACGACGTGGCCAAGTATTTCGCCATCATTCCGGCGCTCTTTGTTGCGACCTACCCGCAGCTCAAGGCGCTCAACATTCTCCAGTTGCACAGCCCCCATACGGCTGTTCTGTCGGCCGTCATCTTCAATGCCTTGGTCATCGTTGCCCTGATTCCGTTAGCCCTCCGGGGCGTGCGCTATCGGCCCTCCACCGCCTCTGCCTTGCTTCGGCGCAACCTGCTCATCTATGGGGTGGGTGGTCTGATCGCCCCCTTCATCTTCATCAAGCTGATCGATCTCTGCCTGACGGCTTCGAGGATCTCCTAGTGTTACTCCATCTGCGCCGCTCGATCATCGCCATCCTCGTCCTCACCGTGATCTGCGGCATTTGCTATCCCCTGGCGGAGACAGGCCTGGCACAGTGGCTGTTTCCCTCCCAGGCAAATGGCTCAATCACCCCCAACGGTTCGACGCTGGTCGGCCAGCCCTGGAAGGGAGCGCAGTGGTTCCATGGGCGTCCTGACGCCGACGACCCTATGGCAACGGGACCGACCAACCTGGGGCCGACATCCAAGGCGCTGGAGCAGGCAGTGGAGGCGGCGGTCAAGGCCGAGGCAGCTCTGGGAGTCAAGAATCCCCCGGCTGACCTGGTGACGACATCCGGCAGTGGCGTTGACCCTGACATCTCGCCGGCGGCGGCCCTGATACAGGTCGATGCGGTGGCCCGAGCTCGCGGCCTGTCCGCAGCCGTGGTCCGCACGCTGGTGGTGGACCACGAGAGCGGTCCAGAGTGGGGCTTCTTGGGCGATGCCACGGTGAACGTGCTCCAGCTGAATGAGGCATTGGCCAAGCTGGCCGCCCGCTAGCCGCCCGACCCCAGGTCGTCAAGCACTGCGCAGGGAGGTACCAGCGGGTGGCACCGATCGGCCGTCTGGTGTGCCCCGGTCGTGGGCTAATGTTGGAGCCAGGTCACCGTGTGAGCGGAGCCCAGAGGATGGAGCCTACCTGAGGGCAGCCATGGCTGAGGTAGTCCTGTTCCACCACGCGCAGGGGCTGACACAGGGGGTCGTCGCCTTCGCCGACGAGCTATGCCGGGCGGGGCACACAGTGCACACGCCCGACCACTGCAAGGTGGAGACATCGACGCCGCCCGGGCGCTGGTGGCCGACACAGAGGACGCCGAGCTGTTCCTGTATCCGGCCAAATCAGCACCTCGTCACCGACGCCTCCCTGCCCTCCTATGACCCGGAGGCCACAGCGCTCCTGACTCAGCGGGTGCTGGACTTCCTGCAACGGACGTGAGACACCGATGCGGAGGCGGCTTCCCCTAGGCGCCCTTCCCAGCCCCCGCCTGGGGCCCCTCATCGTCCCGCAGCTCGTAGCCGATCCCGGCATGGGTCACCAGGAACTGGCCCTGGCCGAGCCCCAACTTGCGGCGGAGGCGGTTGGCATAGACCCGCAGGTAGTGGGCGTCCGCTCCGTACCGCCCTCCCCAGACCTGAGCCAGCAATAGGTCATGGGTGACCACCTTTCCCACGTTCCGGGCCAGATACGCCAGCATCTCGTACTCCGTCGCGGTGAGAGCAACTCTTTTGTCGCGCATCGAGACGGTGTGCCCAGCCAAGTCCATTCGGAGAGGACCAACCACAAGCTCGGAGCCCCCTTGGCTGTCGCTTTGGTGCCGTAGGGCGACCCGGATTCGCGCTTCCAGCTCGGCCATGCCAAAAGGTTTGGTCACGAAGTCGTCGGCGCCCGCGTCCAGAGCGGCCACCTTGCGGTCCTCCTCGCCGTGGGCCGACAGGATGAGCACCGGCACCTGGGTCCAGCTTCGCAACTGACGGCAGACCTCGATCCCGTCCATGTCCGGCAGGCGGAGGTCGAGCACCACTACCTCTGGATGATGGTGAGCCGCCTCGGATAAACCCTCGGCGCCGCTGCGTGCGGTGTGGACGTCGTAGCCCCTAGCCCGCAGCCCGATCCCCAGCGCCCGAAGGATGGCGGGCTCGTCATCGATGAGCAGCAGGCTCGCCATCGGGCTAGGCCGCCGGGAGCTGGATATCCAACTCCAGCCCTCCACGAGACCCGGACCGGGCCTTGATCCGGCCGCCGCTGGCCTCGATGAAGGCCTTGCAGATGACCAGCCCCACGCCGCTCGGGGATCCCGCCGGGTTGCCAGTCTCGACGATCGGGCTGAAGAGGCTGGCCAGCCGCTCGGGGCTGAGTCCGGGGCCCTCGTCCTCCACCTCCAGTTCGACCCAGCCGGCCCGGCGTCGGGCGCGCACAGCTACGGGCGTCCGATCCGGAGTGTGGCGGGCGGCGTTCTCGAGCAAGTTGACCAGAACCCGAACGACCAGCGCTCGGTCCACGTTTACCAGTAGGGAGCTGGCGACGTCCACCTCCACCGGCCGGGACTCGAGCGGCCCGCGCATCGCCTCCAGAGCCTCGTCCACCAGCTCCAACAGCGCGGCCGGGGTAGCCAGGAGCCGGCGCATCCCAGCCTCGATCCGGTACATGTCGAGCAGGTCCTTGACCAGGCGCGTGAGCCGGTCCGTCTCGTCCTCCGCTGTGGCCAGCAGGTCGCGGCGGTCCCCCGCCGACAGTGGGACCGAGGAGTCCCCCAGGTCGGAAAGCGCGGCTTTGATCGACGCCAGCGGGGTGCGCAGGTCGTGGGCCACCGAGCCCAGGAGGGCGCGGCGCCAGCTGTCGACCTCGCGCAGGACCCGAGTCTGCAGAGCCTGCTCCCTAAGCTGGGCTCGCTCGACGGCCAGGGCCGCGTGGTTGGCGTAGGTCGTCAGCATCTGCTGGTCGGTCGCTGAGAGCGCGGGACCGGCCAGGAGAAGGACTCCGACCGGGCGCTCCGCAGTGGCCAGTGGCAGGGTGCGCAGACCCCCGAGCCCCGCCAGGGCGATGGGGGTCGATGGGACCCTGGTCGCCGTTCCGCCGGTCACAGCCTCCTCCGGCAGATTCTCCCCGGCCCGGGCGGCGACGGTCAGCTGACCGGCGACCGGGAGCAGCAGGGCAACCGAGGTGAGCCTGAACTCGCTCTGGACGGTGCGTACCACGGTGCTCAGCAACTCCTCCAGCGGCTTCTCGCCGATGAGCAGGTCAGACACCTCCAGAAGGTGGCGGGCGTCGTCGGCCCGGCGCCGGGCCTGGGCACGGGCGCGCTGAAGGGCGAAGACCATGCGGGACACGATCAGCATCACCACTGCGTAGACGGCGAGGGTGACCCCACCTCGGTAGCCGGAGACCGCCAGGGTGCTGTAGGGCCGGATGAAGAGGAAGTCGTAGCAGAGGAACCCGGCGGCGATCGCCACCACACCCGCCACCCATCCGCCGACCGCGACACCGACGACCACCGGGATGATCAGCACCAGTCCGCTGGTGGAACTGCCCAGCTGGGCCCGGACCGGGAGCATCAGGGCCGCCAGGACAGCGGTCAGCGCCAGAGCCGCGGCTACCCCGGTGGCCAGGCGCCGGCTGTACCAGTTCAGGGGCTACCCGCCGTCGAGCGGCCCCTCTTCCCGGGCGGCGGCCCTCTCCCGCGCCCTGGTAAGGGAGACCACGTGGACGTCGAGCGAGGCCTTGCCTGCCTCCCGGAGCAGGTCCTTCAGCATTCCGCCCCGGCCCATGCCCCACTTGTGGCTCGGGTCCGAGCCCACCATCAGCTGAGTGATCTGCTGCTCTCTGGCGAACGCCACCAGAGTTGAGGGCACGTCGTCGCCTCGGAGCGTGACCCAGTCCGCACCCAGGGCCAAGCTGAGTGTCTCCAACTCCTTCAAGATGCGCTCGTCGCTGGCCCGGGTGGCGTCAGCGGCAATTACATGGACCACGTGGAGGTCGCCCTTGGTGCGCGCCGTGATCCGCGCCGCCCGGCGGAGCATGTGCTCGGTTCCGGGAAGGCAGGCCACAGCGACCAGGAAATGCTCGCCCGTTTCGATGGGCACGGCTCCCGGCGCTTTGATCTCGCGGAGCAGAACCTCCTCCGTCTCGTCAGCCACGAAGCGCAGGGCCAGCTCCCGCAGGATAGTGAGGTTCCGAGTGGTGAAGAAGTGGGTGAGCGCGGCCGGCACCTGGGCCTCGGGATAGACGTTTCCATGAATCATCCGGCGGCGCAACTGTTCCGGTGAGGAGTCGACCAGCTCGGTCTGGTCGGCCCGCCGGACGACCCAGTCGGGAACTCGCTCCCGAATGCTGGTTCCGGTCATGGCCTCGATGCTTTCGGCCAGGCTCTCCAGATGCTGAATGTTGACCGTGCTGATCACGTTGATCCCGTTATCGAGCAGCTCGATCACGTCCTCCCAGCGCTTGGCGTGGCGGCCGCTGTTGGGCACGTTGGTGTGGGCCAGCTCATCCACCAGCGCCAGCTGAGGATTCCGCGCCAGAACGGCGTCGAGGTCCATCTCCTCGAACTGGGCGCCGCGGTACTCAACCTTCTTGCGAGGGACAACCTCCAGATCCCGGATCTGTTCGGCAGTGTGGGGACGGCCGTGGGTCTCAACGAAGCCGATGACCACGTCGCGTCCCCGCTCCCGGCGCCGCCAACCCTCGTCGAGCATGGCGCACGTCTTGCCTACTCCGGCGGCCGCCCCCAGATAGATGCGAAAGCCGCCCGGCGGGGCGACCAGGGTTTCGCTGTCATTCTCGGGGGCGAGCTCTGGGACCCCTGCGCCTTCAGCCGACATGACGCAAGCCTATCCCTGCCGGGTTCGCGGTTGGCGGGTACGGGCCTCTCCGACGGGGATCGGCCCGACGCCGCGCGTCCGTCTCCAACGGGAAGTCAAGGGCAGATGAGCGGTCTTCGCCATCACCCGGCCCAAAAGCTCGCCAAAATCGGGCACTACCATCTGCGAAGACGGGCACCATGACCTGAGACATCACAGCGCGGGAAGGGAGGGATTCGAACCCTCGGACGAGGTTAACCCCCGTCACCCGCTTAGCAGGCGGGCGCTTTCGACCACTCAGCCACCTCCCCTTTGCGGTCAGCGGTCGAGTATAGGCGTCGCTATTGGGCGGAACCGAGCCCGAGCTCGGCGGCGACCGGGGTGAGACCGGCCACCACCAGTTCAACAAGTTCCTCGACGGGGATACCCAGTTCCTCGCTGCCCAGGGTGATGTCCTGGCGGAGAACGCTGCGGGCGAAGGCCTTGTCCTTGAGCTTCTTTCGCACTGAAGAGGTCTTGACCGCGGACACGTCCCGTCCCGGCTGAACCATAGCCACGGCCATCACGAATCCGGTCAGCTCATCGAGCGCGAACAGCCAGCGGGCCATCTCGGTGTCCCGGGCTACCCCACTGAAGGTGGCATGGCCCTGGATGGCAAGCACCACCTCGGGCGAATAGCCTCGCTCCTCCAGTACCGGGCGGCCCCAGAAAGGGTGCTCTTGAGGATGAGCTTCGTAGTCGAAATCATGGAGCAGGCCGGTGACGGCCCATTGCTCCTCGTCACCGCCGGTCCGGCGCGCCGCTTGCCGCATCACCGCCTCCACGGCGAGGCCGTGGCGACGAAGACTGTCGGTCTTGGTCGTCTCGTAGAGGAGCGCCAGCGCCTCGGCTCGGGTTGGCATCTGCCAGCCATCCTGCCAGCCTCTGAACCTCCGGCACAACCCACACGGTGCCGGGTCCGCCTCCAGACCGCACCGGCACCCCGCCTGCTAAGTTCCCCGACGTCATGCCAACGCCCTCTCGTCGCCCGGACCAGGATCGTCTCTGGGAGCAGCTGATGGCCCTGGCGGAGTTCCGGGAAGTGGACCAGCCGGGCTTCACCAGACGGGCCTTCTCCGTCCCTTACCAGGAGTCCCGAGCTTGGGTGATCAAGCGGATGGAGGAGGTGGGGTTGGCGGTACGCATCGATTCCGTGGGCAACCTTCTTGGGGAGATGCCGGGAGCAGAGCCCGACCTGTCCCGCATCGTCATCGGCTCGCACACGGACACGGTGGCCGGAGGAGGCCGCTTCGACGGCATGGTCGGTGTGATCGGATCGATCGAAGTGGCGCGCCTGCTGGGGGAGGAGGGAGCCCGGCTGCGCCACCCCCTCGTGGTCGCCGACTTCCTCGGGGAGGAACCGAACAGATTCGGATTGAGCTGCGTCGGTAGCCGGGCGGTGTCGGGCCAGCTGACCGACGCTCAACTAACTCGTCCCGACCTCGAGGGGAGCACCCTGTCCTCAGCCCTCCGGATAGCCGGCGCCCAGCCCCAAGCCCTGGCCTCGGCGAGGTGGACTCCCGACCAGTTCCATTGTTTTCTGGAACTCCATATCGAGCAGGGCAGGCGCCTGGAACAGGCCGGCTCGCAGCTCGGAGTCGTCGCCGCGATCGCCGGAATTCATCGCGGCGTGATCACCTGGACAGGACGTCCCGACCATGCTGGGACGACCGACATGGCAGAACGCCGGGACGCTTTGACGGCGGCCGCCGAGGGGGTTCTCCTGGTGGAGAGCCTGGCCCGGGAGAGTGGGCTTGGCGTGGGCACGGTGGGCCAGATCGAGATAACTCCAGGCGCCGGCAACGTCATCCCAGGGACCGCAATCGCCTCCCTGGAGTTGCGCAGTGCCGACGCCGGCTGGTTGGTGGACGCCCACCAGGCCTTGGCGATGGGTCTGATGGAGCTGGCCAGCCGGCGCCAGCTCGACGTCCAAGTGGATTGGGTCTCAGCTGAAGCGCCAACTCCGTGTCACCCCGGTATGCGACGTGTCATTTCTGAGGCGATTGAGGGAATCGGACACCGTCCGCTTGAGCTGACTTCGGGAGCCAGCCACGACGCCGCCCACGCCGCCCACGTCTGCCCCATGGGCATGATCTTCATACCGTCCCAGGATGGACGGAGTCACTGCCCCGAGGAATGGAGCCAGCCCCAGGATGTGGCCCTGGGAGTGGCCGCTCTGCTGGAGGCG
Source organism: Candidatus Dormiibacterota bacterium (assembly GCA_035534695.1). GTDB lineage: Bacteria > Chloroflexota > Dormibacteria > Aeolococcales > Bog-877 > Bog-877. The sequence goes on from DATLRN010000003.1 coordinate 103,987, forward strand.
GTCATCCGGTTAGACGGACTCGACTCCCTCTGATCCGCCATCGACCCCGACCCGAAGGAGCTTGCGGCTGCCGTCCTGGAGCATCCAACGAAGTGCCTCCCCGGTGGCTGCTCCAGCCATGGAAAACCTGGAGGTGAGCACCTCGATGTCGGTCTCGGCCTCATCCCAGTCCACCGGTACGACCACTCCTTCCTGGAAGACATCGCTGCCGGGCACTCGCAAGCGCACCCAAGGGTCGTCCCGCCAGCGCTCCGCCTTGCGGGTATACGTTGGGGTGAGGAGATACACGTAGCCGGGCGGGATGACGGCGAACCACATCCGGACCGTGCCCTGCCCGGACTGGTCTCTGGAGCTGACGAGGAGCTCCTCTTCTTGATCCAGGAGTTCTAAGAACTCGTGTGGTAGGGGTCCCGACACCGTCTTCCGGCTCCCGTCAGCTGGCACGGCAGGCGAAGACCTCGCTCTGATAGGCAAGCGAGATCGGCTGGCCAGGCCGGGATTGGTACTCCCGCGCCAGCTCCAAGAGCCGTTGTCGGAGCCGGTCTTGAACCGGCGCTTCGGCACTGGCCACAAAGCTGAGCGAGAGGATGCGATCGACCAATTGCTCGGGGTTGGCCAGCTGACGGTGTGGAAAAGATCGCGATTCGAGGGGCCCGAAGAGCAGGCTGGCCCGAAGCTGGTGTCGCCACTCCCCGGTCGAGTGGTCGGGCGAGTCCTTGCGCAAAGGGTCGATCAGCTCGCCCACCACCCGCCACAGGTGAGCGTGCAGGTCGCGCCGATTCCAGACCAAACCTAGTCGTCCGCCCGGCCGCAGGATGCGGTGGATCTCATGGAGGGAGGCCTGATCGGCGAACCAGTGGAACGCCTGGCCTGCGGTGGCAGCGTCCACCGATCCTGAGGCGAGCTTGGTCTCGGCGGCCGTGGCGGCCAACACCTCTACCCCGACGACGGCGCGCTCCAACTCGTCAGTCATCTCTCTGACCGGCTCGAGAGCGATGATCCGAGCTCCATAAGGCAGCAGCTGTCGGGTCAGCTTTCCGGTACCTGCCCCGAGGTCGACCACCAACTTGCCGGGACCGATCGCGAGCCTTTCGGCGAGCCAACCTATGGCGGCGGGCGGATAGTCAGGCCGGCCCCGCTCGTAGGCGGCGGCGCCCCGGGCGAACCCGGTTCTGGCCGCTGGATGGATAGTCATGGGGCGATCCTAGCGCTGAGCAAATCAGCATCGCGACGGCGCGGCACGTGGCGGGGGAGGGCTGGCGACCCCGAGCGGATTCGAACCGCCGATCTCCACCTTGACAGGGTGGCGTGTTAGGCCAGCTACACCACGGGGCCCAGTGCTGGCCGGCGGGGAGACCGCCGGTCGGCGTCGCCCTCCGGAGGGTGGGCCGATTATACGTCCAGCTTCGCCAGCCCTCAAAAGGCGGTGAACGGGCGGCTTTCTGACCGCTCGGTAAGATGACAGCGCCCAAAGCCGGGGGCCAGCTGAGTGGAGGACGTCTGGTTGAAAATCGCCGTCTTGGTGAAGCAGATCCCCGACCCTTCGGGGGTCGGCAAGCTGGACTCCAAAGACCATCTCCTGGTGCGCGACCAGGGCGAGGTGGTGCTCGACCCGGGTGACTCCTATGGCGTTGAGGCAGCGCTCCAACTGGCCAATGGCGACGGCGAGGTCGTCGCCATATCAATGGGAGCCGAGAAGGCGGTCGAGGTGATCCGCAAGGCAATGGCCATGGGTGCCAGCGCAGGTGTGCTCATCAGTGACGAAAGGCTGCGCGGATCCGACGCCCTGGCCACCGCCCGAGTCCTGGCGGCGGCGGTCAAGGGGGTTGCCCCTGATCTTCTGATTGCCTGCACTGAATCCACCGACGGCTATACCGGTACCGTGCCCGCAGCCATCGCCGAATTGCTGGAGTGGCCCTCGCTCACTTTCGCCAAGGAGTTGCAGGTGGAGGGCAAGATGGTGCGCATCCACCGCCAGACACCAAACGGGCATGACGTGGTCGAGGCCGAGCTGCCGGCGGTGGTCACCGTCACCGGCGGCATCAATGAGCCCCGCTACCCCACCCTCAAGGGCATCGTGGCCGCGCGGACCCGACTTCTGGACCAGCCCACGTTAGAGGATCTGGAGATCGATCCCGCCATTGTCGGGGTGGGTGGTGCCGGACAGCGGATCGTGGCCGTCGAGGCGGCGCCGCAACGTCAGGGCGGCGAGGTGATCGAGGACCAGGGCGAGTCCGCCCAACGCCTGGCCGACTACCTGGCCGAACTCAAGGTGATCTGAAGGTGGCCAAGAAGATTCTTGTTTACGTGGAGATGGCCGGATCCGAGATAGCCCCCGTCAGCCTGGAGGTGCTCACCAAGGCACGCCAGCTGGGCGATGTCGAGGCGGTAGTCCTTGATCCCGAGGCGGCCGCAGCGGCGGCGGCGATCGGCAGCTATGGGGCCACGACCCTGTACGCGGGGATTGATGAGGACTACCGAAAGTTCGTAGCTCAACCGGCCGCGGCGGCCCTGGCTAGCCTGGCGGCTGAGCAGGATCCCGATCTGATCCTCTTCGGCGCCACCTACGACGCCCGCGACATCTGCGCCCGGCTCAGCGCCCGGGCGGGACTCACGGTGCTGGCCAACGCCACCGACGTCCAAGCCCAGGACGATAGTTTCGTCGCCATCTCCTCCATCTTCGGCGCCACCCAGAACGTTACGACTGAGCTGAGCGGTCCCAGCCCCTGCATTTTGCTCCGGCCCAAGTCGCTGCCGGCCGAGAGCGTCGGGGGATCGCCGGCCAAGGTCGTTTCGGTGTCACTTCCCGCCGGCGCGCCCAGAGGAGCGAGCCGTTTGGAGTCGGTGGTAGCCCCGGCAAGCGGACCGAAACTGGAAGAGGCCAGGGTCGTGGTCAGCGGTGGCCGGGGCCTGCAGGACTCCAGCAACTTCGAGTTGCTCGAAGAGCTGGCGACCCTGCTCCACGGGGCGGTCGGCGCCAGTCGGGCAGTGGTGGACGCCGGCTGGGTTCCCTACGCGCGCCAGGTCGGCCAGACAGGAAAGACCGTCAAGCCGGACGTATACGTTGCCTGCGGCATCAGCGGCGCGATGCAGCACACCGTCGGGATGAAAGGGGCCAAGCACATCATCGCGATCAACAAGGATCGGGAGGCGCCCATCTTCAAGCTGTGCGACCTGGGCGTAGTCGGCGATGTCCTGAAGGTGCTGCCAGCTTTGATCGCGGAGTTGAAGAGCCGGGGAGTGTCCGGGTGACCGGGCTCGGCCGTGCCCGGCCGGGGCACTGAGCCAGTGAGCTCCAGCAGCCTGCTGGCGCTGCGCGCTCCCGATGGAGCCACCGTCACCCTGGAGCGCTACCCCATCCTGCTCGGCCGGAGCATTCCCGGCGGCACCATCCCCGACGTTGACGTCAGTCACCTCGACCCCAGCGAAGCGGTGGACGGCCGCCATGTCGAGTTGATCCGTGAGCCCGCCGGGGTCGAGGTACATGACTTGGGCGGAGTCAGTGGCACCTGGGTCGATGGCCGGCGGTTGCCCCCCGGGGGGCGTGCTCTGCTCGAAGTCGGAGGTTCCCTGCGCGTGGCGGGCGTCTTCCTGACCCTGGTTGAGGCGGGGTCGGGGATGCCGGCGGCCCACCGATCCACCACTTCCCTGAGCGATCAGAGCCCATCTACCTGGCTTGAGAACAGGCCCGCCCAGGGCATTCCTCCACCTCCCTCGGCCGGTCCGACCGTGGACGAGGATGAGCCCCCGGTCGAAGTCTCGCGGTCGACCGAACTCGATCTGAGTGGTGTCCCGGTTCTGGCGCGTGAGCCTCTGGAGCGGGGAGCGGAATTGGTCCGGATCAGACCGGGATCGCCACTTGAGGTGCTTTCCCTTGGGAGTTGGAAGGAGCAGGGCAAGGTTCTCTCTCCGGTCGCAGTGGCGGAGGCAGTGGCCACGGTCCGGCGCGCCTTGGATATCGCGGACGACGTGCCCAGCGGCACCGGGCATGCCGGTGACGCGGCCTTGGAGTTCCTTCTTCCACCCCTGGTTGACCGCTCCTACCTCGCTGTTCGGGTGGCTCCCCGGACGCCCGCCGAGGTGGACCCAAAAGCGCTCCGCGAGGCACGCCGTGCCGTGCGGGTCGGCGGCGCCCTTCTGGTAGCCGGCCCCTGGCCGGAACCGGCCCTGGCCGCCCTGGCGGAGCACTTCGAGAGTTCCTTCGCCAGCACTCGGGTGCTCAGCTTTGGGGAGAGCGACTGGTGGGTACCCCCTGGCTGGCCGGTTCTCGATCCCCACCATCCGGGAGCAGTTCAGGAGGCGCTGCAGACCGGTGAGCTCTTCTTGGACCAGCCTCCCGATCCGATCCTGGAGGCGGTGGTCCGAACCCTGCCCAGGTCTGGTGGCGGTACCGTGGTGGCCCTTCGGCACCATTCTCTACTCGCTGCCCTAGAGCAATTGGCCCATCCCAGTGAGGCCCTCCCTTCGAGTGCGGGTGGAGGGTCGCCTCGGGAGCAGGTGGCCAGTATCTTCCCGCTCGCCCTCTGTTTCCGCGATCAAGCCTGGGGGTTGGTCGCTGTCGACGTCGACCAGCGCGGTCGCTGGTCGCTCGAGCCCGGGCGGGACCGAGGCAGCGGTTAACCGATGGCCCAAGGACTCCCCTCGCCTACCTCGGGTCCCTCGGTCACCAGCTACATCGCCCTGTTGCTGTTGGTGGCGCTGGTGCTGAGCCTGGTTTTGCTGACGGTCAACCACGGCCTCTTGGGCCACGTCTTTACCCTTCGCCACGCGCTGGGCCTGCGCCGGGGCTGAAGTCCCACCGCTGATGCGTTCACAATGGCGCCATGCCGGTGCTCTTGCTGAACGCTTCGCTACAGCCGCTCAACGTCATCAGTCGACGGCGGCTGGTGGTGCTTTTGACCAAAGAGCGGATAGCCTTTCTCGACGACGCGGTCAAGGCCATGGTGGTCGAGGAGCTGGCCCAGCGCCGCTTCAGCGACGGTGTCATCGTGGTGCGTCTGCTGCGCAACATTGTGGTGCCCCGCCGCATGCTCCGGCCCAATCGACGCAACCTGCTCCTTCGGGATGAACACTGCTGCCAGTACTGTGGTGTCCACGGGGCCGCGCCAGAGCTGACCATTGACCACGTCATCCCGGTCTCCCGGGGCGGCAATCCGAGCAGCTGGGAGAACCAGGTGGTGGCCTGCAAGCGGTGCAACAGTCGTAAGGCGAACCACCTCCCCAGTGAGGTCCACCTCCGTCTCCGGAGGCCGCCCCGGCCGGTGGTGCAGGAGTACGCCCACCTTCTCTTCCTGCGCTATCCCGAGGTGCGCAGTGCTTACGAGGACTTGCTCAGCTCGGTGCTTCCCCAGAGCGGCGCCAACGGCGCCGAGCGGTCCGGGCATTCTGGCCGAGTTGTGGTGTCGGCGCTAGGAGGGGTCCAGGGCTAGAGTCGGCCCCAGTTGCTCAGTCGAGTTCCTGCGGTAGGTGCAGCGGTGGCTCTTCGAGAAAGCGAGCCGCGGCCGCCCCGGACTGATCGATTCGCTCCACCAACTCCGAGGCGATTGCCATGGAGCGATGGAGACCGCCAGTGCACCCCACTGCGACTCGCAGAACCGATCGCCGTTGCTCCTGATATAGGGGAACCAGCCGCAGCAACATGGGTAGGAACTGTCCGACCAGCTCCTGGGCTCCGGGCTGATCCATCACGTATTCGCGGACCTGGGGATCGGTCCCCGGGCGCTCGCGCATCTCGGTGATCCAGTAGGGGCTGTCCAAGAAGCGGGTGTCGACCACCCAATCAGCCTCGTGAGGCAGCCCATCTCGGAACGCGAAAGTAAAGCAGTCGACGCGCAGCAACTCGCGGTCCCGCCAGTCGTCGAGTAGCTGACGCAGATATCCCACGGTGCTGTGATCCAGTCCCAGCAGGTGGCGATGGGGCCTGCGCTGGGGGGGCTGGAAACCAGGGCCACGGGGGGATCCGGCCTTGACCAGCCAGTAGCGAGTTCCCTCTTGGTCGAGGGAATTGAGCCATCCCTGACCGACCTGCTCGCTGACGATCAAGAGCAGGTCGGGATCATTCACTAGGCGAGAGTGCACCGCGGCATCTGGGTCCTGCCCCAGTTCTTCCGCGGCCGGCACGGCGTAGCCGATCGCCCTCGCGACCTCCTCGAGTTCCTCGCGGAATCGCTCCTCGCAGAGGATGACAACTAACGACACGGTACTGCTTCTCCCATTGGGTCCCGGTTCCATCCGGGCTGGGCTTCGGACTTGCCCATCCCCCTCTGCCCGCCAACCATCTTCGCATGGGAGACGCCGGAGGCATCGAGTTCGAGGTCGGCGGGTCGGCGTTTGCTCCGACGCAGAGGTAAGGAGGGCACCGCCGTGCTAACCTGCGCCTCCGAGCGGTCCTGGACCTCCCGGAATTGGAGCAGCGTCATGGATACCCCGTCCGGGCAAGCGCGAGCGGAGCGCCTCTTGCGCGAGCTGGCTCGTCTCCACGACGTGCTTCACGCTCTCTTCCGGCCGCGCCCCGATCCTGGCACGGAGGGGGAGGGGATGGACAGCGAACTTCTCTCCAGCCGGCAAGCGCACGCGCTCTTTCTGATCCAGGCCAAGCCCACCATCATGACCGAGCTGGCGACCATGCTCCGGCTCTCCCCTGCCGCCACCACCCCGGTTGCCGATCGCTTGGTGGAACTGGGGATGGCCGTGCGGGTCCGCGACGAGACAGATCGCCGTCTGGTGTATCTGGCCACGACCGAGCAGGGAACGGCGCTGATCGAGGACGGCAACGTCTGGGAGAAGCGTGGCCTGGGGGTTCTCGCAGTTGTCCTTGAAAAGGAGGCACCGGGTCTCGAGGAGGAGTGCGTCGAGGGCCTGGTGCGGATGGTTGAGGCGGCCGTCGACAGTCTCGCCGGGATTAGGCCCGGCGACGAAAGCCCCGAGCCGCAGCTGGCCCCTGGATCCAGCCTCGAAAGGCTGAAGCGGTAGCGATGGTCGGCCCGCTGGGACTCGAACCCAGGACCTGGGCTTTATAAGAACCCCGCTCTAACCAGCTGAGCTACGGGCCGTCGGGAACCGATCAGGAATTCGCAGGGCTTGATCCGGTGCTTGATCGCCGCGCCCGGGAAACCCGCGCCCATGGTACGTCTCATCGGTACGCTGCCCCCGCTTGGGCGCGAGCATAATGGCCGACGTTCTGCTCGCGGCCATCTCGGTCGGGTGGCGTCCGAACTCGCCGCCTCGGGTGGTCGCGCGGGTCTGTCATCCCCTGCCGGCTAACTATGGAGGACTCATGATGGCCGTCATCGACGAAGTCGACGAATCCCGTCAGCTGCTCATCGGCAGCGAGGCAGATGTGCTCGCGGCGATGATCGATTTCTATCGTTCCACGCTGCTGCGGAAGTGTCAGGGACTGTCTCCTGAGCAGCTCACCCTGGCGTCGGCACCACCGTCGAACTTGACTCTCCGCGGTCTGCTGCAGCACATGACTGAGGTGGACCGTTACTGGTTTGAAGAGTGCATCGAAGGACGGGATCTGCCGCCTATCTACTCCTCCGACAGTCATCCCGACGGCGACTTCGAGGCTCTCGACACCTGTCCTGTCGATGCGGTGGTTGAGAGGTTCCGCACGGTCTGTGAGTCCTCGCGCCGTATCGCGGCCAGCCACTCACTGGAGGAGGTGGTGCACAGTTCCGCCTATGGCAGACCGATGAGCATCCGCTTCATCCTGGTGCACATGGTGGATGAGTACGCCAGGCACTGCGGACATGCTGACTTGATTCGCCAAGCGATCGACGGTGAGGTGGGCTACTGAGCCTGCCCACCTTCCAAGCCCAGCCTGGGGTTAGTCGGTGAGGACGAGATTGACCTGACGATCGGGAACGACAAAAACCCGCTCCGGGACTCGTCCTTCGAGCCACTGCTGGATTCGGGGAAGCTCCAGGGCGAGTCCCTCCAAGGTGGATGAATCCGTTCCGGCGGCTACCACCAGTTGGTCTCGCTTCTTGCCGTTGATGCAGACCACAACCACCACTTCTTCATCCGCGATCAGCGACTCGTCGGCGGTGGGCCACGGCTGCTGATGCACCGAGTACGGCCCTCCCAAGCGCTCCCAGATCTCCTCGGCCAGGTGAGGGCAGTATGGAGCCAGCAGGAGCGCTAGCGTTTCCAGGGCCTCTTTCGGGACAGGGCCACCATCTTCGCGCAGGCGCTTGACAAAGATCATCATGGCAGCGATTGCCGTGTTGTACTTGCGCTCGGGAGTGTCCACCGTCACTTGTTGAATACAGCGATGACGAGCTCGCGCCAACTCAGCCGACTCCGCCGTCGCTGTTCCCGATCGCGCCTCCAGTTGTTCGAGCAGGCGTAACACCTGGATGATGAATCGGTACGGGCCATTGATGCCTGAGTCGACAAAGTTGAGGGTCTCCGGATAGGGGCCTAGGTAGAGCAGGTAGAGTCGAAACGCGTCGGCGCCAAAACGAGCGATGTACTCGTCGGGAACCACTACGTTGCCCCGGGACTTGGACATCTTGGCACCGCTCATCACGATCATCCCATGGGCTCGGAATTCAGTGAACGGCTCGGAGAAATCAAGATAGCCGAGCTGCTCCAAGGCCATGGTCACAAAGCGGGAGTACAAAAGATGGAGAACCGCATGCTCGTTGCCGCCGTCGTAGTAGGTCACCGGTAGCCACTTGCGGGTCAACTCCGGATCGAAGGGAACGTCGTCGCGATCGGCTGAGGGATACCTCAGGTAGTACCAAGAGCTATCGAGGAAGGTGTCGGAGACGTCGGTATCACGGCGGGCCTCACCGCCGCACTGAGGGCAAGTGGTGTGGAGGAAGTCGGGATCGCGAGCCAGCGGAGATTCCCCGGTTCCCAAGGGTCGGAAGTCCTCGATGTAGGGGAGCAGCACCGGCAGGTCTTGCTCGGGGACCGGCACCACGCCGCAACTGTGGCAGTGGATGGCCGGTATCGGCGGGCCCCAGTAACGCTGCCGGGAGATACCCCAGTCACGGAGCTTGTAGGTGACGTGAGCCTGCCCGGATCCGGCCTCAACCAAAGCGGCTGTAATGACCTCGCGAGCTGGGTCGGGCGACTTCAGTCCGTTGAATTGGGAGCTGTTGATGAGAACTCCGGCGCCGCCGTGGGTGCCGGGGCCCTCCTTGCCCGTGACAACCTCGACCGCGGGCAAGTGATGCTCGAGAGCGAAGCCGTGGTCGCGCTGATCATGTGCCGGCACCGCCATGATCGCTCCCGTGCCGTAGCCGGAGAGGACATAGTCGGCTGTAAAAATCGGCAGCGCTGCCCCGGTCAGAGGGTGGATTGCGTCGCGTCCCAGGGCCACACCTCTGGTTGAGCCCTCATCGCTGCGCTGACCGGCGATGCGCCGTCGGGCAGCCTCCTCGAGGAAGACTGCAACCTCGGGCCGAGCCGCCGGCGACGCCAGCTCCAGAGTCCGCGGATGGTCGGGAGCAAGCACCATGAAGGTGGCCCCAAATATGGTGTCGGGTCGGGTCGAGAAGACCCGGATGGGATCGTCCCCGGGAATGGGAAAGTCGATGAGCGCCCCCTGGCTGCGGCCGATCCAGTGACGCTGCAGCAACTTGGTGTTCTCCGACCAGTTGAGGCTGTCCAGGTTCTCCAGCAGGCGGTCGGTAAAGGCGCTGATGCGCAGGAACCACTGCTGGAGCTCGCGCTCGGTCACCTGAGCGCCGCAGCGCTCGCAGGAGCCGTCCGCCAGAACCTGTTCGTCGGCCAGCACGGTGAGGTCCTGGGGACACCACTTGACGTTGCGTCGGGCGCGATACGCGAAACCGCCCTTCCAAAGCGTAAGGAAGAGCCACTGGGTCCAGCGGTAGTAGGCAGGATCGGTGGTGTCAACCGTCTTGCTCCAATCGAACTGAGCTCCCAATTTCTCAAGCTGTTCCCGAAAGCGCGCCACGTTCGTGGCAATCAGTTCGCTGGGGTGACGGCCCACCTTGAGCGCGAAGTTCTCACTGTGAATGCCAAAGGCGTCGAACCCAATCGGCTCGAACACGTCGAAGCCACGCATGCGCTCGTAGCGGCCGTGCACATCGGCACCGGAGAAAGAGAACATGTTGCCCACGTGCAGTCCCTCGGCGGAGGGATAGGGGAACATCATGAGGTTGTAGTAGGGCCTCGGCGCCCGGGCCAGGTCCACCCGGTAGAGGCCCGTCTCCTGCCAGCGCGCCTGCCACTTGGCCTCCAGCGAGCGGTGATCGTAGGGTGAAGTCATAAGTGGCGATTGATGATACCGAGCCCTTTCGATCGTTCCCGGTTTGTCCCCTATACTCCGGCCGGGGTTCGGGGACACTCAGCAGGCTAGCAGCAGCCTAGGGACCACGAGGAGGCGAATTGGCGGAGACTCGGCTGCCCAGGGCGAAGGCGGCGCGGCGCACGGCCCCGCGGGTGCGCGCCGGTCGCCGTTTCCAGGAGCGCCACAACTTCGTGGGGTTCCATGGCCACGGCCTGCTGGCGCTGATCTTTTTCGCCATCATCGCCCTCTCGGTCTTGGGCGTCGGCCTGGGCATCGCCTCCTTGACCATCTTCGCCGTGGGCAGTAGCCCCGGCAGCGGCCACGCTGCGGTCGCCACCTCACCCAGCTCCTCGGCTTCGGTAGGCGCCCTGGTGGGTCATCAGGTCGATGGGACCATCGTCGGGATCTGGTCAGATGCCAACCTGATCGCGATTCAGCCGGCCGGGGGGGAGCCAGTCCAGGCCACCGTCAACGCCAAGTCAGTGCTCACACTGGCGGGGTCGGCCACGTCCCTCGATGACCTCATATCCGGCGATTCGGTGATCGTCACCTTCGGTCAGGGAGCTAAGGGAACCCTGGTCGTGCTAACCCTCAACGACATCCAAACAGTTCCCACCAACTCCGGCGTCGGCTCCACCACGCCTCTGCCCAACGTGACCCCGACGCCAACTGCGACCCCGGTTCCGACGGTCAACCCCTCGCCCGGCCCCTCCGGCGGGCCGATTCCGAGTCCTTCACCGTAGCGGGGGTACGTCAGACGGACCGGGGCGCCGGCAGCTCGATTCCCCGCCGGGAGAAGATCGAGGGAGCAGCCTCGGCCGTCACTCGAGCGACAGCGTCCAGGGTCAGTCCACTGCCCTCCATCACCTGTTGCGCCCGCTCTCGGGTCAGCAGGCTTTCGGGACGGTGCGCGTCCGAGTCGAGAACCAGCGAGGCTCCCACCTCGAGGGCGATCTTGACGACGTGCCCGTTGGTGAGTCCATGCAGGCCGGCGGCGCTGATCTCCAAGTGGATCTGGTTGTTGCGAGCTTTTTCGGCGGCTTCGCGGGTGATCAAACCGGGGTGGCCCAGGATGTCCACGTCGGAACAGCTGGCCGCCGCCAGATTCAACCCCGGCTGAGGGAAGTCGCCCAAGGTCTCTCCGTGGACGACGACCAACAGTGCTCCCAGTGAACGTGCCTTGGCCGCCACCTGGGCGACGCGATCGGGTGGTACTCGGGTGACCTCCACGGCCGGGATGGCCGTGACCGCCAGTTCATCCGCTACCCGGCGGCAGGCTTCCACGATCTCAGGAACCCGGGCCCCGACGGACCCTTCGTCAACGTGGTCGCTGCAGACGTAGGCGCCGTACCCATTCTTCAGGCAGCGCCTGGCCATCTCCATCGCGTCGGCGTGACCATCGGAGATGGTGGTGTGGGTGTGGAAGTCGAAGACCGACACCGGTCCAGCTTAGGGCAAGCCGCCGTGGGAGCGGTCTTGGGCCCCGCCGGTTGAGGAGGGACGGGCGGCGGGGGTGGCCGCCAGGCGGAGCAGGACTCCATCTCGGATGCCTCGCTCGGTCACCACCAGGTCTTCGCCCCCGTAGCGCTCCAAGAGCCCCCGCAGGATGAGGCATCCGCCTGCCATGAGCCGGGCCCGAGAGGGACTGAGCCCGGTGCGCATGGCAACTTCGGCACTGGAATGGGCGGCGGTGAGATGGAGGGCCCGATCTATGTCGTCGCGGCTCAGATTGAGCCAGGGTTCGCGCGAGTCCTCCTCGCGGAGAACATCTTTGGAGTCAGGAAAGGGCCGCCACATCCCGAGCAGGACAGGCAGGTTGGCGGCCGTTCCTCCGGTGGCGATGATCAGGCCGCTTTGCGCCGCCTCGGGCGCCCCCTCCAGCAGCATGGAGATTCGCATTTCGCAGTCGACCCGCTGGCGGGCGGTGGGCGGGTCGCCCGCGTTGACCGCCCCCAAGATCTGGTCAGAACCCAGCTTCAGGCTGCTCCCATTCACTGGGCGAGTGCCTATGCCATGGACCACCTCAGTACTGCCACCACCGACGTCCACCACGGTGGCCGGCTGGTCCTGGGTTACTCGGAAGGAGGTGCCGCCCAGGTAGCTCAGTCGAGCCTCCAGCTCGCCGCTGAGAATGCGCAACTGCAGCCTAGTTTGTTCCCGGACCCGCACTACCAGCTGGGGTCCATCGCTGGCGTTGCGGAGGGCCTCGGTGCCGACCAGCCCGATCCGTTCGGCACCGTCCTGGCGCGCTTGGGCGACGAGGTGGGCGATCAGTAGGGCCGTTGTCTCCAGAAGATCGGCGCCGAGCTGACCGCTGCTGGCAACCCGGCGGCCGAGTCCGAGTAGGTGCACCGCGTGGTGACGTTGGCTCGTTCCGTCGGGACCGATCGTGGCCACCAGCAGGTGGACGGTATTAGAGCCTACGTCGATCGCGCCGAGGCGTCCTTTCAGAGGTCTTCGTCCTCGTCCTCGGTGGGCTCCATCCGAACTAGGACATTGCCACTGGCATCCAGACGGGCATCGAAGTGCTTGACGAAGATGGCGTCGGAGATGGGCGAGATCCCGGTTCGGACATCGTAAGTCTCGCCGTCCAGGGGGCAGGTGACCACATAACCACGCAGCTCACCCTCACCGATGGAGCCGCCACTGGCGCAGCTGTTCTCGAGTGCGTGAAAGACACCATCGACCTGAAAAATGGCCACCTCGACGCCATCGGCATCTACCACACTCCCTTCTCCGGGAGGGATATCTGCCGCCGCGCAGACCGCAACAAAGCCAGCCACCGCCGCGATTATGCCGAATGCTGCCGGAGATTCAATTCCCTGCGGGGAGAAACCGGTGCCGGAGCCGGTTGGCTGAGGGCGAGTTCGATCTCACGGATCACCTCGGGATCGTTCTCTTGAGCCTGGGCCTCTCTCAGCGCGGCGATCGCTCGCCCACCCCCCAGGTGGCCCAGAGACCAGGCGCACGCCCCCCGCACCACGGCAGCTGGGTGGACCCGAAGGGACTGAGACAGGACGGGCAGCGCAGAGTGCTGCCCGGCGTTGCCCAGCGCCACCGCCGCATTGCGAGCCAAACGGTCTCGCCCGCTCCGCCGCATGGTGGTATCAGCGAACCGGCCCTGGAACTCCGACTCCGAGATGGACAAGAGTTCGGCCAAGTCCGGGTAGGGGACGGGGCCAGCCGCGGTGGTCGCAGCTCCGGCTGCAACCGGCTCCTCGCTCAGCCGTGCGTTGATCGGGCAGGCCTCTTGGCAGAGGTCGCAGCCGAACACCCAGGTGCCCATCAGCGGCCGCAGGGGCAGCGGGATCGGGCCGCTGTGTTCAATGGTCAGGTAGCTGATGCATCGAGGAGCGTCTATTACCCCTGGCGCCAGCAGAGCCCCGGTGGGACAGCTGGGCAGGCAGGCACGGCAGCGTCCGCAGTTCCGCCGGGACGGTTTATCCGGAGCTAGTTCCAGGCTCAGTACCAGGGATGCCAGAAGGACGTAAGAGCCGCCTCGGCTGGCGATCAGCTGGGTGTGCTTGCCACTAAAGCCAAGCCCGGCCCGTTCGGCGATCGCCCGGTCCAGTGCCCAGCCATGGTCGAGGAAGCGGTGCCAACGCAAGCCAGGGTTGGTCTCCGCCATTCGCCCGGTCAGCCGCCGCATGGCTCGGTCCAGCCGGACGTGATAATCCTCGCCGAGCGCGTAGGCGGCGATCCTCCCCCGGGGCCTGCGGGCGCCGCTCAGAGCCTTGGGAACGTCCTCGAGGGGCGTCGTGGCAGGGCGGTAGGGATAGGCGAGGGCAACCAGACTGCGCCCCCAGGGGAACCGCTTCGATAGGTCGCGGGCCTTTTCGATCCGATCGGCGGTGTACCAGGGCATGCCCCCCAGGCGCCCCTGGGCGAGAGCGGTTCGCGCTCTGGCCGCAGCCTGGTTGAACGGGGCCAGGTCAGTAACTCCGACCTCGGCGAAGCCCTGGCGGCGAGCCTCGATCTCCAGGGTCTCGCGCGGGGAGAGACGCCCATCGGAGTCGATAAAGATGCTGGCAGGGGTCGGCACTCCGACATTGTCCGGCGCGGCTTTGCCATGATTCACCGGTGACCGACTCCGAACTGACGGCCCGGGTGCGCGGCGTGATCGCCGCCGGGCCTGCCAGTGACAGCCTGCTGGTAACCCAGCCTCGACCAGGAGAGGTGGTGGTGCAGGCTCACCCCAGCTCCAACTTCGTTGTCGTTCTCACCGAGCAGGTGCGCCGAGATTTGGAGACTGCCCTACGCGCCTGGATACCTGATCTGCAACTGGTGCGGTTCGACCCCCACCACTGACCTGGCCCGGGAACGGAGGCCATCGCGCCACAGCCAGGCTTCGAACAAGTCTGGCCAACCTCTAGGAGGGATCGAGATTGCGAGCCAAGGCGAGTGACAGTCCCCTAAGTGCGATCGAGGCCGCCGTTCTGGTCGTCCCCTACTTCCAGGGTGAGCCTCTGGGAAGCCTGGCGGCAGCTGCTGACCAGGCCCTGGATGGCGTGCTCGGTGGAATGCGCGACGACGGTCAGGCAACCGGCGTCTTTCCCAAGTTCTGCATCGTTCCAACCCAGGGTCGGCTGGCCGTAACCCGGGTCATCCTCCTCGGTTTGGGGCGGTCCCAGGTGGTGGACGGGTACCGCCTTCGCAATGCCCTCCAACTGACCGTCCGCGATACCCGCCGCTTCTCCGAGAGATTGGCCGTTCTGGTCGACCAGGAGTTGATCGCGGCCCTGCGCGCCCAAGACCCGGCTCAGGGCGAACCTGTAGCGGTGGCCCGGGCAGTCGCCGAAGGCGTTGTTCTCGGCAACTACCACCTGGGACAGAAGAAGACAGCGGCGGACTCCAGTGCAGTCGCCGAGCTGGAGGTGGTCGGTCTGGGAAGCAGCAGTGCCATCCAGGAGGCCCTCACCGAGGGAGCCAGGCTGGGCGAGGCGACCAACCGCACCAGGGTGCTCCAGTGGGAGCCCAGTAACCAGCTCACCCCGACCCAACTGGCTGCTGAGGCGGAGAGGGTAGCCAGTGAAAGTAACCTCGAAGTGGAGGTGCTCGACCGCTCAGCCATGGAGAAGCTGGGGATGGGCGCTTTGCTGGCGGTGGCTCGCGGCTCTCATGAACCGCCCCGGCTGGTCTCCATACGGTACCGGCCCAAGACCAAGAGCCAGTCCTCGAAGGTACTCGGCTTGGTCGGTAAGGGGATCACCTTTGACACCGGAGGGATCTCCCTCAAGCCCAATCCCGGGATGTACACGATGAAGGCCGACATGAGCGGAGCTGCGGCCGTCATCGAGACCATGTCCGTGATCGCACAGATGCAGGCCCCGATCGAGGTCCTGGCGGTGGCCGCCTTGACCGAGAACATGCCCGGTGGCGGTGCCATCAAGCCCGGTGACGTCGTCAGTGCCATGAACGGCAAGACCATCGAGATCAACAACACCGACGCCGAGGGCCGACTCGTCCTGGCCGACGCGCTCGGTTTCGCCGCTGAACGGGGGGCGACTCACCTGGTCGACGTGGCTACTCTGACCGGCTCCGCGGTGGTGGCGCTGGGGCACCCGGTGACGGCGGCGATGGGTACCAGTAAAGAGCTGATCGAGCAACTCCAGCGCGCCGGCACCTTGGCTGGGGAACGGATCTGGGAGCTCCCCCTTTATCCCGAGTACGACGTCGCCCTGACCTGCGAGATCGCGGACATGCACAACACCTCGCAGACCACCAGCTCCGGCTCCATCAACGGGGGAATCTTCCTCCGCGAGTTTGTCGGCGACCTACCCTGGGTCCATCTCGACATTGCCGGCAGCGCCTGGCACACCGATTCGCTCCTGAAGCCGCTCGTCCCCTGGGGTCCGTCCGGGGTCATGACCAGGACCTTCGCTCACCTGCCCTTCCAGATGGTCTGACCCGAGTTCGGGTCAATCCGGCGACGCCGTCGCCGGCACCAGTGCGAACCGGTGTGGCGGCTCGTCAGCGACCTGCCACACCCGGCCCTCTCCTTCGAGCTTGAGCAGATGAGCCAGGACTGTTCCGGCGGCCATTCCCAGCACCTCCGCCGGGTATGAGGCGTAGAGGGCCTCGACCAGTGCCTCGGGAGTGGAGGCTCCGTGCTGCAGCTGCCTGAGAATCTGGGCCTGCCGTTCCAGGCGATGGGCGATCAACTCCCGGATGGCGATTGCGGCGGCCTCGATTGGCTCGCCGTGACCGGGGTAGAGACGCTGAGGCTCCAACTGGAGCACCCGGTCGAGCGACTCGAGATAGAACTTCATGTCGCCGTCGGGCGGCACTACCAGGCTGGTTGTGCCTTGGAGGACATGGTCGCCGGTGAAGAGAACGCGAGTCGCCTCGTCGAAGAAGCACACGTGGTCGGCGGCATGGCCGGGCGTGTGCACCGCTACCAGCTCATTCCGGCCAACGAGCAGACGGTCTCCATCATGGAGCGCCAGCGTATTGGTGCCATTGGCCCGACGGAAATGGACCGCGAGCGGCGCGCCCGAAAGCTCGCAGAATCTGGCCGCCCCCTCGAGATGGTCGATGTGATGGTGGGTGCATGCGACCATGACCACTGGGCCGCGCCGAGTGGCGACCTGCAGCACTCGGGCTAGGTGTGCCTCGTCCGCGGGGCCGGGGTCGATGACCAAGGTCTCGTCGTTACCGTAGATCCAGGTGTTGGTCCCGGCTCCGGTCAAGGGCCCCGGATTGGGGGCTCGCACCAGCTCGATCTCAGGAGCTTGGCTCAATCCTTGTCGCCTTCGGGTCCGGGGCGGACGGTACTGAGGTCGAGTCCGGGATAGCGGGCGACGGTGACCTCCTCGAGCCTGGGCTTGATCCGGCGCACCACTGCTTCGGCCGTGGCCCGTAGCGCGGCGGCGACAGACTGGTGCTGGGTCAGGCTCTCGAGGACGGCCCGGGTGGGAGGCAGCAGCTGGGCATCGCCGCAGCGGGCTTCTTCTAGGGCTGTCCCGGGCGCGGTCCAGCGCAGCGACTCTACTTCCCGGCGCTCATCGCCGCTCGGCCGTTGGCCGGTCGGGAGGCCCGCCAGGAAGAACCGAGTATCGAAAATCCGCGGCAGGCCGTCCGGGGTCACCCAGTGAGCGCAGAAGTAGAGGTCTTCCCAGGCTGGCCGCAGGCCGTGGTCGCGCAGGCCCCGCCGAAGCGCAGCCGGGTCTCCATCTGAGACTCCTTGTCGCAGGGTTTGCAGCCGCGCAATCAGCCCGGGTGGGCAGGGCTCACCCTGTTCGTCGCGGGCCAGAAGAATCCCGCACTCTTCGAAGGTTTCCCGGACTGCCGTCACCAGCAGGTGGGTCGCGACCGGGGACTTCGAGGCGACCTCCGGAGCCATTTTGGTCCAGCCAGGATCGAAGTCGGCGGGGTCCACCGAGCCCCCCGGGAACACTTCGACGCGGGGAGCGAAGGTGCTGTTGGCCGGACGCATCAGGAGCAGAACCTCGAGACCGAGCCCGGGTACCGCGTCCCGGATCAGAGCCACCGTCGCCGCGTCGCGCCGGATCGGCTCGGTCAGGTCAGTCTCGCTCGCGCTCCCCGGAGATACCGTGGGAACTCAGGACGCGGCTTCCCCGCGCTCGGAGAAGCTGAGGATCTGACGGGGATGGATGAGGGCAAAGGAGCGCTGGATGGTGACCCGCTCGTGGGTCAGTGCCGGTAGCCAGACGGCGTTGAGATTGCGCACCGGCAGAAAGTCGTCGACGCTGCGCTCAAGGGTCTCGCGGAGACTCAGGCGCGGCTCCAAGAACACCTCACACACTAACGAGAACGTGTCGATGGTGAGGGCCACCTGGCGGGCCTCCTTGGTCTCCAGCAGAGCCCGTCTCCCACCTTGATCGGCTGCCGCATCTCCGATCGGAACCACCATCAAGAGGGCACGCTTGGCCACCATCGCCGCGTCCTCCACGGTGCTGATCACCGGATAGGTGCTGGCGAGCGGCTCCAGCGTCAGGTGCTGGATCTCGAGGTATTCCGTCATCCGATTGACCACGTCGGTTAGGCGAAGTGGGGGGACGACCTCGATATCTCCGCTGAGCTTTAAGAAAGAACTGAAAAGCTCAACTCTTTCCCAATTCTCCACGACGCGGCAGTATACGAGAGTGCTCCTCATCTCAGACGCGGCGGCGTCAAAGTGACGGAAAGTCTCGACCTGGGCAAACTCCAAAAGAGCCTGGCCAACTCTCGCCTTCGTTTCCAGCTACGGGGCTACGCTCGGGTAGCCAGCACCCAAGACCTGGCCCTGGCCGCTGCCGATGGCGGGGCGACCGAGGGCCTGGTGATCCTTGCTGACGAGCAGCTCGCCGGCCGCGGTCGGGCCGGTCGGAGCTGGCACTCCCCGGCCGGAACTGCGCTGATGTTCTCCCTGCTGCTGTGGCCGGAGTCAGCGCTGGGTGACCTGAGCAGTCTGAGCTTGGTGGCGGGGCTGGCGCTGGTCGAGGGACTGGAGCTAGCCGGCGGTCCGGCAGCCCAGCTCAAGTGGCCCAACGACTGTCTCTGCGGTGACCGTAAGCTGGCCGGTGTCCTGGCCGAGTCGCGATCCTACGCCGACGGTCGACGAGCCCTGGTACTCGGGCTCGGCTGCAATGTCACCTGGGCTGGGGCTGAGGTGCCCGCTGAACTGCGCCGTAGCGCCACCGCCTGCGACCTCGAGGGTGCTCTAGTGGATCGGACCCGCTTGGCTCAAGCCGTTCTGGAGCGCTTGGCCAAGCGCTATCTGCAGTGGAGCCAGGGAGGCTTCCCGGCGGTGCGCCGGGAATGGCTTGGCCATGCCGCCTGGCTTGGTCAGGAGGTGATTGCCGAGCATCCCTCGGGGCAGGTCCGAGGACGCGCGGTCGGGGTCTCCGATCTCGGTGAACTGCTGGTCGAGACGAAGGACGGCCTGCAGGCGGTCGCCTCCGGCGATGTCGCCATTGCCGCTCCGCCACAACTCCGCTTGGCGGGGGTGGCCACCGAGTAGAGGAGTTCGCGCCGAGCCGGCTCGAGCCTGCCCCTGAGAGCCGTTACGACTTTTGGACTGAAGTGGAGCCGGTCGCCGCACCCGGCCCTTGCGACTGGGTGCGGCGAAGTCAGTTGCCGCCTCCCACCACCTTGACGCATCTCAGGGTGCGACCTAGGATTGAGTTGCGTCCTTGCACCCAGCAAGGGGTCGAGCATGTCCAGACGCGCGGATTCAAGGGATAGAACTTGCCCACCATCTCAGAAACCTCCCACGAAATCTCCAAGCTCTATGAGTCCGATCACCTAGAACGCCAGGAGCGCAACGCCCGTCGCAACAAGATCCTCTTTATCGACCGCCTTCTCAACGAGTTGGAGCAACTCAACATCGCCGAGGAGGTGGTGGTACCGCTCCCGCTCCGCAACCAGTGCCGCCGCTTGCTGGCCAAAGAGGGGCACCCTCTAGGGAGGCGGAGGGCCGATGAGGTAGCGATCGCTGAATGGATGGACGCCCTCTACGACGTGCAGGACGGTCTCATGTTCACCATCGGGGACGAGGACGAGTAGGCTAGGCTCCTTCCGAGCGCGCCTCAGGAGAGGCCCACCGCTCCGGTGAATCGCTGGCCCCCATAGCTCAGCGGATAGAGCGCCGGCCTCCGGAGCCGGGTGCGCAGGTTCGAGTCCTGCTGGGGGTAGCGGTGCGCCGGCACCGAGGTGGTACCGAAGCGGTCAGGCCGGGCGGCATTTGGGTTGGTGGGGAGTTGGGCGGCCCCAAGCCATCAAGAAGGTCCTGAGAGGTTGCCTCGCATAACAAGAGTGATTATCATTCGCGTATGGTGGGATTCGCGGGGTGGATAGCCGGTCAGTTACGGAGAAGGAGCGTGACCCGATCGATGGCTTTCTCCAAGCCTGTGCTGACGGCCATAGTGCTGGCGGCGGTGACCTCAGCGGGACAGGTTGCCGTGGGGCTGGCCGCTCCGCTTCCGAGCAAGATCCTGGCCGTCGGAGCTGAGAACGAGTACTCGAACGTCATCGCTCAGGTGGGCGGGAGTTACGTCAAAGTGACGTCCATCCTCAGCAACCCCAATACCGATCCACACAGCTTCGAAGCCAGCCCGGCCGTTGCTGAGGTAGTCGGCGCGGCTGACCTGGTGGTGCAGAACGGGCTTGGTTACGACAGCTTCATGAACAAGATCGAGGCGGCTTCGCCCAGCCACATGCGCCACGTCATCGACGTCCAGCAGCTCCTAAGGCTGGCGGCAAGCACACCCAACCCGCACCTCTGGTACAAGCCCGCCACCATGCCAGCCGTCGCCCGGGCGGTGGCTGCGGTTCTGACCAAGTTGGCCCCCAGCCATGCCGCCTACTTCCAGGCCCGAGCCCATGGATTCGACGCGTCGTTGGGGCCTTGGTATCACGCCATCGCCCAATTCAGGGAGCGTTTCCCCCATGCCTCGGTCGCGGTCACGGAACCGGTGGGAGACTACTTGCTCCAAGCGGTGGGCGCTGACAACCGCACGCCCTGGACGCTCCAGGCCGACATCATGAACGGTGTCGACCCGGCGCCCCAGGCGGTGAGCTTCCAAGATGGTCTCTTCAGCCATCACAAGGTGAAGGTGTTCCTCTACAACCAGCAGGTGACCGACTCCCTCACCGACTCCTTTCTGGCCCTCTCCAAGCGCAACGGAATTCCCGTAGTTGGCCTCTACGAAACCATGCCGTCGCCGGGTTATGACTACCAGGCCTGGATGTTGGCCGAGACGAAGGCTTTGGACCAAGCCTTCGCCGACAAGCAATCCACGATGAGCCTGTGAAGCCAGTGGATCCGGCCACCGACGCCGCCGACGACCTCCTCAGGCTGGAGGGAATCAGCGTCTGGCTGTCTGGTCGTCAGGTCCTGCGCGATGTCAGCTTCAGTCTTCGGGCCGGCGAAGTGACGGGGCTGATCGGATCCAACGGGACTGGCAAAACCACCATATTTCGTGTGATCCTGGGCCTGCAGCGAGTCAGCGCTGGCCGCGTCTGGATCGCCGGTGAGGCGCGAACCGGACACACCCCCGCGATCGGCTACGTGCCCCAGACAGTTGCCCTCGATCCCGACATGCCCCTACGCGCACGCGACGTGGTGGGACTTGGCATAGACGGACCGCGCATCGGGATTCCGCTTCCCTCGCGGAGGCGTCGCCAAGCGGTCAACGAGATGCTGGAATCAGTGGATGCAATCCACTTCGCCGATGACCGCGTGGGCCGGCTCTCGGGCGGCGAGCAGCGTCGCATCCTCATCGCCCACGCTCTGATCAGCCGCCCTCAGTTGCTGCTCCTCGACGAACCACTGATCAGCCTGGATATTCGCAGTGAGCAGGAGGTGGTGCAATTGCTTTCGCGCATCGCCAGGCAGCAGAGGATTGCCATCCTGATATCGGCTCATGACATGAACCCACTGCTCGCGGCGATGGATCGCATTGTCTACGTTGCTGGCGGCCGAGCGGCCAGCGGAGCTACCAACGAGGTGGTTCAGACTGAAGTCCTCAGCAAGCTCTACGGCCGCCAGGTCGATGTCATCCGGCTCCGAGACCGCGTCTTGGTGGTTTCCGGCAGCGAGGAAACATCCGCCGCCGACCACGAGCACGCGCACGAGACCGCTGACCCGGGGCTGGTCTGAATGCGGGCCTCAGGAAGCTGGAGATGATCTTTGGCTCCGGCTTCTTCCAAAGCGCCCCGGTTCAGGTGGCGCTGGTGGTGGGGTCGGTGGTGTCGGTCGTATCTGGGGTGGTTGGCGTATTCACGGTGATTCGGGGCCAGTCCTTCTCGGGTCACGGTCTCGCTGATCTGGGCGCCACCGGGGGTTCCGGTGCCTTTCTCATCGGAGTCAGCCAGTTCTGGGGCTTCGTGGCCATCGCCGGGGTGGCCGCCGCAACTATCGAGTTGCTTGGCCTGCGGCAACCGCGGGGGAGGGACGTGGCGACGGGGGTCGTACTCGGCGCCGGCCTGGGCCTGGCCGCGCTGTTCCTCTATCTGGACACCACGGTCAGCCACAGCACCGGTGCCCCGATCACCATCCTGTTCGGCTCCATCTTCGCCATCGACAGTCGCCTCGTACCGATCATCGTCGGGTTGAGCGTGGCCTCCCTGGCGATTGTTCTTCTCTTCTATCGCATGCTCTTGTTCAGCTCGCTGAGCTCGGATATGGCTGCCGCGCGCGGGGTCCCGGTGCGGTTGGTGGGGATCGGATACTTGGTGGCTCTGGCGCTGGCAGTCGCCCTGTCGGCCATGACCATCGGGGCCGTGCTCAGCACCGCGCTGCTGATCGGACCGGCGGCCTGCGCCCTGCGTCTGACCAGGCGTCCCGGGTGGGCCCTGGCGCTGGCGGCGCTGATCGGAGTGCTGGTAACCTGGATCAGCGTAGTCCTCGCCTACAACAGCTACTACTGGTCTCCCGGTGGCCGCGCTTGGCCGGTGAGTTTTTTCGTGGTAGCGTTGATTTTCTCGCTGTATCTCCTGACCCAGATTCCGTTTGCCAACTGGCGGCAAAGGCGGAGCACGCAGCTGGTGGTCGGCGAAATCCAGTCGGCTGACGGGTAGCCGGGAATGTTCTCCGGGTTCATGGTCACCACTTGGCTGGCGGCGACCATGGTTGCCGTGGTTGCCGGAGTCCTCGGCTTTTTCATCGTCTTGCGCGGAGCTGCTTTCGTCGCGCACGCGGTGCCCAATGGTGCTTTCGCAGGCGCCGCGGCGGCGAGCCTGCTCGGCCTCAGCACCTTGCTCGGCCTCGCGACATTCGCCATTGCCGGAGCGCTCGGCATCGGCTGGCTCGGCCGGCGCGGGCGCCATGACGTAGTGACCGCCTTGGCGCTGGTCATGATGCTGGCTCTGGGCGCTCTCTTCCTCAGCATGAGCGAGGAATATGCATCCCAAATCTTCTCACTGCTATTCGGCGACATCGTTGGTGTGAGCGCCGCTGAGCTTCTGCCGATTCTGGGATTGGGAGTGGTCTGCGTCGGGGCCAGCCTCATGCTGTTTCGACCGCTCTTGCTTAGTTCGATCATGCCCGAGGTGGGGGAGGCGAGCGGGGTCAGTTCGGCTCGTATGGAGACCTACTTCGTCCTCTTGGTGGCCCTGGCCACCACGATGACAGTTCCGATCGTGGGAGCGTTTCTGATGTTCAGCCTGATGGTCGCGCCGGCGGCTGCGTCTCGCGCGCTCACGGCGCGGCCCGAGCTGGCCATGGGTCTGGCCGTGATCATCGCTCTGGTAATCGTCTGGGCAGCCGTCGCGCTTTCCTACATCACGGCTTGGCCGATCGGCTTCTTCGTCGGCATGCTGGGCGCCTCCGCCTACGGTCTGGCTCGGACTGGGCAGGCATACCGGCAGAAGAATCCGGTGGCGGACAAACTCAAGCTGGACGCTGTGGGATGACGGCGAGCCCAAGATACGGTGACTGATATGTCCGATATCCACGCCAAGCTCTCCACCTCAATCCACGACGCCGTACGGGTGCGCCTGGCCAAAGTCGACCAGCGCTATACCACTCGACGCCGCCTCCTAGTGGAGACCCTGGCAGCAGCAGCGCGTCCCCTGACCATCCCCGAAATCGTGGCCACCACGCCACGTCTGCCCCAAAGCACCATCTATCGGAACTTGACCATCCTGGCGGAGGTAGGGGTGGCCTGCCGGATTCCCGGTACCGACGATTACGGCCGCTATGAGCTGGCTGAGGAACTCAGTGGGCACCACCATCACCTGGTCTGTACCCGTTGTGGTCGCGTGGATGATGTCCCGGCCACGGCTACCCTGGAGCGAGCCCTGGATGACGCTGCAAGCGCCGTGACCGACCGGCAGGGGTACCGAGTCACCGAGCATCGTTTTGACCAGTTGGGCCTGTGCCGCGACTGTTGCGACTCCTGAATACCCTTTGAGGGTTCGCGGCCGTTGCAAAACGGGTTGTCTGAATAGGGGATGCCAGATACGTGAGTGGCGACTGCGCCGTTCGGCAACTTAGTCCAGACTGCCTAGTTGAGAAGTCGAGAGGCAGCAGGGGATGACCGGGAAGCTACAAATGCAGCAATGGACTGGTGACTCGCTCAGCTGCGCACTGGTGAGTACCCCAACATGGCGACGGCCTTTGGGATCCGGGATCCGCGTCAGCCTTCGGACGAGCCATCTCAAATCGCGACCGACGCAGTCAGGCTAAACGATCAGTTCGGACGTGGGTTGGCGGTGCTTCTTGATGGTGCTGCCCTCCGCTTCGGGCTGAACCCACACCCACGCGCCTGAGTCTCAGGCCCGGCTGCCGGGTAAGGGCACCCCGGATCTGGCTAGCGTTGGGTCGTCCCTGTCCGAGGACCTGCCTACATGTCGTCGAGCTTGAAGTCTCCGGAGGGTTGGCTCGCGGCCGACTCCCCGCTGCCCGTTGCTGTGGATTGGACGGGCACCGGTTGTGGCCCCGTCGTACCGGTGTCGACAGCGCTCGCCTGGCTAGCATGGGTGTCGAGTGCCGTCAGGGCTGCCTCCACCGCGGCATGCGGTCCCTTGTTGCGTTGCTCGGCGTAGTAGGCGGCGCCGAGGTCACGCAGCAGGGCGTCGGAGGTACGCTTGGCTTGCACGGCGTCGAATTTGGTCTGCATCTGGGCGGTTCCCTGCTGCGCCTTGACCGCCAACTGGTCAGCCTGTGCCTTCATCTTGTCCATGAATCCCATGATCAATCTCCTCCCGACTATTGCTCGGTCAGTTAAACAAGCCGCCCACGCCGGCGCGACCGCGGTCCTCACCGGGATCTCCGATCAACTTTTCCATCGTTTCCGCTAGGCCATGCAGGTTCACCGACTGAAGGATTACCGAGCCATCGCCTTCCAGCGTGGCCAGGTTGATTCCGTCGCCGCCGAACGCGGCCGTCATCAGGGTCTTGGTGTTGAGTCCGCCGATGTACTCAACGCTGTATCGAACCGTGTCCTGGAAGGCGACCAGACATCCCGCGTGCACCTGTATCTTGCCGCCGTATTTGGAGGGATTCAACTCGATGAAGTTGCCCGCGGCGGCGATCATCAGGGTGCCGCTGCCGGTGAACTTCTCAAGCACGAACCCGGTGCCGCCTCGGCGCCCGGTGCGAAATCCGGCGAAGGCGATGTCGAACTCGACACTTCCCTCGGCCGCGATCAGAGCGTCCTTCTCGGTGAACCATCCGACCTGACCGTCCAACTCAATGGCGCGCAGCTCACCGGGCAGGGTGCCGCCGAATGCCACCAGTCCACTGCCACCGGCCGCGGTGAAGTACTGGAAAGCCAGACTCTGACCGGCTACCACCCGCTTGCCCACCTCCAAGGCCTTGCCCAGCAGCCCGCCGCCGCCACCCGGGCTGTCCGGGAGGCTTGGTGAGACGCGTCTCGAGGGAGACGTTGGTTGTCTTCCAGAGGAATCGCCCGGCCTCGGCGAAGACCGTCTGCCCAGCCTCCAGCTGGCAGATCACCATCTGGTCGGCCGTGCCGACGATCTTGTTGGCTACCGTCATGCCCTACGTCCCCTCAGCTAGCCGACCCTGAGGGAAGGCTACCGCGGGGACCTCGGCCGCACAAGGCAAGAGCCAGCCAGGCCGGCTAATCACAGTGAGCGCCCGCCAGTTTTGGCTGGAGGGCCCACGTCCGGGAGCCGGAAGGACTAGCTTCCGCCTCCTTCAAGCAACGCCTGTGCATTGTCGTGAAGCACCGCTTGCAGCTCGGCTTGGCTCAGTCCGAAGCCGGCCACCGCATCGAGGGCCGCCCGGGGGCGGTAGAGGGGATAGTCGCTGCCGAACAGGATGCGGTCGATGCTCTTCGCACAGTTGGAGGACCGCATCGTTGAGCGCGCGCGTGAGCTCCAAGTTCCCCGGGGTGCGATGACCAACGCAGCAGCTCGTTCGATCCCCAACCCTTCCACCTTGGCCAGGTAGTCCTCAGCCGTGTGGGACTCGGCCACCGCTTGCTGGCTGGGGTGAATCAAGGGATGAGTGTGGCTGTCAATGACCCGAGGACCCGCCCTAGCTCCTTAATCTCCCTAGCCGACCGTGGGTGCGCTTGGCGCCTGCGGCTGACGCTGCACGTCCCGGCGGGTGATCGCGAGGTACGCCACCAGACAGGCGATTATGAGAGTCAAGAGCAAGGCGAGGCGCCCGTCGCCCCAGCCCAGACCCCCGACGTATTCGGGCTTGCCCACCCAGTCCGCGAAAGATGCGCCCAGTGGCCGGGTCACCACGTAGGCGAACCAGAAGGTGAAGATCGAGTTCCAGCGGAGCCACCGGTAGCCGACCGCAGGGACAGCGATCAGGGCGGCGAAGAGCAGGATCGAGACGAAATAGCCGAGCCCTAGAGGGATGGCGGTCAGGTCCCCGAGCGCGGTGCCCATGGCAAAGGTCGCGCATACGACCGCCCAGTAGAAGATCTCTCGGCGTGAGGTGTCGATGCTGTGGATCGACAGCGTTCCCTCAGTTTTCCGCCAGGCCACAAACACGGCCGCCAAACCGACTGCGTAGAGGGCGGTGGACGCTACGTAGGGGACGCCAAAGCCGACGTGTAGGACATCTGCGGCCATGGTGCCGAAGACCCCCACCATGACCACCGCGAACCAATAGGTCCAGGCCAGGTAGCGCCGTCTCGAGAACTGCAGTGCCAGCGCGACCAGGAATCCGAGGAACCCCAGAGCGACGGCCAGCACGGGGTTCATCGCGTGGACCATGGCATCCGAGGTCGCCTCGCCCATGGCGGTGGAGAGAGCCTTGATCACCCAGAAGTAGACGGTGATCTCGGGAACCCGAAGGGCTCCTCGGGACCGAGGTGGCGAGGAAGACGCACTGCCGGACACCCGATCAGAATGCCAGAGTGCTGGTGGGCTTCACAGTGCTCGGTCCCCCACCGGCCACCATGGAGCCCACCTGTCGGTTAGTCCGGGATGGCGCCAGCGCGATTCCCTACTGCGGTCCAGGGCTGAGAATCCTGGCTTCAGACGGACGGAGCGGCCCGCGGCGGTAAAGCGCGCATTTCGGATGGCGGTCGGCGATGGGCACCCATTAGCCTCAATCCAGTTCATCAGGAGGGAGCGTCGATGACCCGGCGGGGCTGGCTGCTCTTTGGGGTGATGTGTCTCATCTGGGGCATTCCTTACCTTTTGATCAAGGTGGCGGTCCGCGATCTGGCCCCCGCCGACCTCGTCTTCGGTCGCACCATCATCGGCACCGTCCTCCTGCTGCCGATCGCCCTCAGTCGGGGCCAGATCCGACCCCTGGTGGCCAGGTGGCGGCCCTTGGTCCTCTACTCCCTGGTCGAGATCGCCATCGCCTGGTTCCTACTGTCCGACGCCGAAACCCACATTTCCAGCTCACTGTCCGGTCTCCTGGTGACCGCGGTCCCCCTGGTCGGGGTGCTCATCGTGCGCCTCAGGGGAGCCCAGGAGCGCCTGACGTCGACGCGGCTGGTGGGCTTACTGATGGGCATAGCCGGGGTCGGCGCGGTTCTGGGTTTTGACCTGGGCCACATCACCCTGCTCTCGATGGTGGAGATGGCGGTGGTGGTCTGCTGCTACGCGCTTGGCCCGCAGATCCTGGCCCACCGCCTCGCCGACCTGCCGAGTCTCGGGGTGGTCAGCGGATCGCTGGCTATTTGTGCCGTCATCTTCGCTCCCGCGGCGATCCTGGAGCGGCCGGCGCACCTCCCCTCGACGTCGGTAATCGGAGCCGTCCTGGCGCTGGGGGTCATCTGCACGGCCATCGCCTTCCTGGTGTTCTTCGCCCTGATCGCTGAGGTGGGCCCGGTGCGAGCCACTGTCATCACCTACGTCAACCCGGCAGTAGCCGTGGCCCTGGGGGTGACCCTGCTCCACGAGCCCTTCACCGTGGGAATCGGGCTGGGCTTCGCCCTGGTGCTCGGCGGTTCAGTTCTCGCCACCAGGCCCGGCAGCCCCAGCTCCAGCAGACCCACGGTCGCCGCGGAACCGATCGGGCCGGAGCTACCCGTCGCTGAGCCCTAGCTCAATCTTCGGTGGGCCGGGGCCTCCATCAGTATGTGGCCCGCACCACTTCGCGCCACTCCTGCGGCACACTCTCCAGATAGGTCGGCAGGTCGCGTTCGCTGAGGCCCGCCTGGGAGAGGGTCGTGGGAAGCTCGAGCTGGGCGATCAGCTCTCGGCAGGCCCGAGCCACCTCGGCTGGCCCGGCTACTTGGAAGGGCTCGGCTAGGGGCGCCACCCGCTCGGGGTCGGTCTTGGCCGTCTCTTCGATCACCGCTGGGAGCAAAGCGCAGGACGTGATCCCGTGGGGTATCCCGAAGGGAGCCCCCAATAGCTTTCCCAACGAGTGGCTGGGGCCCATGGGCACTGAAGCCAGGCCCAGGGCGGCCCACCATGCGGCGATCTGGGCCTGGTGCCGCGCACCCGCGTCTGCCGGCGCCCGCTTGCAGCCGGGCAGGGCCGTCAGGAGCCTGCGGAGGGCTTCGGTTGCCAGCAGATTGCTCAGCTCGTCCTGGACCGGAGACCAGATGGTTTCAACCGCATGGTCGACCGCCCTGATACCGCTCCCCAGCCACAGCTTGAGGGGCGTAGGCAGAGCGAAGAGGGGGTCGAGGATGACCACCCTCGGCGCCGCCTCGCGGTCCACGACGCTCCGCTTCTGGTTAGTTGGGCCGTCGGTGACTCCGGCGCTGGCGGTGAACTCCGCCCCCGAGAGGGTGGTGGGGATGGCCAGGTGGACGGCGGACCGACTGGCGCCGGCCTGGTGGAGGGCTGCCTTGCAGCCGTCGATCACGCTTCCACCGCCCACGCTGACCACGGCATCGGCTTCTTGTCTCGCGAGCACATGGGCCAGTTCGGTGACCGCCGCCTCCGGAGTGTGCTGCGGGAGCCCTCTGAAGGTGGCCCGGTGACGCGATCCGAGCTCCAGCTCCAGGTTTTTGATCAGCGGGGTCTGCTTGGCCAGTGTCGCCGAGCTGACCACCACCACTCGGGACCGCCCCAGTCGCTCCACTTCTTTGGGGAGGCCGGCTGCGGCGCCGGGTCCGGAAAGCACTCGTTCCGCCGGAGATCCGACGTGGACTGAGGTCACCGGCCTCCTATTCCGACAGAAACTGACGGAGGACCAGCTGCAGGACCCCGCCGTGGCGCAGGTACTCCACCTCGTTCTGACTGTCGACCCGCGCCACCACCGAGACTTGTCGGGTCTTGCCCAGCCGGTCGGTGACGGCGATCTTGAGCGGGGCTCTGGGCCTCAGCTCCTGATCGAGATGGGTGAGCGAGTAGGCCTCGGTGCCATCAAGCCCGAGGCTGGCCGCAGACTCCCCCTCGCAAAACTGGATCGGGAGCACCCCCATCCCCACCAGGTTGCTGCGGTGAATCCGCTCGAAGCTCTCTGCCAGCACCGCGCGCACTCCGAGCAGGGCTGTGCCCTTGGCCGCCCAGTCCCGGGAGCTGCCCGACCCATACTCCTTGCCTCCGATCACCAACAGGGGAACCCCTTCCTCGCGGTATCGAACCGAGGCTTCGTAGATGGTGGTCGGGTCACCGTCTGGCTGGTGCGCAGTGAACCACCCCTCTTTGCCGCCAGCCAACTGATTCCGCAAGCGCACGTTACCGAAGGTGCCCCGGATCATCACCTCGTGATTGCCCCGCCGCGAGCCGTAGCTGTTGAACTCCTGGGGTGCCACGTCGAGCGACTGGAGGTACTCCCCGGCCGGGCTGGTGGGCGCGATGGACCCGGCCGGGGAGATGTGGTCGGTGGTGACCGAGTCTCCCAGCAGGGCCAGAACTCGGGCCCCCTCGATGTCGGGCACCACCCCGGCGTCGGCTGACATCCCCTGGAAGAGAGGCATCTCCCGGATATAGGTCGATGACTCTTCCCACTGATAGCTGGGGCCGGTCGGAGACTCCATCTCGGCCCAATGGGCGTCCCCGCCGAAGATCCGTTCGTACTCGCGGCTGAAGAACTCCGGCTTGACCGCGGAGGCGATCACCTGGTCGATCTCGGATGCGGTGGGCCAGAGCTCGCTGAGGAAGACCGGCTTGCCCTCCCGGTCAAAGCCCAAGGGCTCCTTGGTCAGGTCCCGGCGAACGCTGCCCGCCAGGGCAAACGCCACCACCATGGGGGGCGAGGCAAGGTAGGCGGCTTTCACCTGGGGATGGATCCGCCCCTCGAAGTTGCGATTGCCGCTGAGCACAGCTGCCACGCTCAGGTTCTGCTCCTCGACGATTCGGGCGACCTCGTCGGGAAGCGGGCCGCTGTTCCCGATGCAGGTGGTGCAGCCATAGCCGACCACGTCGAACCCGATCTCTTCCAAGGCCGGCAGGAGCTCGGAATGACGCAGGTAGTCGGTGACCACCCGGGAACCCGGTGCCATGCTCGTCTTGACGAAACTAGGTGGGCGGAGTCCGCGCTCCACGGCCCGCTTGGCCAACAGGCCAGCCGCCACCATGACGCTGGGATTAGAGGTGTTGGTGCAGCTGGTGATCGCGGCAATTACCACCGCACCGTCTTCCAGTTGCGGACTCTCGACTGGGGAGGGGCGCTCCACCTGGGGCGGGAAGTTGTCGACAAAGCTGCGGCTGATCTGGGCCAGGGGAACCCGGTCCTGGGGCCGCCTCGGTCCGGCGACGCTGGGCTCGATGGTGTCGAGGTCGAGTTCCAGCAGTTCGCTGAATTGAGGGATGGGCGAGTCGGAGGTCCGGAAGAGTCCCTGCTCTCTGGTGTAGCGGTCGACCAGGTCGATGAGCTCGGCAGGTCGCCCGGTTGTCTTCAGGTAATCGAGCACGATCTGGTCGACCGGGAAGAGGGCGGCAGTCGCCCCGTACTCCGGGGCCATGTTGCTGATGGTTGCCCGGTCAGCCAGGGAGAGTCCATCCAGACCATCTCCACAGAATTCGACGAATTTCCCCACCACCCCGATACCCCGCAGCCACTCGGTGACCCTGAGGACGAGGTCAGTGGCCGTTACCCCGGCTTGGAGACGTCCCCGGAAGCGCACTCCGAGGACCAATGGAGGGGTCAGAAGCAGCGGCTGTCCCAGCATTGCCGCCTCGGCCTCGATTCCGCCCACTCCCCAGCCGAGCACCCCCAGAGCATTGATCATGGTGGTGTGGGAGTCGGTGCCCACCAGGGTGTCGGGTATGGCTAGCTGGTGGCCGTCCTGTTCACGCAGCTGAACGACTCGGCCGAGATACTCCAGGTTGACCTGGTGACAGATCCCCATCCCCGGAGGCACCACTCGAAAGCCCCGGAACGCCTGCTGCGCCCATCGGAGCAAGCTGTAACGCTCGAAGTTGCGTTGGTACTCCCGCTCCAGGTTGGTCCCGTAGGCCGACTGGCTGCCGAAGGCGTCCACCTGGACCGAGTGGTCGATTACCAGGTCGGCGTCGACCAGGGGATCGATCCGCTCCGGGTCGCCTCCGGCCCGGACCATGGCCGATCGCATCGAAGCCAGGTCGACCACGGCGGGTACGCCAGTGAAGTCTTGGAGCAACACCCGGGCCGGGAAGTAAGGCAGCTCGCGCTCCCGGTCGGCCTCCGCCACCTGGCCCTGCCAGCCGGCCAGGAATAGGGCGTCCTCGGGCCGGCCGTGGCTACCGCCAGCCTCGCGGAGGAGCATCTCGAGCCAGACCTTGACAGTGCTTGGCAGGCGATCCGGGTCGGCATGGCCCAAGTCGCGGAGTCGCGCCAGGCTGAAGTAGCGGGGCCCCCCGGGCCCCAGTGCCGCCATCACTCCCAGAGGGTCCGCAGACGAGCCTTCGACCATGATCCTCCACCGTGAGTGTCGACCACCGCTGACCTACCCATCTTAGTTCGCCTTCGATACGACTTCCCCTGCTCTTCCGTTTGACAGTGAGATCGAACGGTGGCCATACTCGACGGGCCTTTTGGCGCGGACCCCCGGGCGGCGGCGGTCGAGGGTCAGGCACGGGGAGTTGCGGAGGACCGCTTGAAGACCAGAGGCGCCTATCGCGGCGGCAAAGTGCTCGCCGCTGCCTCGCTCGGCGTCCTGGGAGCCGGCCTCGCGACGGGGTCGTCGGTGCTGGCGGCCAACACAAACTTCCTCACTCCGGCAGGCCCCCCGGCAGGCACCATCGACATGCTCTTCTACGTCTTCCTGGCCTGTTCCATCGTGGTCCTGGTCGGGGTGGGGGGGGCGATCATCTACGCCTGCTTCCGCTTCCGGCGCCGTTCCGACGATG
This sequence comes from Candidatus Dormiibacterota bacterium, assembly GCA_035534695.1. Classification (GTDB taxonomy): domain Bacteria; phylum Chloroflexota; class Dormibacteria; order Aeolococcales; family Bog-877; genus Bog-877. The sequence continues at coordinate 136,370 of DATLRN010000003.1, forward strand.
AGATGCCCGCCCAGATTCATGGCAATGCCCGCCTGGAGCGAGCCTGGGTGATCGGCCCGGCCGTCCTCTTGTTCGCCCTCTTCATCCTCAACGTCGTCAATGTCGGCTACCTGCGCACCGGTCCCAGCCCGGCTTCCCTGGCGGGCCGTAACCCGGTCAACGTGCACGTCACTGGTCAGCAGTTCGAGTGGACGTTCACCTACTCCAATGGCAAGAGCTCAATCCGCACCATGGAGATCCCGGTCAACACGCCGATCGACCTGACCACCAGCTCCAAGGACGTCATCCATGGGTTCTGGGTGCCGCAGTTGGGAGCCAAGATCGACGCCCTTCCGGGAATCACCAACCACGCTTTCATCGAGGCCAGCCAGAGGGGTACCTATGAGGGCCAGTGCTACGAGTTCTGCGGTGTCGGCCACGGCGACATGCTGATCACCGTGAAGGTGGTCACGATGGCGCAGTACCAGAGCTATCTCAGCAAGCTTTCATAGGAAGGTAGTGAGGTTTCATGACCACCGCTGACATTCCTCTTTCCCGACCGGTTCCGCGCTCCTACGGCAAGGTTTGGGAGTGGGTGACCACTACCGATCACAAACGCATCTCCCTGCTCTATTTCTTCACCACCTTCGCCTTCTTCATGATCGGTGGTTTGATGGCGCTGCTGATGCGTACCCAGTTGGCCCAGCCCAACAACGACCTACTCACCGCTCAGCAGTACGACCAGCTCTTCACCATGCACGGGACGACGATGATCTTCCTGTTCGTGATCCCGGTGTGGAGCGCGTTCGGAAACTACATGGTGCCTTTGATGATCGGGGCCAAGGACATGGCCTTCCCGCGCATCAACGCCTTCGCCTTCTGGCTGGTGCCACTGGGCGGACTGGTCATGTACAGCGGCTTCCTGCTGCCCGGAGGTGCTGCCTCAGACGGATGGACTGGTTACGTACCGCTGGCGGAGAAGCTCTACACGCCTCAGGTGGGCCAGGACCTGTGGATCCTCGGGCTGCACATTCTGGGCATTTCGTCGGTGATGGGTGCGGTCAACTTCTTGGTCACCATCCACAAGTTGCGCGTCCCCGGGATGACCTGGTTCCGGATCCCCCTCTTTGTCTGGTCGATGGAGGTGACCTCGGCGCTGATCCTGCTGGCCTCACCGTTCCTGGCTGCAGTCCTGGCCATGGTGCTGCTGGACCGCCAATTGGGTACTGACTTCTTCAATCCCGCAGGCGGAGGAAACGTGGTCCTGTACCAGCTGATTTTCTGGTTCTACTCCCATCCGGCGGTCTACATCATGGTGCTGCCCGGATTCGGTTTGATTTCCGAGATCCTGCCTGTGTTCACCCGTAAACCGATCTTCGGCTATCGAGCCATGGCGGTCTCCTTGGCGGCCATTGGCGTGCTTGGATTCATGGTCTTCGCGCACCACATGTTCACCGTCGGGCTGCCCCTGCCGGTGCAGTACTTCTTCATGGCCAGCACCATGGTTATCGCGGTACCGACCGGGGTGAAGATCTTCAACTGGCTAGGAACACTATGGGGCGGTTCGATCCGCTTCACGGCAGCCATGCTCTTCGCCGTGGGTTTCGTGTTGATGTTCCTGATCGGGGGCTTGGACGGCGTTTTCCTGGCCTCACTGGGCATCGACTACGAACTCAACGGTACCTACTGGGTGGTCGCTCACATCCACTATGTGCTGGTTGGTGGTTCCCTCTTTGCCGTCTTCGCTGGTCTCTACTACTGGTGGCCCAAGATGTTCGGGCGCTACCTCAGTGAGCGCGTCGGTAAGTGGCACTTCTGGCTGCTGATAGTGGGTTTCAACCTCACCTTCATGCCCATGCACGTGCTTGGTGTGCTGGGCATGCCCCGCCGGATTGCCAGCTACGGGATCGACCGTGGCTGGGGGGCACTAAACCTGGCCGAGACGGTAGGCTCCTTCATCATTGCCCTGGCCATCCTCTGTTTCCTCTACAACGTGGTCATTTCCCTACACGGTCCCAAGACGGCGCCCAATGATCCCTGGGAAGGCAACTCCCTGGAGTGGTACACCACCTCGCCGCCCCCGCCGCACAATTTCGACGAGATCCCCGAGGTGAACAGTGACCGCCCGCTGCGTGATCTCCGCCTTACCGGGTACGCGATCAATCCGCCCGGCACCGTTCTTCCTTGACCGTAGGTCTCGGAGGGCGCCTGCAGCTTTGGTCGCCAGTGCTGCCGGTGTTTGCGCTGCTCACCGGTGTGCTCACCTACTTCCTGGTCGTCCTCGGGAGCACGGTTCGGGTCACCGAGTCAGGCATGGGCTGCCCGGGATGGCCCCTCTGTTACGGGCAGCTGGGGCCGGTCGACAACTTTCACTCCATCCTGGAGCAGTCGCACCGCTACCTGGTGACGCTGGTAACTGTGATGGTGTTGCTTACCGCGCTGGCCGCCTGGCGCTTCGCCCGCCGCCGGCCGGCGGTCCTGGTGCCCGCCTTAGCCGCGCTGGTGATCATCGTCATCCAGATCATCCTCGGGGCGATTACGGTGATCACTCACAACGCCCCCTTCACCGTTGCCCTACACCTGCTCACGGCGATGATCCTGCTGGGCGTGGTGTGGATCACCGCGGTGGCCACCCTGGTGGAGCGAAGACCGGCGCAGGGTCGACGGCTGTCACTGCTCGGGTGGTGGGCAGCGGGTGTCACCTTCCTGGTGATGATCTCGGGATCGCTGGTGGTCGATGGCGGGGCGACCTACGCCTGTCCGTCCTGGCCCGGCTGCCGGGCACTGAGCGGAGTTCCGCAGCAGCTGATCACGATTCAGGACGTCCACCGATTGATGGTCCTGATCGTCACCGTTCTGATCGGACTCTTCGTCATGCACGCGGCGCGCCGATGGCGGGAGAGTCGAGGAGCCCGACCGGTGGCGCGCCTGCTGGGCGCGCTGCTCCTGGCGCAGATCGCCGTGGGCGGCCTGGTGGCGACCCTGCAAGCCCCCGAGGGCCTTCAGGATCTGCACTTGGCGCTAGGCTCGGCCACCTGGGCGACGGTGGTGGTCCTGGCGACCATCGGCTGGCTCAATGCGGCCGACAACAAGCAGGCGGCCACCACCAATCCCACGGAGCGTGGTTTACTCGGGGGAGTCGCTCCGGCATCACCGCGGGCGCAGCCAGGAATGGGAGATCGTTGATGCATCGCAAGGAAGCCCGGTCGAACATGCGCTTCGGACTTCTGCTCACGGCCCTGGGGATTGCCATGCTCTCCCTGGGCTTCATCTGGGCCACCGTGTATCTGAGTGCCGCCCATGTCAAGTGACGAGCCCCACACCGAAGCTCCCGTGAATCCCGCCGGAGATGCCGCCCACCTGCCGGGACCGAGCTTTTGGCCCATCCTCCTGGCAATCGGGATCGCGATGTCCCTGATCGGAGTCATCACCAAGATCGAGGTGGTAGTGGTGGGGCTGGCGCTGACTCTGGTCTCGCTTTTCGGCTGGGTCCGTGAGGCGAGGCACGAATACCGCTCGCTTCCCTAGGCAACCGGGATCGGGTCGGCAGCAGTCCAGTTGCCCCTAGCTCGCTCTCTGCTACTGGCTACGGTCGGCCAGGGAGACGGTTTGGGAATTGGCATCGTCATCCTTGCGGTCGGTTTGCTCATTGCCGCCGGAGCTGGTCTCAGCCTGCGCAGCATCTGGGGACGGGCTCGAGCGGCCGCACCGTTGCCGCGACAAGGTCCGCTCCCCGAGGAGGGAAGACCTCTCCGATCCCCTGGGGTCGGGGAGCTCGCGGGCTGGTTCAGGGTGCTCGTCAGCTTCGACTTTGGTTGTCTCGCCCTGCTCGCCCTGGTCCTGATCTTTGCCGGCCTGGCGGTCGTCTTTCGCTCCCTCTAGCGGGAGGTGGCGGGACCATCGAGTTCGGGGCGAGGATAAGTTCCGGAACCCAGGAATTGCTGGACTAAGGTAGCCACCATGACGCTGGGAGAGCCCCGCCTGATTCTCATCTGCGGCCTGCCCGGTTCCGGCAAGTCGACGCTAGCCAAGGCGCTCGCCGCAGAGATGAAGGCGATACGGCTCTGCGGCGACGAGTGGATGGCGCAGCTCGGAATCGACCTCCACGCCGAGGAGGAGCGCTCCCGGATCGAGGTCCTTTTCTGGCAGGTCGCCCAGGAACTACTGTGCTTGGAGCACAGGGTGATCCTGGAATCCGGGTTCTGGTTGCGCTCCGATCGAGATGAGAAGAGGCTGGGTGCCCGCAAGCTCGGGGTGCCGGTGGAGTTGCGATACCTTGACGTGCCCTTGGAAGAACTCTGCCGGCGGGTGGAAGGTCGAAATCAAGAGGGCGGCTGGGCGGTCGTCCCTATCAAGCGGGAATTGATGGAACGCTGGGCGACCTACTTCGAAGCCCCGGACCCGGCAGAGATCGCTCTCTTCGATCCACCTGGCGAACCTACTCCCTCGACCCCTAGACCGCGAGTTGCATTGCGAGGGGAATCCCAAGCGCGATGACCCGAGACCGACAGGAGCTCATCCTCGCGGACCACTGTGCTTGGCAGGCAGTGCTGGCCACCTACTATGCCCGCCGGGGGATCGGTTTTGGGCGGGGCATGGATATCACCGCCAGATGAGGTGGCTACGCAACCTGCGCCCGGCCCAGCCCGGAGCCGACAGGGGTCCCGGTAGCAGGCGAGAGGTCACTCTGCGGAATGAGAAACGAGGGGCTGACACCCGTCACCCATTGGCCTATCTCGACGATGACGGCGATCTACATATCGACGGCCACGATTTGGGACCGGCAACTGCCGCAGTGAGCGCCAATGGTGAGTACGAGTGGTTCCGGACGATAAGCCATGAGGATCTGCCTCACCTTAGGAGCCTGCTGGGGAGCGCCCTGATAGCAATCTGCTCGATGTGCTTGAGCAGAGGTGGGCCGGGGCGAGATCGTATGACCTAGAGAAGCTTCTCCGAGAGAGTGGAATTAGGGTTGCGCTCTTCGTTGCCTAAAGGCCGAACAAAATACTGCCCCTGTGGTGGCCCGCACGGTTGCGAGAACGCGGCCGCCATCGCGAGTGGACTAGCTTGGCCGACGCACCAAGCGATTGACCATCAAGGTGGTCCCGCACACGGTGCTGCCGACCGGTAGCGCCTGTAGCTTGATCACGCAGAGGCAGCTGGCTGGGCTGTTGGGCAGCTCGACCTTCCAAACCCTCGAGGCGGGTGCCCACGCGTGCTCGTGGCTCGGTTCGGTGGGAACGGTGGAGTTGACCTACGGACCCAGCAACTGGTCCTACATCAAGCAGTGGTTTGCTCATGACGCCTGTGGCAATCAGGCGGCCACTTATCAAGGTGGCGTAGGGAGCAAAGCACTCACGTGCCCAGGCGGTATTGATGTCCTGAGCGGTGATACCGGGGTGGAACTCAGTACCGGCAACTTGACCCCGACTCCATCCCTGGCTATTTTGACTTCTTTAGCGAAGTACATTCTTGACGAGCTGGGCCTCTAAGGGCTCGCTGGCAGGGCCGGCCACGCACCCTGCTTAGCTAACCGAGATCAAGACCGCCGACGGCGACGGGTTGGGAAGACAAGGGGACTACTCCGTTGGCAGCAGACCTGCCGGAGCTCATCGTTTTGGACCGCCCTGCTTGGCGGACGTGGCTGGCCGCCCACCATTCCGACGCGGTTGGGGTCTGGCTGGTATTGGCCAAGAAGGGGATCTCCCAGCCAACCAGTCTGACCTATGACCAAGCCCTCGACGAGGCCCTCTGTCAAGGCTGGATCGACGGCCAGCTGGGCCGCCGTGACGAGGCCACCTACCGGCAGCGGTTCACACCCCGAAGAGCCCGCAGCCGCTGGTCCCAGAGTAATGTCGAGCGGGTCGAGCGCCTCGGGCAGGGGGGCCGGATGCTTCCTGCGGGGAAGGCCGCGATGGAGCGGTCCAAAGCGGATGGTACCTGGGAATTGGCCTATGCAGGACAGGCAACCGTACAAGTGCCGACCGACCTGGCCGCTGCCCTTGACAGCTCGCCTGAGGCCAAGGCCTTCTTCGAGGTCCTGAGCAGCCAGAATCGCTACGCGATCCTCTATCGACTCGGCTCCGCTCGGACGGCCACGACCAGGACGCGCCGGATCGAAGCTTTCGTGACGATGCTGGCCCGGGGCGAGACTCTTCACCCGCAAAGGCGAGCCCCCTAGTCCAGACCCACTGGGCGCCGGTACCATAGGCGCCGGTGAAGCTGGCGATCTTGGTTCGGCGCCGTTTCGAGGTGCTTCTGGGCGCCTGCTTCCTGGGCTTGGGCTTCGTCTGGGTGGTCTGGTGCCTAATGCTCCTGCTCAAGGCCATCGACCCCGTCACATTCCACTTCAACCTGCTCCGGGACATCCTGCCCTGGTTCACCCCGGTGGTGATCTTGGGAGCACTTTTGGGTCCCCTTTATTGGAAGGTCACGAGCTTGCTGGCACCACCCCACGGTGGACTCCAGCGCCTGGCCGAGGCACGCTACCAAATCGTGGTCGGCACCTTCTTCTACCTGCTGGGCTACACCCTGGTCATCTGGCTGGGGATGAATCTGCTGCGCATCTGGGACGTCTCCGACTTCCACTTCAATCCCCTGGTGGACTGGATTCCCGCCGTCGTTCCCCCCTGGCTCGGCTGGGCGGTAGCGGCGCCTATGGCCTGGAAGACCCTGGCTGCCTTCGACCTGCGCCAACCACCCCGGAAGTGGCGCGGGCCTGACCGCTCGGTGGTGGCGGCTGTCTTCGTCTTCAGCGCCGCTCTGCTCATCGGTGGCGGTCTGGTCCTCAACGAGGGCGTGTATGCGGTCACCCAGGGGCTTTCGCCAGCTGTCGCGCAAAACCTGATCGCCCTCGGCGTCGTCGCCCTGACCGGAGGCGGGCTCGCCTTTGCCGCCCTCCTGGTCATCCTCTGGAGAGGCTGGCGGCCCAGTCTGGACCTGCCCTCACGGAGCAATCCGCTGGATCGCTTTCGGGCGGCCCGGGGCCGCCTGCTGGCCCAAGGATTTGTGCTGACCAGTCTGGCCTTTGGCTTGACCGCGCTCTTGATGGCTGCGTTTCAGGGGATGGACCCCGTCGATTTCCACTTCTATCTGGCCCTCGACATGTGGAGCGTGGGCGCCCCGATGTTTCTCGGCTGGATGCTGGTCGGAGCCGCCAGTCAAGCGATTCCCGCCTGGCTGGCTGGGCGCGACCCGGCCCACTACTCGGTCGGTGCCGGTACCTCGCCCGGCCCCACCGGACCTGCGGCGGTGGAGGAGAGTTGGGGGTATTCCGAGTCAAGTCTGACCAGGACTGGCTCCCGCGCCTGACTGACGGCCCGAACCGATGAGCTGGGATAGCGCAACCGGCTCGTTGGGTCTCCCGGCCACTCTGGATCTGGATGCTTCCCTGGCACGGTTCAGCCGCCACGGGGATGACTTGATGGATCGCTGGGACGGGACCATTTTCCTCCGTCCCTTCCGAATTCGCGACCGGGTGGGCGCCGTTCGCCTGCGTCGCCTCGGCCGGGCGCGACTCCGCCTCCAGGTGGACACGGATTCGGGCAAAACCTCAGGTGCGTTGACCACCTGCCTGCAGTCGATGTTTGTCGACGAGGAGGCGGCCCTCTTGGATCTGGCCGTCCGTGATCCCGTGATCGCAGAGCTGCGTGCACTGCATCCGGGGGTCTTCCCCGTCCGCACCCTCGATCCCTTGGCCGCCCTGCTCTCGATAGTCACCGCCCAGCAGATCAACCTGGCCGTGGCGCTCAGCTTCCGACGGACCATCTTGCTCCGTCTCGGTCAGCGAATCGCCATCGGCGAAGACTTCGTCATGGCGCCCGACCCAGATCGGCTGGCGAGCGCCTCTGATGAAGACTGGGCCGCTGTCCGCTTCAGTCGGTCCAAAGCCCGCTGTCTGGCCGCCTTGGGGCTCGCCGTCAGCAGCGGTGAGCTCTCATTCCAAGAGCTGGAGTCGGCCGGGAATGAGGAGGTTCGAGCGCGCCTTATGGAACTCCCTGGACTAGGTCCCTGGACAGCTTCGCAGTACCTGACCCGGGTCCTCGGCCGGCCGGTGGTGGTGGCCGATGATCTGGGAGTGCGCAAGGCGATCCAGCTCGGCTACCGACTCCCGGTGATCCCGTCCGCCCTCGAGGTGCTGCGAATAACCGAGGACTACGGCCCGGCTGCCTTCACCGCCCAGCAGCTGCTGCTCTACCACCTGAGCCGGGCGAGCAGTCCCCGGTCAGTGCTCGGGGTAGGCGGAGCTGCCTAGCCGGCGGAGGGCAGCGCTTCAAGCTTGGCCAGGACCAAGGGGTCGATGGTCTCCCGGGAGGTCGCCCGCTCCTCTAGGTTCTCCTCCGATACCCAAGCCTGAAAGGCCGCCCAGACATCCTCGAGATCAGCCTTGGGAGCGATCCGTCCGGAGCTCTCGAGGGCCTGACGCAGACGAGACAGCAGGGCGTCGTCGACCGGCAATAGGCTCTCTGCCGAAGCCTTGTTGAAATAGAGACGCCAGAAGTCGAGAAGTCGCGAGAGCTCCGGGATCGGGCGCGGATGGTCGTCAACCCGAAGATCGACCATCCGGTCGTCGAACCCACCGTAGCCGGCATGACGCCGCACCACCAGCAGGGCAGCGGATTGGCGCCCTCGCTTGTCGCCACCCGCTTCGTCCCCAGCAGCCAGAGCTGCCATCAGGCGATCGACGAGGTCGCCGGTTGAAGCCTCGAACACGGTGAGGAGGGAGTCCACGACCTCAGGGCCGGTGAGGATGTTGCCCTGACAGGCACAGCCCTTACCGGTGCGTCCACCGGCCCACTCGTAGCACTGAGAGCCGGTGTAGGTGGCTGCCCCGCCGTGGCGGTCGACCACGCCCAGCTGGCGGTGCTCTCTACCCTCGTCGTCGCCGGTGAGCACCTCGACAACCTCGCTAGCGGGTCTCCCCGCCTCGAGCAGCTCCATGCCCAGAACCTTGTAGCTGGTGTTGGCCATGGCCTGAGTGGCGAGAGCGCCTACCTCGGCCTGGGCGGCAGGCACGGCGCTGCCCACGGCCAGAAACTTGGAAGCGACCGCCACACCCCAGTCCACACCGTCGGTGGCCACGATCGAGAAGGTCGCGATTCGAGTGCGCTGAGGCAGGCGGAGGGTCACGGCTGGCAGGATAACCGGTAGAGATGGCATCAGACAATGTGGCCGAGAATTCCGCGTCTGCTGTGCCAGCCAGCCCCAAGCTTCCCCCGCTGGAGCTCTTCGAGTACGTTCCCGAACGCGCCATGGTCGTCGTGGCCCACCCCGACGACTGCGATTTCCTGGCCGCCTCCGTCCTCTCCGCCTGGAGCCGTCAGGGTTGTGTCGGTTCCGTCTGCCTGGTCACCGACGGCGATGCCGGCAGCGACGATCCCGACATCCCACCCGGGGAGCTGAGCCGGATTCGTCTAGGCGAGCAGCGCGCCGCCTCCGCCCACCTCCGGGTATCCGAGGTCCGCTGCCTCGGTTATCCCGATGGCATCCTGGAAAACACCCTGGCCGTGCGTCGCGATCTGGTCCGGGTAATCCGGGAGCTGCGCCCGGAGGCGGTCATCACCATGGATCCCAACAACCGCTGGTTCGGGCGCGGCTACATCAACCACCCGGATCACCGGGCCGCCGGCGACGCTGCCCTGGACGCCATCTTTCCCAGCGCCCGGGATTCGCGGGCGTTTCCCGAGCTACTTCGGGACGAGGGGCTGAAGCCGCACAAAGTCCGATTCGTCTTCGTCGGGGCGTCCTCGGAACCGGACATAGCCGTCCCCCTGCTCCCCATTGACTTGGAGAACAAGATGGCTGCCCTAGGCGAGCACCGGAGTCAATTCGATGCCAGCGACATGCGTGAGGGGATGGCCAAGGGTGCCCGTGAGGTGGGCGAGCGCTGCGGGGTCGAACTGGCGGAAAGCTACCGCTTCTTCGACTTGGCACCCAACCCGTCACAGCGGGGCTACCGCCGCGCCAGCGCGGAGGAGACGGCGATGCGGCAAGCGGAACTGCTCCCCGACCCTCCGGAGCCGGCCAGCGATTGGGGTTGAGCCTGAGCTAGCGAGCAGACCCTTCCCGTTTGGCGGATTTGGACTTGGGGCGACTCACCTTGTGGCCGCTGGAACGACGATGCTTACCAGAAGTCGCGTGCCTGGCCGCCGTCACCTCGGCGGAGGTGGCTCGGGCCATCTCCGCGCTCACCTCGCTGAGCCGGCTTGCCGAGCGGTTCACCAGTACCACGGCGAGGCCGGCGGCGTCACCGATGGGACCAGGGCGGCGCGACTGCTGGCGCAACCAGCGCCCGGCCCGGGAGACGGCAACCGGCCAAGCCGGAGGGACGACTCTGTCCGCGCTCACTCGTCTCGAGCCGGAACGTCCCTCTCTCAGCGCCACCAGACGGAGTCTTCCAGCGCACTCGAGCGCCGGCGGTGGACCACGGTGACCACGCCCAGAGCCACGACCACGACGGCGGCGATCACGGCGGAGACGATTTGATAGCCGAAACCCGCTGCAACTACGGCACCGGCGACGGCAAGCACCAGCGCCGGGACGCTGAGCCGGGCCGTCCAGCTCCAAATACGACGGCGCCAGGTGATGCGGTGGCGCACTCCGAAACCCTCGGTGGGCAGGCGGTTGTCCGAGAGGGCATTCCACCAAGTGGGGGGGACAGAGGCCCCCGAATCTGGAGACTGCTGATCCGGCCGCCGACGAGGGTCTGAGCCGTGGGGCATTCTCAAGACCTGGTGAGACTCGGGGTCGCCGAGATGGCGACCGTGACCAGCCTAGGATAGCACCCGGTGGACGCTGCTTCGGAGGTTAATCGGAAGCGGCCGCGAGCGGGCGACCCGGTCCCTGAAGATCCCCGTCTGGCGCGTCTTCATCGCCGGATCCTCGCCTGCCACAGCTGCGCCGATGCCGGGCTTCTGGACCATCCAGCCCCGGTCGTGCCCGCTCCCATCAAGGCTTCGGTGGTTCTGGTCGGCCAGGCTCCGGGTCGGGTGGAGGAGGCGGTCGGTCGGCCGTTCAGCGGGCGGGCGGGACGGCAGCTCTTCCGCTGGCTGGAGCAGGCCGGGTTGGGCGAGGAGGAGGAGGCGCGCCAGGCCGTCTACCTGAGCTCCATCACCAAGTGCTTTCCCGGCCCCGCGCCCAGCGGCACTGGGGACCGTCGGCCCAGTCCCGCCGAGGTCGAATTGTGCCGGGGACACCTGGAGAGCCAGCTCCGGCTGCTCCGGCCCTGGTTGATCCTGGGGGTCGGCCAGATGGCTGTCGATCGCTTACTGGGTCCTCTGCCGATGCACTTAGCCGTGGGCCGGATCTTCGGTCCGGGTGGGCTGGAGTTGAGCCTGGAGGACGCGATCCGCTCTTCCCAGCGACCGCTCTTGCTGCCCCTGCCTCATCCGTCCGGCGCAAGTCGTTGGCTCAACCTGGCCGAGCATCGAGTCCTGCTCGCCCGAGCATTGCAGACGTTAGCCGCCCTGCTGCGAGCCGGCGGGGAAGTCTGAGTCGAGGCGAATTCGAAGGTATACTCGACGCAGATCTTGGGTGGGATTGACGACTTGGATGTAGCAGGTGCGCTGAGCGCGCCCGCTCCCGGGGGTGAGCCGCCTGTCGGGGCGGGTCGGGCGACCCCGGAGGGAGAGGTTTCCACCGAGCCCGAGCTCGCGACGGAGCGCTCTGCCGATGACATCCTGGAGCTCATCTTCACGCCGACTCCAAGGGCCAGCCCGGCAGAGCAGGCCGAACGTACGCTGCGCCGTCCCAAGGCTCTGGTCTACGTGGCCATGAGCAACCGCAACTTCTTTTGGCGTCAGCAGCTGACCAAGTTCGTCCTCGATGAGGGTCGGGTGCCGATCACGCCTTTCATGATGTTCGACTACTACCTACTCCACACCGTGCCAAAAGAGCTGGTACGGGAGGCCATGAACAACCTGATCGCCCGCTGCGAAGAGGTGTGGGTTTTTGGTCCACTTTCCCTGGGTTTGAAGGTCCAGGTGGGGATTGCCAAGAGAATGCGCAAACCGGTGCGCTACTTCGACATCAGCGACCTGCCCTATCGAGTCGTCGGTGTACCCGAGTCCATCGTGCCCGAGGAGCGCTGACCAAGCGCAGAGTACGGCTTCGCAGAGGATGTGGAGGTGAGGAAATGGCGGGTACAGGCACACCAACGGATCCATGGCAGTTGCAGACGCCGCCGGGCACGTCGAGCGACACGATCTATCGTGACGACGCCCGATCCCCAGCTCTCCTGGTATGCGTGGTGGGCCAGACCAAGCTCACCTACTGGCCCGCTGCCTAGAGGACCTGCAGGCGATGCTTCAGCACCACGGCGACTGGATGGCGTTGGGGAGTGCCGACGAGCAAAGGCCGGCGGCAGCCGGGACGGTGGAGGCCTGGAGTCGCGCGAGCGACCACCCGGTAGGTAGTTGGTATCGCCAAAGAAAGGGGTTCCGCGGGCTTTTCGCTATGTACATACCCCCCCTCATGGAATTGCTCAATCGCGCCGAACTTGAGCACAGTCCCCGCAATAACCGTATGCGTGCGCTCTGAGTTCGGCACCGGGCTGAACTAGCCTCGTCCACCCGATCGGGAGAGCCAGTACGCCGCCGTACCGACGAGGTGTGCCTGGTGCGTCATGATCGCCGGGCGAACAATTGTAGGTGCGCGCACTGATGGCGAGGATGTTCTCCCAGATGCTCGGGCGAGGCGGCGCCTCGACTCAGATCTCTGAGCCGAGCTGGCGAAATTTCTCTTCGGTGACATCCATCTGAGTTGGCTCTGGTTGATCGTACGTGTCTAGGTCGGTTGGCAATGGCTCACCGCCACCGTCGACAAGATCCAGGCGCCCGGTTGGGTTGGCACTGGGGCGGGGACCGCACTCAAGGGATTCGTCGGTGGATCTATCGGTCAGTCGACCGGGGCTCACGCTAACGTGCAGGGTTGGTACGCCAGTCTGCTCAAGGACGTCGTGCTACCGCATATTGCGACTTGCTCCTACGTGGTGACATTTGGTGAGTTGGCCAGCGGTGTCGGTTTGATCCTCGGTGTGTTCACCGGCATCGCAGCCTTCAGCGGCGCTTTCATGAACATGAACTACATGATGGCGGGGGCGGTCAGCATCAACCCGGTCCTACTCTTCCTGGAGCTCCTGCTCATCCTCGCCTGGCGGGTGGCCGGCTATCTCGGCTTCGACTTCGTCCTGCTGGGTTGGCTCGGGACCCCCTGGAAGCGGGGTCCTATACCCGCCGGCCGTTCTCGCCCCCTGGCCGAGCCCGGCACCTAACCTTTGGCTGCGCCAGTGGGCGCTCAGAGTCTTCGCACCAAGTCGCGCTCGAGGCTCTCGCGGGCCTTGCTGACCGCCCCCTGGAGGGGCCAACCGGACAGCCCCTGCTCCAGCTGCCGAGCCAGGGCATAGCCAGACTTGGTGGCGCGGAGGGCATCCCCGGGGTCAATCCCCAGGGGCGGTTGGAGCTCGGTCAGGGGCACGCCGCTGGCCCA
>DATLRN010000004.1:0-20111 GCA_035534695.1 Candidatus Dormiibacterota bacterium
GGACAGGGCACGACCGTCTCGCTCAGCCACCCCAGCAATATACCCGGCGTCGCCTTACTTATGCTCCCCTTAGTATCTTGGCCAGCGAGCGGGCTTCGCCTGCTCAAGCTTCACGGATCGATCGATTGGCGGTACGTTGACCAAGGTACCCTGGATGGCTACCTGCCGGAGCGCCTGATTATGGTAGACACCGACGCACCTATCCGGGGCAGCGAGCTAGCCGTGGTTTTCGGTGAACGAGGGAAACTCCGTGCGGAAGGGCCGTTTTTGAAGTTATTCCGTAGGTTTGAAGATGAGTTGTCGTTTGCGCAACATTTACTGATAGTCGGGTACTCCTTTCGTGATGAGCATGTCAACGCACTAGTACGCAGGTGGCTGAACGCCGAGCCACAACGCCGGATGGTCATCATCGACCCCGGACTGCCCGTAAAATACTTTAACTGGTCACGACCTACATTTTGGAGCGATTTAGTCCGGTGGGCTGGCCCGGACTCCCCAAACCCTCGATTCACTTTGATTCCTGAGGATGCCGAGGCTGGCCTCACTAGGGTTCTGGGCGGCCACAGCGAGGGCACCTTGTAGGAGGCGAATCCTCCGCACCGGGGTGTCCTGTCCCCGAGTGGGTCTTTGCAAAAGTACGTCGCAGCCGAATGGCGATTGCCACGTGTCCAGGGAGCGGGATGCAGATGATGCCGCGAACCTACCAGGTCCGGCAGCTCGAGCTGCTGGAGGATGACTTAAAACCGGGCTAGGGTCCTTCACGTACGCCATCTTGCCCGGTCAGTCGGGATCGTCCGGCCCCCCGCGCTCGCTCTCGTGAGGGTGCTTGCCGTGGTGGACCTCGATAAACTTCCGCCGCATCGCCGCGTCAAAGTCCGTTTGGTTTAGAGTGGGGTCGAGGCCCAATGAACGGCCCGAGCGAGGATCCGGTTTCTCCTGTTCTTCTTCGCTGCCACGCTCTTGCCCAAATCGGGCTCGTCCTAATATGAATGGAACCGCAAAGGCGTCTACCCGTGCAGCAATTTCTTGTGCCGTAGCCAATGCCGCTTCCGAATAGTGCTTCACGAAATCGGCATGAACCACATCGAGAGCAGTCGCCGCCGAGCCTCCGGGCAGAAACGCGTGACCCATGGGGTCAAGCCGTATGAGGCGGACCCATGGTACTAGACTCGCTACGGCAGAACCCGTCTCCATTCGTACGCCAACCATCGGCGCCTGTAGGACTGCGACCGGGAAGACACTAGCAACATCGAAGTACATACGTTGATCATCCGGCCTCTCCTTTCTGACATAGTGTCCGACGGACTTCATGATTGGCAAGGTGAGGCTTCGATAGGCATCTTCTCCAGATAATTCGAGCCTGTTACCTCTACGTTGTATCCTACTCATGGCAACTGCAGTGGCAGCTTGTGTTCGAAAGGGAATCTCATCTAACGCCAGGGCGTCTGACGTACTCATACCAGCGTAGACCTCGCCATCGGAATCTTCAATCTCGATGGATTCATGGGGAACACCCGCAAGAACTGGAATCTCACCGAACGGGACGTCGCGTAGAAAAAACACGAATGGAAGTTCAGATTGCTTGCACTCGAGGAGCACCACTAGATGGTGGCGGAGGTAGCCTTGGGGTTCAGCTGGTAGGCCGGGAGCTCCGCTATCAACATGAGACGTAATCTCACAGTCGATCAGGCCGTCGAGCGTCCTAATCTGCTGGCTCCCGTGCTCGTCGTCAATGAAGGGCCACTCCTCTTGCGTGATGCAGTCCCGTCCTGCATCGGCTAGTACTTCCACAATGGCGTCGACGGCGAGTGCTTGGAATGGGTAGCCTGAAGTTTCGATCGCATGCTGAAGGTCAGTCTCGGTAACCGCCGACCCAAGCTTGTTTCCAGTGGGATTGCCCTCGGCTTCCTGCATGGCTTGAGATTCTGTCACGGTTCCCATGGGCATGGGGCCGGATGGAGCGAGGCCGCCGGTCCTTCCCTCTCCCGGCTGATGGCGCCCACGTGATCGCGCGACATTCACAGCTTCCAACGCACAAGGATGGTCGAGATTGGGGGTTGCCGTCGTTTCGTGAGGCGAACGTGGCCCAGTCCCCAACGTATTTGAAGATGTCGGCATCGCTCAGGACTGCAGAGGGATCTGAAGTGCTCACCGGAGACCGTCTCCTCCACTCGGGTGGTGGAGTCTGGTGAGTCCGCACCAAACCGGGCTCCCGACCGTCCCACCGACCCGGGATTGGCCCAGCACGCCCCGCGGGTTAGTAGCCTAGTGGCTCCCATGGCCCCGACGGACGTCCAGTGTCGGACAACGCCGTGAAGTCGGGCTCACCCTCGCCTCTTCCGGCGCGGCCTAGACCCGAGCGGGGTGTTACCAGCGTGGGAGCAGGCCGGGCGCCGAGACAAGCTCACTGGGTGGCGTCGTGACCCCACGCAGCGGAGGCGACTGCTTGGTGGCTCCCGGAGCGGGTCTATCTGGTATCCCTCTAACGTCTTGCGCTACGAACAAGTGTTTGGTATGGTTGTTCGATGAGCCAAATGGCGCGCCACACCGTCCTCCCGGAGCGCCCGGCGTCGACCTGGTCCGAGATCCTGGACGCCCCCGAACTGAGGTCGCGGATTGTCTTGGACCGGTTGATCCCGGCGCGGGAGCCCGACTATGGCCCACTTCCCGCGGCAATTCACCCACAGGTTCGAGATGGGCTCCAGCGCCATGGGATCGGTGCCCTTTACACGCACCAAGTGGAGGCCATCGAACTGGCGATGGCCGGACGGAGCCTAGCGGTGGTCACCCCCACGGCTTCTGGCAAATCGCTCTGCTACCTGGTCCCGGTCCTTGACGCCATCGCCAACGCCCCGGAGTCCACCGCGATCCTCATGTACCCCACCAAGGCCCTGGCGCAGGATCAGCTGACCGAGCTGCGAGAGCTAGCCGATGCCGCGGAGCTGGAGCTGCGCACCTTCACGTACGACGGGGACACGCCGCCTGGGGCCCGAAGTGCCTTGCGCCAAGCGGGACAGGTCGTGCTGACCAACCCGGACATGCTCCACACCGGGATCCTGCCGCACCACACCCAGTGGGTCCGGCTCTTCAAGGGGCTGCGCTATGTGGTTCTGGATGAACTCCACACCTATCGCGGAGTCTTCGGCAGCCACGTCGCGAATGTCATCCGCCGGTTGGACCGGATCTGCGCTTTCTACGGGGCCAAGCCGACGTACATCTGCTGCTCCGCCACCATCGCCAATCCCCGGGAGTTGGCCGAGCGGCTCCTAGGACGCCCGGTTGAGTGCGTGGAGCGCAACGGGGCCCCGGCGCCGCCTCGGCGGGTCGTGGTGCTCAACCCTCCGATCGTGGAACCGCGCCTGGGAATCAGACGGAGCGCCACCCGGGAGGCGAGTTCCTTGGTGCCACAGCTGGTGCGCAGCGGCTCCCAGACGATTGTCTTCGGGCAAACGCGGTTGCAGGTGGAGCTGCTGCTCCACTATCTGCGCCAGGACCTGGACCGTCCCGGGATGGCGAGTCAGGGTGCTCTCCACCACGAGGTCAGGGCCTATCGAGGCGGCTACCTGCCGCTCGAGCGGAGGGCCATCGAGTCCGGGCTGCGTTCGGGTGCGGTCCGCTGTGTGGTGTCCACCAGCGCGCTCGAGCTTGGCATCGACATCGGCCGTCTCGATGCCGCTGTTCTGGTTGGCTACCCGGGCACGATCACCAGCACCTGGCAGCGGCTGGGCCGGGCTGGCCGGCGCAACGATCCGGCGCTGCAAATGCTCATCACCGGCGGGGGGCCGCTGGACCAGTACCTGGCCAAGCACCCGGACTACCTCATCGACCGCTCCCCCGAGCACGCCTTCATCGATCCGGACAACCTCCTCATCCTGGCGGGTCATCTTCAGGCGGCCGTTTTCGAGCTTCCCCTGCCTGACGGTGAGTCCTTCGGGCCCAGCGATGGCGGCGAGCTGCTGGAGGTCCTCCAAGAGGATGGGCTGGTGCACCACACTGGGGGCAGTTGGCACTGGGCTGCCGACGCCTTCCCGGCGGACGCTATCAACCTAAGGACGGCGGCGGCCAGCAATGTGGTGATCCTGGACACGGCGGTGGACGCGCCAGCGCCCTCGCAGGGTCCGCAGGGACCATTCTCGGGTAGCTCCGGTGGGCACTCGGGCTCCGGGTCGCGGGTGGTGGGGGAGCTCGACGAATGGGCGGCCCCCTTGCTGGTGCACGACGACGCCATCTACATGCATCAGGGACGGCAGTACCACGTGGAGCGGTTGGACTGGGAGGAGCGGCGCGCCTACGTGCACCCGGTATCCGTCGACTACTACACCGATGCCGACCTGCGGGTGGGCCTGCAGGTGCTGGAGCGCATGGCCGGTCCGCTCGTGGACGAGGGCCGGCTCACCTCGCGAGCGCATGGCGAGGTCCGGGTTAGCGTGCTCGCGGCGATGTACCGGAAGATTCGCTTGCTGACCAACGAGACGGTCGGCGCCGGGCCGATCCGGGTGCCCGAGCGCGACCTGCAGACGACCGCCTACTGGTGCTCCTTCTCCTCGCCGATGCCCGCCCTGACGGGAACTCTCGAAGTGGGGGTGGAAGCAGTTGGCCATGTCCTCGGGCAGGTGGCGTGCTTCCTGGCGATGTGCGACCGCCGTGACCTCGGCGTGGTGGCCCAGGTCAGAGCCTCGCTGGGTGGGATCACTGCCCAACCGCTGACGCCCGAACTGACGGAGTACCTGCCGGGGGACCGGCCGCTGGTGCAGCCGGCCGGTATCCCCGGGCCCCCGACGACCGGGCTGGATGACGTTCCCTCGGTGTTTATCTACGACGTCCATCCCGGCGGAGTTGGGCTCAGCGCCCGCCTCTTCGACCTCCATTCACAGCTGCTCCCGGCTGCCGCCAGCCTGCTGCGGGACTGTGACTGTGAGTCCGGGTGCCCTGCTTGCGTCGGTCCGGTGGCGGGGGTTGAGCCGCACGCCAAGGCCATGGCGCTGGCCCTGCTGGGACGGTGCGGCTGGTGACGACCCAACTTCGGCTCAAGATCGAAGCCCTGCAAGGAGGGCGGCGTAGGGAGGCCGTCTCGTCGGACCGAAGTGAACGAATCCTGCCGCCTACCTCAGCGTCCGCGCTGCCGGAGCGGCCTGACCTGGAGGCCACCCTGGTCCAGCTCGGGCTCAGTTGGGACGGGGATCGCTCCCTCTGGGTGCGTCGGAGTCGTCTTCACCTGAGCGATCTCGGGATGGGCGCCGAGGGTCTGGACCCAGGTGCCCTCCGGACGCTGACCCCCCTGGTAGGGAGTCGGCTGGACGGTCCGGTCGTCTGCTTCGACTTGGAGACGACCGGACTCCAGCGCGGAACCGGGACCGTGCCCTTTCTCTACGGATGGGCTGTGGTCTCTGGCGACGAAGTCGAGGTGGAGCAATGGCTCCTGCCCGACTTAGGCCAAGAGGCCCCTCTAGTAGCGGCGGGACTGGAGATGGTGCAGCGCGCGGGACTGGTGGTCACCTACAACGGTGCCAGTTTCGACCTGCCCCTAATCCGCACCAGAGCGGTCATGACCGGGCTGGCTAGGCCGTGGCCCGCCACTCCTCATCTCGACCTCCTGCCGCTGGTGCGGCGACTCTTTCGCCATCGCCTGAGCCGGTGCAGCCTGCGACGGGCGGAGGAGGACTTGCTGGGCCGCCCCCGAGTGGACGACGTACCCGGCAGTGAGGCTCCGGAGCGGTACCGGAGCTTTCTTCGGGACGGAGACCCGGCGCCGCTGCTCCCGGTGCTGCGGCACAATCTCTTGGACCTCCTCTCCCTGATTCGGCTCATCGAGCATCTGGAGCGGCATCTGGAGGTGGCCCGGCCCCACCCGTCCGACTGGTACAGCCTGGGCAGGTACGCCGAGGACCGGGGCAACCTGGAGCGTGCGGGCGCTCTCTACCTGGGCGCCGAGTCTGAGTCGCCCCCACCGCTTGACCGGGCCGCCGCGCTGCGGCGGACCAGGATGCTTCGGCGCCAGGGACTCGATGCCGAGGCTCGGGCGGCCTGGGAGGCGATCTGGGAGCGCTGGCGTGATCCCGAGGCGGCAGAGGCGCTCTGCGTTGACATGGAGCACCGAACCGCCGATCTGGCGGGCGCGCTCAAGCTGGCCCAGGAGGCACTGAGCACGGCGGCGGTGGGGTGGGACCGGCGGTTTGCCAAGCGGATCTGGCGACTCCAGGCTCGGCTCGACAGCCAGGGCCTTCTGGAGAAGGTCGATCCCGCACCGGCCCCTCAGTCCGAGCCAAGTGGCGCTCGGCGCCCCTGGGCAGCTTGGCTGCCGGGCGGAACCTCGTACGAGGCGTGGTTAGCGCTGAAGCGGGGTCGTCCTGGGCGAGTTGGGAGCCGCGACGGCGGGGACGTACCGGCCGGATTGGCGGCTCAGGCCAAAGGCGTCAGCCAACAGCGCTGACCAGTTCCGGCGCTAGCTCCGATCATCGGCGCGGGGCTGGCTTCACGTCGTCGTTTGCCCGGTGCCGATAACGTCAGCAGCGTGTACGCGCAAATCGTCCTGCTTGCGCTCTTCCTGCTGACCGCGGCCGCCGTCACGGGCCGGCCCTGGCGGATCGCCGAGGGTTGGTGGCCGATCGGGGCGGTCGTAGCCGCGCTCCTCGTCGGGGCGATTCCTAACGCGACCGCCGCCCGTGGCCTGGGCAGCAGCATCGATGTTCTGGTGTTCTTCGCGGGGCTGCTCCTGCTGGCGTGGGCGCTCCGGGCGACAGGTGCGGTGAGCCAGCTGGTCGATTGGTTGGAGGGGTGGAGCCGGGCTGACCCGCGCCGCCTGCTGACGGCGGTGGCGCTCGCCACGGTGGCGGTGACTGCGCTGCTGTCAAATGATGCGGCTGCTTTGCTCTTGGCCCCCGAAGTGCTGGACCGGCTTCAGCGCAGAGGGATTGCGCTGATGCCCTTCGTCCTGACCATGGCCTTCACGGCCAACGCCGCCTCCGCGCTGCTGCCCATCAGCAACCCGGTCAACCTGCTGATCTTGGACCGGTCTCACATTGCGCTCTCCCACTACCTGACGGCGGTTACTCCGGGAGCGGTGGTGGGGGTGGTGATCACGGTGGTCGGCTGCCTGTTTCTGACTGGTAGGGGTCTTTCCCAGGAACCCGCCCTCCACTCTGAGGATCCCCATGCGCCGGAGGGCGCCCGCTCCGGGGCTCGCCTGGTCACGGTCGTGATCGGGGTATTGATCCTGACCGACGTGGGTTTCGCGGTGGCCCGCCTTCCCATCGGGCCACCTACGCTCGCCGCGGGAGTCGTGGCGACTCTGGTGCTGTGGTTCGCCCAGAACTCCCCGGAGCGGCCACGAGTAATGGGGTGGTCGATCCTGGCTCTGGTCGCCGGCTTCTCGGTGCTTGCCACTGGCCTCGGGCACTCCCCGTGGCTCGCGACCGCCGCCGGGGGGTTTGCCGGGGTTGGTTCCACCTGGGTCGCTGGGTTCGCCACCGGGCTCGTCACCGCGATCATCTCCGGGGTGATCAACAACCTGCCGGCCGCCCTGCTAGTGACGACAGGATTGCAGTCGGCCCATCACGTTGGGACCCTTGCCCTACCCGCGATCGTGGGTGCCGATCTGGGGCCTAACCTGGCCCCCTTCGGGTCGCTCTCCACGATCCTGATCCTGGCCGCAGTCCGAACTCGGGGTCAGCCGGTACCGTGGGGGAGGGTTTGGCGGCTCGGGCTGATCCTGGGCCCGCTAACACTGTTGCCGACCCTGTGCCTGGTAGCGGTCGCCCGCTGACCGGGGCGGCTGGACCGTGATCGCCGCGAGAGTGGATCGGTGGTAGACAGCCCCGTTGCCAGATGACCGCGGAATTGGGACCGAGTCAGGCCCCCTAGTCCGAAGTTGGTCGAGGTCAAATCCACTGCTTATTCGCTTCGACTCGGAGCCTTATCCGAAATCCTCCAAAGCACGTTAGAAGTCCAACTTTTGTGCCGATTGAGTCTCAGGCGAGGAGTCAGTATGATCCCAAGACAGTCAGAGCCGGGTCGTTCGGCCCGATCTCCAAACCGCTATATATAGCTGGGCCGGTGGGAGGCTGGAGACTGTCGTAGTCCCACATCAGAGTGCCTACCACTCCCGCTTGGAGTTGTGCAGTTATCTTGGCGCGAAAGAGTGTGGCGCGTTCGGCCCTGGTTGCCGGGGTGATCTGCGTCCAGTCGATTCCGACCTCAGACACCATGATTGGCTTACCATCAGCGTGGCAGAAGGCGATCGAAGCTTGGAGTCCGCTGTTCGGGTCCGGACTGCCCATGGGAGCGTAGGGATAGTCGTAGTCGTGGTAGTCGCAAACGTCGATCCCCGGCGAGGAATAGACCGCTTCGTACTGGCTACCCCAAGTGCCACAGGCATTGTTGACTGAACCGAGTGTGACAAGGTGGTTGGGGTCAAGGGACTTGACCAGCCCTCCGACGTCGTCGGCGAAGGCCGAGATCGCCGTCACCGCGGCTCCGGTGTCGCATGTCCCATCGGGGTTCTGAGCTTCGCCCTCATTGACGAGGTCCCACATCGCAATGGTCGAGCTATCCCGGTAGCGGCTGACCACGTCTGCCACCCATTGGCGATACGTAACGAGGTCGCCGGGCTCAACTGTGGTTCTGTACCCGACCTGCCACCAGCTCAGGTACTTTTCTGGTCCATCGCAGTACGGCCACTGGTTCCCTAGCACCACGATCACCTTCTCGTTATAAGCGCTCGCAGCGGAAAGCACTTGATCGAATCGATTCCAGTCAAAGTGTCCTCGCGTGACTACCCAATCCTGAAAGAGGTATATCCGGAAAACCCTCTGACCTGGTCCGATCTGAGAGAGTGCCTTCCAAATGTTGACCCGATCGACACACCCACCGTTCGACGCCGCATTGTAGACGTTCAAGCCCTCAAACTGGTACGGCTTACCGCCCAGCGTCAGCTGCTGCCCCCGGCGGCTGACAAACCCACCGTGGTCACTGAGGCTGCTGGAGGTACGATGGGGAGCGACCGGAGAATTGCCCGAACTCCGGTGAGGTCGGTGAACCTGGCCGGTCGCCACCGATAAAGCTAACAACGCCGTGATCGCGCCCGCAACGGCGAGCATCGCTACCATGGTCGGCCGGACCCTCAGAGGAGTTACTCGGACAGGCATACGCTTGAGCGTAACCGTCCGTACTGGCATACCTCAACACGGGATCTTGTCTTCCGCCTGGCTAAGGTCCGCCTAAACCTGTCCGCGTACCCATTGAGGCATAGTGACGGGACACCGGATGAAGCGTCCAGACGATGTGGCTCACGCTACAGGGGTATGCTCAGCTGCGAAGGACCCGGACCTCATAAATGCCCTTGACGCAAACTAGGCTAACCTGAGTTCCCCCGCTCCAGCACTACTCCGTAGGGCATGATCTTACTTCAGATCTTGTGGAAACCGGTCCGGGCCGTCGGCTGACCCCCGGGAAAGCGAGGGCGTAGCCTTCCAGGCAACGAACTATCGCGAGACCCGCTGAAGCGGGTCAGCACGGGAGGCTACGCCGTCGGTGCAAAGTACCAGATCCTGCCGCCCATCGCACCGGTCCCCGCTCCTGGGGACGTTCTTTAGGCGGTCGTCCGAAGTGGGGCGCAGCAGTTGCTGCAACGAGCCTTGGAAGTGGAGGAACTGCTGAGTCGCTGCCGCTACCATCGGGTCCCGGAGTTCCGGGGCTACTGCAACGGCCACCTGCGTCAGCAGATCAGCTTGGTGGGGATAGGAGCAGTGGAAGTCCGGATCCCCAGACTTCGGGAAGTTCCCCGGGAGGTGGCCCCGGACGGCTTCGAGTCGGCGCTCGTGCACCGATGCGAACGCGGCTCCCAGACGCAGGTGCCGCTGCTGGCCCACCTCTGCCTGGAGGGCCTCTCCAGCGGCGACTTCGAGCGGGTCGGGCGCTGGTGGACCCGACCGCGACGCTGTCACTGAACAGCATCCTGCGGCTCGATCAGGAGTGGGCCTCAAGAGTACCAACTGTGGCGAGCCCGGCCCCCCACCGAGCGCTACGCCTACCTGTTTGCCGACGGGGTCTACCTCAAGGCCGGCGTCGAGCATCAAAGGACGGTCCTGCTGGTGGTGATCGGGGTGCGCCCGGACGGGCGCAAGGAGCTGTTAGCTATCGAGGAAGGCTACCGGGAGACCCAGCAGTCCCGGGCCGGGGTGCTGCGCTCGCTACGGGAGCGCGGCATGACCGAGCCGGCGCTGATGGCGGTCGGGGGCGGAGGTCTGGGGTAGTGGGCGGCACCGGACGAGGTCGTCCCCGAAACCCGCCACCAGCGCTGCTGGGACCACCGGACCTTTGACGTTCTGGACAAGCTGCCCCGGCGGCTCCCCGCCCAGGCCCCCCAGGCGCTCCACGCCATGTACGAGGCCCCAGACCGCCAGTCCTGCGCTTAGCACCGGGTCGCCTACTGTGCCCAAATCCGCGCCGAGGGACAGGCGAATGCTGTCGACTGCCTGAAGCGGGACTGGGCGAATTCACCGCCTTCTACGACTTTCCCCAGGATCACTGGACCCACCTCTTCTCCAGCAACCCCATCGAGTCCATCTTCGCCGGAGTGCGGCTGTGCACCGATGCCGCCAAACGCATGCGGTTGTCCGCGACAACGTGCTGTACCTGGAGTTCAAACTGGCTAACCGGCTCGGCCCCAACCGACGCGGGATCACCCCTCCCAACCAGCGACTCCGGCTCCTGACCGGATACCGCTTCGTGGACGGCCAGCTGCAACTCTCCCACCCTTCACCAGAGGATACCGCCGCCTGATTTGAACCTCGCGCCGGGATGGCTTTTACACAACTCTTGACTTGAGCTCGTCGGACATCGCGTCGAGTTCCAAAGCGACCGCTACCGATTCCGCCAGAGCATGGCCGCTCGATGCGGAGGCCATCAAGCCGACTCTGATCGCTACGGTGCCGCCGAAGAAGCAGGATGGCCCAGATCCGTGCCCAGAGGAAGGCCCGCGAGCCCTGCAATACCGCGCCATGACCTCCAGGAGATCGACCTCTGGCCTCTACCGGCCACCTTCCTCTCCGGCCAATCCACAGGAATCCACTTTTAGTTGATCGAAGTCGGTCCATTTGGGGTTGACTTCTGCACTTGCATATCCGAACTAGGCGACGCCGCTGCGGTCGCACAAGCGACCTGCTGCACCGCGTCACCTCTAACTACCGCTGGGAGAATCTCTTCCGGAGTGCGGTCGCCAGATTACGCCCGGTCCCATGAAATGGCCTTATCGCCTACGCCACGGCTCCGGGGACCGGCGTCAGCCTTGACCCAATCCGGTTTAGGATGCCGGCTCTGAACATCTGGGCCAAGCAGTCCTCGTCCCACCGCAGTTCTGGCCAGCCCGAAAGTACGCTCCGCGCTTCGCCCCTGTCCCACCAGCTTGACACCTATTGAAGCTGCACCACATCTATTCGGCGCCTTCAGTCTACGGTCCAGTCACCCTAACTCGACCTCAGCGCCACGGCCTTCGAACCCCGCACGCGCTACTTTCAGCCCCTGCCTTTCAATATGCGACTTAGAGCAGGGAGGAAAGCGCCTCCACCAAGACTCGGTTCTCCTCATAGCTCCGCGACCCG
Source organism: Candidatus Dormiibacterota bacterium (assembly GCA_035534695.1). Lineage (GTDB taxonomy): Bacteria > Chloroflexota > Dormibacteria > Aeolococcales > Bog-877 > Bog-877. The sequence goes on from DATLRN010000004.1 coordinate 11,598, forward strand.
ATCTGTAGAAAACGGTCGCCGCTCGGCAGAGTGTTGTACGAGCAGTCCTTCACCAGGATACCGTGCTCCAAGTAAAGCCGCCGAGCCAGGTCTACAGCGGTCATGCCGGGGACGCTAGTCGCGCAGAAAACGAAGTTTGCGTCCGGCGCAAAGGGACTAATACCCGGCATCGCTCGCAGGTCTTGGTATAGCAGCTGACAGGTCTCATAAACGAGCGCACAACTTGTCTCGAATTCCGCCCGGTACCGCCCGACCCGGCGGAGAAAGGCCTCGCCGACACCATTCACATTCCATATCGGCAGATGCGAGCGGACTTCGGATGCAAAGCCAAGATCTGCTGTCAGCAGGTACCCGAGTCGCAACCCAGGTACTCCGAACACCTTGCTCATGCTCTTCATAACGACCAGGTTAGAGTGGGACTGTATTGCTGATTCCACGCTCCCTGCCCGACCAGCGCGGGAGAAGTCGACAAACGACTCGTCGACCACCAGTCGGCAACCGCACTCGGACAGCTGTTCGGCCAACCCGAGGATAACCTTAGGCTTGATCGTCAAGGCGGTCGGTATGTTCGGCGTGACCACCACCGCCACGTCCGATCCGGACGTCCGCACGGCCTCGACAAAGCTGTCGATGTCAAGAGTGAAAGTATCTTTTTCGAGTGGAAATCGCGTGAGGCGAGTGGGGTGCATCACATTCTCGTACTCGTTGAAGGTTGGGACCGGCAGGGCAAGGTGCTCCACCAAGTGCTCCCCTAGTATTCTGATCAACTGGGAGCTGCCGTTACCCACCACTACGCACTCTGGCTCACTGTTCGTCCAGGTAGCGACGAGACGATCCAGCTCTAGCTGGGCCGTTGGGTAACTTGACACGATTCGGTTCAAGTCGCCCCGCAATTCGTTGAGCAGCTCTGTCGGGGGGAAATGGGGATTATGAGCGGGGTGCACGTGGTCTACGGCGCCGTACTGCCAATAGGACCCGTGCATCTGCCGCAGACGGTCAAACTGTGACGATCGTTCCAGGAATCGGAATTCGGCAAGCTCAAGATCTCGATGATCGTCGACCTCGTACCAGCGACTTGCTGATACATCGACAGCGACAAGGTCTGGGATGGAGCCGGCAGCGACCAGATCGCGAAGGACGACCTCATAGTACTCTTGGTCATTGCCACTCTCGATCTGCCGTGCGAGCTCCGGCAAGACGTGCTCTCGGAGCAGATTGGCGCGTAGGAGATAGATGTTGACAGTCTTGAATGCGTCCGAATAATCGGCACCCGTGAGTTGGTCGTCCTTTAGAACGAACGACGTGACGCGCCTGTGCTCGTCGCGAAGCACGACCGTTCCGGACATCGCCGCGCGATAGGGAGCGACTGCCATGCTGTTTCCAGGCACCTCTTGGAGGTGCGTGAGCACATCTGAGTCGAAAACCATGTCGCCCTCGATTAGCAGGATGTCTTGGTCACAGAGATCCCGGGCCTCCCACAAGGAGTAGATGTTCCCGGTCGCGTTGAATCGCGGTGCGGGAACGTAGGTGACCGACAGGCCTGCATAATGTGGTCCCACCTGCTCCTTGACCTGCTCCGCGCCGTAGCCCACCACAATAGCGACTTCGGAAACCCCGGCGACAGTGAGCGCACGAAGCGCACGAAACACGATCGGGTCCCCATTAACTTTGACCAGGCACTTTGGTGCACTCGTGGTGAGGGGCCCGAGCCGCGCTCCCCTCCCGGCCGCGAGGATTATGGCACGGCGCACTGAGTGCGCCGAATTTGGCACGCCGGCTTCGGAGCGGCGTCGGCCGGGAACCGCACTTGTCTCTCTACTAGGCCCGGAAGAGAACGACACGAGGATCATGATGACAGGTCGCATTACGGAGTGGAAAGACCGACCGGCAAGGGCTCGAAGGATCCGTCTGGGCCCGCAGCATCTCAGCCCTGAATCCGTAGGCAATTGGTCTCCGACCGAAGTTCGTGAGGGGTCAGGGGGCTGGTCTCGCCCCGAACACAAGTGCGCTTGAGTAGCACGGGCCGCGTGATAGCCAACCATTGGCACATACCAGTCCTGTCGCGCCCTGGCTCACTCCGCCCCGCGTTTACCTTCGTTCTGGGGCCAGCACGCGCGGCTCGCCGGGCTCACCAGTTCAGCGTGGGACACAGCCGCCGCGACTTCCCGAGTCGCGTCGCTGATCTCGCTGGATGACCGCTTCACGAACTTCTGCCGCGGACCAGTACGCCTCCGGAGGGAGCGAGGCACGGTCATACGGATCTTCGTTTAGGGTACGGGGCTGAGGTCGGGCGCTTCATGACCGCAGCGACGGGTGGCCCTCGCGTCTCTATGCCCGGAGGCGGGCACCTACAGGTGATTGGAAGGCGCGCTGAACCCTTGGTAGTCCCTGTGGCCGTTACTTCGGTTGGAGCGAAGGAGCTACCCGCTGGGAACGAAGCGGAGGATGCGGAGGTGCAGGGCCCAGAACTCCCGCTAGTGCAACATTCCCTGACTCAGCCAAAGGCAGGGTCGTGTACCAGTGCCCCCCAGCCGCGCCGGCTCCGCCGGCAGCCAGCTTCGCGAGACGGAAGGAGTGCCTTCGGGTTGAACTACCGCGGCGAGCTGTTCGGGGCTGCAAGTATCGCCGGCAGCAGGCTGCACATCCTGCGGTTCCCGGGAGCCCTTGGCCGCCATCATCATCGCGGTTAGGTTGAAGGCGGTCACCATCGCTGCGGGCCAGGCGTAGTTGGCCTTGCGCCGGCGCAGCGAATGGTGGAGGAGATAGCAGCCCATCTTCAAATAGTTCCGAGCCCACGGAAACCGGAGAGTGGCCGACCACAGCCCGCATTGTGGTCCGCCGGTGACAGTGGGAGAAGTTGTCCCACAGGCGCAACGGACTTGCCTACTGCGGTCATCCCATAAACCTCGGTGATAGTGGAGTCAACCTCCTGTGACGCCTGGAGTTCCCCCGAGGGTGCCAGCATTCGGTCCAGTTTCACTTCTGCCTGGGCCACCTTCGACACCACTGCCTCGCTCCGCGGTGGCTGCGCGCGCACCCGTCGGTTCTGTCCCAGGATGAAGCCCATCTCGGCCCCTCCCCTGAGTGCGATCTACCTGGATCCTGACGAGTGCGCGCCAGCTCGTGATGATGCCCGGGCAGAACCAGCGACGGTCCCTCACCGGGGTGGTCAATCCCACCACCGGAAAATGGTGCTGTGAGATGGGCCACAGATCCGTGCCCACAGGAGGGCCCACAGGACTTGACGGAGATCGCCCCTGACCTCCAGGGCTTAGACCTTTGGTCTCTAGCAGCAACTCTCTTCCCCGACCATCCCAGGGTGAGTCACTTTTAATTGATCGAGCTGGGCACTTTTGCTGAGTCCCTACATTTGCAGCTGGCCGGAACGCTTGCTGGAGACCTACGACGACGTTCCGGCGGTCGCCGTCGTGATTGACAACGTTGGCTCACCGTTCTAGCCACCGGATCTACGCCTGGCTTCCCTAGAGCTCACAGGTGCACTGCTCTACGAGGCTCGCTATCGCCAGCGCGAGAACCCAGTGGAGTGGAAGCGGGGAGCGATGAAAGTCCATCTCGCTAACTCCCCACCTCAACCATGGGCAGCCGGTCTCCCAGGGAGGACCTTATTCACGGAGGCTACTCCGAGCAGATGCGCCACGCCGCTGTTCACCTGGCGAGAGCGCTGGCTGTCAACGCATCAAGGACAGGACTTATGCAAATCGGCTTAGCGTGGCTGACTCGCCCGCACCCAATTGTAGGCTACCTGTGCAAACACGTATCCAGCACCCAGTACGGCCTCGACCACGAGAAAAGGCAGAAGCGCGTTAGGTAGCGGCAACAGCAGCGCAGACAGGAACAACGCACCCCCGTAGTCCGACAAGTGGCGGACCTTCGTCAGCAGCCGCAGCCATCGATGTGGCTCTGCGTGGACTCCGCCGCCCTCACCCAGTATCACGCTCCGTTGGGAAGACGCGAATTGCTGCAGAATGCTCGCGCCGAAAACGAGGCTCACCACCAAGACTGCTGAGACGCCTCCCAGCCTCAGTGACCGCGCCAGGAAGATCCCGAGCGCGGTGTAGACGGCCATTTTTCCGACGAAATCAGCAATCTGGTCGAGCCACGCGCCGAACGGGCTAGCGGCTCGCCGTGACCGAGCCAGTACACCGTCGCCACAGTCTAGTGAGAAGGCAAGCTGCCATCCCACCACAACCACTAAGACGGCTGGTGGGGAGACCGGTGCTTGTAGTGTGGACACGTATATTGACGTGGCGACGCTCAAAGCCAGCCCAAGGACAGTGACGTGGTTTGGGGTCACGCGCGTATTGATAACGGCCCTGGCGATCAGTGCCCCGATGCGATCGTCAACCTGATGCGTCCAGAGGGGACCTCCCGCGCGAGTGTATCGCTTCCAAAACCGCTCCTGTCGACTCCAGGCGTTGAGCGCGGTGTGAGACCCCGGATCGCGCCCGCGAAGCAAAAATCGGCTCATGCCACCTCAGTAGCGTTGTCTGTGGCCCTGGCAGCGGCTGGTACTCCCAAGGGTCGCGGCTCGACTAGGCGGGAGCGGGCGGAGGACTTTGGGAAAAGTTCGGGACACCACGGCCGCCTGGCTAAGCTGTATGTTGATCTTGTCTGAGTGTAAGTGGTCACGTATCACTCGTGGTGGCCTTGGAGCGTAGGCACCACGCCAACGCTCCCGCCTGCCTGACTAAGCGCCCCTTTCCGCCGTCGAGTGCTGCCAGCGCGGTGAGTAAGAGCGCAGTTTCTGGCGCCATGGCTTCCATCGCGCATTGAGTGCAGTCCCCGGGTCGATGCCGGAGAACCTCTGTGACTGCTTCGAACAACCCCCTCCCGTAAGGGGCCCTGGCTACCCGGAGGTGTACTTCGGCTCGCTCGGCGGCGCGAATCAGGGTTCGATCTGCCGATGCCGGGGCGAAGGCCGAATGAGCTAGTTCAAGCATTGGCAGATCAGACAGCGAGTCGCCAACAGCGAACTGAAGCGAAGACTCGTGCCCGCCGACCTGGCTCTCGTGACGAGCGAGCCAAGCGACAAGACCGGTGGCTTTATTCAGCCTAGCGACTGTGAAGTCGGTTGTCCGCGCCCGCACGACGCCAATCCGCCCGTCAGCACTGACCGCGCGGAGCGCCACGTCCACGTCTTCGGGCCTCAGCGGGCGAGCAAGTCCCCTATCGTCGAGCCGTGATGCTCGGACAACGTGTCTCCAGCCTGGCTCGACAAAGACGTCCGGCATTCCCCGCAGAGTCTTAGCCAGCTGGAGCATGAGGTTGACTTCCGAGGAATCGGCGCTGGAATCAAAGGAGCCAAGGCGGCTGTCATAGACCACCGCGCCGTACTCGGCGACGCCGCCAGCGAGCCGATAGTTATGACACCTCTCCGCCAACTGCGCGGCGGATCGCCCTGTGGCGAGCAGTGGCCGCCAGCCGTGCTGCAGGAGAGCGCGCACAGCCAGAGCTCCTGAAGGCCCGATCGCCGGCACGGAAAGCCATGACCCTTCCAATACGCCGTCGATGTCAATGGCACAGACGGGTCCTACCTCTGGCGGCCTAAGGTCGCGCAGATACACCTCCGCAAAATACTCCTGGATGCAGCGCGACATCGCGCGTTCGACCAAAACCCGTCGCTCAAACGCAATGGACCGACTCAGATGGGCCAAGCCCCATTCGTCATATACGGCTGACCTTTCGGTTGTCGAAAGGGTGCCAGCAGCTAAAGCAGGCCAAAGCTTATCCAATGCCGCCCGCTGACTGTCGAGACGAAGTAACCGGTACAGCAGCCAGCGCTCCGCTCCGACTGGGGCTTGAGACTGTCGCTCGAACGCGTCGCGCAGTAGTGTCCCGAACGGAGGTTCACTCCCGACTTCGCCGTCGAGCACTGAGCGATCCGCTGCTGGCATTGCAAGATCATATATGGGATCGTAGCAACAGCTATCCATGTTGGTGAACGAGCCAGCCCCAAAGGACGCTTTCGCCGCGAGGACTCGACCATCGCCGGAGGGGACGAATAGCCATCTGGTAAGTCCCGTCCGACCGTCAATCACTGCTGGACTGTTGACCTGAAGTAGGCGCCGCGCAGTTGAGTGGGCAAGCGGGCGGATGACAGGCCATAGACGTCCGAAGGCTTGACCAATTAGGTGGGCCGCAAGCTCCCATGCGGCTGCCCGACCCGACAGGCGGATGCTCATGTCCTCTGGAGTTGCTAGAGCGCGCGCCCGCGCGAACACATACGTGGACATGGCGTCTGCTTCATCCACACTGGATGCCGGATTTTGACTGTCGACGATCCACTCGCGGACCAGCACCCCCTTCTCGACGCCGTACACGACAGGGAGATATGGTGCAAGGCGCCGGGCCACCAATTCCCGATGACGGGCGTAGTATCCCACACCTGTCCACTCCGCGCGGATCAGAACCTCGACAGCAGCGGGTGCATTCCCTATGGCAAGCGTTACTCGGTACACAATGGCAATGTGGCCCCGCGAGGAGAGATCGCCTGGCAGGTTGGCCTGGTGAATCCGATCCACTGTCTCCACGGATCGGATTAGGGTGTGCTCCTCCCCTTGGTCAACGGGGAATTGCTTTTTCACAATGAGCCTATCGAGGAGCTCAGCAATAGATTGCTCGGTAAAATGGTCGTGCACAGACCACTGGTCCCACGGCAGAAGCACGGTGTCGAAGTCGCAAATAGGCCGGGGCAGCGAGTTGGTCGGCCCGAGGAGGGCTAGAACTAGGACCAGCTGCTCTCGTCGGATCCCCCTGCCTTGCAAGTAGTCTGCAGTCTCGGCAAGGCGCATCCCGGATTTTGGAGGATCGTCAACAATCAGGGTCAGTGCGCGGCGAGACCGCGACTTGCGTACAATCCATCGCTGATGCGAGCTGAGGCGATGGTTTGGGCGGAACGTCAATACTCGCACATCGACATAACCAATTTGGCGGAGTTCGGCGGCCACGAGTGGCGCCAGATAAGCACCAGACGTGCGTACCCCAACTACGGTCACCGGCTGCTTCCGCTCAGGCCAACGCTCGGCGACTTGACACGCCAGTCGACGGCAGTCTTCCGGCCGTTGGTCAAAGCTGTGAAAGCACCGGGGCAGCTTGATGACCTGCTGGAGAAGCGCAATAGGAAGCGTGGCGACGTCCGCTAAGATACTTTCTGACTGCAATCGCTGCAAATCCGCCTTCGCGCTCCCAGCGACCACCGCCTCCGCTAGAGCTTCGACGAGCGCACTGACGCGCGTGTGCCAAGCTGCGACAGATCGATCGCTACTCGTGCTGCCTCGCACAGTCTGGGCAATCCCGCTCAGTCCGCGCGCGACAGTGGCTGCCTGCGCTCGGCCGGCGAAGTGCGCATGGCCGAGGAAAGCCGCCGCGACGCGGAGAGACCAGGTATCTCGCCCCAGATAGTCCGCGGTGACCTGTTCGACCCCGGCGCCCAAAAGGAATGCATCAAGCGAGTCTCCGGCCGTGAGAGACAGGCGCAACTGTTCGGTTAGGGTCCCCAGGTCCATCAGTAGGTTCAGGCCCAACTCATCGAATGACACAGGGTGCTCCTTCACAGGCGGAATCCTGGCGAGGAGCCGCCCCTTTTAGGAAAATACTCTGACGAAATACTGGAACTCCCGCAGACACTACAGCTACAGCTCCTTGGCTGCCGACGTGAGAGGGTTTGTCGGACGGAGTCAGTCGGAAACACTGGTACGCGATCGGAGGGAGCAGCGTCCTCTCGACCAGCGGCGCATGAAACAAGCGGACTCTGGGCTGTGGGCTGATATGGTGCCTCTGCAAGTGGTTAAGCCGTCCGCTGACGATGCCGCATATTTGGTCTCCTGGGCAAGAGTGGGTAAACTGATCTTCGCGCGACGGGTGCACCACGGCGACGACTCGGAGCCAGCACGCTTCCCGGAGGAGATCGGGATCCCGCTGGTTCGAGAAGTAGAGAATGGAGTCGCGGGAAGCGTGGCCGGGCTTCGCTTCCACCAGGGTGGGCGTAATCGTAGACTCAGGCCGTAGCCGCGCCTTACACACGACCCCTGGGCCAGTGCTGGGAGCGTACGCACCAGGATGGACTCCCTGAGGGGGGATCCCCTGGACCGCACTCATGTTAACCCCGCGCGACCCTGAACTTATACTGAACAAGTAGGCCATCTCCAGTGCACCTCTCGGGAGCTAATGGCTCGCATCGGCCAGGAGACTTTCTCGATATGGGAAACTCCCCATCCGGACGGTGCTCTTCACCTCGCTAAATGCCTATACTAATCGGAGCGTTGCTAGGCCGACACGTCAGAGGGCGTATCTGACGGAGCGCTCGTAGAAAAGTCCGCGGTTCAGGTGGGGCAGGCGCTGGAGTTGGTGCAAGGTGCTCAGCACCAACTGCCGGAACTGATCGGGGCCGATGATGCTCTGGCGGCCCACCGTGTGGTGCTTGACATGCCTCCAGACCAGCTCGTCCGGGCTGAGCTCGGGGGAGCATGAGGGCAGGGAAGAAGAGCTGCAAGC
>DATLRN010000005.1:0-142178 GCA_035534695.1 Candidatus Dormiibacterota bacterium
CGACCCTCTGCCGGAGCCAGCTCGGGCGGTGGTCGAACTAATCCCATAGCCGGCGGCCCTGGTTCGGCCAGTCGCACCTGTGATCACCCACGAAGGCTGAGTAGGCGTTATGCAGGTCCTCTAACGTCCCCGACACCCGCGGGGACGTTCCTCCGCCATCGTGGCATCGGGTGCATGATCTCCGACGAGACGTCCAAACGCTACAGGCCGAGCTTGATCGGGAACTGGACCCCGCTATGACGGATGGGTCTCATAGGCCGGTCGGAACGCCTTCGGCCACCAATTGGGACTTGGTTCGCAAGTTCGGTCAGAGGATGAGCGCAGCGCTCATCCTCAATATTCAGCCGGGAATTGTCCTGGCCAAGTTAGGTCCGAGCCTGGCTGGTGAAAGCGGCAACGTGCTCAATCGCTAGGTTCCCATTTCCCCCACCTTGGCACCCGATCTGGGATCCAATCATGCGACGGGAATGCTCTTTTCGTTCGGTCACCTGACCGAAGTTGATCTTCGCGCCACGCCGGAGCTGTTGGTCCGTGACGCGACATTGAGTTATCTCCCGAGCTGGGAGCTAACGGAACCCACGGCTGGCGGGATTGGCGGTGCCACCTGGCCCGTTGAGAGAGGAACGCTCACGGTTGGACTCTCTTGGGCTGCAGAGCTCACCGCCGAGACTCTCACCAGTGTGTTCGCGGGAGCATTCGGGATGGAACCAAAGGCAGCTCTCGCGACGTTCCGAGCTCTTCAAGTGCACCGAGCCCTGCGTACAAGCCTCTTCGTTACAAGGAGTCCCGAGATTCTGGCTGGGCGGTCGGAAGCTTTTCCCCCGGGCCGTAGGCCAATGCACACCCGAGGAGGCATTGGTGGTGGTCCGCCTTCTGCTCCGCGAGCGGGGTTTCTATCCGAACGGCTGATCCGACAGCTGGTTCGTAACCAAGGTGTCCCAATATGACTGGTTCTGTTGTGCAGCTCAGCTATCGATACCAAGATATAGATCCGTTTACGCTCATCTTGCGGCACGGACTGAGACAGGAAACACGGGCGATGAGGAGTCACTGGCCCGCCTTGAAGGAATAGCCACGCGGTGCAGGCATCTGCTGCGAGCCCACGATCGGCTGGGCTTGCTGCAGCTTCAGGACGGGTGGCGACGAAAGACCGACAATCTCAGCATTATGAGACAGACGGAGAGTTACTACAACGCCGTCGATGCGGCGACTGGGATGCTGGAAGGGCATGCTGCCCAACTTGATGGCAAGCTGCCTGAAGGCAGCGACCAGTGGGGCCAAGTGACGTATGGCAATCTGCGCATCCGCGAGCGGAGCTGGGCGAAGGGCTTGGCCAAATATGCCGATTCCGTCACCGCCGCCCGATCGTCATGGACACCGCTCCTGTCGACGATCTCCTCGGACAGGATCCAGGGGTTTTACTACTTTCCTATCTTGGGTCGGAGCATCCCGTTTGGGTCGGTGGTGCAACGTAGGAGCCCAGATGGGACCTCACAGCCGCGATTCATTCCAGGTCTTAGCATTTGTGGCATGAGACTGCCACCGCCAAGGAATTAAGCGATGAGCCTCTCCACCTCCTCAGAGGACGGCGTGCTCCGCCTCCCTGACGTGGACTATCTAGTGCCGTGGCTATTCGTGGGCGCACTGTTTCGTGACGTTCGCCGCGCCGTGGAGACGGTCCTAGAAGTAATCGTAGCGGCCGACGATGCACCAAAAGTCGACTCGCCCACCAAATTCTTCTCCTCCGAAGGCATGGACGTGACAAGGATGAGTCTCAATCTCGATCTGCGAATGGGCAGTTCCGGCCAAGAGCGTAATGGGCGCATTGGGCGTAGCCTCATGGTGCGAACTCTCGCGTGGCCCGCATCAATATCTGCACCAGAACCAGGTTATGAAGATGGCCTTTACTTCATTGATTCGACAAGATATGGTCGGCATGATGGCACTTTGTGCGGCTGCCGGCACCGCGCCGGAACGGTTCGCGCTCTCATGCGCCTTCCGTCGGCGCCTTGCACGTCTCCTTGACCTAAGAGGCGTCTACTAGACGCCTTCCTGCGCTATTCCAGATCTGGTTCATCCCTCGACGACGTCTGAGGTCAAATGAACTCGAAATATGGGCCACAAAGTCTTGAAAATTGGCCCGGTTAGCACTCTTTCTCGGCAAGGAGACGCTCTACCACTGAGCCACTCCCGCACTTCGGGTTACCTCAGGGTCCTCAGGCCCCGCCTCACGTGGAACGGTTCCCTTCGATTCCTCAGAGCCAACCCTCGGCTCGGCCTATTCTATCCACCCCTCCGCGGGCCAGTAGCCATGGTCGACCCCATCAGACGGCATGGCGACGCCGTTGGGGACCCTCGTTGAGCCGGTCTGCCTTCCCTGAGGAGCCCCCCGGATACCTGTCGGGGCGGACGCGGTGATCGACTCGCCAGTTCGGCAAGTTGCCTCACGACGGTCATCTCCAAGCGTGCTCGCATGCCGTGGACTGAGAATCGGCCACTCCAGGCCTTAGGGTCTGTTTGGCTCTACCACGTCCTGGTTGAAGAATCTGACTGCCCCAGCCAAGCCGACGCGCCGAGGGCTGCTTTGTATCCAACATCTCTCGACAACCTCCTGCAGGTCGATACCGCGCCCGAGCCTTGAGGGGCCGAGCCCATCAGGCGGGCGCCAAGCGAACCCCGGCGTCGGCGGCAGCTAGCAAGTAAGCCGAGTCTGGCGTCAAAGCATTTTCTCGGAGCGCCGCTTCCGTGAGTTTGATGGCATGCTCATCGCCTGAGACCACCGTTTGGTTGATCAGTTCCTCATCGGTCCCGGCAGGCTGCGAAGTACCGGGCCCCGAGAGGCCGGCGGGCGCGTTCGTGGCGATGAGGCCGGCGACTGCCTGCCAGGCGTACGCCAGGGCCACCCGCTGCTGGCTAGGCGAAAGCAGCGGAAGCATTCCCCGCACCGCAGCGGGTGCCGTCACCGCATGGACCAAAGCGATCGGGGCATGGCTGGCGTTGGCCAGGTAGGCTCGGGCACCAATCCGGGTGAGGGCAGAGAAGGCCCCTTGGATGTCTGCAACCGGGGTGACCGACGCCACCAAGGTCGAAAACTCCGGCCGATCTTCGAGAGCCCTCATTCGCTCAAAGATCAGCCCCTGGCCGCGCTCGGCCCAGGCCAGCCGAGCCAATTCGCCGGCCGCGGTCTCCATTTCCTGCCCACCCACGGGACTGGGGTCGCCGGGAAGAGTCTGGTATCGAGCCGCCCAATATCCGAGCGCCTGGGCAAGCTCATGGACGCGGAGTTCGGTCACCTGCTGCTCGAGAGCCCTCAGAGCATGAAAGGTTCGGATCGGCCCATGAGTCGCCGCCGCCATCAACCCGGGCAGAAGTCTCGGGACCCAAAGGCGGGCGACTTCCAGAAAAGGAGCCTGGGTGAGCTCGCGATCGAAGAACACAGTCCAGTCGCCTACCCGCCTCATGTCGCCGAGAGCTTCGCGCCAGTCCGCCCCACCTATCGGGAACCGCGACGGCGGTGCCACATCGAGGCGCTCGCGGTATCTTGCTGCCCAGGGCAACAGGGCCTCACCTTGACCCATCTGCGCCAGCGCCTCCACCGCCATCGGCCCGTGGTTCGACAGCCCCCCACGAAACTCTGGCCCCCGCCCGACGAAGCACTCCAACGACTCTTCTAGCGTGTCCGCTCCATCCATTTCCTCTCCTGTACACCGAGGGCATCGGACAGCTTCCAGACCGCTCGGATAGCTCGACTTCCTATACAGGGCACTGACTATATAGGAGTATCCCTATTGACCGTGATAGCCTGGGAGTATGCAATCGGCAATCGAAGCTCAGGCCCGGCTCCTCCGGGCGCTCGGCCACCCGATTCGATTGGAGATCGTCCGCCACCTGAGCCAGCAGCCCGAGACGTGCGCGTGCGACTTCACTGACTTCTTCGAAGTCAGCCAGCCTACAATCTCGGAACACCTGCGCACGCTACGACAGGCAGGCGTTGTGATCACCCGACGGCGTGGGACCCAGATCTGCTACTCGCTGGCGAATCAGCCACTAGGCGAACTCAGCGACCTCCTCAATCAACTCGTGAGTGCGCTCGACACCAAAGTCGCCAGCTGATCCTCGGACCCGGCTCGGCCAGCCAGACGGGCCCCGGATTTACGGCCAAGGGATTCCTAGGGACGGTGGCTGACGATGCGCTCGGTTTCTACAGGGTCAGGAGGACAGCGTCGTGGGCCGCGCCGATGCGCTCGGCCTGCCTCTCCCCCACTTTCGCAGCGTCCGCAAATGACATCCATCTCCCCACTGCTTCGGCAACCTCACTGCTGATGGCTTGGGCACGGCCACGCTGCATCCCGGCGACGCGGCTGCAGGCCCGGAAGTCTTCCAGGACGAAGTCATCACGCTTGCCGTTGATCGACATTTGATGAGTGCCCGTCCAGGGCCCTCCGGGCCGGTAGGCGTAGGTCAGATCAAAGGCCGGGGCTAGGCTCCAAACGCCGTCGCGATTCATGAGGAAGCTGATGTTCTTGACGTGATCGTCCTGGTTGCGAGCCAGAACGTTGAAGGTCATTCGTCGAAACTGTTGCTCGATGGCGGCCATGCCCAGGTGTAGGCGTTTGATGGTGTCGAAGGCCTGCTCGTAAGAGTTGGCCCCTGCTTGATTGAAGTCGTAGTGCCGCAGTGCGGCCAGCGACTGCATGTGCACCTTGTCACCATTGGGCAGGCGATCGAAACGTCTGGTCATGAAGTGCCGGCGGCCGCCCTCCTTGAGAAGGCGGCACTCGGACATCTCGATGCCCGCCGATTTGGCCATCTGGGAATAGGCAAATTCGATAGCGCCGTAGCCCAGGGGATCGTCGAGATCCTTGTCCCGGTTGCCGCTGACGCCGTCGAATTTGAGGATCCAGTGCTCGAAGCCAGGTTCGACCGACACCTGACCCGAGCGCACCGCACCGGTCGCCGGGTTGTAGGCAATGAGCGCTTTGGCACGCGCTCCGCCTGCGGAGGTGCCCACCAGGAGAATGTCCTTGACCGCCTGGGCACGATCGTCATCGTGGAAGGACGCTACGAACTCAGATCGCTTGGTCAAGACCAGCGACGCCAGCTCGACTAGGGCATCCAGGCTGAGCGCTTTGCTCTGGGTCGATCTAGGACCCTTGGCCGGGAAGAACTCGAGAGCTCCCATGGCGCGCATTCCGATGTAGCAGAGCCGGTCGATGGCACTGAAGTCGCCGGGGCTGCGTCCTTGCTCGGCGAGCCAAGCGTTGATGAGCGCGTCGCCGAACTTGTCAGGCAACGAGTCAGCCAACAAACCGGGAAGTCCGTGGAAGCTAAGCCGACTCAGCTCGGGAAAGGCATAGGGGCGGCGCCGCAGAGGCATGACCAAGGGCGCGACTTCGATACCGCTGCCGAGGAAATTGGGATCGAACTGGAAGACGGCGACGTCGGTGTCGTCTGCCAGCTGGACCGCTCCGATTCGGTCGCCCCAGAGCCTAACTTCAGCAACACTGCTCATCCGGCCCCTGGACTGGGCTGGTCCGACCAGTTCCAGCGGCCCTCGGCTGGTGCGGCTGAAGCTGATGTTGCTCGAGAGCCGGAGGCACGCCGGCGGACCTTGCCCCTCAGGCGGAGGGCATCGATCGGACTGGGCAGCGGTTGCGGAATGGCTAGATTGAGCAACTCCAGCAGGCCGAGGACACGAAGAGCCCGAATCAGCGTCCGAAGCTCGGTCGATTGTCCCGCCTCCAGGCGTTCGACCGTGATCTTGCTCAGCCCCGCCTCTCGTGCCAGCTCGCCTTGGGTGAGATTCCGCTCCAAACGAAGTGCTTGGACCCGCGCGCCCACTTCAGAGAGCACGGTCTGATCGCTCATGCTCATGTCTAGCTTCATAACTCCGCTTGTGTGATTAGTAAAACCGCTCAAGGACCTAAAACTATCTTGAGGGCTAGTTTAGCACACGTCTAGCTATAGACGCCCTTAGTCTTCTAGTAAGCCGCTTTAGGGACAGTTTGGCTACTTAGCCATCATAGAAGCTGCTTTATTGCATATGGAGTTATCCAGCCCAGCGGACCGAGGGCTATCGCCACACGCCCCCGGGAATGCCTACTGGTGCTGCCGAAGTCTAGAAGTCTTGAGCTGATCACGGGCCGCTCGCCCGGAGGCGACCGGGCCTGGACCGGAGACGGGCCGCCCACGCTTTAGCGTGAGCCAAGCCTCATAAGAAGTGCCTCCAGGCAGCCATGACGCCCAGGGTCGGTGCGGCGCAGCCACCTCGGGCTCCGGCAGCTCGGGCGCCTGGTAGAAAAGTGCCGGAGTCCGGCTGTCTATCCTCGACTGGAGCCTCCAGATCCGCTTGGCGAAGCGGCGGTCCCAGCCCAAGGGAGCGATCGCCAGCGCTTCCTGGGCCAGCTTCAGGGCCGCCACCAGGTCCCCGCTCCGGTGCTCCAAGTCAACGCAGAGCGCCTCTGCGGCCTCAGGATCTTGCCAGCGTTCCCAGATGCTTAGCCAGGACAGACGGGTGTCCTCTTCTCTGCCCTGGCGTCGAAGCATCCGGGTCCGGCGCAGAGCCGCGGCCCGGTCCAAGGGAGCCGGCGACTCAGCCTGGGCGCCCAGGTAGAGGGCATCCGCACGCTGCAGATTGCCCCGGTCCTCGGCGAACCTGGCCAAGCTGTACCAGTCGGAGGGCTGGGGCGGCGATGTGTCGAGATGACGCTCCAAGTGGTCGATGAGCCGGCAGAGCGAGAGGAGGTCCAGCTGGTTGTGGCGCAGCACCGGCGCTATGGGATCTGCCTTCCCATCCCTGAGAAAGGCTCGATAGCGCTCAGGGGCCTCGCTGCCGGGAACGTCGTCAAGGCGCGGCTGCCCGAGGAGTTCCTCTTCGGCGCGGCGCAGACTGCACCGGGTCATGCGGTGACGAAAGAGCTTTCTCACCAAGGGAAGAAGGTCGAGATGGGGTGTCGCCGGCCAGGGCCGCTCCAAGCCGGTCATCACCGCTCGGGTACGTAGCAGAGGTAGGTCGAAACTGGCGCCGTTGTAGGTGACCAGAAGACCGGCCCGCTTGATCATCTCTAGGGCGGCTTCGACCAGCGGCCCCTCCTGACCAAGATCGGGCAAGAGCCACTGCTCAACAGAAACCTCCTGGCCCGAGACGAGCGCCCACCCATAGAGGAAGGGAACTGTCCCGCTCCCCCGCTGGAGACCAGTCGTCTCCAGGTCGAAGCAGACCACCGGCCCACTGAGCTGCCCCTCCACCAGCGGCGAGAGAGAACGCAGGCCCTCTGCCGACAACGCAGCCCGATCCAACCCCAGCTCGCTCAGCTGCAGCTGCTGCCGACGCACCCACATTGAGCGAGCGTCATCCCAAAGGAAGTCGAGTTCAGCCAGGGTCGAGTGGAGCTGTCCCGGGGCCAGCGACGGGCGACCTCGGGGGGTCGGTTCAAGTCCGGGCCTGGAGCCACCCGCCCAAGCTCGGCCCCCTTGCAGGGCCTCGATCTTCAGGCGCAGCTGAGTGGTCACCAGCCGCAACTCCGAAGTAGCCCAATCGCAGTGGCCTTGGCACGGGGTTCAACGCCCGCCACTGGCCCCACGCACGCCGGGCAACCGCTCTCGCAGTCACAGTCTGCCAACAGGGTGGCAGCTGCTCGGATGAGATCCGGGTGGAGATCGAAGAGGCGGGCGCTCAGGCCAACGCCGCCCGGATGGGCGTCGTAAATGAAGATGGCTGGCCCGTCCTCCGCCGGAGCATGCCCCGAGGCGCTGGCCGGCTGCACCGGCGGCCGCTCCCCGGGCAAGAACTCAATCGGTCCGCTCTCGTCCGTCCGCCTGGTTGTCGAACCCAGGGGAGCCTTGACCTGAGCGACCACACCGAGGTCGCGGCGATCGCACATGGCCTGGAGGCAGGCCACCTGCCCGAGAACGTGCCCCAAGGCCTCCACGCCTACCTCGAGCGTCCCCGCAAGAGTGGGAAAGGCCGATCCAAAGGAGCACCAATAGGCAGTCGTCTGCAGGTCGCGCTCAGGCACCCGAATCGAGCCCGTGCCAACCGACTCGTTGGTGAGCAGCCGGATCTTTCGATACATGGCAGCCAAGACGCTGACCCGCACCTCACCGTGGGCTCGTGCCGTCGAGCGCCCCGCATCGAGTATCGGACCGGCCATCCGCTCTAGAACCTGCAAGCCCACCCGTAGGTCGGCATCGGTGTAGTAGTCGACGGAGACGGGGTGGACGTAGGCTCGGCGCTCCTCCCAATCCAAACGTTCCACGTGGTACTGGCGCCCCTGATGCATGTAGATGGCGTCGTCGTGCACCAAGAGAGGCGCCGACCATTCGTCAATCTCCCCCACCACGCGCGAACCCGCTCCAGCGTGACCTCCGGCGCTGCCGGAGAAAGTGCCCTGGGGCCCTTGCGACGGTGCCTGGGCGTCCATAGAGGTGTCCAGAATCACGACGTTGCTGGCGGCCGTGGTGCGCAGGTTGACGGCGTCGGCGGGAAACGCATCAGCTGCCCAGTGCCATGCACCGCCCGCGTAATGAACGAGACCGTCCTCCTGGAGGACCTCTAGAAGTTCGCCCCCATCACTCGGACCGAACTGCTCGCCATCGCGAAGTGGCAGCTCGAAGATGGCGGCTTGCAGATGACCGGCCAGGATGAGCAGGTTGTCGGGGTCTACGAAGGCATGCTCCGGGGAGTTGTCGAGCAGAAATTCGGGATGTTTGGCCAAGTACTGGTCGAGCGGACCCCCGCCGGTGATGAGCATCTGCAGAGCTGGCTCCTGGCGCCGTCCGGCTCGGCCTAGTCGTTGCCAGGTACTGGTGATGGTGCCCGGATAACCAATCAAAACCGCAGCATCCAAGCGCCCGATGTCGATGCCTAACTCGAGGGCACTGGTCGACACCACACAGCGCACCGCCCCGGAGCGGAGGCCTGACTCGATAGCGCGCCGTTCCAGCGGAAGATATCCTCCCCGGTAGGCTCTGACCTCGGCGCCAACGGTTCCCGGATGCAACCCTCTGGGGTTATCTAGATCGCGCCGTAGATAGTTGAGCAGCAGTTCGACTTGCAGGCGCGTCTGCGCGAAGACGATGGTTTGCGAGCCACTGCGCACCAGTCGAGGAACCAGAGCGGTTGCCTCCCGAGAGGCGCTGCGACGGATGCTCAGGCGCGGCTCCACTACGGGCGGGTTGATTACCACCACCCGCCGCTCCGGCGCCGGCGCTCCGTTCTCAGCGACGCATTCGACGGGCCGACCGAGAAGGCTCTCGGCGAGTTCTCGAGGATTGGCGATGGTCGCCGAACAGCAGATGTAAGTCGGCGTAGCTCCATAGAAGGCACAGATGCGATCGAGCCGGCGAATCACATTGGCCACGTGACTGCCGAAGACCCCGCGATAGGTGTGGAGCTCGTCGAGGACCACGTAATGGAGACCTTTGAAGAGGCGGACCCATTGCGTGTGGTGGGGCAGGATCCCGGTATGGAGCATGTCGGGATTGGTGAGCACTACCTGGCCCGCCTGCCGTAGTGCACTCCTGGCTCCGGGTGGGGTGTCGCCGTCGTACGTGTAGGTGGGTACCTCCAGTTCGGCGGCGTCGGCGAGCTCGCGGAACTCGACCAGCTGGTCTTGGGCAAGTGCCTTGGTTGGATACATGAGGATTGCTGTGGCGCCCGCTGTCCTGGCGATGGCATCCAAGACCGGGACCTGATAGCAGAGTGACTTGCCTGATGCTGTGGGAGTGACCACTGCCAAGCTCCGTCCGGCTATGGCCAATTCGATGGCTCCCACCTGATGGGTGTAGAGGCCAGCGATCCCGTGCCTTCGCAGTCCATCCCGAACCTGCGGATGGAGTCCCTCCGGAAGGGGTGCGTAGGCGGCCTCGCGAGCCGGGACGATCCGGTCCAGCACGATCCGCTGGCGCAGCTCCGGGTCGTCCAGAACCTCGCCCCACTTCGAGGCCGGCCGCTCGGGGAGTATGGTCGGCCGCGCAAGTGGACTCATCGAACAAATATACCAAACACTTGTTCGCTCTGCAAGACGAGATCGGGCGAAACTGAGGTTGTGCGAGATCAAGTCGCCGGACGCCAGGCGTACCCGTTTGGGACGCGCCAGCTCAGATGCGACTCAGTCGGGTCGACACTCCTCGAGCACAGCTCGTGCCGAGTTGGCGTCGCCCTTGGTGCATACCAAAACGCGAACTATGGCCAGGTCCAGTCCTTGCGCCAGCTTCAGGAAGTGCTGACGCCCGGTGCCAGGCTCACTCCCCACGCCGACCGCCGAGAGCATCTCGGGGCTCGGCTGGCGGTGCTCCGCCCGTTGCTGGGCCACCTCATCGGCGAATCCCATCCGCTCGAAGTGCCGGCGGTAGGCCGCCGAACCCAGCGCATAGGTCTGCATGGCGGCGCCTACGACCCGGGCGGCCAGGCTGGAGTCAAGGTCGATTGCCGTCCGGATGTATTCGGCGACGACCGGCAACGGCCGACTCGCACGGGCAGCGGCCTCTCCAACTTTGGCCCGAGACCAAGCGACCTGCGCCGCGGAGCACCAGTTCAAGGAGACACCTTCGGCGGTCTCCGCTGCGAGAGCGAGCATCTGCGGCCCCAGGGCCGCCACATAAAGAGGCAGGCCAGCGGGTAGCCGCTCTCGCAGCTCGGCCAGGTAGCTGCTCATCTCCCGCACGGCATGCGCCATCTGCCCGCTTCCGACTCCCAGTATGAATTTCCCCCCACTCTCCTCCCAGACCCGGATCGCTTGGTCGGCATAAAAGCTGGGAGGTTGTCCCGAAGCGGGCACAACGGCGATTCCGGTAGTCAGGCCACTTGCCCGGAACCAGTCCAGGCAGCGATCGAAGGCGGAACCATCAGCCGTCCCCGGGGTCCATGCTGAGCGGTAGCCGAGCTCAGCCGCCAGACGGACGCAGTCCAGCTCGTTCTCCCGGCTCAGGCCCTGAGCGGGGTCAATGGCGAAGGCGTACTCCATCGGGACATTGTCGGCCAGGCGCGGGATAAGAGTCGGCTGCGCTGTCAGTCAGTCGGCGCTTGAGCGAGCGCTGCGACCAGTTGCTCTAGGGCGATGACGTACCCGCGTGGTCCGAATCCGGCCACGACTCCGAGGCAAGCTCCGGCGACTAGGTCCACGTGTCGAAACTCCTCCCGAGCCGCCGGATTGGAGAGGTGGACCTCGACGGCGGGGAGGCCCACCGCCAGCAGCGCGTCTCTAATGGCAACGCTGGTGTGGGAGTATCCACCCGGATTGATGACGATTCCAGATACCAGCGGTCGCGCCGCCTGAATTGCGTCGACCAATCCGCCCTCGGAGTTGGATTGGGCAGTGGTGACCTCGACCGCAAGGTCGGTGCCCCGATCAGTGAGCAGGCGGTCGATCTCGGCGAGGGTCGTGGTTCCGTAGATCTCCGGCTGGCGGGTGCCGAGCAGGTTGAGATTAGGCCCGTGCAATACCAGAACCCTCACAACGACATCCCGGCGACGCCGGTGGGCGTCTCCTCAGACTGGCCGCGCCGGGTCCCCAACTCGCTGAGCACCTCCCAAAGAGGTTCCAAAGCTATCTCGGGATCCAGCCCGGTAACCAGTACCGCTCCTCCGGGCGCTGGCACCACGAAGCTGGGAACCCCGGCCCGTCGCTTCTTGTCCAGCAGCAGGGCGGAGCGGATACGGTCACGGTCGAGCCAAGGCAGCGGCTCGAGGAGCCCGACGGCGCTTAGCGCCTGCCTCAGCTGAGCAGGAATCTCTGCGGGGCTCAAACGTAGGCTGCCACCTAGTTTGGCCGCCGCCAGAAGGCCGACCGCGACTGCCCGACCGTGGGGTATGGCGAAGTCACTCGCCGTCTCCACCCCGTGGGCGAAGGTGTGGCCCAGGTTGAGCGACTGGCGCACTCCCTGGTCATCCGGGTCAGCCCCGACATAGGCCGCCTTGATCCGTACCGCCTGCTCGATCATCCAGTCCAGGTGGCCGGGAAGAGCCGTGCCATCGCCGGGGGCCAGGGCCATTGCATCGAACATCAGCGGTGATGCCAAAACCGCGCTCTTGACCACCTCGGCAAGGCCGTCGCGGGCAACACGTGGAGGCAGGGTGGCCAGCACGGCGGGATCTGCGATGACCGCCTTTGGGTGGTGAAATGCCCCCACCGAGTTCTTCGCTCCGGCACGATCGATCGCCACCTTGCCTCCGATGGCGGCGTCGACCATGGCCAGGATGGTGGTTGGGATGGTGATCCAGGGGATACCCCGCAGCCAGGTGGCGGCGGCGAACCCGACGGTGTCCAGGCTGGCTCCGCCGCCAACGGCGACGATGAGGTCACCGCGGTCGATGGCCAGCTCCTGGAAGCGATCCCAGAGATCGCTCACCGCCTGCAATCGCTTGGACTGCTCTCCCGAACCAACGGACACCTCAACCACATCGCGTCCCTCTGCTCGCAACTGCTGGGCGACCAGGGCTCCGGCACTGTCGGCGACCGCCTGGTCGGAGACGACGACCACCCGCGCCACCCGAGCTAGCTGGAGCGAAAGTAGCTCCTCGATTTGACCCAGGCAGCTCTCCCCCACGAACACTGGATAAGAACCTTGGGGGCCTTGCACGGTCAGATTGCTGGTCTTGCGCTCGACCTGGCTCAGATACCTGTCCGCAATCAAGGCAGCCACTTCAGCTACCGCCTTACCGCAGGTGTCCAGCGATGGGCCAAAGGCGGCGTAGGCCGGGCCACGTTCGGTCAGAAGTTCGCCGATCCGCTGGGTCGGTGCGTCGGCCAGAAGGGGCCGGGAAGAAGCATCCCCGAGCCGGCGCTCGATCTCGTCGGGGGCAGCCGTCAGGACCAGCGTGACGGCGGCCTCCCCTAGCCGGGCCAAATCAGGTTGGAGGACCGCGCCTCCACCTACCGCGATCACCGTCCCCGACAGTCGGATGGCGCCTCGGAGCAGCTCGGCTTCAACTTCCCGGAACCTCGCCTCGCCCAGAGTCCGAAAGGCATCAGGAATCGCAAGGCCCAAGCGCCTAGCGGCCACCTGATCAAGATCCAAAAAAGGGAGGGCAAGCCGCGCCGCCGCCTGGGCCCCTGCCGAGGTCTTGCCGGTGGCACTGAAGCCGGCCAGGACTAGATTGGGCCTGCCTGGGGCCAATTCCGGGGCCGGCAGGCGATCTTCGCTCAATCTGTCACCGCAGCACCGGGGCTGGAAGTCGCCTGGCGAAAGGCGGCCAGGTCGAGATCCAAGCGATCCCCCCCAAAGCGCTCGATCAGGGTCTGGGCCAAGACCCAGGCCAGCATGGCCTCGCCCACCACCGCCGCCGCGGGGACAGCACAAATGTCGGAGCGGACGTAAGGCGGATCAGCCGCGGCGCCGGTGCGGAAATCGACCGACCGGGCAGGCGCTCGGGTCGAGGAGAGTGGTTTCATCGCGGCCCGAAGCACGACCGGCTGGCCGTTACTCATTCCGCCCTCGATCCCGCCGGCGAAGTTGGAACTGCGGGAGAGTTGCTTGGGTGAACCGAGGATGGGGTCTTGCCCGTCGGTTCCGGAGCGAGTCGCCAAGTCGAACGCCGGGCCGATCTCAACCCCCTTGACGGCGGGGATTGAACAGATGGCCTGTGCCACGCGGCCGTCGAGACGGAGATCCCAGTGGGTGTAGGAGCCCAGTCCGATGGGAACGCCGGTGGCGAAGGCGACGAAGGTTCCGCCCAGGGTCTGACGATCATCCTTGGCTCGGTCAATCGCGGCGACCATACTGTCGGATACGGCTGGCTCCGGGCACCGGACGGGGTCCGTCTCCGCCGCCGTCGCCATCTGCCTTAGTGAATTCGGGGTCGACCGGCCGAGGTCAAGGGCCATCTGCACGTTGCCGATCCCGACCACAAAGCAGCCCAGGCCGATCCCGAATTCCTTTAAGAGAGGGTGGATCACGGCGGCGGCGGCCACCCGAGCCGCCGTCTCGCGGGCACTGGCCCGCTCCCGCACGACCCGGAAGTCGGCGTGGCCGTGCTTTGCCGCCCCAGCCAGATCGGCATGCCCGGGGCGAGGGGTGGTCAGAGGAACTGGGTCGGTGGGCTGATTGGCGAAGTCGCGATTGACGATGCGTAGAGCCAGCGGGGCCCCCGTCGTCCGCGATCCCGCCACGCCGCTGACGATCTCAGCGTGATCCCGTTCGATCTTGGTGGAGCGAGCTCCGCGTCCGTAGCCTCCACGGCGGCGCTCCAGCTGCCCGTCGATCTCCTCGGCGTCCACTGGTACGCCCGCTGGAACTCCCTCCACGATCAGCACCAGTTCAGGTCCGTGCGACTCACCGGCAGTCAGCAGGCGCAAGGTCACGCGAACACCTCCATAGCTCGCTGGGCCGCCCGGCGCATCTCTGGGATCGGTGGCTCGATCCCGGTCCAGGCCTGGAAGGAGAGTGCCCCTTGCTCGACCAGCATCTCGAGCCCGTCGACCAACCGGCACCCCTCGGCGCGGGCGCGACGCCCCAAGGGAGTCGCTCGAGGCCAGTAGACGAGGTCGAAAACTACCAGATCGGGGCTGAGCGGGACACAGTCGGGGATCGGCGAAAGTTGGGGATAGCGGACGCCTCCCAGCAGGGTGGCGTTGACCAGCAGCCCTGCCCCCACCAGGGATTGCGCTGTCACTTCCGGACCATCGCCCCGAAACGACACTTTTCCCGCTCCGACCTGGCCCAGTTCTCTCTCTAGCTTCCGGCCCTGGCCCTGATTGCGACCCACGATCAGGACCTCAGTCCCCTCCTCGAGCAGGGCCGCTGCCACAGCCCTCGCCGCCCCTCCGGTCCCCATCAATACCGCCCGCCCGGGCAGGCCACCTCCGCCAAGTCGAAGGGCGGCAAGGAAGCCGGCCCCGTCGGTGGAGTCGCCAAATGACCCCTCGGTGCCGAATGTCACGGTGTTGACGGAGGCACAGAGCTGGGCCGTCGGGCTGAGCGAGTCGGCCAGGCGCGCCGCCGTCTGCTTGTGGGGACTGGTGACGTTGATGCCCAGGAATCTTTGCGCCAGGTCGGGCCACAACTGCTCCAGGTCACCCTCCGGGACTGGGACCAAGCGGTACTGCCAGTCCAGGTCGAGGGCGGCAAAGGCCGCGCTCTGAATCGCCGGCGAGAGGCTGTGGGAAACCGGATCGCCCACCAGCGCCACCTCCACCATCAGCTGATTCCCGCCAGAATCCGCTGGAATCCGGGGAAGGAGTCGGCGACGAACTCCCCGCCCTGCACCTCCACCGAGCCCTCGCTGACCAGCCGCGCCAGGCTGAAAGTCATCGCCAAGCGGTGGTCCAAGAGGGCGTCGCAGCGGCAACCTTTGAGTCGGCTTGGACCGCGCACCAGGAAACCGTCCGGCAACTCCTCTGCATCCCCCCCCAGGGCACGCAGACCAGCGACCAGGCCGGCGATCCGGTCGCTTTCCTTGAACCGGAGTTCGCTCGCCCCGCGCACCTCGCTCGTGCCCTCCGCCGTGGTCGCAAGCAGGCCTAGCAAGGGCAGCTCGTCGATCAGGTGGGGAACCTCAGCCGCGGCGATCTGGAATGCCTGCAGAGGAGCCCAGCCGACGCGGATGTCGGCAACCGGTTCCGGAGAGGCCAACTGCCCATGTGGCTCGATCTCGACTGCTCCTCCCATCCGTCGAAGCACTGCAAAGAAACCGATCCTTCCCGGATTGACCGAGACCTCCTCCAGCACCACCTGGGAACCCGGGACGAGAGCGGCGGCGGCGGCCAGTACCGCGGCCGAGGAGGCATCGCCCGGCACGCGCAGATCGAGGGGCTCCAGCCCTCCCGGATTCAGGACAACCGACCTCACGCCATCCTCCTCTCTAACCACCAGCTGGGCGCCCATAGCCTGGAGCAGGCGCTCGGTGTGGTCGCGAGTGGGGATAGGCTCGCGGACGGTGGTAGTCGAGCTGGCCCGCAGTCCGGCCAGGAGGACCGCCGACTTCACCTGGGCACTGGCCTGGCCTGGGGTGAAGTCGATCCCGACCAAGGCACCGCCACGAAGCTCGAGAGGGGGACGTCCCCCGGGAGCGGTGGCGACCTCAGCACCCATCTGCCGGAGAGGGGCGGCGATCCGCTCCATGGGGCGTCGCAGCAACTGGGGATCGCCGGACAGCCGGGCGGTGAAGGGTAGGCCAGCGAGGAGGCCCGCACCAAGTCGCATGGTCGTCCCCGAGCGCCGGCAGTCGAGCGCCCGCGGGAATTCCCGAGCCGCCGGATTGACCTCCAGACCGGTGACCTCGACAACTCCCCTCTTCTCCTCAACCCGGCATCCCAAGGAACGCACCAGCTCGACGGTCGCCTGGCAGTCACCAGCCGGGGAGAAGTTCTCGATCCGCGAGATTCCCGGGCTGCAGGCCGCCAGCAGGGCGGCCCGGTGGGAGATCGCCTTGTCGCTGGGCACCTGGCAGCGACCGGACAAAGGTCGCTGGCCGCGCGAGATCACGGCGGTCATAGGTCCTCCAGAAGGCCGGCCCGCACCTGGCGGGCGCGAGCCAGCTCCACTTCGAGAGCGTCGGCTCCAGCGGCCAGGGCGCGAGTCAGGCGATCAAGCTCGGCGCGAAAGTCTGCCAATGCAGCCTCCAGGGGTCCTCGGTTGGCGCTGGCGAACTCGGCCACCATCCGGGGATCGCTGGCCGCCAGACGGGTTACGCCGCGTAAGCCCGGGCCGATCAGATCCCGAAGCAGAGGTCGCTCCTCCGCGCTGACACCGAGCGAAGCCGCACAGGCGCTCGCCACCAGGTGGGGCAGGTGACTGGTCCTGGCCACCAGCCGATCGTGATCTGAGGCGATCATGGTCAGGGGTCGGGCGGCACACGCCGTGGCCAGGGAGACGCCGCGGGCCATTGCCTCTTCATCCTCGCGGCAGGGACAGAGCACAAATGTCGCTCCCCGGAGAGCCTCTGACGCGGCACCGGCCGGTCCCGGGATCTCGCTGCCGGCCAGGGGGTGACCGCCGATGGCGTGGACTCCCTCGGGCACCAGCTGCGCCATCGCCTCGACCACGGCGACCTTGGCGCTGCCGGTGTCCACCAAAGTCGTCCCGGGCCGGAGCTGACGACCGAACTGCCTAAGCCAGCTCAGAATCTCGCTGACCGGCATCGCCAGCACCACTGTTGCTGCCTCGAGGACGCAGTCCGGGGATGCCAGAACCCGGTCGCCGGCGCCAAGGGCGAGCGACTCCGCGGCCACGTCGGGCTCTGAGTCGAAGAGGGAGACGGAGGTCACTCCGAAGGCGGAGTCGGCGCGACGCAGAGCCAGGCCCAATGTCGTACCCACCTGCCCGGCGCCGACGATGGCTGTCTTGCCGATGGTGGTCACGTGATCTGCCGGCCCACGGCCTCGGCCACTTTGCGGGCCGCCTCCATCATCCCCGCGAACGCCTTGGGATTGAGCGACTGGGCCCCGTCGGAGAGCGCCTCGCTGGGATTGGGGTGAACTTCGACCAGGAGGCCGTCGGCACCCGCTGCAACTGCTGCCAGACCGATGGCCCGAACGTACTCATGGCGCCCGGCAGCGTGGCTGGGATCGACCACCACGGGGAGGGAGGTCAATCGCTTGAGCACCGGGACCGCCGTGATGTCCAGGCTGAAGCGCACCATGGGCTCAAAGCTGCGGATCCCGCGCTCGCAGAGAGCAACCTGGAGGTTCCCGCCCGCCAGGATGTACTCGGCCGCCTGGAGCCACTCTTCCAAGGTGGATGACATGCCGCGCTTGAGCAGCACCGGTCGATCGACCTGCGAACAGGCCTGCAGCAGTCGATAGTTCTGCATGTTGCGGGCCCCGATCTGGAGAACGTCGGCGTGCCTGGCCACCAGCTCGACGTCCTCCGGGGCGAGCACCTCGGTGACCACCGCCAGCCCGAGATCATCGGCCACGGAGCGGAGCATCTTGAGCCCATCTCCGCCCAGGCCCTGGAAGGCATAGGGCGACGTTCGTGGTTTGAAGGCGCCGCCGCGGAGCACCTTGACTCCCTGGGCCGCCACCGCCTCGGCAGCAGCCTGGAGCTGACTGCGGCTCTCCACCGCACATGGCCCGGCCATAACCAAAACCTCGTTTCCCCCCAAACGGGCCCCTCCGGGTAGGTCGATCACTCGGTCGTCAGGGTGGAAATCCCGGCTGGCCAGGGGATAGTCGTGCAGGATCCGCACCACCCGCTCGACCCCTTCTAGGAGACCGAGCGCGTCGAGGTCCTCCCCAGTTTCGTGACCGACCACGCCGAGGACCGTGCGCTCGGTTCCGTGGTTGACCTGGGCCGAGAAACCGAGTGCCCGGATGCGGGCCACCACGGCCTGCACCTGTGCCTTGGTGGCGTGCGCCTGCATTACGATCATGGCCGGGGGCTGCCTGGTGCAACAAGGTCGGGACGGAGCAACTCGGCACCGCCCAGATAGGCGTGGACGATCTGGTCCTGGGTCCGAGTGGTGTTGAGCAGAACCAGCACTCGGAGACAGCGCGCCACCCGATCGTCCCCGCCGTGCTCGCGGACCACCAGCAAGGGGACGCTCTGGAAGCCTACTGCCCGGGCGGCGGCGGCCGGATTGATCCCCCCTAGGTCATCGGGCACAGTGAAGATCACCGCCGCGATATCGACGGAGCGGGCATTGTTGTGCGCCAGAATCTGGGCCAGCAATTCAGCGACCGCTACCTGTAGTTCGGGTTCGCCGCCGCCCTCGACGCTGGTGGCGCCGCGCACGCCACGACAGGCGCTGACCATCGGCGTGTCGCTCGGATATGGCCGCTCTTCGGGCCTTTGCTCGTCCATATGCAGTCCTCGATCTCCTCTTTCATGCTGCAGAGCGGGACCGGGGCTGAACCAAAAAAGGCGCGGAGCCCGCTCCACGCCTTCCGTTTCTCGCCGCGACCGGGGCACTACCCCGGTGAGCCGCCCACGGAAGGCGTGGCTGGGTTCACGTATCGATACGCAAACAAGCTCTGTCCTCCGTGGCTCCTGGGATCGGCAGTCGTGCGGCTCATGTGACCATGCATGTTGCAGCCTTGCCTGCCATCTGTCAACTCGACCAGCCCCAACCATCAGGCCGGCACTCCCGCCAGGGCGAGAAAATTGGCCATCAGGAGAGGGCCTTCGGGAGTAAGAATCGACTCCGGGTGAAACTGCACGCCGAAGCGCGGTAGCGATCTGTGCGCCAGACCCATCACCAGACCGTCCGGGGTCTCGGCGGTCACGGTGAGCTCGTCCGGAAGGCTTTGCCGTTCCACCACCAGAGAGTGGTAGCGACCGCCGTCGAAAGGCGAAGGCAATCCGGAGAACAGACCGCGGCCGTCGTGCAGGATGGGGCTGGTCTTGCCATGCACCGGCTGGGGCGCCCGGATTACCCGGGCGCCCAGGGCCGAGGCCAGGGCCTGGTGGCCCAGACAGACTCCCAAAAGTGGTGTGGAGGCGGGCAGGACCCGGACCAGCTCCTCGAAGCACCCGGCACTCTCCGGCCGACCCGGCCCCGGCGAGAGGATCACGGCAGCGGGATTGAGGGCCACCAGATCGACGGCTGAAGTACCCTCGGACGGCACCACCTGGACCGTCTGATTCATGGCCGCCACGACCTGGACCAGGTTGTAAACGAAGGAGTCTTGGTGGTCGACGACCACGATCACTCCGGGTCCGCCATACCTGTGCTCTGGATGGCGGCCAGGATGGCCGACGCCTTGGCCTCGGTCTCGGCGAGCTCCGTCATCGGGTCGGAATCGCTGACTATCCCGGCTCCGGCCTGAACATGAACCTGCCCACCGGTGACCACCGCCGTCCGGATGGTGATGCAGAACTCCAGGTCGCCGTAGAAGGTGAGATAGCCGCAAGCGCCGGCATACGGCCCCCGGGCCGTGGGTTCCTCTCGGGCGATGATCTCCATCGCTCGCCGTTTGGGCGCACCGGTCACGGTTCCCGCCGGGAAGACTGCGGCCAGGGCGTCGAGGGCGGTGCGCTCTGGGGCCAGCTCGCCGGCGACGTTGCTGACGATGTGCATCACCCGGGGAAAGCGCTGCACGTGGAGAAGCTCGGTGGGTACGACGGTGCCGGGACGGCAGACCTTGCCCAGATCGTTGCGGGCCAGATCGACCAGCATGGCGTGCTCGGCCAGCTCCTTGGGGTCGGTCAGCAGCTCCTGCTCCAGACTCTGGTCCTCCTTCTCATCCTCTCCACGGCGCCGGGTACCAGCTATCGGGCGAGTGGTCACATGGGGCCCCTGGACCTTGACCAGCGGCTCCGGCGAGGAACCGGCCAACTCGGCTCCGGGAACGCGGAGGAAGAACATCGCAGGCGAAGGATTGAGTCGGCGCAGGCGCTGATAGATGGCCAGTCCCCCCTCACGGGCAGGAGCAGAGAGGCGCCGGGACAGTACCGCCTGATAAATCTCGCCGGCAGCGATGTCCTCTTTGATGCGGCGGACTCCCGCCTGATACATCTCAACCGAGATGTTGGGCGCCACTGCCAGGGTCTGGCGGGCTGAGCTTGCCGGCTCTGGCGCTACCTCCGGCTCCTCCAGGAGCCGGCGCGCCAGCTCCTCCACAGCCGCCGCCCCCTGGTCATGGTCGGTCCCGGCCGGTAGGTGGGCCACCAAGACCAACATCTGGCGCTGGTGATCGAAGACCACCACCCGGTCGAGGACCATAAGGGTGATCGGCTCCACTGTTTGCCGGCCCCGCCCGGACGGATGGGCCAACCCCTCGAGTAGGCCCGCCGCCTCGTAGCTGAGCAGACCGGCGAGTCCCCCGGTCATGGTCGGTAGGTGGGGCAGCTGGGGCGCCCGCAGCTGGGCCGCCAGGCTGTTGAGAGTGGCTAGCACAGGGCCGCCCGGATCGCCGAAAACACCCTCCGCGACGGGCAGTGGCCGGCGCACCGAGTGCACCCGCACGCCGGCGCCGTCCGCCACCACCAGGGCGGCTGGGTCCGCGGCGACGATGGTGAATCCCACTGACTGACCGGAGAGGTCTAGCTCCTCGAGGAGAAGTCCGGGGCCGTCCCCCGCCAGTGCCTGAAAGGCTCGCACGGGGCGGAGATCCCCGATCGGCACCTCGGCCCAGAAGGGGACCAGAGGAAAGGCGCTCGCCGTGGTCGCGACAGTCTCGCGGTCGGTCAGGATTTCCAAAGGGGCCAGCATCACAACTCCATTGCAGACAAAAGAAAAAGCCCCGGAGGGTTCCGGGGCTTGGTGCTCGCTTGGCGGTCAGACGTTCAAACGCAGGCGGACACTTCACCCCCGACGGGCCAGTTCCACCACCAGACCACAACGCTCGTCTTGACCATAGGCCGCAGATTCTGCGGTAAGTCAGAGCTCTGCGTCAAGCTGGCCCTTGTCCTGGAGTCAGTCTGTTCGTTCTAGGCGGACTTGCGCAGGGCGCTTAGCCGGGGCCACAGGTATCACTCGGAGGGCAAGGAGCCCGCCTGGATTCCAGGCGCAAACAGACCGTTGAGGTCCAACCCGCCACGGCGGTGCGAGTGGGATTGACGCTGACCCCAGTCGTGGTCCAGAATCGCCGAACAGTGTCTAGCCGATTCGTCGATAGCTGGCGGTGGTACTGGCCCAACCAGGGTCCGGTACCGTCGCGCGTCTAGTCACCTAAGCGCCGGCAAGCACCGAGCCCTGGGCATTGCCCGGGGCTTTTTTCATTCCCGGAGGTATCGATCCGCATGGACCAGTCAGCGGCGTTGGAAGCGAGGCGCGCCGACCCTCGAGGGGAAGGCGCGCTCTCATTGCGCCGCCCTACCCGCCAAGCCTGATGGCCGCGTACCCCGACCTGCTGCGCCGGGTACTGAACGGCGGCAGCCTGTCCGCAGAGGAGAGCGCCGCCACCATGGGCGCCATCGTCGATGGCACGCTCAGCAGCGCCCAGGCGGCTGGGATCCTGGTCGGCCTGGCGGCGCGAGGCGAGACCATCGATGAGGTCATCGGCGCAGCCAGGGCAATGCGCCAACGGGCGCTGCGGGTCGAGCACGACCTGCCCCTGGTGATCGACATCGTGGGGACCGGCGGAGATGGAAGTCGCAGCATCAACATCTCCACCGCGGCGGCTTTGGTGGTGGCCGGTGCCGGGGTCCCGGTCGCCAAGCACGGCAACCGGGCCGCCTCCAGCGCCTGCGGCAGTGCCGATGTCCTGGAAGCGCTGGGCGTGCCCCTGAACAGTGACCCCTCCGAAGCAGCCGAACTGCTCACCCGGCATCGCATCGCATTCCTCTTCGCGCCCCGTTATCACCCGGCGTTCAAGGCGGCGGCAGCGGTACGGAGCGAGCTCGGCGTACGCACGATCTTCAACCTGCTCGGGCCGCTCTGCAACCCTGCCCGGGCACAACGGCAGCTGGTCGGGGTCTTCGGCGAGACCCAGGTTGACCTGGTAGCCGAGGCCCTGCAGGGACTGGGCGCCGAGGAGGGCGCGGTGGTCCACTCCGCCAGCGGCATGGACGAGGTGGCCGGGGAGGGCCCCACATCGGTGGCTCAGTTCAACAGACACGACATCCGGCGCTGGTCGCTCAACCCCGAGGAATACGGGATCCGGGCCTCCCTCGACGAACTCCGAGGCGGAGACCCAGCCACCAATGCCGCCCTGATCCTGGCGATCCTGCGCGGCGAGCCTTCTCCCCGAGCCGATGTGGTGGCTCTCAACGCTGCTCTGGCCCTGGTGGTGGCGGGGTCCGCTGAGGACGTCGAGGAGGGGCTGTCTCGGGCGCGGAGAAGCATCAGCGACGGTGCCGCGATGGCCGCCTTGGAGGCGCTGCGCGGTAGCCAGGTGTTCGAGGCAGGAATCCATGACTGACGCGCTCAGCTCGATCTATCGGGATCGGCAGCTCCGTCTCAAAGTGGAGATGGCCAGGCAATCCCTCGCGGATTTGGTCGATATGGCCGGCCGCCGAGGCGGCGAGAGGCGCTCACTGCGGGATGTGCTGCGCATGGGCCCGGTCCCGAGCGTGATCGCCGAAATCAAGCAGGCGTCCCCTTCCGCTGGGCTGATAGCCAGCGACTTCGACCCCGCGGCAATCGCCCGCCAGTACCAAGCGGCGGGAGCCGATGCCATCAGCGTGCTCACCGAAGAGGACTACTTCCAGGGCCACTTGCGGTATCTGCAGATGGTCCGCGATTGCACCAAATTGCCGATACTGCGCAAGGACTTTCTCACCTGCGCATACGAGGTCGTCCAGTCCGTCGCCTACGGCGCCGACGCCATCCTCGCCATCGTTGCCGGGCTGACGGATGGGCAACTCGCCGGACTCCTCGAGGCGGCCCAGCAATGGCACCTCGAGGTGCTTGTGGAAGTGCATTCACAACTGGAACTGCAGCGGGCTTTGGCACTCGGAGCCGACCTCATTGGCATCAATAATCGTGACCTCAAGACACTGCGGACCGACATCGGTGTCACCGCGGCGCTGGCAACACGGCTTCCCGCCGATGTCCAGGTCATAAGTGAGAGCGGCTTCGAGTCGGCCGCCGACATCGAGCGCATATACCGCCTGGGGATTCGATCGTTCCTGGTTGGCGAAGCCCTGATGCGCAGTACCGACAAGACAGCTTGGCTCAGCTCGGTGAAGGCGCTCGGCGTGGTAGAGGCCTAACCGTGGAGCGGCTCACTCCGGATCCGGACCAGATGTCCCAGCTCGGCGCCTCCCCGGCTGAGCTGGGCAGCGCTGACGCAAGTCCTCGCACCAGGATCAAGATCTGCGGCTGCACCAGTGCTTCCGACGTGGCCCTGGCAGCTGCTGCAGGAGCCGATGCGGTCGGCGTCATCTTTGCGCCAAGTCCCCGCCAGGTTTCCATCGAGCAGGCGCGCGTGGCACTGGCCGATGCCCCAGCTCAGCTATCCCTGGTGGGGGTGTTCGTCAATCCCTCGGTAGCGGACTTGGAGCGGGCCGTTGCGGCAATTCCTCGCTTGATTCCGCAGTTTTCGGGCTCCGAGTCAGCCCAGCTCTGCCGCCATCTGGGCCGTCCCTTTATCAGGGTCTTCCCGATTCCCAGCGAGGAACCGGACGGCGACGATACCCTGGCGGCCCACGTCGCCGAGTATCCCGATGCGCTCCCCGTCTTTGAGACCGCCTCCCGTCAGGGTGGGGGTTCGGGGCGCACCTTCCACTGGTCCCGGGTGCAACGGCTGAGTGCCCAGCGTAGAGTCGTGATCAGTGGCGGTCTGAGTCCCGCCAATGTCGCCCAGTGTGTCGAGCAAGTGCGTCCCTATGGGGTCGACGTGCGCTCGGGGGTGGAGACGGAGGACCTCAAGGACCCCAGCAAACTTGCGGCCTTTATAAGCGCCGCAAGGAGTAGTGATGCAGCCACCTGACGGCCGCGGGTTCTTTGGTGAATTCGGAGGCCAGTACGTTCCGGAGGTCCTCTACCGCGCCGTGCAGGGACTCGAAGCGGCCCTTGACGAGGCTCTCGGGGACCCCGCTTTCTGGAAGGAGTATCACCAGGTTCTGCGCACCTATGTGGGGCGTCCGTCGCCCCTCTATCACGCCCGGCGCTTTCCGCTTGCTTCGGCCACCGTGCTCTTCAAGCGCGAGGACCTCAACCACACCGGAGCACACAAGGTCAACAACGCGGTAGGCCAGGGTCTACTCGCTCAGCGGATGGGGATGAGCCGACTGATCGCCGAGACCGGGGCCGGCCAACACGGCGTGGCCACGGCCACCATCGGGGCCAAGCTGGGCCTGCCCGTGGAGGTATTCATGGGCGAGCTGGACATTGAACGCCAAGCCATGAACGTCGCCACCATGCGGCTGCTGGGCGCGGTCATCCACCCCGTCGCCAGTGGCACCAGGACCCTCAAGGACGCCGTCAACGCCGCCATCCGGGAGTGGGCCACCCGCGCCGATGACACGTTCTACGTGATCGGCAGCGCCGTCGGTCCGCACCCCTACCCCTATATGGTCCGGGAGTTCCAGAAGGTGATCGGCAGCGAGGCCCGGGCGCAGTGCCTGGAGGAGTGGGATCGGCTTCCGACTGACGTCATCGCCTGCGTCGGCGGCGGCAGCAATGCGATCGGGATCTTCTCCGGATTCGTCGACGATGTCGGAGTCCAGCTCTGGGGCGCTGAGGCTGCTGGGAGGGGCAGCGGCAGTGGCGACAACGCCGCCTCGCTCTCCTTTGGATCGGTGGGCATCCTGCATGGTGCCAAGTCCTACCTGCTTCAGGACAGTGACGGCCAGGTGGTCGGTACCCACTCGGTCAGCGCCGGCCTCGACTACCCCGGAGTCGGCCCCGAGCACGCCGTCCTCAAGGAGAGCGGGCGGGCCACCTATCTAGCCGTCAGCGACGATGAGGCGGTGGCGGCCTTCCACCGCTGTGCGGAGAAGGAGGGCATCGTGCCCGCCCTGGAGAGCTCCCATGCTCTGGCTTTGGTGGACCGGGTCGCTCTGAGCAGCGGTCCCCAAGCGTTGATCATCGTAAACCTGAGCGGCAGGGGTGAGAAGGACATCGCGCAGGTCAGCCAACGTGAGCAAGGTCGGTTGAGTGAGTAGGACCCTGGCCGGCGAGCGCGTCAACGGGATGTTTGCCCAAGGTCGGTCAGGGCATCGGGCAGCCCTCATCGGCTACCTGGTCGGTGGCGATCCTGATCTGTCCACGAGTGAGCTGGTGATCCGCGCCATCGCTGAAGCCGGACTCGATCTCCTCGAGTTAGGCGTTCCCTATGGCGACCCCGTTGCCGACGGGCCAACCATCGCCGCGGCCGGACAGCGGGCTCTGACGGCGGGAATGACCCTGGAGCAGACATTTGAGCTCCTGGAGCGCGTCCAGGCGCTGTTGCCGGTCGTCCTCTTCACCTACTACAACCCTGTCTTTCGCTACGGGGTGGAGCGCTTTGCT
Organism: Candidatus Dormiibacterota bacterium; assembly: GCA_035534695.1. Taxonomy (GTDB): domain Bacteria; phylum Chloroflexota; class Dormibacteria; order Aeolococcales; family Bog-877; genus Bog-877. Next base: position 25,781 of record DATLRN010000005.1, read on the forward strand.
GCCCGTGCCGCCGACGCCGGGGCCTGTGGGGTGATCATTCCCGACATCACCCTGGAGGAGATCGAGGAGGTGCGCGGTCCGCTCAGCGCGCGCAGCCTCGCGATCCCACTTCTGATCTCGCCCACCACGGCACCCGCCCGGGCCCGGCGCATCGCTGCTGCCAGCGAAGGATTTGTCTACGTGGTCTCGCGGATGGGGGTTACCGGCGCCGGCTCCGAGCCAGACCTGGGTTGGCTCAGAGACCAGGTCACCCGGTTGCGCCAGGGCACCGACAAGCCACTGGCGGTGGGCTTCGGAATCAGCACCCCGGAGCAGGTCGGTGCAGTCTCGGGCTGGAGCGACGCGGTCATCGTGGGCAGCGGCCTGGTGGCGTCGTATGCAGGCAGCGTCGGCGAGCTGGCCGCGCAGCAGGCGGGGAGCTATGTCGCGTCGTTGGCGGCAGCTCGAGATGGCTCCGCCTGACCCGCCGGCGAAACTTTCCAGACCGGCCCAGGGCGGCTCGTCAGTCGGGGAGAGTTCCGGTTAGCGAGGAGATCCGGAGTAGCTCGCGGACGTCTACCCGGCGGGGCGCCAGCTTGAGCAGCTGGCGGTAGACGGAGATAGCGTCGGCGTCGGCTCCCCGAGCTCGGAGAAGGCGGGCTACAAACTCCAGCCACACCGGTGCCATGACCGCATCCCGGCGCTCGACCGAGAGGGTGCAGAGCTCCCAGCAGGCGCGATCGCATGGTGGCGAGGCGAGTACCGCGGCGCTGAAGCAGAGCACTGCCAGGTCGAGCAGGTTGGCCGAGTGGATGGCGTCCCCGACGTCACAGACCAGGTCGGCGGCGTCGTCCCCTCGCTGAGCAGAAGCGAGCTGCACCGCGGTCGCGGCCGCGTTCTCGAGCTCCCCGGCCTCTAGTAGCGCCTGGATCTGGCCCGCCGGGTCTGTCCCCTCCGCCAGAGGTAGCGTCTCCCGGGTGGCCGCGAGAGCACGGCGCGCAGTGCTCTTGGCGGGAATTGCCTCCTGCTGGCTCTTAGCGGCGGCAACAATTTCCTCCAGGAGAGCCGGCAACTCTGCCTCACGAGCCGCCAGCTTCCGTTCCCGCTCGGTGCTGACGCGGGGGGACAAGCGCACCGTCCAGCCGCTGTGGCGGCCCAGGTCTGGCCGCCACTGCCCAACCGCCAGCTGGCCGCCGGGACGGGGGGTCTCCGCGGCTGTAGCCGGGACCTGGGGCTGCGCTTGCGGCGAGGGTTTGGGCCCGGGCGTCGCGCCAGGCGCGTCGCCGGACTCCTCGGTGCGGGCGGCAGGATCGAATCCCCAGAGTGGCGCCTCCTCATCTCTCAGGTCGCGAAGGGCCGGACTGGGAGTGGGAGCCGGGGAAGGCGTGAGAGCCGGAGCCGGTGGCGCCGGTGGCTTGGACGCTGCAGGCTTCGGGTCGACAGCGGGCGCGGCCGGAACTGGCTTCGAGGGAGGTGCCGCCTGGTTGGGAACCTTTGCTGCGGCGGGCGCCAAAGGCTGGACCTTGGGCGCCGGAGTTGCCACGGGCTTGGCCTCGGGAGGCGGCGGGGCCGGAGTCGGTGCTGGGGCCGATTCGGCTCGCGTGCCATCGCTTGCTGCCGGAGATGGCGGCGCTGCCACCACAGGTGGAGTCTGACTTGGTGCGGCAGCCGGCCACGCTGCGGGCGCCGGCTCAGGCGTTACCACCTTGCCGGGAGCCGGAGCAACACCATTCTTGACTCGGGCAGGCCTGACCGGATCGCGAGGTTCGAGTGGCGCCGACTCGACAGCTGGCGGCTCAGGCGGTACCGGCGGCGAGGGCGGAACGACCGGTGGGGCGACCGAAGAAGTGGCGGCTTCCCCGGAGACATTCGGCTCTTCCTCCTTCGGTGCTGGCGGGGCGGACACGCTCGGCGGCTCGGGGGGGGCGATCGCGGCCAGAGCCAGGCCCAACTCGCGAATCTCGTCTTGAGTGGCCTGAAGGAGCAGGAACTCGTACATCGCCCGCCCCATCCGACGTGAGAGGGCAGCCGCCTGGTCGGGGAGGCCCGCATCCGCTACCCGGGCCACCACCGACTCCGAGACCTTGGTCAGGGTCTGCTCACGGAGGTCAGACACGGCCAGCGCTGCCAGTTCCTGCTCGATGACGCCAGGCAACTCGGGGACGCCGGGGGCCAGTTCCCGAGCAACATGCTCCCAAGTCTGTCGCAGATCGGCCAGTCCCTGGCTCAGGGCCTGGCTGTCCTGCTGCGCGCTGGTTTCCTCGGCCATCCCGCCGTGCAGTGTGCCACCCGAGGCCGCCGCAGCGCGTAGCGCGTAATCAACGAAACCGTGACGCCGAGGCGCTCCCCGCCGACTACGATGGAAGTCCTTGACTGTTCCTGCATCCGCCGTTGTGCTTTCCCGACGCAGCCCCTGGCTGGGCGCGATCGAAGAGTGGCTCTGGCAGAAGCCGTCCTTTCGGATGGTCCCCGATCTCAAGCTGCCTCTGGCACCGACGGGCGTGCCGGTAGCGGCGCCGCCAGGGGCGCTGCGAGTTGGCTTTGCGGGGTTTCCCTCCGACTACAGCCTGGCAATGCTCCTTGGTCTCATCGACTGTGGGGTCGAATTGGCCGGGTTGGCGACTAGCTTGGGCGCCAACCCGGCGATCTCCGGCGAGAACGCGCTCAGCCAGATCGCCGACCACATGGGGGTGCCCCTTCTGCGACTGGCCCGGATCAACGAATACGACTCCCTGGTCGCCTTGCGACGGCTGGAGGCCGATCTCTTCATGGTGGCCAGCTTCGATCAGATTCTCCGCGAGAAGGCTCTGGCGATACCCCGGTTGGGCTGGATCAACGTTCACCCCTCGTTGCTGCCCAAGTACCGAGGCCCGGAGCCGCTCTACTGGGCCATCGTCAACGACGAGAAGGAGACGGGGATCAGCTTTCAGCGTGTGATGCGAGGCATCGACGCCGGTCCTCTTCTGCTTCAGCGGCAAGAGCCGATCCGCCCCGACGACGACTCCGGCACCCTGGCTCGCCGCCTCAGCCAACTGGGGGCCGAGTCGACCCGGGAAGCGGTGGAGCTGGCCCAATCGGGAGCCGGCGGCTCTCCCCTCGACCTGGCCCAGGGGTCCTACTTCACGTCAATCGGGCACCGCCGCATCGACCAGTCCGAGTCGGCGGCGCTGGCAGATCGAATGGTCCGCGCCGGCAATCCCAACATGCTGGCCGCCACCCAGTGCGGCGGACGGCTCTGCTACGTCGTGAAAGTTCGCCGAATTCCCGCCTCCGACCCCTCGCCGGGGCCCCGCCTCCACTTCCCTGACGGCGACCTCCTCCTGGAACAGACCGTGGATCGCTGCGGCTGCCATCACGGCCAACCGGTGGGCACCTGTCCGCACGACGAGTAGCCAGCACCCAAGGAAGCGCGGGCGGATCTGCGAGTTAGGATCGCCCCAGTGGTGTCGTCTACCCGATTGGGACGTTCCGACCAGCACAACCTGGTCCTGACCAAACTGGAGCGCAACTCCAGTGCCGTCGTCGAGGACAGCGTGGCCCGCGAGGAAGCGCTCCAACTGCTCGTCGACGGACGCCCACTGGCGATCTTGCTCCGCACCCCCGGCTGCGACGTGGAGCTGGCCCTCGGTCTCCTCCACGCTGAGGGCGTGATCCAGGGCCGAGAGGATGTGACCGGCCTGCGCATCGCTCCCAGCGGCCAGGTTGAGCTGGAGGGGATTCCGGTGCCCGTGGAGCTGGACGTGGAGACGGAGAACCTGGTCGACGTACAACTCCGATCCCCGCTTCCCGAGGGCTCTTTGGGCTGGCAGCGCGCTCTCCCCTCCTCCAGCGCCTGCGGGATCTGCGGCGCCGCCACTCTGGAGGCGCTGCACGCGGTCCAAGCCAACGTGGGGGGTCGGGCGACCTGGTCCGCCGGCGATCTCTACGCGCTCCCCGAGTTGCTTCTGGAAGCGCAGCGCGTCTTCCACTCCACCGGAGGCCTGCACGCGGCTGGCCTGATGAGGAAGAAGGGTCAGCCTCTAGACGTTGCCGAGGACGTGGGCCGGCATAACGCGGTGGACAAGCTGGTGGGGCGAGCGCTGCTCCGCCGTCAGCTGCCCCTGACCGACGCGCTGCTGGTGGTGAGCGGACGGGCCGGATTCGAAATTGTTCAAAAGGCGGCCGCCGCCGGGATCGGCTTGCTGGCATCAGTCTCGGCGCCCTCTTCGCTGGCCGTCCAGGCCGCCGAGACCACCGGAGTCACACTGGTCGGCTTTCTCAGGGGTGAGCGCTGCAACGTCTACACCCACCCGGAGCGCCTGGAGGTCGACCCTGAGCGGCCCACCCTCCTCCCCTGAGGCCAAACGGCTCACCAACCAAGAACGGCTGGGACTGCTGATCCTGGCCGGTGGTCGCAGTGTCCGGATGGGCCGGGACAAGCCTGGGCTACCCTTTCCCGGGCCGGACGACGACCCTCTGGTCTGCCGCATTGCCGCGGCGGTTGCATCGGTGGCTGGGCCGCCTACCATCGCCGGCCCGCTCGACTACGGCACGGGTTGGCGCCGAGTCAGCGATCAAGCCGGCCTCACCGGACCGGTTGCCGGCCTGATCGCGGGTCTGGCCGCCAGCCCCGACCCCCTGGTACTCGTGCTGGGCGCGGACCTCCCCTTCCCCTCGCCGGTCTTGGCTCGAGGTCTGTCCGATCTGGCTCAGCGCCACCCCGAGGCTCAGGCGGTCATTCCCGAGCGAGGCGGGCGATTGGAGCCCCTCTTCGCGGTCTACCGCCGCGAGTGCCTGGCTGATCTTCTCGCCAGCGCGCGACAATTGAGCCGGCCCGAACGAGGGCCTTCGTTGCGCAGGACCCTGGAGCGGCTCCAGCTGCGACGCGTGGTGGAGTCGGAGTGGCGGATCTGGGATCCAGTAGGCGACTCGTTTGTGAACTGCAACACCCCCGACGAACTGGCGGCGGCGGCGGCTCGGGTGCAGGCCCGGCCGGACCAAGGAGGGATTCGGTGAACGAGTGGTTTGACAGATACCTGAAGGCGCTGGGAGCCGCCGATGCCGTTCTTCGTCGGGAGGAGGCCAAGCTGGTCTTGGACCTGGCGGCGGAGTCGGCCCACGTGTCAGGCGCTCGCCAATACGCGCCCCTGGCCGCCTATCTGGCCGGTCGCGCCGCTGCCGGGCAGTCCCGGGAGGGGCGCCTCAAGGTTCTCCAGGGAGCGATCGCCGCCGCCACCAAGGCTGGGCCGGCCGGAGGCGATCTAGGCCTGGAACTGGATGCGTAGGCGGCCGCTTGTCGCCGTCTGACTTAGAGCGGTATCACCTCGACCACAGTTCCCGGCTCCAGTCGGGAACCCTTGGCGGGTAGGGCGAGCAGGGCGTCGGCCCGGGCCAGCGACAGGGTGGCTCCGCTGCTCTGAGTACCTGGGAGGCGGACACCGGGAAGCCGACCTGGGCGGGGCCGCAACTGGGCCCGGTGGAAGGTCTCCAGACCTTCCGGCTTCTCGACCGCATCCAGGAGCTCGGCGAAGCCGGTCGGAGGTGCGGTCTTGTTGGCACCCTGCATCGCCAACAGCAAGGGGGCGCCAAAAAGAATGAAGGTGACCGTCGCGGAGACGGGATTGCCAGGCAGTCCCAAGAAGAGGGCACCCTCGAGCTCGCCAAACGCGATGGGGCGACCTGGACGCATGGCGACCCGCCAGAGCCAGAGTCTTCCCCGCTTCTCCAATGTGGTCCGGACATGATCGTGGTCACCGACGCTGACCCCTCCCACGGTGACCAGGACATCGCAGGCGGCAGCCGCCTCCAGCAGTGCCCGTTCCAGGGACTCCGGATCGTCGCCGACTCGAAGCCTTTGCACCACTTCGCCACCGGCACCCGCGATCAGTGCCTCCAGGGCGGGTCCGCCGGTGTCATAGATCTGCCCCGGTCCCAAGTTGGTCCCCGCGGGCCTGATCTCATCCCCGGTCGTGATGATGGCCACCCGGGGGCGCCGGGAGACGGCAATGGTCAGGCGCCCGGCGGCTGCCAATGGAGCCAGATCACTCGCTCGAACCCGGTGGCCGGCGGGTAGGATCCGATCTCCCGGCTCGAGGTCCTCTCCCGCCTTGCGGACCGCGTTGCCGCGGCGGGGACGCTCCCTGATCAGGACGTGGGTCCCGCCCCGATCGGTCCACTCGTAGGGAACCACGGTGTCGGCCCCGACGGGCAGGGGAGCCCCGGTCATGACCTTGGCACAGCTGCCAGCTTCGATCGAGATCCTCCCAGGGGCCATCCCAGCCGCCATCTCTCCCACCACCGGAAGCCGTAGCGGGACTCGGCGGACGTCGCCGGCCCGGACCGCGTAGCCATCCATGGCGCTGTTGTCCCAGGGTGGCAGCAGCACCTCTGCCACCACGTCGGCAGCCAGCACCCGACCCGCCAGCCGCCCGTCCAAGCCCATCTCCTCAGGACCCAGCCTGGGCGCGTGGGCCAGCATCTCCCCGCGGGCTCGGCGCACCGATAGCGGCGCCTTCTGCGATTTGGCTGGGTGCGACTCAGCGCGGGGGGTCAGAGGTTGCCGCGCGCCTCTTGCTCGCGCTCGATCGCTTGGAAAAGAGCTTGGAAGTTGCCCTTGCCAAAGCCCCGGCACCCCTTGCGCTGGATCACCTCGAAGAAGAGGGTGGGGCGGTCCTCCACCGGGCGGGTGAAGATCTGGAGCAGGTAACCGTGCTCGTCCCGGTCGACCAGGATGTTGAGCTGGCGCAGCCGCTCCAAGTCTTCGTCGATGGGACCCACCCGCTCGGGCAGGGTTTCGTAGTAACTGTCGGGAGCCCGCAGGAACTCAGCGCCCTGACGGTGCAGCCAGTCCACGCTCGCCACGATGTCCTCACTGTGCAGGGCGATGTGCTGCACCCCAGGGCCGTGGTAGTAGTCGAGGTACTCGTCGATCTGCGACCGACGCAGGCCCTTGGCGGGCTCGTTTATGGGGAAGGTGACCCTCCCCTCCCTGCCGCCGCGGACCACCTTGCTGCGCAGCGCCGAGTACTGGGTGGCGATGTCGCTCTCGTCGAATTCCTGGAAAACATCGAAACCGAAGACGCGGTTGTACCAGCTCACCCACTCGTCCATGCGAGTCAGTTCGACATTGCAGACGCAGTGGTCGACCGACTGCAGTCCCGCGCCTGTTCCGCTCTTGAACTCGTCTCGGTACCCGGGCAGGAATGTGCCGCCGTACTCAGCCCGCTCGACGAAGGTGTGCACGGTGTCACCGAAGGTGCGCACCGTGGCCAGCCGCACCGCGCCCTTTTGGTCCTCCAGAACGTGGGGATCAGCCACCGGACGGGCGCCTCGGCTGACCGCATCCTGAAAAGCCGCGGTGGCGTCGTCAACGGTGAAGGCCAGGGTGCGCACACCGTCGCCGTGGAGTCGGACATGGTCGGCGATCTCCCCCTCCGGGGTGAGCGGCGCCGTCATCACCAGGGTGACGTCGCCCTGACGGAGGACGTAGGAGGCGCGGTCGCGCACCCCGGTTTCAGGACCGGAGTAGGCGACCACGTCGAAACCGAAGGCGCTCCGATAGAAGTGGGCGGCCTGACGGGCATTGCCGACGAAGAACTCGATGTGATCCACGCCCTCCAGGGCGGTCTCACGGTACTCGGGGACCGCCACGTCGGTCTCGATCTCAGCGCTCATCGCTGGGCCCCAGATGGGAAAAGCTGCATGGCCGCCTCCTAAGCCGCCGGGTCTGATCCAGCAAGCGTAACGCTCCCTTGTCCAGGGCGAGTTCTCCTCCACCGGACGCGTACTCTGGCCCGGTGGGCTCCACCTCGGAAGGCGACCAGATCCGGTGGCGCGCCTGCATGCCGACCTCGGATGCGACCACCATCTCGCTGAGCTGTCCCTTGCAGCCGGGTCAGCCCTGGTTGGTGGGTCGCGCCCTCGACCTGCTGCGCCAGGAAGCCGGGGTCCAAGCCGGTCCGGAGGGAGAGCGCTATGCGGTGGGCGGGCGGAGAGGCGCACCTCTGATCCTTGGGGAACCTCTGCGCTGGAACGACCTGCCCCTGGTTGCCGAGGCATTAGAGCCGGAGGGCGGAGATGCCGGCGAGTTCACCCTGCGCCTGCCGCCCTGGTCGGAGCTGGCGGCGGGCATCTCCGAGTTCCAGCTCTGGAGCGTGGTCGACCACCTGGCGGCTGAGTTCCGAGCGGCCTGCGGAGTGATCTCCGACGGACGGGCGATCGGATACCCCGATCTAGGCCAACCCGAGCAGACCTGCCAGCGCCTCCAGCGATGGCACCTCGGAGTGCTGGTGCCTCACTCCTGGTTAGGCTACCTGCGCCAGGGTTCGACCGTGTATCAGGAGCTTGAGCGGAGTCACCTGGCCGTCGTCCTGGAGTGAGCCGGTCGCTCAGCGAACCCCTCGCAGGCCCTCCGCCTGGCGGCGCTTGGCGGCCGATGCCGAGATCAGCTCCAGGATGCAGCGATTGGCGTTCTGGGCGGTCAGCTCAGCCGGGTCCAGGGCCGGAGCCACCTCGACGACGTCCATAGCCACGACCTTGGTGTACAGGGCCACGTCGCGGATGGCCCTGAGCAGATCAGCCGGGTTCATGCCCCCTGGCTCTGGGGTGCCGGTGCCCGGGGCGAACCCCGGATCGAGGACGTCGATGTCCACCGAGAGATAGATGAACTCCGGTCCATCGAGCGCCTGGGCGATCGCCTGCCGGGCCACCTCGGCGATGCCGAGGCGCCAGACCTCATCCATCAAGTGCCAGCGCATCCCCTCCCCCTGCATCCAGTCGAACACCTGGCGGGGTGGCCAGTAGCCGCGCAGCCCCACCTGCACGAAGTTGGGTCCGGGAACCGCTCCCGACTCGACGAGACGGCGCATCGGGGTACCGTGCGAGAGTGGGTTGCCGAAGCTCTCCGGCGCGGTGTCGGCATGGGCGTCGAAGTGCACGATTCCGAGCCGGCCCCGCCCCACCACGTCAGCCACAGCGGTCGCCGAGGGCAGGGTCACCGAGTGGTCCCCTCCGATCACGATGGGGACGATCCCGCGGGACACCACCTCATGGACCCGCTCGCGGATGGCCTCATGCGACGGCTCCACCAGCCCCGGCTGGCAGACCGCGTCGCCAAAGTCGACGACGGTCAGATCCTCCAGTGGCGCCACCTCCAGGTCCAGGTGCCACTCCGAGGGCTGGTAGTTGGCTATCCGGACCGCTCGCGGGCCGAACCTGGCCCCCGGCCGATAGCTGGTGGAATCGTCCCAGGGGGCGCCCACGATCGCGAAGTCGGGCTTCCAGAGGTCCAGCTCCTCCGGCTCGCTTAGCTGGACCACCTTGGCGAACGAGGTCGGGCCCAAGTAGGACGCACCCTCCATCTGCCGCTGCAGGTAGGAGGGGATCGAGGGACGCTCCACGCTCAGGCACCCCCGCGGTCAGCTGGAAGCGCCCTGGAATCCGGTAGATCAGGGCAGGAAGACATCCGGCCCACCATTATCGAGGTCCCGGTCTCCTCGGCTCAGTCGGACTTCGTAGTCGGCTCCAGGCGTTCGACCCGGACCCGCCCTTCCAGTCCCAGATACACCACCATGATCCGTTCCAGGATCTGCTCGAAAGCGCTGGGGTCCCACCCGTCCACCAGCTCGCGCATCCGTTCCCGGTGCCGGGCCGCGATCTGGGCGACCACTCCCCAGCCCTGGTCGGTGAGACGCAGGACGATTCGACGCCGGTCCTCCTGCCAGGGTGTTCTGGCGATCAGGCCGGCCTCCAGCAGTGAGCGGCTCAGAACCGAGATGTGGGCGCGGCTGGAGGCCAGCTGCTCGACCAGTTCCTGCTCTTGGACCCCCTCCAAACCGGCGCCCCCCAAAACCAGGACGGCGTGGTAGCCGAGGGGGGTCAGGCCTGCCTCGGCGGCGGCAGCATCCAGCATCGTCAGCGCCCGGCGGAACAGGTAGCGGAGCTGGCTGCGGAAGGCGAGCTGCTCCAGCAGCTCCGGGCCAACTCCGGAGGGGAGTTCAGTAGGTGGCGACGGCGTTGGCTGGAGCACCCCGTTCAAACGCTTGACGCGTCCGGCTGGTCGATCGGCATACCGCAGCCGGCTCGGGTTTGATCGGGGGCTGAATGTGCACTCATGGGCGGGACAACGACAGCAGGATTGTAAGACCCTGGGTTCGGCGCTCCTGGCGCCCACAGCGACTGAAGGAGATCCCCTTGGCCGACCACCGACGACATCCCGCTATGACCACGCCAGCAGCTACCTCGGTGCAAGTGGCCTAGCTGGCGGCCGGCACGCTGCCGCCCGGCGGCATCAGCCCGATCCGGGATGGGTTGGCGTGGTCGTGCCTCCCATCAGCAGGTCGAAGCCGTCAGGCGAGTCGAGCATCCCGGGCGCACTGCCAGCGACCCCCTGCACCCCGTATTGCCAAACCGCCGCGCCGGTCGCCGGGTCAATCGCCAGCATGCGGTCATTGTGGTCATCGTTGAGCATGAATACGCCGCTGGGCAGCTGCTCGACCAGCGACGGGTGGTCCAGCTCTCCGGGGCCTGAGGTCACGTCATATCGGTAGGTGATGACCCCTTGATTGTTGAACTCCGCGATCTGGCCGGGACTGGTGTATCCGGCGATCAGGAACTGATCGGGTCCGAGTTGCTGCGGATCCGACGGGTAACTGAGGTTGATCTGAGCGCTCCACACCAGCGATCCGGAAGTGGTGTAGTCGCTGATCCAGGAACCATCGATCTCAGAAATCAGGATCGAGCCATCGGCGAGCGGGGTATCTCCATTGGGAGCCCCGAGGTAGTTCGGTGGCCGATGTGAGCAGGCGCGCGTGGTGCCGATCTGGCTCGCAATGGTTCCATCGGGGTTGATGATCAGGACTCGGCAATTAGCGATGTCCGCCACCGAGATCTGGCCGCTCTTGAGCTGGTAGGCATCGTCCGGGGTGTCCAGGTAGCCGGCGGCGTCGCCAGCCACCCCCGGGTGACCGTACGTCCACAGCACCTTGCCGGAGGGGTAGGCGATTTTGATGATCTCCTGGTAGTCCTCCATATTCATCACGATCGCGGTTCCGTGGTCAGCGAAGAATGCATCGTCGGGATAGACGAAGCCGCCGCTCGGGGCCGGGGCTGAAGCGCTGGGATAAGTCCAAATGACCTGGCTGCTGGAGTTCAGGAGTAGCAGTTGGTTGCTGCCGCTGTCGGCGATCAGCAGGTCCCCGCCGAAGTACGGCGACCCCGCCCCGGACTGACCTGCGAATCCGAAATTGGTGTTCGGAGTGAGGATCTGGACGGTGGTCACGGGACCCTGGGCATTCTCCCCCCCTACGATCCAGGCCCTGGTGCCCAGCACCGCTACCCCGGCGTGAGCCACCGGGGCGCGCAGGGTGCCAGCCACCAGGAGGCTTGCACTGGCGGGGTCGAAAGCCCAGATAGTGGAGATCGGCGCCGCGCCGGTGGCGACCGAGGTATCGCCGCCGGCGACGTACACGGTTCCCCCCACCAGCACGGCCACGGCTCCGGTGTCCGGCTCGGGCATTCTGCCGACCACCTGGGCTGTATGGCGGGCGGGTTCGATCACCTGAATTTGGTCGGCCGGCTGCCCATTGGAAGTCTGCCCACCAAAGACGTAGATGCGTCCGCCCAGCGACGCCACTGCCGGATACCTGACCGGTACCGGTAGGGTGGCCACCTGCTGGAACGAGCTGCCGTTGGAAGTACTGAGGACGACCGGGTCAAAGGCCGCGCCGTCATAGCCTCCGACGATGTATGCGGTGTTTCCGATCATGGCGGATGCCGAGTCAGAGCGCACCTGAGGTAGCTGACCGATCGACGCGGCCGTCCCCGCGCCCCCGGTCAGACTCTGGACAGAAGCGGTGCTAGCGCTCACGCCGCCCCCGAAGACCGTGTCCTTGCCAGCGAGAATGGCGCCGGAGGCGTCATGGGTTGGTGTCGTCAGCGCCCCCGTGTTCGAGAGGGCCCCGCTGGTCGTGGTCAGGGTGGAGACGACGTTCGTGGTTGCCCCGGTTCCGGTCAGTCCACCGAGGATCGTCAGCTGACCGGGCGCCGGACCAGACAAGACGACTTCGCGACTGAGAGAAGCGCTCAGTGACCACGGCAGGACACCTGACTCCGCCGCCGCCGCACTGAATGGAGTCGCCGAGGGCGAGGAGCGAGGGGGACTGGGAGTTGCCTTCGGGTGCAGCTGGCCGACCCCACCACATCCGGACAGGAAAACGCAGAACAGTGAGGCGAAAACGCCAAACTTCACCAGCAGTCGGCGACGATCTATTGCTCGGCAACGACGGCTGCTGTAGGTCAGCCGGTTCTCGCCTCTCCCAGGTGACCGGCGGCCACGCGAGCTATCCAATCGGGTACCTCACTTCAGGCTCGGCCGGAGATCCGGCGTGGCCTGGGCCTCGCGCCAGCCCAGCCTCGCTCGGAATGTTATCAGGGGCTCGCGGACTCGCCCCTGCTCGCCGCGGTCACTTGACGGGCCTATGAAGCTCAGGAGGAAACCTGCGGATCTACTCTCGACACCGCCTCGGAGAACGACCATCGAGCCGGGCAGGGCGGGGCCGGTGTCCACCAATCGGCCCAAGCGGTCAACGGGAGTCGCAGCTGGCTCAGGCCACTTCTCAGCCGGTGGTGCCGGGTCAGGCTGGAGCTACGCCGAGATGGGGAGCGCTTGGGCCAGCAGCTCCAAATGCTGGTCTGACAGTGGCTCTAGGAGATGGTCCCAATATGCCTCGGTCGCGGCCTCGATTGCCTCCCGGGTGGCCCGGCCAGAACTGCTGATGGTCCCGTCCCCGGCCAGCCAGCCCCTGGCGCCTAGCGACTCGCGCGCAGCGCCCACCTCGTCGTCGCCCCAGCGGAAGAGCCGCTGCACTGAGAGGTTGTCAGTGACCTGCCAGGTGGCGGTCAGCAGCAGCAGCTCCAGCGGCCTCAGACCATGGGACTCGGCCGACTGGTAGTGGGCGTAGGCCCTGCCCTCGCGAAGGGTCATGGCCGCCCAGAGCAGCGCTCGGTGAGGATCTTCTCCGGGAGGCAGCTCCCACCAGGCTCGGGGCAGCTGGCCAGCTGGCCGACTAGCTCGGGCCAGCTGCCCCAGGGTTAGCCCGTTCGCCTCCGGATGCAGCCGCCGGAGCGCGGCCGCGCCAGCTTCCAAGGCGGCCAAAAGATAGCTCCCGGGCTCCAGCGCGACGCACCTCTGCCGTAGGTGTTCGACCAGAGACGGCGGCATCACATATATGGCAGCTGCCCAATCAGCGTCGGGCACGTTGCCGGCCCGGCTCAGAATGTAGTGAGGGAATCCGGTTGACCCCCTCTCCTCCTGCAGTTGGACCAGCTCCGGCTCTCGACGCTGCGCCAGCCAGAGGGTGTTGCAAACCCATTCCAGGCTCAGCCGCAGACGCTCCCGCGACTGCGCCCGGGTCACCTGGTCCCGTATACCGCCTGCGGGAGCTCTGATGCAGTCATCAGATGGCGTCCGACATCGAGGACATGAAGAAGTTCTCGACCCTGATCGGAGGCGCCTTGAGGAACCCGTCGTCGCCAATCTCTCGGGAGTAGGCGAGCTCGGACTTGCCGATCTCCAGCGTTCGCTGCAGCACTCCCACCGGGCTCTCGTTGAAGCGGAAGTTGTTGACCGCGCCCACCACCTCGCCCTTCTCGATGAGGAACACACCGTCGCGGGTCAGCCCGGTGAGCAGCAGCGTTGCCGGATCGACATCGCGGATATACCAGAGCGAGGTCACCAAGAGCGCCCGCTCCGTGCTGGCGATCATCTCTTCGAGCGAGGTGTCGGTTCCGCGCATGGTGAGGTTGTCCACGTCCGGCCGGACCGGATGGCCGTGGTCAGCCGCCCAGCGGCGGGGGCAGATGAGGTCCTGCTGTACCCCATCCTTGACCCACACCGCCGCCGGCGTCTCCAGGCCGTTGTCGAAGACCGAGGAATACTCACTCGATGACAGGCAGTGGACAAAGTTGGGCACTGCCATCTCGGGATCTAGCGGGTCACTCTCCAGGGTAACGGAGGGGGCGTACATGAGATCCCCGACCCTAGAACCCGACTTGGCGGCGAAGACGGTGCGGCCTTCATCGGCGCCCCGGGCGTGCATCTCCCAGATCAAGCGCACGATCATGTCGGCCGTGGCCGAGGGCTCAAGGAGTACCTGGTAGTGTCCCGCCGGCAGCTGGACCGTCTTCTCGGTCCAGCTCAGCCTCTCGGTCAGGCGCCGGTAGGTGGCGATGGGGTCGAGTCGGGCAGTAGTCCGGGCGACCGAACCGGACCAGACGCTCCGACCGAGATCGGCAGTCTTCAAGGTCAGCGCCAGTGACGCGCTCTGGCGCCGGCCCTCCAGGCGGACACCGGTCCTGGTACCGATGCGCTCCTCCGAGGCGTCGACCTGGATGTAGCCAAAACAGCGCAGGCCCGCCTGCCGGGACTGCTCGAGCACGTCCCCGACGGAGTCCAGAACCGGCGCCAGATCAGCGGGAAGCGCCTCCGGCGCCGAGCCGGTTACATCGCCGGCAACCGGAGCGGCTTGGCTCGGAGTCAGCAAGGCCATGGCGTCAGGCGCTTTCGGGCTTTGCTGGGCCCTCTCCTGGGCATGGCGCGCCAACTCGCTCACCTGCTCCCGGTTGATCACGTCCCCGGTCTGGACACCCACCCGGTCGCCATCCATTGCCACCACCCCGACCGAAGTGGACTCCTCCCGGCCGTTGGTAGTGACGGTGTTGTTGGCAAGCCGGAAGTTGACGCTGGTGCTCTTGCCGCCCAGTACCACAGCCAGTCCCTGGCCCAGACCGATGTCGACGATTTCCTCCAGATTCACTTCTGCCCCTCGTGGCGGGAGTTGAGCACGTTCACCTGACGGAAGAGGCCTGGGGGACAACCATGAGATACCGGTGCCACTTGCGGGGGCTCGCCCTTGCCACAGTTGAAGGCGCCCTGCAGCCGCCAAGAGGAGGGTCCGCCAAGCGCCTCCAGGCGGCCCCAGAAGTCCGGGGTCCGCGATTGATACGCGACATCGCGGAGCTGGCCCGCCAACTTTCCCTTGTGAATCCGGTAGAAGCGCTGCCCGGTGAACTGGAAGTTGTAGCGCTGCTGGTCGATTGACCAGGATTTGTCGCCGATGATGTAGATGCCCTCGTCAACCCCGCTGAAGAGCTCGGCCAGGGTCGTGTCCCGGTCGGGGTCGGGCTGCAAGGAGACGTTGGGCATGCGCTGCAGGGGGAGGTGGGACCAACTGTCGGAAAATGCGCAACCGTTGGAGCGGGGCAGATTGAACTTGCGGGCCATCTGCCGGTTCAGCTGGTAGCCGACGAGGATGCCGTCATTGATGATGTCCCAGCGCTGCGCGCCCACCCCCTCGTCGTCGAAACCGACGGTGGCCAGGCCATGGGGCTCGAGCCGGTCGCCGGTGACGTGCATGCGGGGCGAGCCGTAACGCAGGCTCCCCACCTGATCGGGGGTCGCGAAGGTGGTCCCGGCGTAGTTCGCCTCGTAGCCCAGAGCTCGGTCGAGCTCGGTGCCGTGAGCCACCGACTCGTGGACGGTGAGCCAGAGGTTGGAGGGGTCGATGACCAGGTCGTAGGCTCCGGGGGTGATTGAGGGTGAACCTAACTTCTCCTCCAGCCAGCCCACCATCTCAACCGCCTCGGTCGGGAATCCGTGTGCCTCGACGTACTCCCAGCCGCGTCCGACCGGGCGGGAAGTCGAGCGCATCGTCTCGATCAGTCCTGAGCCCTTCTCATCCACCATGCCGGCCTCCAGAACCGGGTTGAGGCGCACCCTTTGCTGAGTGATGCGCGAGCCCTCGGTGCTGACGAAGCGGCGGTTCTCCTGGACCTGCAGGCAGTAGAACTCGGCGAACTTGGCACCCGCGCTAAGGCATTTGGCAGTGGTATCGAGCATGAAGGCTACCTTGGCCTCGGCTGCCACCTCAAAGGGGCTGGTGTCGACCTCTCCTATCCAGGTCGCGTCATGAACTGGCTCCGGGGCCAGCTCCACGCGCTCCTGCAACAAAGGCCGCAGCAGGTGCGCCATCTCGGCGGCGGCGGCGACCGCCTTGGTCACGCCTGCCACGGTGAGCTCACTCGAGGCGGCGAAGCCCCAGGAGCCGTCCACCACCAGGCGAACGCCGAAGCCCCGAGGCTCAGATTCGCTGAGGGAGATCAGGTCGCGCTCGCGGACGTGGACGCCCTGGATGCGGTCGCGGTGAATGCGGATGTCGCCATACCCGACATCGGAGGTCTTGGCCATGGCGTCGAGGGCAGCGTCGGCAAGCTTGTCGAGAGGTAGCGCTAGAAAGGCAGGATCGATCTCCGCCATGGATCCTCCGCGGCCAAAGCCGCACTTCTGTGGACAGGTTGCCCCAAGATCACCGTCAGGGCCAGACGCTTGGAGTCTAACGACCCGATTGCGACTGGCGGCTTTGGCCTCGGTCCCTTGGAACGCCACACCTGCCTTGACCTGAGCCGAGCCCGGTTAGGTGTTGCTCAGAGGCTCGGACAGTTCGCCTATCAGGCAGCGTAAACCGGACTGTTACAGAAAAGTCAGGTCAACGGTCCTCCGACCCCGCTTAGAGACCGGGTCCCACTCGCTCTCGGGCCCTGGACCGCGTCAGGCGGGTGCCCTATACCCAACGGCCCAGGCCCGGCCGGGGGCGCAATGCCCCGCAGCCGGGCGGGCCAGGCTAGGTTTTTAGCTAGACGATCGAGTGCTGACGACGGAGGCGGGCACCCGCGACGAGGGTGAGTCCGCCAAACACGACTACCAGCCCACCGATCAGCCCGGCGGTCCCAAGACCTGAACCGGTGACCGGAGTCGTGGTGCTAGCAGCCAACTGGCCACCGACCGGAGTGGAGAGCGACACGGGCTCGCCACAGAACACCTGACTGGAGAGGTTGTTGGGGTCACTTACGGCATTGAACTGGACCTGCCACAGGTAGGTACCTGCCGCAGTCGGCGAGTCGCTGCCGTTGGAAGTCGCGGTCCACGGGCCTGAGGACCCGCCGACGAGCGCTGACGTTCCGAAGCTCTTGACCAGGGTGCCGTCGGTGCAGCTTCCGGGATCGCTCGGATTCTGCAGGTAGAGCGCGAAGCTCACGGTGTCGGTGGACGCGGGATCAACGATCCCAGTTACGTGGGCGCTGTCCGTGAGAGCAGTGCTGCTCGGATTCCCGCTGCTCGGGGTGGGGATGGTCGTGACCGACCCCTGATGGACGACCTGGACTGGCTCCGCGGAGCAGCCGCTGGTCGCCTCCGTCGTGCTACCCACCTTGTAGCTGGCGGTCCAGTAGTACACCGTCGGCGAGGTGATGCTGGATGGAGTCGTAAACGACGGTCCGTTTACTGTCGCTGATGAGCTCGAGGAGCCCGCGAAGTTAACGACCGCATTGCTCAGAACGACCGAACTGGTGCAGTTGTTAGCCGTGTAGAGGGCGAAGGTCACAGTCCCGGCGGGAAGCGAACGGCTACTCCCGCTCACTGAACTCACGGTGGCTGTGTCCGAGATCGAACCTCCGGGCTTGATCTGCGTCTGTGCCTGAAGCGTGGTGATGCCAAACGTCTCGGGGATGGGACACACATTGACCGGCTCCTGCCCGCAACTGCTGGCCCAAGTGGTGCCCTCTGTGGTGTTGTAGAAGGTGGCCACCCACTCGTAGGTGGCTGCCGTGGTGATCGAGCTGGAAAGCACGTAGTTGGGGCTGGTAAAGGAGGCAGTGGTACTTGAGCCGTTGCTGGTGTAGCCCTGATCGGGACCCGAGTAAATGGGGGTCCCGCTGCAGCTCTTGTTGGAATAGAGGTCGAAGGTGAGGTAGCCGGTCTGCACGTAGCGGCTGCTGGTCTCACTAACCAATGCCGTGTCGTGGATTGTCTGGCCGGCCTGGGCGTTAGCCGTCTGCGTGCTGCCAGTGTATGTCCAGGTTTGCACGCAGTAGGTCCAGGCTCCAACCGTCATGGCAGCAGTGGCGGCCATGAGGCCAAACACGGCCACCCCGGCGGCCGCTCCAAGTCCCCCCTTCAGGCGGCGCGGCAAGTGCCGAGCCATCTTGGGTCCTTCCATCAAGATCGACCTCCTAGTCCCCCGGGTTGTTTGCTGGTCGCATACGGGCGCATGCCCCGCTCGCCGCCGCCGTCGTCACGGGGTGCTGAACAGCCTCCCGAATTTGGTCTCTCACTTTTCTTGCCAGTTACCTCGCCATCGCGCGCTGACGGGTACTGGAAGTCAGTCGAGGCCGTTGCATACTCTAACCAGTCCCGTTGCCAGGAATGCGATTTCGGTCACAAAACTCTAAGCTCCGTTACCGCTCCGTCACGGAAAAGTAAGTCTCCGAACTCGCGGCTGCCCTTAGAGAGTCCCTCAGGGCGGTGGTAGGATCAGCCGCCGTGGCCAGAAGCTCCACCCCGGGTCCCCGTCTCCGCCGCCTGCGGCTGAAGAATGGCCTCGATGTGATCCTCAGTTCGGAGCGCACCTCCCCCACGGTCGCCGTGGGTATGTACTACCGAGCCGGATTCCGGCTCGAGGAGGAAGGGCGCACCGGATTCGCCCATCTCTTCGAGCACCTGATGTTCCAAGGCACGGCGACCGTACCCAAGGCCGACTTTGGCCGCCTCATCACCGGGGCCGGAGGTGTCCTCAATGGGTCGACCAGGCACGACTACACCAACTACTTCGAGATCCTTCCCGCCTCGGCGCTGGAGATGGCCTGCTTCATCGAAGCCGACCGCATGGAGAACCTCGACCTCAACGAGACCACCCTGCAGAACCAGATCGACGTGGTCAAAGAGGAAGTCAGGGTCAACGTCCTCAACCGGCCCTACGGGGGCTTCTCCTGGCTCTGGCTATCCCAGTACGCCTTCTCGACCTACCCCAACGCACACAACTTCTATGGTGAGTTCGCCGACCTGGAAGCGGCCACGGTGGCCGACGCCCGGGCCTTCTACACGACCTGGTACGGGCCGGGAAACGCCACCTTGGTCCTCGTCGGCGACTTCGATGAGGACCAGGCAGTGGTGCTGGTAGAGCGCCATTTCGGAGCCGTCGCCGCGCGACCGGCTCCACCCGAACCGGAGACGGCAGAGCCCATGCCCAAGCGCCGCGCCGAGCACGAGCGCCAAGATCCCCTCGCCCCCAACCCCAGGGTTGCCATCGGCTATCGGACCGCCCCCTTCGGCACGCCCGATCACCTGCCCCTGGCCCTGGCCAGCCGAATCCTCTCGGACGGACGCTCCTCCCGGCTGCAGCGCCGTCTGATCCGGGAGCGCGAAATCCTGCTCCACGTGGACGGCGGACCCCACTTCCCGATCGGAGACGCTTTCGAATTCAAGGGCCCGGCCCTCTTCACCATCGAAGCCACTCCCCGTCCCGGGATCTCCACCGGGGCCGCGGTGACCGCCATCGACGAGGAACTGGCCCAGATCGCAACCGAGGGACCAACCCCCGACGAGCTGTTGCGGGCCAAGCGCCGGGAGCTAGGCTCCTATCACGCCAGCACGGACAGCCGCCTGGGCCGCCTCAGCGAACTCGGGGTACTGGCAGCGGTACACAACCGGCCCGAGTTGGCAGACCAGCTCCCGCAGCTCTACCAAGAGGTCACCGCCGAGCAGGTCCAGGCGGCGATTGCCAACTGGCTCCAGCCCAAGCATTCCACCGTGCTGCACTGGCTCCCGGGCAGTGAGGCACAGAGTTGAGCAACCCCAGCCGGACATCCGAACTCTCGGCGGACGTGCCCCGGCCCGGTCCTGTGCCCCCGCTTCGGGTGGGGCGCCCGACTCGGGCGACCCTCGCCAACGGCCTGGACGCGATGGTGGTGGCTCGACCGAGCGTGCCCCGGGTCGAGGTCCGCCTGACCGTCCCTGCCGGGGCCGCTATCGGCCCCAATGCCGCTACCAGCGAACTGCTTCGGGCTGGGATCCTGCTGGGGACCAAGGCACTCAATCAGGAAGAAGTGTCAGAGGCGATTCAGCGGCTGGGCGGATCACTCCAGATCCAGCAAGACCACGACCGGATGCACATTGCGGCCTCAGCTCTGGCCGAGGCCGAGGAGGAGCTCTACCGCCTGGTCTGCACCGTCATCACTGAACCAGCGTTCCCGGCTGACGACCTGGAGACGGAGCGGGTCAAGCTGATCGAGGGCCTACGCACAGCCCGCGCCACGCCGCAATTCCTGGCCGGCGAGCGGCTCCAACACCTGATCTACGGCAGTCACCCCTACGGTCGGCCGGAGCCGGCCGAGGCGGCCATCAAGAAGACCACCCGGGGACAGCTGGCGGACCTGCACCGGGCCACATTCCTGCCCAGCGCGGCTCAGATCACCGTGGTCGGTGATGTCGAACCGCGCCGGACAGTGACCCGTCTGCGGCGAGCCTTCGCCAGCTGGTCCGGACCGCGAAAGTCCGCCAAGGTGCCCCAGGTCCACCCCCAATCGCGGCCGGAGATCACCTTCATCGACCGGCCCGGACTGGTGCAGACGGTGATTCTCCTGGGGACCAGCGCTCCTCCTGTGGGTCACCCCGACCAGATCCCCTTGACCCTGGCCTCCGCCGTGCTTGGCGGCAGCTTCAGCTCACGCCTGATGGCCAACCTCAGGGAGGACAAGGGCTACACCTACAGCCCGCACACCATGTCCGAGGCCCACCTCCGCGACAGCCTGCTGGGCGCCGCTCTGGACGTGCGTACCGAGGTGACTGCCGCCGCCCACGTCGAGGTGATGTACGAGCTGGGCCGCCTGGCCACAGTTGA
Source organism: Candidatus Dormiibacterota bacterium (assembly GCA_035534695.1). GTDB lineage: Bacteria > Chloroflexota > Dormibacteria > Aeolococcales > Bog-877 > Bog-877. The sequence goes on from DATLRN010000005.1 coordinate 46,468, forward strand.
GGTCGAACCGGCGGAACTCGAGGAGAGCAGGAACTACCTGGCCGGCGTCCGGGTGATCTTCCTGCAGACCCAAGCAGGTCTCGCCAGCTCCCTGGCCCAGGTGCGCGGCTACGGGCTCGACCACCGCTACTTGGAGGGCTACTCCGACCGCCTGGCCGCAGTCTCTCCTGCGGACTTACGCCGGGTGGCCGCTCGCTACCTCTCCCCGGCCAACCTGACCACGGTGATGGTGGGCGACGCCGCCGCGGCGGCGGACGACCTGGCCCGAGTGTTCCCAGTCAAGGTGAAGAGATCGGGAAGGGGGGCGAACCACTAGCCCGGTCCGATAGGGCGGCGAAGGGCTCAGGGAGTTAGCCACGGACTCCGGCCCGCAGCGCGCCCCGACCGAGCCAGAAGACCAGGCCCAGAATTGCGACCACGGCGGCGACTCCGACCGCGGTCAGGTCGAACCCGCCCGAAACCGCCAGGTCAGAGCCAGCCAGAGCAAGCAGGCCGAATCCACACCCGGCCAGGGCCAGCGCGCTCAGGCGAACCGCCCGGAATAACCCGACTGCAATCGCCTCCTGGGCGGGACGGGCGCACTCGATGGACCACAAGGCCAGCTCAGCTGAGATCAGCAGCAATGCACCCATGAAGGGGGCCAGGAGTGCGGGAGCCCGGAGCGCGAACGCTGCTCCCTCGGCCACCGCCACCAGCCCCACTGCCCAGAGAGCCCAATCCGACCGAGCAAAGGCCAGGGCGAGAAGGAGAGCGGCCAGTCCGGCCCCCTCGATCCCGAAGAGAAGCTCCTTGGGCAGGCGCCCTGAACTGACCGCCAGGGGAACTGCAGCGGCCCCCAGGCAGAGCAGGGCCATCGCCCCGGGGATCAGGCGGCCGAGCGGCGGGCGAATCGCCGGTACTCCCTGACCTGGCCTAATACCGCCTCCAGGCTGGTCCCCTCCGGCCATTCCACGACGATCACCCCGGCTCGCTGCAGCGTCCGACGGCGGGCCGCCCGCACCAGCTGCCAGAGTCGGAGAGCCAGCGGATCCAGGGATTTGCCACCTCGCAGCAGAAAACGCTCGGGCGAGATCTCGATGACCACCAGCTCGAAACCTCGGTGATGAAGATCGGCCAACGCCCCCAGGCTGCGCGGGTCGAGGAATGGGGTCAGAGCCACGATGGTGGCGGCTGGAGGCAAGACGCGGCGGGGGATCACGTCGATCGCCCGCCAGGCGTAACTGGTGACAACCTGAGTGTCGAGCAAAGCCTCGACCACGCGATAGAAGTGGCGGGGGCCCATTCCCGGCAGGAGCCAGCGCAGGAGGCCTCCAAAACCCACCACCCCGACCCGATCGCGTTGGCCCAGGTAACCCTCGGCCAGGGCCGCCGCCGCCCGCACCGCCAGGGTCAGAACCGAATCCTGGTCCACGCCCAAGTCGACAAAACTGTCGACGAAGAGGATGACGTCAGCGTTGCGCTCCAGGTGGAAGTCGTTGACCAGAGGGATGCCACTCCGGGCGGTGGCCCGCCAATTGACCCGTCGAACCCGGTCACCGGCCGTGAAGTCACGGATCGACGCGAACTCAATCCCCTCACCGTGGCGCCGCGCGATCCGGTTGCCGGCATAGAGCTGGGTGCGGGCCGGTGCCACCAGTTCTCGCAGCCGCTCGAAAGCCGGGAATACGCGCAGCCGGAGCGGCTGTCCCAAGCCCACCGAGTAGGTCATCAAGCCAAACCGGTCCTGAGCCCGGACCCGGATCGGACCGCAGCGGTAGGTACCCCAGCGCTGGGGCCGCAGCTCCCAGCCGCACTTCGAAATCACGCCATCCTGGGGACGGAGCCGCTGCCGGTTGCCAGGAACGTCGCTGACCAAGCCGTCGGGAAGCTCCAGCTCGGCCTCCACCCAACTGACTGGGCCGCGGCACGAGACCAGAGCCACCAACTTGGCCATGCCGTCTTCGCCGATACGCTCCTGGTCCAGGCGGCAGGTGAGGTCCAGGTCCGGCGGCGTGGCGCTGGCCAGGCCTACGCTCAGCCAGAGGGCAAAGGGGACCACCAAGGCCAGGAGGGCGACCCGGTCCAAGGCCACCGCGGCATAGGCTCCGAGAGCGAGGATGGCGGCATAGTCGGCCAGCCGGGCCGTGGGACGCCGGCTCAAGTCGAGGCCGCCTCCTCCACCATCGCTGCCGGCCTGGTGGCTGGGGTCGGCACCGACCCCAGGCATTCCCTGACCAGGTCTTCCGCGTTGATCCGCTTCACCCAGAGCTCGGGCCGGAGCGAAAGGCGATGGGATAGAGCCGGCACGGCGACCGACTTGACGTCCTCCGGGGTGACGAAGTCACGCCCCGACAGGGCCGCCCGGGCGCGGGAGAGCTTGAGCAGCGCCAGAGACCCCCGGGGGCTGGCCCCGACCTGAACCCCAGGATGGCTGCGGGTAGCGCTGACCAAGTCGACGATGTAGAACTGGAGGTCGGGATCGACGTGAACCTCCTCCAGGGTGGCCTGCAGGCGCAGGAGCAGCGCCAGGTCTACCACCTGGGCCAGCTCCGGCTCGTCACTGCCGCGGAGCAGACGTTGATCGAGCAATTCACGCTCCTCCTCGCGGCTGGGATAGCCCACCCCGATCCTGATCAGGAAGCGGTCCAGCTGCGCCTCGGGCAGGGGGTAGGTGCCTTCGTACTCGATCGGGTTCTGGGTCGCCAGCACCAGAAAGGGTCGGGGCAGCGCTCGGGTCACGCCCTCGACGGTGACCTGCCTCTCCTGCATGCCCTCGAGCAGAGCGGCTTGAGTCTTGGCGGGAGAGCGGTTGATCTCGTCGGCGAGCAGGAGATTGGCAAAGACCGGGCCGGTACGCATCTCGAAGTCGCCGGTTCTCTGGTTGAACACCGAAGAGCCGGTGATGTCGGAGGGCATCAGGTCGGGGGTGAACTGTATGCGGTTGAAGGTCATGCCGCAGCAACGCGCGAAGGAGCGGGCGATCAGGGTTTTGGCCAGCCCGGGAAAGTCCTCGATGAGAACGTGGCCGTCGGCCAGGATGGCCAGCAGAACCAGCTCCAGCACCTCGCGTTTGCCTACCACCGCGCGTTCGACCTCGTCGAGAAGGCGGCTCGAGGACTGCTCCAGTTCGCCGAGGGCTGTCATTGCCCGACTGCTTCCAGCGCCGTCAGAAGCTCTGAGAGCTCTCGCTGCGATGGCCCTCTCGAGGGCGTGAGCCCCAGGTCCCGCGTCGCCAGGAGTACCGCACTCAACTCGGGTCCCAGCGAGATGGCGGCTCGGGCGGGGTCACGGTCCAGCGATATTCCCTGCTGAAGCAACCGATCGCTGGCAATTTCCCGGAGCAGGGGAAGCACCTCCTGCTGATAGTGTCCCGTGCTCACCCGGCTGGCTCGCAGGGAGTCCTGCAGCTTGGCCAACTCCGGGGGGATCGGGGCCGGAGCAGGTTCCTTGGGCGGACCTCCCCCCTGCCTACCGCGTCCGATCTGGCCGACCTCGCGGACCATGACGACTACGACCAGTGCGCCAACTCCGAGGAAGTAGGCACGACCAACCTGGGCGGCATCGACGCCGCCATGCAGGAGCACTCCGGCAAGCACCAGCGTGGCCACAACCAAGAGCCCGACGAGAGGCCCGTACCGAGCTATGAGCCCGTTGTGGGGACCGTCTGCCATCACTGCCTCCTGGAGAACCTGACGTCATCAGGACCGGGTCCTGGAGCGGTGTGCCGAGGATAGCGCCCGCTACGGGCTGGTCAACCAGTTCCAGCACCGTCAGTCAGGCCTTCTCCTGGACCAGCTCCGCCCGTAAGCCCTGGAGAGCGACCTCAGCCTCTCTCCGCATGCCCGGTCCAACCCAGTGGGTCGAGAAACGAGCCCGCTCGAACAGATCCGTCAGACGCACGATGGGGAGGCGGCTGGCCACCACCCGGCCGAGCGCTCTCTCCAGATATTCAAGAGGCGTCTCGAAGGGCTGGGCGGGAAGCCCAATACTCGCCAGCACCCACTCCATGCGCTCATACGCCCGGATGACGGCCCGGCGGGGATCCCCGCCGGAGCCAAGGTCGGTGAGGCTCAGGTCGAGGGCGTTGGTGAGCTGGTCGGACAACTGGGAGGGCTGGTCAGGCAGGACCTGGGTGTGTCGAGCGCGCAGCCGGACCACGAAGACGGCGATGAGCACCACGACGCCCAAGGCCGCCGCCAGCTCGGTGGTCGTGAGCAGCGAAAAGGAGCCTACCACCGGCACCAGCGACTGTCCGTGGGGCGGCAGCTTGCCAGGGCTGAGGCCCGCCGAGCCTGTCCGCGGTCGAGAGCGCCGCCGCAGCAAGAGGAAGAACAGCAGGGCCTCCACTAGCAGGAAGGAGACAGGAAGCGCCGCCATTCGGCGCCGGATGGCAGGCTGCACCTTGCTTCCATCGCCTGCCTGCGCCAACCGGCGCCAAGGGACGTAGACCACGGCCACAACCAGCAGGAGTTCGAAGATGGCCACCGAGAGGAGGAGCAGCGCTTGAACGATCGAGCCGAGCAGTGCGCTGCCCGGGCCGGCCCGGCTGATGGCACTGGGACCGAGGTTGTACTGGGCTCGGACGGAGATCGCCACCAGCAGGACCATGGCCAAAATGGCGACGGCTCCGCCCCACCTCGCCAAGGGCGGACGGCCGCCTACCGCATGCATCGGTGGCACCTGGACCTCTCCTAATCGGAGTTACCCAAGGGGCAACGCTGGCCCCAGGCTAGCATCGCCCACCGCACCAGCTCGCTGGCGGCTCAGGTCGGCTGTACCAAACCGGGTGCTCCTGGCTGGGACGCCAACCCCGCCACGGCGGGGGCGGGCAGCGGGGCTGCCCGAGCGAGGTTGACCGCCAGCGCGATCAGCAGCAGGTTGCGCACTACGACGACGATCATGCCGGGCGGCTCGAGCGCCGCCACCGAGGAAAAAAGATAGGGAAATTCAGCCTGAGTCAGTAACGCGGTGATCAGGCCGGTGCCCAGCAGTAGGTAGCTGCGCACCGCGGTGAATTCGAGGGCTGCGGCCAGCACCAGCACCGGCATGAAACCGAGCACGTACTGGGGGCTCAGCACCGGCGTGGCGGTCATCGAAACCGCCACCGCGAAGGCGATCGTCGTCACCGGACGGCGCCCTTCCCGGGCGAAGTGGATAGCTCCCCAGACCAGCGCTACGACTCCGATGGCTCCGGCGACGGCGGCGGCCACCGTTACCTGTGGCCCGGACACCTGCGACGAGCCCAACTGTCCGATGTAACTGTGGAGTCGGAGCAGCGGATGAGTCAGGTAGCTGATGGAGGCGGGTATGCTCTCGATCTCCACGCCCCTATGGATAGCCGCGAACGCCGCCGACAGGACCTGGCCTCTGGACCAGACCAAGAAGGTGACTGCCACCACCAAGGCGGGAACCAGCCCCCATCCGACAGCCGCGGCGCGGCGCCCCAGGCCGTCCGACCAGTGCACCTCTGCAGCAGGCCAGAGGGCCCAGACCACAACCGGGATTAGGGCCACCACGACCGTCTCCTTAACCAGCACGGAAAGAGTGACCAGGGCTACCGCCAGTGCCATCCGCCGACTCCGCAGAGCCAGAGCGGCTCCGGCTAAGGCGAGTCCCTGCACCCCGTCGAGACGGGTGAGCAGCACCGGTCCCACCGCCACCAGCAGGACCGCCGCAGTGAGAGCAATGGGAAAGCTAATCCCGCAGCGCCGACAGAAGACATGCAGGGCCAGCAAGCCGACCCCAGTCAACACCACCATCTGAATGGAAAATCCCAGGGAGTAGTGTCCCCCGGCCAGCAGCGGGGCCAGGGACAGCACCAGGCTGAGGGGAGGATAGATGAACGTCAGCCGGGTGTCGGGGGCGACCATGAAATTGGAGGAATAGGGGATGTGTCCCCGCACCAGGCCTTGGGCAGCGTGCTCCAGAAAGACGGTATCGGGGATGGCTGACCCGACCAGGTCGTGACTGGAGAAGATGTGCAACTCCGTGAAGAGCAGGGGTATCAGCACAACCGCCGCCAGGGGCACGATCAGGATGCGGCTTATCCGCAGCACTAACTGATCTTCTTCCATCATTTCGAATCCGTGGCCAGGCCCATTGGTAGCCCCCCGGAAGGGACCAGAAGCGTGGGCGAAGCAGGATTCGAACCTGCGACATCCTCGGTGTAAACGAGGCGCTCTACCACTGAGCTATTCGCCCCCGCCTGGGGCAGGTTAGCGTGGAGCAGCTGTCACCTAGACGCCCGCCCATCCCGAAAGGGCGGTCGGTCATCCGGCGGCGGAGCCGGAAGCGATCCGCGGCGAGCCCGCGGGATTGTGATCGGTTGCCTCGGCGGTGGTCTCGACATCTACCACCACCCGCTCCAGCGCCATCGCCAAGACCAAGCCCATGACCGCCAGAAAGTAGTAATTGAAAAGCGCCCACTTGGCCCACACCAGGGCCCCCAACAGAAAGACCGAACCCAGGTAGAAGGCGTTGGGCCAAGTGTGCCTCCGGGCCCTGACGACCACCACCAAAGTCAGCGCCACTACTGTCGGCCAAACCCACACCGGCAGCCAGGTACCGGTCAGCTGGCGGAAGGCGGCGTCGAGGTCAAGCCCGGTGGGCCAGGGTGGTAAGTGGACGTTCACCAGGAGGGAGGAGTAGACGAAATGGGCTGGTCCGCTCCAAAGTGCGAAGGGTAGGCAGATGGCGATGGCCACCAGGATGGCAGTCCCGATTTCCAGGCGGGGCCGACGCCACCAGGCAAAGGGTAAAAGCAAGAGGGGCAGTGCGGTGGGCACAGTCGCCACCCCCAGGCCGAGGAGCAGCACAGCGCCCAAACGATGCCGGTCGCGCAGGACCAACCAGAGAGCAATGCCGGTAATCAAGTAGATCTCCGTCCAGCCGTAGAGAATCATCAACGGGAAGAAGGGCATGGCCAGGCAGAGCGCCAGGCAGCGCCAGCCTTGCTCGGAGCCACCGGAGCGCTTGGCCAGGACCACCACGGCCGCTATCAGAGCGCCTGCGGCGAGCAGGTCACTGATCCGGACATCGCCAAGCAGACGGCCGGGAATCGAGAGCAGCAACACCCCAGGCAGGTAGAAGTAATGCGCCAAGGGCAGGTGGGGGGTGGTCGTCGGGTAGCTGAGCACGTAAGGATCGCGGCCCTGGAGCAATTGCAAGGTGGCCCGCTGAGTGAAGGTGAACACGTCGACCGCCGCGTGTCCCCAGGTGAACGACTTGCTGGCCAACAAGAGACTGGCACCGCCGGCCAGCAGGGCTCCAGTGCAGCGCTCAAGCCGCTCCTTCGCGGAGATGGCAACGACCGCGCCGACCCCGGCGGCGGCCGGCACCACCCAGCCGAGCGGGGTGGACGCGTAGAGGAAGCCGCTGCTGAGCGCTCCCAGAAAGGTGGCGAGGTTCCAGGTCCAGGTTTGAGCTCGGGTGGGCGAGCCGGTGACGCAGAGCGACGCCGCCCCGATTCCCATAGCGATAGCGAGTAGGGCCAACGGCTGATAGCGCCCGACCGCCAAAGCACAGCCAAACCCGACCAGGACAACAGCCGCCAGCGCGTATCCCTCGCGACTGGGCCGCCCGGCGGTCCAGGCGAAGACGCGACCCGGCCACCTCACCAGGCGCCCGGACCCCGGGTTGTCGGAGCAGGCGAGCTCTCGCCCAGCAACGACCGTAGCCTTGCTAGGCCGGAGCTGCTGGCGACCTCGCAGCGTGGGGACCCTCACCGCCGGATTCGGAGATCGCGGTGAAGTGCCCGCATGGTCATCCGCCGAGGGTACCCGGTGACCGGGATCAGCGGCTGGACACCTCGGTTACGTCTTGATTACAGTGCGAGATCTTCTCGATCCGGCGAATTCCCGGCTCGCCTCACTCGGGCCGGGGAGGTCGCGACCGCCGCCCTTCGAGCTTGCCGGGAAGAGAGCTCACCGGATGGAGCAGGTAGAGCTCCTGGCCGTTCAGAACTCGCTCCAGCACCGCCGACGGTGACTCTTCGGCGCGGGTGGCGATGCCGCAAAGGTCGAGCTGGCGGCGGACCTCCGAGGGCACGGTGGGCTCCCCTTCGAGGTTGAGCTCCTCGAGCACCTCGAGGACGCGATCCAACTGGCCCAGATGAGAGCGCCTGTCAGCACGCTGGGGGCCACTCTCGCCCTCCCAGCTCAAAGCCGGTACCACCCGCCTTCGCGTCGTCCGCCCCCGCTCTCTGATCGTGTCCACGAATCGGTCGGTAGAAATATGCCGCACTCGGGCCCGGACGTAAATAGGCAGATTGGCCAAGCGCTCCCAGAGTCAGCTGTCAAGGCGCTGACACCGCCGGGCTAGTACTGGGGTCCAGGCCTAGGTCGGCGGCTTCACCGGCTTCCGAGCGCAGGCCCAGGACGTGGGCGATGAACGGGCTGACCAGCTCGGCCAGAGCTCGGGGACGGAGGTCTCCACTGGCTCCGGCTTCTCGCAGCGACGCCGCGCGTCGCCCCTCAATCCCGCAGGGAACGATCAGATTAAAGGCGTCGAGGTCGGTGGTGCAGTTGAGGGAAAACCCGTGATAGGTGACCATGCGTCCGCTCAACTTGACCCCCAGTGCGGCCAGCTTGCCCTGCTGGTTCCAAACGCCCGTGTAGGGAGGCTCTCGAAAGGCCTCGACTCCGCGCATCTGGCAGGCGTCAATGAGGGCCTCCTCCAGAGCCCTCAGGTAGGCGATCACATCTATCCCCCGCTGCTCTAAGTTGATGATCGGATAGCCCACCAACTGGCCCGGCCCGTGGTAGGTGACAGAGCCTCCTCTATCAACTTCGAAGTACTCCGCGCCGCTGGCTCGGATCCCGGCTTTGCCCTGCAACAAATGCTCTGGCTGACCGCCCCGCCCCATGGTGTACACGGGCGGGTGCTCCATGAGCAGAAGCACGTCTTCGTCGAGCTCCCCGCGGGCTCGAGCGGCGGCGAGCGTTCGCTGCCAGTCCCAGGCCGCTTGATAGGGAACCGTGCCACACCACACCACCTTGAGCGGCGGGCGCCAGACCCCGGCCATCCCCTTCTACGGGGCCTCGGTCGCGACCGCGGCCGCCACCGAGCCCGCCACAGCCTGCTGATGGGCGTGGTAGGAGCTGCGCACCAGCGGACCCGACTCGACGTGGGCAAAGCCTAGTGACATGCCATAGTCGCGGAGCTCGGTGAACTCCTCAGGGCGCCAGAAACGATCGCATCGGATGTGCCGTAGCGAGGGCCTCAGGTACTGGCCGATGGTGACCAGCTTGACCCCATGCTCGCGCAGGTCGACCAAGACCTGCTTTACCTCATCCATGCTCTCCCCCAGCCCGACCATGAGCCCCGACTTGGTCTGCGCCGTCGGACTCATCTCCCCGGCTCGCCGCAGCACCGTCAGAGACCTCGGGTAGAGGGACTTGGGCCGGACTCGGGGAAAGAGTCGGCCGACCGTCTCGATGTTGTGGTTGAAGACGTCTGGTTCGGCCGCCATGACGGTGGCGATGCTCTCCTCCGAACCTTGAAAGTCCGGGGTCAGGACTTCGACCCGACATCCCGGCACCCGACGATGGATCGCCTCGATGGTTCTGGCAAAGATGGTGGAGCCCCCGTCGGGAAGATCATCCCGATCCACCGATGTGATCACGGCGTGCTGGAGTCCCATCTCGGCGACGGCATCGGCCACCCGCTCCGGCTCATCCAGATCGAGGCCGCTCGGCCTCCCCGAGGTAACGGCACAGAAGGCGCAGGCCCTGGTGCAGACGTCACCTAGGATCATGAAGGTGGCCGTGCCATAGCTCCAGCATTCGCCCAGGTTGGGGCACCGCGCCTCCTCACATACCGTGTGGAGTCGTTTGCCGCGCATGATCCGGTTGAGTTCCTGGTAGCGACCCCCGACCGGCATCTTGACCGTCAACCACTCGGGGCGCCGCTCCACTCCGCTGGGCAGAAGCTGCTGCCACATAGGCCGACCGTCTCCGATGGGGCCACGTCCGGGAACCAGGTCGGGCCGGTGATCGGGCACCACCGGCAGCTGCACCTTGGGTTGAATCGACCGGGGAGCCGGGGAGCTAGCCACCTAGCAATCCTAATCCCGCCTGAGATTGAGGGCCGCGCCAGGCACTCGCTGACGTCGAGAGCTGGCCACCGGGCACCGCCCGCCCGAGATAGCTCCCGATCAGAAGAGTGCGCTTTCCGGCGTCACCGCCTCCAGCGAGCTCTTCACCGCCCCCAGGAAGTGGGCCGCGGTCGCTCCGTCGTTGATGCGATGGTCGAAGCTCAGGCAGAGGTTCATGATCGGGCGGATCGCGATCCCATCGCCTACCACCACGGGGCGACGAATCACCGCATCCATCACCAGGATGCCCGCCTGAGGCTGGTTGATGATTGCCTGGGACATCACGGTTCCCAGCGCTCCCGCGTTGTTGAGGGTAAAGGTGCCGCCCTCGACATCCTCCAGGCGGGCCTTGCCCTGACGGGCTCGTTCGATCAGTGCCGCACTTGCTTGGGCCAACCCGGCCACGCTGTACTGGTCAGCGCCCCGGACAACCGGGACGATCAGTCCGTCACCCACCGCTACCGCCAAACCGAGGTTGACCTCGGTGCGGAGTTGAATCGCGTCCTCTTCAAACGTGGCGTTCATGGTGGGCACCGCCCGCAGCGCCAGGCAGGTGGACTTCATGCCGAAGTGGAGGAAGGTGAGGTCGACGCCCGCGGCAGCTCGGAACTCGGCCCGCCGGGCCGCCCTGGCCGCGGCCACCCCGCTCATGTCAACCTCGACCATGGTCCAGGCGTGCGGCGAGACTCGCAGGCTGCGCACCATGTGCTCAGCGATCGATCGTCGCATCGGGCTGAGCGGGATGCGGGAGCCAGGGAGGTCCGGCTGCAACGCCCCGGGCTGGGGTGCCGCCGGGGGAGTTGCACTGGGGGCATTCGTGCCGGCCTCCAGAAAGAGCAGGACGTCACGCTTGGTGATCCGTCCTTCGAAGCCGGTGCCGGACACCTCGGAGATGTCGAGACCGTGCTCGGCTGCAAGGGCCCGAACCGCTGGGCTGATGAAGCCAGAAGATCCGTGGCCAGCGGGACTGGCTGTCTCGTTGGCGACGGCGTCCGCCGCCACGGCAACTGCCGTCGCAACTTCTGGGGTAATCGGCACATCGGCCGGTGGCTTCGTCTCGCCATCCGGCTCAGCGAACTCGTCGGCATCCTGGGTCGGCGCTTCTGCCGAGGCGCCGGCCTCCTCCGCCGCGGGCACCCCGGGATCGGGGACCTCAGGAGTCTCCCGAGCCACCTCCTCGGCTCCTTCCAGCATGCACAGGGGCTCGCCGACCGACAACCGCTGACCCTCGGCGGCAAGGATCTCGACGACCGTCCCGGCAGCGGGCGATGGAACCTCAGCGGTGACCTTGTCGGTGATCACCTCAACCAGAGAATCGAAGCGGGCCACCTGCTGACCTGGCTGTACCAACCAGGTACCGATGGTGCCCTCAGTGACCGATTCGCCGAGCTGGGGCATCGTGACCGTGATCGCCATAACCTCTTATTACCTCATTGGCCCCTCAGTAGGCGGCCAGTTCCCTCAGCTTGGCTTCTATCTTCTCGGGACCGAGACAGTAGACCTCCGCCAGCGACTCGGCGAACGGTATCGCCGGAATCTCGGGCCCGCCGATCCGCATGACCGGCCCGTCCAGGGCTTGGAAGCACTCCTCCGCCACGATCGCGGCCACCTCCGCCCCCACCCCAACGGCCAGGTTGGCCTCTTGGGCGACCAGGACCTTGCCGGTTCGGGAAGCGCTCTCCACGATCAGGTCACGGTCAAGGGGACGCACCGTGCGCAGGTCGACCACCTCCACCTCGATCTGGTCGCGACTCAGGCTGTCAGCAGCGCTCAGCACCTCGTGCACCGTGGCTCCATACGTGAAGCAGCTGATGTCGCGGCCAGGACGCACGATCTGCCCCTTTCCGATCGGCACCAGGTATTCCTCGTCGGGGACCTCCTGGCGCATGGAGCGATACAGGCCCTTGTGCTCGAAGAAGCAAACGGGATCGGGGTCGCGCACCGCCGCCAGCAGCAACCCCTTGGCGTCGTAGGGCGTCGAGGGCAGGACCACCTTCAGCCCGGGGACATGGGCAAACAGTGCCTCCAGCATCTGAGAGTGGTAGAGCGCCCCATGGACGTGGACGCCTCCCCCACAAGGAGCGCGAACCACCATCGGGCAGCTCCAGTCGTTGTTGGAGCGGTAGCGGATCTTGGCCGCCTCGCTGATCAACTGGTCCATGGCCGGGGGGATGAAATCGAGAAACTGGATCTCCGCCACCGGCCGTAATCCGGCCAGAGCGCAACCGATCGCCACCCCCACGATGGAAGCCTCGGCCAAGGGACTGTCAATGACCCGCTCTTCCCCAAACTCCTGGAAGAGACCCTGGGTGGCTCCGAAAACGCCCCCCTTTACGCCCACGTCCTCGCCCATCAAGACCACCCGGTCATCCCGGCGCATCTCATCGCGCAGGGCATCCCGAACGGCTTCCACGTAGGTGATTTCCGGCACCTCAGTCGGTGCCGTACACGTGGTCTAGGGCCGTCCCAGGCTCGGGGACAGGGGCCCGGTCTGCCTCCTCCTGAGCCTCATCGATCTGGGCCTGACACTGCTGGCGTAATTGATCGGCTTCTCCCTCGGCCAGGATCGAACTCGACTCCAGGTCGGCCCGGAAGCGCTCCAGGGGATCGTGGCGGCGCATCTCATCGAGGTCTTCCGCCGTTCGGTAGCGGCGCTGGTCGTCGTCGCTGCTGTGGGATTGGAGTCGGACACAACTGGCCTCCAGGAGCGTCGGGCCACCTCCACTCCGGGCCCGCGCTACCGCCTCGCTGGCCGCCTGATACACCGCCAGGACGTCACCGCCGTCCACCGACTGCCCGGGCATGCCGTAGCCAGCGGCGCGGTCGGCAACATGCGCGACTGCCATTTGCAGGGATTGGGGAACGCTGATGGCAAACGCGTTGTTCTCGACCAAGAAGATAACCGGCAACTGGTGGATCGCCGCCCAGTTGAGACCTTCGTGCCAGTCCCCTTCGCTGGTTCCCCCCTCCCCAACCGAGGCCACCACTACCTTGTCCTCGCCCCGGTACTTGAAGGCCTGGGCCACCCCCACCGCGTGGAGGATCTGGGTTGCCACCGGGCTTCCCCCGGTGACGATGTTGTGCTCTCGCGAGGAATAATGGGACGGCATCTGGCGGGCCCCGCTGTTGGGATCTCCGGCTTTGGCCAGGGCCGCCAAGAGCTGGTCTCGCGGGGTCATACCCATGACCAGGACCAAGCTGATATCCCGGTAATAGGGAATGATCCAGTCGTAGTCCCTCCGCAAGGCATATCCCACGCCCACTTGGGCCGCCTCGTGGCCCTGACCCGAGATAGCGAAAGGGGCACGGCCCTGGCGGTTGAGGACTAGCACCCGCTGATCCAGCAGACGTCCCAGAAGCATGTCCTGGTACATCGACCGCAAACGGTCCCGGGTGAGCCCAGCCACTCCCACGGGTGCCGACTCCGTCAGTGCCATCGCTTGTTTGCCTCCGTCAACTTGCGAGGACCCGGGTCATCCTAGCGCCGTTCCCGGGTCGAACCATTGGTCGCAGTTGCCAGCATGAGATTAGGTGGCCAGGGAGCGGCGTACTCCAACAAAACTGCCCACCGAGCCCAGCGCGCCTCCCGCCACGACCAGAGCGAGCACGGTTACGGCGGCAAACTGGGGCCCGATCCCCAGCGCCAGGCTGTGGCCTCCGCCAAACCCGAGGCCGACGCCGAGGAGGATCACCGAGGCGACCAGAGCCGAGATCACCCCCACGATCACGCCCTCCAGCACGAAAGGCCAACGGACGAACCAATCCGTGGCGCCGACCAGTTTCATGATCTCTATCTCGCGGCGACGCACGTAGGCGGCGGTGCGAACCGAGATGGTGATGATCACCAACGCGACCGCCCCGACCACGCCGACCACCAAGCCCCCACCCAGTTGCGCCACGAAGATGTAGCGCTCCAAGCGAGGGATGACGTCAGCGTTGTAGTCGGTTGGGTGAGGTCCGCCGTCGAGCAGCGCCGAGGTGCGCACCTGGCGGTTCAAGTCTGACACTGCCCTGATGTTCTTGAGATGGAAGTTGAGTGAGGCCGGCAGTGGGTTTCCCGCTCCCGAGCGCTCCAGCAGGTTGATCGCCTGGGTCAATCCGAGGCTGCTGCCCGCTTGCTCGGCCGCTTGATCTTTGTTCTCGAATGTTGAGCTGGCCACGGTAGTGGGACTGCCTAGGTTGTGTTCCAGGTTGACCTCGCTGGCGAAGCCCACGTGATCCGCCATGAATACCTTGAGCACCGACGCCTGCGACTCCTCCGTGTGCAGCACTCCGTCGAGGGCATGCACCACCACCACGGCCACGCCGGCACCGAGCAGCGTAAGGGTGATGGTCAAGATGCTGGCCACGGCAATGCCTCGGTTGCGAAGGATGTTCTGTACCGCAACCTGGGCTACGAACTTCAGGGCTGGGATAGGATTCATAGGATCGCGTCGCCGTCGCGCAGGTAGGTGCCCTCGGCTTCATCGCGCACGATCCGTCCGCCCTCGATTGCCAGCACCCGACGGCGGCAGAGGTCGACGACCTCGCGGTTATGGGTAGCCATCACAACGGTTGCGCCGCGGTGGTTGATTTGCTGGAGTAGCTGGACGATGCCCCAGCCGGCGTCGGGGTCAAGGTTGCCAGTCGGCTCGTCGGCGAGAAAAATACGGGGCCGGTGTACCAGGGCTCGGGCAATGGCCACCCGCTGCTGCTCGCCTCCGGATAGTTCCGTGGGGAAGGCGTTCAGCTTGTCCTCCAAACCCACGATGTACAGGGCCTCCCCCACCTTCTCCTTGAGGTGAGGTCGTCCGGGGTCGGTCACCTGGATGGCAAAGGCCACGTTCTGCTCCACCGTGAGGGCGGGGAGCAGCTTGAAGTCCTGAAAGACGATCCCCATCTTGCGACGTAGTCGAGGCAGGTGGCGGTGCTTGAGCCGGGCCAGATCCTGGCCTTCCACCAAGACATGACCTTGAGTCGCCCTCTCCTCGCGGATCAGAAGGCGGATCACGGTCGACTTCCCGGCGCCACTAGCTCCGACCACGAACACGAAATCGCGCGGACGGATGGTGAAGGAAGCGTCTTGGATCGCCGCCTGCCCGTTGGGGTAGACCTTGGTGACCTTCTCGAAGACGATGATAGGCGGCTCGTTCCTGGTCAGCGTGGTGCTCCCAGCACTCGCTGCCTCGACAATCGGTGGTGGCGGGCTCGTGGAAATCGACATCAGGGGAGGCTTAGTCCTCGTGCCAGGCGGACTGGCAGCCGACGGGCAGATCCCCAACAGGGAGAGTGGCGAGGCCCTTGGCCGTTCTCGATTTGTGCCCGAGTATACCCCGGAGCAAGGACGTGTGTGTCCGGACAATCCAAGCTCTGAGGCCGCCTGGGGACACTACACATTGACTTCGTCCTTCTCACGCTCAGTAGCCTCTTGGCGGAGATAGGCCTCGATGAAGGGATCGATCTCACCCTCAAGAACGGCCGCCACGTTGCCGACCTCAACACCGGTACGGTTGTCCTTGACTAGGGTGTAGGGCTGCAGCACGTATGAGCGAATCTGGTTGCCCCACTCTGGCGAGGTGAGGTCGCCCTTCAGGTCTGCGATGTGCTCCAAGCGCTGGGCACGCTGCAGATCCAGGAGACGCGAACGAAGTACGCGCCAGGCGGTCTCACGGTTCTGCTGCTGCGATCGCTCGTTCTGACACGTAACCACTATTCCCGTGGGGATATGGGTTATCCGCACCGCTGATGAAGTCTTGTTGACGTGCTGACCACCGGCTCCCGAGCTCCGATAGACATCGACTCGCACGTCTTTTTCGTCGATCTCCACCTCAACCTCGTCTGATATCTCCGGATAGGCTTCGATCAAGGCGAAAGCGGTGTGACGACGATGGGCCGCATCGAAGGGACTGATGCGAACTAGTCGATGGACTCCTTTTTCGGCACGCAGCTGCCCGTAGGCATGGGCTCCTTTAAATCTGACCGTGGCGCTCTTGAGTCCCGCCTCCTCGCCCTCCGACTGGTCAAGCAGGGTGGCCTCCATGCCGTGCATCTCCCCCCACTTGAGGTACATCCGGAGGAGCATCTCGCTCCAGTCCTGAGCGTCGGTGCCACCGGCTCCGGCGTGTACCGAAAGCAGGGCGGGAAAGTCGGAATAGGGATCCTGGTAGAGCAGATCTAGCTCCCGGCGATCAAGCTCCTTGGCAATCGCGGCGATCTCGACTTCGACCTCTTCGGTCCCGGCCGCGTCCTCCTCCAGCAGGCCAGCCAACTCGACGCCCTCGCGAGCCCTGAGCTCGAGTGCGGTCAAGTCCCCCAGCTCACCGCGGAGACGGCTCAGCTCCTGCGATGCCAGCTGGGCCTGGGCGGGATCGTTCCAAGCCCCTGGGCGTCCCAAGCCCTCCTCTACGAGGTCAGCCCGCCTCTGCTTGCCGGCGAAGTCAAAGGTGCTCCTTGAGTAGCACAGCACGGTGATGAAGTTCTTCGGCGCGGCCGTTCAAATCGCTCATATCCCCTGAAGTCTACCCTGCCTGAAATGGAGCGCTGGAAGGGGCGCCGAACTAAAGCAGCCAAGCTGCGACTCCACCGTTACGAGCGCCTCTCCGGGGGCTTGTGATAATCCGGCAAATGCAGGCTCCCGCGGTCCGATATTGGGCCGGGTTCCGGAACTGGGCATCTGCGCGTCCGCCACTCACTCGCGAGGGGGCCCTGCTGCTTTCGCTGGCGTCGCTTGATTTGGCACTGGTCAATCGGGCCGGCTACGTTAGCGACCTCTCCCTGATGGCACTGGGTCTGACGCTCGCCCTGCTCCTCCTCTCTCGGAGCCTGCCCAGTGGGCCGCCTCCGACCTGGCTCTGGGTGACCGTGATCAGCGCGCTCGGGTTGTCCATTCTTCTGGCCAACTTCACCGACTGGCCCCAAAGCTGGCCGGTGTGGGAGTTCGTGATTGCGGCTGTGGTGGCGGCCATCCTGGTCGGACGTGGTCACAATCGCGCCGCCCTGGTGGTGGCCGCCCTGGGCGGGCTGACGTTTCTTGCCGTCTGCTGGCGCTGGGACCCTTCCCAGATCGATGTCTTGTACGGGTTGCGCTCGGCCGGACACGCGCTCCTCCGAGGCCAGAACCCCTACCTGGCGCTGCACCCCACCACCACCCTCGGAGCGCCCCGGCTGGTTCACTTCACTTACGGGCCTGTGGTTGCCGTGGCGGCCGCCATCGGGCTCCTTGCCGGCGACCCGCGAGTGATGTCAGCATTGGCCGTCTGGCCCTGACTGCGGCACTTCTCCAGCGGGCGAGCCCGCGGGCCCAGGGCTGGCGCCTAGCGCTCTCGGTGGCAGTGACGCCGGTGGTGATCGCCGTGATCATCTCCTCCTGGCCGATCATTCTGGCGATCGCCGGCATCGCCTGGTGGCTAGTTTTGCGCGGCCGTCACCGCCGTCTCGCGGTCGTCCTCCTCGGCCTGGCCTGCGGTTGTGCCGTGGTGCAATCCGGTCCACTGCTGCTGGTGTTCTTCCTGCGCAGCCGCAGGATGATGCGAGAATTGCTCGTCGCCGCCGGCATCGGCCTCGCCATCGTAGCTGCGTTTGCTTGGTGGACTGGCTTCCAGAAC
Organism: Candidatus Dormiibacterota bacterium; assembly: GCA_035534695.1. Taxonomy (GTDB): domain Bacteria; phylum Chloroflexota; class Dormibacteria; order Aeolococcales; family Bog-877; genus Bog-877. Next base: position 64,123 of record DATLRN010000005.1, read on the forward strand.
TACTGGTACGACACCATCGGCATCCACTTCCATGACCAAGTCGGCAGGAGATCTCTCTCCTTGGCGGGAATTTTGACCCTGGTCGGCCAGCACCCACTGCCTGGCTTCCTGGGTATCGCTGTCGGCGCGCTGGTTCTGGCATGGGTGGTCTCGCGGCCGACTCCGGGGCTGGGAGGAGTCCTCACTGACGGTGCCGTGGTCACAATTTTCGCCATGTTCTTCGCCGAGTTTGCCTACAGCAATTACTACTTTATCGCCATGGCGGCGATGTGGCTGGCCATTGCCGCTGGCGCTGCGTCGATTGACCCTGAGCCATCGAGCCTAGCTGACGCTGACTCACCGGAGGTGCTTTGGGAGATGGGCGCGGCAACCCCGGTGACGGTGGCTGTCAAAGGCCTCGTAGCCACTTCCGCATCCGGCTAGTTCGCCTCCGCCGGGCGGACGTTTCCTGGCCGCGCCGGCGAAACGCTAATTGATTGCGGCGCTCATCCTCACTCGGTTGCACCGTGACAGCGCTTGTACTTGCGACCGGACCCGCAAGGACACAAGGCATTGCGGCTCACCGGGGCCGCCATTCCGGAAGCAGGCTGAGCCGAGCCACGCGCTGCTGTGACGGCCCTACTGGTCGCGGCAGGGACGGAACGCGGGGCCGGCCTTGAGGTCTCCACCTCGGTAGCTGCTGCCGATACTCCGGCGGGCACCATTTCCGGAGTCAGTTCGCCGGGCCTGGCGGCATCAGGGTGTACGGCAACCCCCTCGAGGGGCTGAGTGTCGGCCGGCGTGACCTGGATCTCGGCGTGGAAGAGGTAGCGGACTATCTCCTGCTTGAGCGCCTCCTGGAAGGATTGGAAGGCGGAAAATGCTTCCGCCTTGAACTCCACCAGAGGGTCGCGCTGTCCCATCGACTGCCAGCGGATATCGTCCTTGAGGTGCTCCAGCGTGGTCAGGTAGTCGGCCCAGCGCTGGTCGATCAACTGGAGCATAAGCTGGGTCTCGGCGATCCGGACGATCTCAGGGGTGTAGTTAGCTTCCTTCTCGGAGTAGATCCGCTCCGCCTCGTTCGTCAGGGTCTCGGCGACCTCTTCGGGGCTCTCGCCGAGCTGCTCCAGTTCCACTTCCTCGGCAGGGGGGAAGGGGAAAACGTAGCGGAGTCGGTCCCAGAGTCCATCGAGATCCCACTGCGCCTGGTGACGCCCGGGGCAGTAGAGGGCAATCAGATCGTGCACCACCTCGGCGGTCCATTCGTCCAGGTTCTGCCGGGTATCGACGCCCTCGAGGATGCGGTCGCGCTCCGCGTAGATGATCTCGCGCTGCATATTGACCACATCGTCGAACTCAACCACGTACCGGCGGCTATCAAAGTTGGCGCCCTCGACACGTGACTGGGCGGACTCGATCTGGCGGCTGACCAGCCGTGATTCGATGGGAACGTCCTCGTCCATTCCGAACGTTGACATCAATCCACGCATCCGCTCGCCCCCGAAGACTCGCATCAGATCGTCCTCAAAGGAGAGGAAGAAGCGACTTTCGCCGGGGTCTCCCTGACGCCCGGAACGCCCGCGCAGCTGGTTGTCGATGCGGCGCGACTCATGCCTCTCGGTGCCCATGATGTAGAGACCACCGAGTTCCTTGACTCCATCGCCGAGGACGATGTCCGTGCCCCGTCCCGCCATGTTGGTGGCGATTGTCACCGCCGACCGCTGACCGGCCGCCGCCACCACCTCCGCCTCGCGCTCATGCTGCTTGGCGTTGAGCACCTCGTGCACGACGCCGCGCTTCTCGAGGAGCCGCGATAGACGCTCACTCTTGTCAATGCTGACGGTGCCCACCAACACCGGCTGACCCTTGCGACTGCGCTCCTCGATCTCATCGGCGATGGCGTTGAACTTGATCTCTTCAGATCGAAAGATGAGGTCCGGCTCGTCGAGCCGCACCATCGGGCGGTTGGTCGGAATGGGAACCACCTCAAGGTCGTAAATCTTGTGGAACTCCTCCGCCTCGGTGATCGCCGTTCCGGTCATGCCCGCAAGTACGTCAAAGGTGCGGAAGTAGTTCTGGAAGGTGACCGTGGCCAGAGTCCGCTGCTCCTGCTGAACCTTCACGCCTTCTTTGGCCTCGATGGCCTGGTGCAGACCATCCGACCAGCGTCGCCCGGGCATGGTGCGGCCGGTGAACTCGTCAACGATGATCACCTCGCCGTCGCGGACGATGTACTCACGATCCTTGAGGTAGAGAGCGTGGGCGCGCAGCGCCTGGTTTATGTGGTGCGCCTCTTGGACATGCTCGATGTCGTAGATGTTGACGATTCCCGTCATCCGCTCAATCTTCTCGACACCCTCATCGGTGAGGCTACCCGACTTGGTCTTCTCATCGATGGTGTAGTCAACCTCGGCCGTGAGCCGGGGAATCAGTCGCGCATATTGGTAGTATTTTTCAGGTGATTCTTCACCGAGACCACTGATGATCAGCGGGGTTCGGGCCTCGTCAATCAGGATCGAGTCGACCTCGTCGATGATGGCGTAATACCGGTCTCGCTGTACCTTCTGCTCCTGCGCACGGGCCAGGTTGTCACGCAGATAATCGAACCCCATCTCGTTGTTGGTGGCATACACGATGTCGGCCTGGTAGGCCTCCCCGCGCGATACCGGGCGCAGGTGACGGAGGCGCGGATCGCTGTGCTGCTCGTCGCTGTAGCCGGGGTCGTAGATCATCGAGTCGTCGGGAATGATGACGCCAACCTTCATGCCCAGGGCGTGAAATAAGGGAGCGTTCCAGCCCGCATCGCGGCGGGCCAGGAAGTCGTTGACCGTGACCAGAAAACAGCCCCGTCCGGTCAGGGCATTTAGATAGAGCGGCAAGGCCGCGACCAGGGTCTTGCCCTCCCCAGTCTTCATCTCGGCGATCTTGCCTTGGTGCAGAACGATCCCCCCCAGGCACTGCACATCGAAAGGCCGCATCCCCAGATGGCGCCGTGCCGCCTCCCGCGCGACTGCGAATGCCTCGACCAGGAGGTCGTCGAGGAGCTCCCCTTTCTCGAGACGCTCTTTGAACTCGTCAGTCTTGGCACGGAGCTCGGCATCGGAGAGGGTCTTGATCTCCTCACCAACCTCGCCAATCTCCTCCACCTCCTGGGTGTGGCGGCGCACCTCACGCCGGGTGGGGTCGTAGATCCGGTTGAAGACACTCATGACGCCAAAGGATTATGCCCCGCTCGCGAGCGGGGCAATCCCCGGAACCGTCGGCTCCTCGAAGTAAGCCGGCCCGGTGCCTGCACCACCGACCTCGATCCAGCAGGTCCGACCGCCCTCCACCACCAGAATCAGTACGGCAATCGGGGTCAGTCCGACCGCCAGGAGGTGAAAGCCCCAAACCGCCGGGAGTGTCGCCAGGACCAGGACGCATAGTCCCGCTCCGAAGCCGGTCAGGCGGACCTCAGTCCGCCAATGCCAGAGCGCCGCGGACAGCAGCCCCAGCAGCGCCAGGCCCAGCTGCCAGGGGATCACCCCTGACGGCCAGATCAGCAAGATCAGGACCAGGGTGGCCAGAGAGAGGCCGAGGCCGAGGCCGTGCACCCGGCGCGCGTCACGGCCCACGGTGAGCATGAATAGGGGCAGCAGTAGGAGATCGTCGTTGGGATGAGCGTAGGGCGTCGCCAGCAGCCAGATCCCCACCGGCAAGGCGACTGCCCAGGTGACCCGGCCGACCGGACTCACCCGACGCCAGTCCGGGGAGATCATCATCCAGACCCCGAATACCGCCATGCAGGCGAGGCCCACGCACACGGTTGCCAGCGTGGCGGGCGCGGTCAGGCCGGGGCTGAGCCGCCACGAAGCAGGCGCCGCCGCGAGGAGCCCGGGGAGCCCGGCCAGGTCGGGCTGCACCGTGCCGATGCCGCGAGCAAAGAGCGCCAGGGCGTGCCACCAGGAGGCTAGGAGAGACCAGCTGGCGAGCAAGAACAAAACGGCCACCAGGAGGTAGCCGCCGGCAAATTCGAGGACTCTGCGACGGTCCGGCCAGAGCGCCAGGAGGATGAAGATGGGTACCGGCCAGAGCAGGGTGGGTTTGATCAGGGTCACTCCCAGAACCAGTCCAGCGGCCAGGCTGCGTTCGTGCCACGCCAAGAGCATTGAGCCCGCCAGGGCCGCGAAGAGGATGGCGTCGAATTGACCGTCCAGAAGACCTAGGAGGCCAATCCAGGAGACCATGGCCGCTCCCACTAGAACCCCAGTGTGGCGCCAGCCCAGATCCCGAGCGAGAAGGGTGAGCGTGAGTGCCACAAGGAGGATGCCCACGACGGTCAGGACCCCGTAGCTGACCCAATAGGAGAGGCGAGACAGGGGAACCAGAAGCCACGCTGCAATCGGGGGATCAACAAAGCTGTTGGGGGCGGCGCTGCGCTCGGGATAGGCCAAGGCCGCCTGCTCCGCAGCTTGCAGAGCACCCAGATGGTAGGGATTGCCTCCTCGTGCCATCAGCTCGCTGGCCGCGTAGAAGACCCGATAGTCGACTGCCAGGCCGGCCGGACGGGCGGGGAATTCGTGAGATAGCGCAAAGACCGCCAGTCCCAGAACACAGGCCGATGACACGATGAGGACAACCCGACTGAGGCCGCGCCCCCGATTGCCGAGCAGCTCCTCCAGACTCGCCCCCTCGACCCCTCCGGTCACCGTCGAGTCACTCGACGCTCAGGGCCGCCACTGGATCTATCTTGCCCAATTGTCGGGCCGGGATCACCGCCGAGAGAGTGATCGCCACCACCACCGCCCCGCCCACCGCCAGCACCACCAGCCAGGGAATCCCAAAGGACAGCGGTAGAGTCGCCATGGAGGCGACGCGAACCTCGGGCGCGATCAGTCCGATGCCGACCCCTATTCCTATGACGCAGCCCACGAGCGCTGTCGCCAGCGCCTCCCCTAGTACGGCCCGCCGGGTCTCCGCTCGGCTCAAGCCCAGCACGCGCAACAGCGCCAACTCGCGGACTCCTTCGCGAGCGCCCAGGACGACCGTGTCAATGGCCGCCAGGATCGCGATCACCACCCCCACCAGAGCCAGGGCTGTTAGAGCGGCGATGTCGTGCTGAACCCCAGAATCCACACCCTGGCGGACCGAGGACACTGTTTCCTCTTCCAGGCCATAGCGAAAACCAGCCAGTGCAACCGAGTGCACCGGGTCGGATGCTCCCCGCAGCTGCAACTGAATTAGATTGAAGCCTTCGGCGGCGACCCCAAAATCCTTTTTTGCTACCACCGAATCCAGCACGGCCGACTCCTCTCCGGAGGGTCCGGGCAGGGTGTGCGCCACCACTCCCGCGACCAGGAAGGTCCCGGTCCCGGTGTTGGTGATCACCTTGATCTTGGAGTCAACGTGCGCGTGCAGCGAGGCCGCCAGCTCCAAGGGCAAGAGCACCCCCCTGCCAGAGGTGACTTCGGTCAAAGCCGTGGCTCGGTCGCCATGCACGAATTGGAGAGCGCCGCTGATTCCATAAGCCACGGTGGTGGTGGCCGCTACTGAGATGGCCTCATGGCCCACCCGGGCCGTCACGAAGCGGACCGGAGCCGAGGCCACCACGGTAGTGTCATTCGTCTTGGTCGAGAGGGCCGCCAAGACCTGTTTCTCCACCTTCTGCGTCTGGACCACGGGACTGACCAATAGGTACTGGCCCACGAAGAGGTGATTGACCCAGACCTGACCTGCACTCAAGGCGGCTCCGGAAAGACCGACCAGTCCGATCGCGGTGGCCACGGTGACAAAGAGAGCCGCCAGGGCCAGGGCGGTGCGGGCAGGACGAGTCCGCCCGCGGGTTGTGATGGCCGCCACAGGGGTGCCCAGGATGGGCCCAACCACGAAGCTGAATCCGCGTACTAGGCTCGGGCCTGCCCAGACCAGCGCGGCACAGATGGCGAGATAGGCGCAGGCGGCGCCCAAACCGACGCCCAGGGGCCCGCCGGCAGCGAAGAATAGATAGGCGCCCGCAATGCCAACGACGATCAGGGGAAACTCCAGTACGAGCCCGCGCCGGCCCCGCCTCACCACTGGTGGCCGGACAGCCAGAAGTGGGGGTACCCGGGCCGCCTCCACTGCCGGGTAGGCGGCCGCGAGCACCCCGAGCAGCAGAACTCCCAGGAAGGCAGCCAGGCTCCAACCCGCATCCGGCTCCACCCGCGGCGCCGGACTAACCCCGCCCGGCGTCGAAATCGCGATCAGTACCACGGCGAGGAGGTAGCCGACACCGACACCGATCAACGCCCCCAAGGCTGAGGCGGCGACGGCCTCGCGGAGGAAACTTCGGAAGATGAGGTCGCGACTAGCCCCCGCCAGCCGGAGCAAGCCGATCTCGCGGCGTCGGTCCAGAACCAGGGAGCTGAGCGTCGTGGCAATCACCGCGAAGGCCAGTAGAAGACTGAGGGCCGTGATGCCGTCAAGAATCGGAGACAGTTCGCCGACCGGGTCTCCATCGGGCACTGAGCGCGGGTTGCTGACCGTGTATTGGGTGTGGACGAATTTGGAGAGGTCCGTCAGTAATTCCCGGAAGGTGGCCCCGGAGCGAAGCCTGACGGCGACATCGCTGACCTGGAGCCCCGCTGCAAATAGCTTCTGCGCAGTCCTTTGAGAGACATAGACGGCATCGGCGGTGAAGGGTGCGCCGAAGGAGGACTCGGCGACTACGCCGACCACCTTGAACTTGGAGGCGGACTTGGTCTCGACCAGCTGAAGCTTCTGCCCAATCTTCACCTTGCCTGGAGTCACGACGCCGGTGCTGAGTGAGATCCCCGGCGTGAGGTTCTGGCTGACCGCCACCTCATCCTTTCCGAGAGGACGCCGTCCACGAACAAGGGGCAGAGGTCGAAAGGCGACCCCGTTAGCACCGACAGCGACCAGTACCACCTGGCGGAAGGCACGGCTGGGCAATTGGGCTAGATCGGCCTTCTCCGCCAGCGGTGACGCGGCACTGACCGCCTTCAGCTTGCCGATGGCTTTGACCTGGGCAGCCGTGAAGCCAGCCCGGGCAAAGGGCTGGATGTCGTACTCAGCTGATCCGGCCCGCTCCTGTATTGCATCGGTGGCCTGTCGATGCAGGGCGCCGGCGGTTAACTGGGTGCCCAGGACCGCTCCCCCAGCCAGGGCCAGCGCTGCAACACCCAGGGCCAGACGAGCCAGCGCGGCGCGTCGCCAAAGGAGGGGGATCAAATCCCAGCGCCGCCCTCAGAGGCCATGCGTCCCGAGCCGCTCCAGCAGAGGGGCCGTGTCGTGGACCGTCCGGTGACCCAATTCGACAACCTCTTTGAACTCGCCGTCGAGCATGATCGCCACCCGCTCCGCGTAGGCCGCGGTGCGCACGTCATGAGTGACCAGGACGATGGTGCGTCCCTCTTGTCGGCTGAGCCGAAGCAGGAGCTCCAGAACACCCCGGCCAGCGTGGTAGTCAAGCGTTCCGGTGGGCTCGTCGGCCAGTAGGATGGCGGGGTCGGAAACCAGGGCGCGAGCCACGGCGACTCGCTGCTGTTCGCCGCCTGAGATCTCGTCCGGACGGTGCCCCTGCATGCCCTTCAAGCCCAGGACCGCCATCAGGTCGTGAGCTCGGGCTCGGGCATCGCGGTCCCGACCCAAGCCCCGCAGGGGCCAGGCCCGATTGCGTTCCAAACGATAGGGGAGCATTACGTTCTCCGCCGCAGTCAGGCTTGGGAGCAGGTTGAAGAACTGGAAGATGAAGCCGATCTGGCGCCGGCGAAACGTTGCTCGCTCGCCATCCCGCAGCGCATAGAGGTCAGTCCCCTGGATGGTCACCTGACCTTGGTCCGGTGTCTCCAACCCGCCGAGCATGTTGAGCAGAGTTGACTTGCCACAGCCGCTCGGACCCATGACGGCGAAGAACTCACCAGGCTTGATGGTCAGGGAGACGTCGCGGACCACTTGGTGCGGCGTCTTGCTAATGGCAAAACTCTTGTATAGCCCGGTCGCCTCTAGGACCGCCTGACTGCGGTCGATGGGAGTGACGACAGGAGCGGGAGCCTCATTCATCTAGGTAGCTCCCAATCACTTGGTCAATTGTGCTGGAAAGCAGCCCCCGGCCTAGCTTGGGAGGGCGCGAGGCCACTCCCGGCGGCGGTGGCTTGGGCTTAGGGGTAGGCGTGGCCACCGGAGTCGGTGCCGGGGCTGGGGCCGGCGCGCTACCGCTGCTCCCGGTACCGCCACCGCCTCCACCGCCAGACGAGGGCGGTGGAGCGGAACTCCCAACCTGGGCGAACTCTTGGGCAAACATGTAGACGTCCGTCCAGGGTCCACCGCCACTGCCGGGATAGTTCCAGGAGCCCGAGGTGTACCAGGAACCGACTCCCAACTCGTCATAGGCGCCGAGGATGTTGGCGCGGTGGGGAGCGGAGTCCATGAACTGGGTGTTCACACCTGAGGCCGGATCGGCATAGCCACTGTTCCAGCCTACGTTCTCTCCCGCCGAGCTGAAGTAGACGCCGTCGGCTTCCATGATCGGCCAGACATACCCGTCATCAGCGGAGCAACCCGGAATCTGATGCGAGAAGTACTGGCGGGTGATCATGTCCGCGGCGCGACCGTAGATCGGTGAGGGGTCGCAGCCGTAGTAGGGGCTAGCCTCGGCGATGCCGGCGAGGGTGCCATTATCGGCCAGCGCCGCCAGTCCGTTGCTGGTCCTGTCGTTGTTGGTCAGGGAAAAGAGTTCGCCGTCGTAGGGAGTGCCATTTCCCGATGGCTGGGCTAGGGCGGGAGCGGCCCAGAGGCCGGCCAAACCGATGCCGGCGACAAGCGCGAAGACCAAGGCCCCGAAGTGGCGCAGTGAGCGCCGAGAGGTGAAGCGCTGCGTAGGCACCTCAGCCAATACGTCTCTGCAGGGGTCCGGGCGGCTGCGTCGGCAACCTGATGGCGGCCACCTGGTCGGTGCGCCGGTCGGGGAAGAGACGGGAGATCTCGGGCGGCACCGCCAGCCCCATGTCGAAGAGGCGATCCAGGATCTGCGGCCGGACGCCGGTTAGCTCCATCTGGTTCTTGAGGTTGCCCTGGGCGTCGGCGCCCTCCGACTTCATAACGAAAATGTCCTGCATGGTGATGGTGTCACCCTCCATGCCGACCACTTCACTGATGGCCGTGATACGGCGACTACCATCACGGAGACGGTTGAGCTGAACCACGACGTTGATGGCGCTGGCGATCTGCTGACGGATCGCTTTGGTCGGCAACTCCACCCCACCCATGAGTACCTGGGTCTCCAAACGAGACAGGCTGTCTCGCGGAGTGTTGGCGTGGACCGTGGTCATCGAGCCGTCATGACCGGTGTTCATGGCCTGGAGCATGTCGAGCGCCTCCCCACCTCGGACCTCACCGACGATGATGCGGTCGGGACGCATGCGCAGGGCGTTGATGACCAGGTCGCGAATGTTGATACGGCCTTCACCGCGGACGTCGGGGGGGCGCGCCTCCAGGCGGCAGACATGCTCCTGATGCATCTGCAACTCCGCAGCATCCTCGATGGTGACGATGCGCTCGTCAGGGGGGATGAAACCGGAACAGATATTGAGCAGTGTCGTCTTCCCGGCACCGGTTCCGCCGGAGATGAGGATGTTGGCCCGGGCCAAGACGCAGGCCTGCATGAACGAGGCACCCGCTTCATCGATGGTGCCGAAGTGGATGAGGTCAGTGATTCGCAGACGCTCCTTGGCGAACTTCCGGATCGTCAAGATCGGTCCGTCAATGGCCACCGGCGGTACCACCGCGTTGACGCGGGAGCCGTCCAGGAGACGAGCGTCGCAGAGGGGCTGGCGGACATCGACTCGCCGGCCAACTGCCGCCACGATCAGGTCGATCACCTTGAGCAGATGCTCGTTGTCGCGGAAGCGGACGTCGGTCAGAACGATCTTCCCCTGTGCCTCGACATAGACCATGTCCGGCCCCACCACCATGATCTCGGTGAGGCTGTCGTCCTCCACCAAAACCCGGAGTGGACCGAGGGCTTGGAGGTATCCCTCCATCCCTTGCAGTCTCTCTTCTTCGGTAAGGACCGGACTCATTGCTTACTCCCTAGCACCGGATCTAATGCGGGCGATACCTGACCCACCGTCTCGCCTAGTGCCTCCATCGACGTTAGTGGCTCGGCTGCAATCTTCAGTTGGGTGCCCTCGGAGATCCCGTGCCGCTGGAGCGTGCCCGGGGCCAGCTCAAGGGCGCTGCGGGCGTGGCGAACGGGCAGCAATTTGACCTTCCATTCGCGCATTTCGGGATCGCATCGCACAACGCGCAGTTGGCGGTCCAAATAGGCGATATCCAATCGCGTGCGCATAAAGAACATGTGAACGCTGTTGCAGGGCACCAGCCAGAGCCCCTCCTCGGGGTCGAGCCGGGAGCGTCCCATCAGCCCCAGCAAGCGCGCCCCGAACTTTGTGGCGATGGTTACATCGCGGGCAACCCGCGATCCGTCCGCGGTACGGACCACCACTGTGCCCCCGCGGGGCAGCACTGCGGCAGGGGCAGAAGCAACATCAGACATGGAAGATCAACGAGATGGCGGGCGGTCCCAACAGAATTACGAAAAGCACTGGAAAGATGCAACCGACCATCGGGAAGAGCATCTTCAGGCTCGCCTGCTGGGCCCGAGCCTCAGCCTTCTGGCGCCGCCGGCGGCGCATCTCGTCAGATTGGATCCGCAGCACCCGGGCAATCCCCACACCTAGTTGGTCGGACTGCACCAGCGCCTGAATGAAGGACGCCAGCTCCTGAACTCCGCAGCGTCTGCCAAGATCCTCGAGAGCCTCATGGCGCGGTCGGCCCAGGCGGATCTCGTTGAGGACGAAGGCAAACTCGCGGGAGAGAGCGTTGTCGAACTTCTCGACAACGCGTGCCAGGGCGGCATCGAATCCCAGGCCCGCCTCAACGCTGATGCAGAGGAGATCGAGAGCGTTGGGCAGAGCCAGGGAGATCTCCTTCTGGCGAGCCGCAACGATGCGCTTCAGTTGGTACTGGGGTCCGATATAGCCCAACACACCGCCGAAGATCAGACCCAAGAACCAGGGCAAGCCGATCAGAATCGCTAGGCCCAGCCCGACTACCGCGAAAATAACTCCCAGCACCAGCTGAGCGGCGACGAAGCTGCCTGCATTCATGCCCAGCGGCCGGCCCGCCAGGTCGATCAAGATTTGCAGCTTCTGGGCCCGGTCTCGCGGCTGCATAGCGGCAACCCGGCGGCCGATACGGTCGATGAAGGGGCGCAGGAAGCGTTCGCTGAAGGGCTGGCTCAGTTCGATCTCGTCAAGGCTGCGGGCCGCCGTGGGTTCGTCGTATACAGCGAGCCGGGCGTCGAGCAGGTCGACGCGGGTGCTGCGTTTCATGAAGCCGGCGAAGATCGTGAAGGCCGCGACGGCGGCGATCGCACCTACGATCAAGGCGGGGTATGACACCTATCAGACCTCGATGTTGGCGATGCGCTGCATCGCATAGAAGGCGAATGAGATTGAGATGATGCACCCAATCAGGACGTAAGGTCCGGGGCCCTTGAACGAGAGAAGTGGCGCGATGTAGTGAGGATTTATTGCCTCCAGGATCAGGCCCAAGCCGATGGGCAGGGCAGTGATGATGAAACTCGAGGCCCTCGCCTGCGCGGTCAGCGTCTTGATCTCACCCTTGATGCGGATGCGCTCGCGGATGGTGAAGGCGATGTTGTCGAAGATCTCCGCCAAGTTACCGCCCACCACCCGCTGGATCTGGACCGCGGTGACGACCAGATCAAGGTCGTCAGAACGAATCCGCGTAACCATGTGCCCGAGCGCCGCGTCGGTCGTCACACCCAGTTGAACCTCCCGCGTCGCCCGCGCAAACTCTTCGGATGTCGGCGGCGGAGCTGAGCGGGCAATGCTGGCCATCGCCTGGGGAAAGCTGTATCCAGCCTTAAGGGCGTTGCTGAGCAGGATCAAGGTATCGCCCAGCTGGTCATTGAAGTGAGCTAGCCGGCGGCTGGTACGAAAGCGGAGAACAATGGGAGGGATGAAGAGCCCCACCACGGCCAGAATCACTGCGAAGATCAGACTTCGATAGAGGGCAAAGCCGATCAGCGCTAGAAGCACCACAGCGCCAGCGCGGATCAGGTACCACTCAGTAGGGCGGAGCTTCAGGTCGGCGCGGGCCAGAGCCTCGGCCACCTGGGCCTCGCGGGGGCGCTGGGCAACTCCAGCGGCCTGGCCGCTGCTTTCGACCTGGCTCCGGAACCGCGCCAGGATCGCGCGCAAGCGGCTCGCCAAGCCGCCCGAAGCATTCCCTAGATCGTCCATTGGGACGGCCACGGTGAGCCCGGCACCGGCTTCCGCGAAGCGACGCACCCTCTCGTCGAGCGTGCTAACCGCGTGCGACCGCTGTCGCAGCGTGGCCAGCCCGTAGGCTACGGCTCCTCCCAACGCCAAGGCACCAACCCCGTCCAGGACCAGTACGAGAACATTCATGCGGCCGTCTCCCCTGCTGCTGCTTTGCCCTTAGGTGGCGCCTGGAACATTGACTCATCCACCTGCTCGCCGGCCGCGGCCAAGTCCTCGAGACGCGCTGGCACCTGAACCGCCTCGAAGTTGCCGATCACCATGCCCTGGTCGTCAAGACCCTTCTGCCGGAACTGGAAGATGTCGGCGAGCTCGACGCGCTCACCATCGAAGCCCCGAACCTCGGAGATGGCAATGATCCGGCGGGTGCCGTCGCGGAGACGCGCCTGCTGGACAACCAGGTGAATGGCAGCGGCAATCTGCTCCCGAATCGCCCGCGAGGGCAGGTCGGTACCCGCCATCAGAGTCATCGTCTCCAGCCGGGTCAAGGCGTCGGCGGGAGTGTTGGCGTGAACCGTGGTCAGCGAACCATCGTGGCCAGTGTTCATCGCCTGGAGCATGTCGAGAGCCTCCCCGCCGCGGCACTCCCCCACCACGATCCGGTCGGGTCGCATCCGCAGGCTGTTGATCACCAGGTCACGGATGGTGACGCGCCCTCGCCCCTCAATATTTGAGGGCCTCGATTCCAGTGTGACCACGTGGTCCTGGCGCAGCTGCAACTCGGCCGCGTCCTCGATGGTGATGATCCGCTCGTCGTCGGGTATCCATCCTGAGAGCACATTCAGGGTTGTCGTCTTTCCCGACCCAGTACCACCTGAGATAAGGATGTTGAGTCGGGCTCGGACGCAGGCCCGGATGAAGGTCGCCATATCGGCGGTAAGCGTGCCGAAGTTGACCAGGTCCTCAACCGTGTATGGATCCTTGGAGAAACGCCGGATGGTCAGGGTGGGGCCCTGGAGCGCCAGCGGCGGGATGATCACGTTCACCCGCGAGCCATCCTTGAGCCGGGCGTCCACCATTGGTGAGCTCTCGTCCACTCGGCGGCCGATCGAACTCACGATGCGGTCGATGATCTGCATTAGGTGATCGGTGTTGTCAAACTTGACCGGGTAGCGGTAGATCCGGCCCTGACGCTCGACGTAGACGTCATCAGGTCCATTGATCATGATTTCACTGATCTCGGGGTCCTTGAGGATCATCTCGAGCGGTCCCAGCCCAAGGACGTCACTGATGAGCTGCTCGACCATCCGCTGCCGGTCGGTGCGGGTGATCGAGATGCTGAGATCCTCGAGAACCGTATTGCAGAGTTCGCTGATCTTGGCTACTAGCTTTTCCCGAGGCGCCTTGGAGACGTCGGTGTACTCCTCGAGCAGCGCGTGCGTGACCCGCGCCTTGATCGCCATGTACTGGGGGTGGTGCGCCGCCCTAGGCTCGGGCGTCGCGGAAGGATTCTCCCGATTCGCCTGAGCGCGCTCTCGCCACCCAGGCGATTTGGTGGCCTGAGCAGTCGCCGGGGTGGCGGCCAGGGCAGCGGCCAGCCGAGATGGGGCCACCTGTACAGGTGGCGACGGCGGAGCCGGAGCCTGGGCGGGTCCGGCCTCGGGCGCCTTCCCCCGGGGCTTCTCCTCGCTCCCTTCGGCCTGCGGCGGGGTAAGTTCGGGCTCGGTATCTTCCTTGGTCCGAACCCGTTCCAGCAGAGACATGCCTGTGCCTTGCTCCTACCCGGACCCTAGCGCCTGCGCCCGAACCGACGCGAGGGGCTGGGTTTCGCCTCTGCCGTCACTTTAGACGCCACGGCACCCACCGGAGCCAGGCTGCGAGCCAGGCCGCGAATCAGCATTGAGATGTCCGAGTCAGGATGGGAGACGACCAGGGGCACGGCCCGATGAATCGACCCTCCGACTAGGCGGGGCTCGGAGGGGATTTGCAACTTCACCGGGAACCTGAGGTTCCTCTCGATGCTAGCCGAGTCATACACGGCATGGGCGTCGTGGGCGTTGACCGCCACCATGACGCGTGACCGGTCGACCTTCAGCGACTCCAGCATCTTCAACATTAGGCGGGTGTCCTTGATCGCGGGAATGGTGAGCTCTCCGACCACGACGACATGATCAGCGAGCTCGGTTGCTTCGAGAGTAGCCTCGGACAATTGACTCCCGCTGTCCACGACGACATAGTCAAACTCTCGTCGCAGAACGTCGACGATGGCCCGGACATGCTCGGCCCGGACTAGGTCACCGAACTCTGGGCTGAAGGGGCCCAGAAGCACGCGAAGCCCCTCCGGGCCGTCGGCCAGGATGTCGTCCACGAACTCCCAGTCCAGAGCACCCTGGCTGTCCACCAAGTCGGTGATGGTCTTGGCGTGGTCCAGATTCAGCATCACGCCGATGTCGCCGAACTGGAGGTCAAGATCGACCAGGCAGACTCTCCCACCGGTTTCCAGCTTGAGGGCAGCGGCTAGATTGATCGTCAGGAAGGTCTTGCCGCAGCCGCCCTTTCCGCTCATGACAAGGCACACCTGACAGCTCCTGTCGGGGGTCTCACCGGAAGCCGGTGGCGGCGCGGGCACCCGGGGCAGGTAGGCCCCCTTCTTCTCCTCCATCTCATAGACGCGACGGATGCTGGCGACCAGCTCGTCGCCGGTGAATGGCTTGATCAGAAACTCCCGCGCCCCGGACTGCATGGCCCGGCGCAGGTAGTCGCGCTCGCCCTGCACCGACATGATCACGACCGGAGAATTGGGAGACTCCACCGCCAGGGTCTCGGTGGCGGCAATCCCGTCCATGCCGGGCATGTTGACGTCCATCAGCACAACGTGGGGGGAGAGTTGCCGCGTCACATCGATGCCGGTACGACCATCGCCAGCGGCCCCGACCACCTCTATGTCCTCCTCGAAGGAGAGCAACTTTTTGAGGTTCTCTCGGGTGCTGGCGATGTCGTCGACAACGACGACGCGGATCATCGTTTTCCCGGTCACGCTGAGGGCCGCATCTTATCGACGGCTAGTGAGCTGGACGGTGCGCTAATCTACGCGCCGCCGCTGCCCGCGGCATTAAACCCGAACAGGTTCTGCAGCATCTGCGAGCTGCCGCTGCTGTTGCCGGTGGTGGCTGACTGGGCATTGGCTGATTCTGACCCGCAGTACAGCACCGCTTGGTCTGAGGCGACTTCATTCTGAGCTTCGATCAGCGCGAACTGATCCTGGGCCAGAGTGGCCGAGTCGGAGAGCAGCTGAGCCTTGGCTGCCTGAACAGCCGCACCACCTCCGGACATGCTCGCCAGGGCGGTGTTGTCCTTGGTGTACTGTCTGTGGGCTCCGTTGTAGGTGGTTGTCGCCGCGGTGACCGCTTGCTGGGCCGACTGTAGATCCTCTTCGATGATTGGATTCTCGGTGTTGCCGGCCACGCAGGCCTGGGTGTACTCGTCCGCTGGCGTCGAAGCGATCGGAATATAACCATGGTTGTAATCGGCTGCTGATCGCAGCGCGATGGTGTAGATGTCAGCGTTCTTGACCATCTCGGTCACCCCGAGCGCCTGGCTGCGGGTCAACTCCAAGACGATCAGCCCCCCGCTGCTAGAGCTTGAAGTACCACCTGTGGTTGAAGGCGACCCGATGCTAATCACGGGAAGATCCTCGTAGGTGAACTGAGTGTTCCCTTTCGTGTCGGCACCGATGATGTCGATCCGATCGCCAACCTGGAGGTATCCTGCCACCGCTTCCTCGGCAGTGATCGGGATAGCTACGGCGACATCTCCGACCGGCAGATTGAGATTCCCAAATGCGGGAGACTGGGTCGCCTTATTGAGTGACACCAAGTTTGAGGTCATAACGGTATTAGGCGAGATAGGCACCAGCGCGTAGTAACCCGATCCCGTAACCGTCGATGACTGGCTCGCCGCGACGCCGACCGTGCTGGAACAATCCGCCGCCACGATCTGGTGGCAGGACGTGTAGACGTTCGCGGGGAGCAAGCCCTTGATCCGGGTTTCCTCGATCATGCCAGAAGTGATCAGGGTGCCACTCGGAATCGATACCTTCGCCACCACCACCACCTGGCCGGTACTGGGAACCGTTGGGCCAGTGGAAGTATTGGCGCGTGTGAAGTAGTAAGCCGCGCCGAACGCAAAGATCGCGAGGATCAGCCCGATGGCTATCCAGACCTGATTGACCCGTCCTTTCAAATCGGTCGTCACCGCTGGAAACCTCCGAAGGGTACCCGCCGGCCCTGTGGCCTTTGGTTGGGTTGGACAAATGCGCGGCGGGCTACCCCGCCGCGCATTTGATTGCTACGAGTCAGCCCGAAAGACCAGTGTTGATGTTCGAGAATACGTCGCTGACTCGGTGTCCCACGACTGTGAGAATAACGATGACAACGATCGCGATCAGCACCAGGATCAGAGCGTACTCCACCATCCCCTGTCCCTCCTCGTCCGAGTCGCGGTGCGAAACTACCTGACCGAGACGGTCACGCAGCCGCACGTACCAAGATCCGAGCATTCCTAAAGAACCTCCTATCCGTTCACATCCGGGAAAAGAATTTCCCCGGGCCTAGCCATGGCAGGCGGAGTATATGTTGGGTTGGGCCAGCGTTCATGTAACCGCAGCGTAACTTTCTTGTCAGGAATCAGGATTCGATCGGCAGAGTGACCCTGACCTCCGTGCCCCGGCCCACCTGAGAGAGGATCTCCAGCTGACCATGCTCTAGGTCGGCTCGCTCACGCATGGAAATTAGTCCAAAGTGCGGCTCCCGCGCCAGCCGCAACTCGATCGCCGCCACGTCGAAACCCTCGCCGTCGTCCTTGATGACCGCGCTGACCCGGTGCGCTTGCACGTTGATGAGCACATCCAGGCTGTGCGCCTGGGCATGCTTGCGCACGTTGACTAGCGCCTCCTTGACGATCCGAAAGAGCGCGCCCTCAGTGGCCGCCGGGAGCCGGCGCTCCGTCCCGATCACGGAGAGACGGCCGTCGACCCCCTCGGCATCGCGAAACTCATTGACCAGTCGGCGCAGGGTGGGGATCACGCCCAGATCGTCCAAGGTCATCGGACGGAGATCGAAAATTAGCTGTCGGGTTTCGTCGAGGACTCCCTTCATGGCGTCCTTGAAGCTCTGGACCTCCGCCTTGGCCCGCTCCGGCTCCCGGGCCACCATGCGCTCCAGGATCTCGGCCCGGAGGACTAGGTTGGACATCGACTGGGCAGGGCCGTCGTGCATGTCACGAGCGATCCGCATGCGCTCCTCATCTATGGTCTGGAAAACCTGACGCGAAGCGCTCCGGTAGCGGGCCAGCCCTTCCTCCAGGGTACCGTCGGGTGGACGGTGATCCTCGAGCTGCTCGGCCGCCGCCTTCATCAGGGAGTGCCAGTAGCGAAGCTCCTTGGCCCAGCTTCGACAGTGGGCTAGGCGCAACCGGGCCAGCGTCACTTCCGACCTCAGCGCGAAGCAGCGACCGATGGCCGCCTCGACCTCAGCGGAGGTGAAGCGGGCGTGATCGCGAAGGACGTGGCGACGAACAATGTCGGAGTCCTCGAGGCGCTCCCCCACCTGGTCGAGGGCGGTCAGCAGCTGCATCACCTCGTCGTCGATGGTGAGCAGGGCGTTCTCGACCCGAAGAACCTCCTCCTCGAGGACCAGTTGGAGCTCGCCAAGAGGCGATGCCAGGGGAGCGACGGGACGAGCAGCCATGCCCAAAGGTTACGAGGTGGCTCTGAGAAATGTTCGCGAGGCGCCCCTCAACTCGACTCCGCCTACACTGGCGGCCGTGATCGCTCGGGACTTAGCGTGCATCCAAAGCCGCTAACGCCGACGCCGGCCCGGCGTCAACCTCTTACCCTACCCCGCTTCCTCGCCTTGACGGGACTCTTGGCGGCCATGCTCGCGGCGCGTCCGCTTGAGGTCGACCCCGACTTCTGGTGGCACCTGCGCAACGGCCACACCCTGCTCGCGACCAACGCCCTCATCCATGTCAACCCCTATGCCTTCATGGCCCTGGGCCGACACTGGGTGATGCAGGAGTGGCTCAGCGAGGCTTGGATGGCCGCGGCGGCTGCCGCCGCCGGCCGGTTGGGCGTGATCATCGCCTACGAGCTGATCACCCTAGCCCTGTTCGTTCTGATCTGGCTGCGCGCCCGCGAGCTGGCGCCCGCCCACGGGTTGACCGTCGGGGTGGGCCTAGTGGCGGCGGGGCTCGTCGCCTACCCGATCCTGGGTCCCCGCTCGCAGATGGAGTCATACGTACTGGCAGCTCTGATTCTGCTGCTCGTCGAGCGCCAGCTTCGCCGCGGCGGTCGCGCCGCCTGGTTGCTGCCACCGGTCTTCCTGGTTTGGTCCAACCTCCACGCCGGATTCATCCTCGGTCTCATCTACCTGGTGGCGATCGTGGTGGTAGAGGGAGCGGTGGTTCTGGTCGGCCACCGCACGCAGCAGCAGCGGCACCAGATCTTGCAGCTGGCGGCAGCGACGGGATGCTCAATCGCAGCCTGCCTGATCAATCCCAATGGTGCGGCGATCGTCGCCTACCCATTTGAAACCCAGTTCAACACCGCCCAGCAGACGCTGATCCAAGAGTGGCACAGTCCCGACTTCCACAGCGGAGTGCTGTTGCCGCTGCTGATCTTCATCCTCAGCCTGGCCGGGCTCTTGGTCCGCTACCGCAAGATCACCCTGAGGGATGGTGTGGTGCTGGCGCTCAGCCTCTTCCTCACCCTGCAGTCAGTCCGCAACAGTGTCTTCCTGGTGGCCGCCGCCACGCCGATTTGGATCAGCCTGGCGGATCAGGGACAGTTGGATCTGACCCGTTACTGGAATCCCCGCCTGCGGAGACGCCAGCCGCCGGTGGTGCTCCTGATCGAACTCCTGGAACTGGTCTTGTTGGTGACCATCCTCACCGTACAGGTGGATGCCGGGGGCACCCCGGCGCTCAACTCGACCACCTACGTCAGCACCTTCCCGGTGTGCGCCGCCCACTGGTTGGCCCAGGCGCCGCCGCGGCTGCGCATCTTCAATCAGTACGGCGACGGCGGATTCCTTGCTTACACCCTGCCCCAAGACAAGGTCTTCATCTTCGGCGACGCGGCTCTCATGGGCGAACCCCTGCTCGAGCGTTACGCCGCGATCATCGACCTCAGTCCGAACTGGCTCAGGAGCCTCGATTCCAGCCCCTCGCAGGTGGTCGTCTTCGAGCGTGGTAGCGCCTTCCCGGACGCCCTCCAGGAGGAGCCTGCCTGGAGGCTCGTCTATCGGGACCAGCGGGTCGAGGCCTTTGAGCGGACCAAGCTACTGGCCACCATGCGGTTACCCGCTAACCCGACCGCCGCCAACTGGCGTCAGCGGGGCATTCCCGCGTGCGCCAGCCAGGCTCGAGAGCTCGGCTAGGCCGGGCTGGGCTTGGGGTAGAGGCGCCAGAGCGTGATCAGGAAAGTGAGCAGGAGGGTGATGTGGACGCTGGTGCACCAGAGGCAGATGGTGCGCAACTCCACCAGCTCGGCGAAGACCAGATAGAAGGCAGTCAAGACCCCCAATCCCCCCCAGACAGCATGAGCTTGCCGGAGCTGGTAATTGGCCGGCCGACGCAGTTGTGCCACCGCCAGAGCCAGGCTGATCAGGAAGAAGCCGGTCCCTGGCACGGTGATCGGTACCGAGGTTCCCGGGATCACCGAATAGATGCTGCTGAGCACTTTCTGGCAGTCCACCAAGCCCTGGTCACTGCACACCAAGGGCGTGTGGGCGTAATGCACCGAGGTCAGGTATCCGCCCAGGCCGATCCCGATCACAGCCAGTGCGGTGAGGAGCCAAGCACTCCACGGGGAAGAGTCCGAGCCCAGCTCGGCGCCGCCCGTACCCGGGAGTTGCCACTGATCCGAACCGGAGGTCACCGGAGCCATCCGGCGACGGCTCCGGGCCTTACTCACTGACTAGCTTCCAGCGAGGTCTCCAGTCTCTTGATCATGGAACTGCTGCAGACTGCGCCCGGTTGCTGGCCCGTCTGCAGACAGGTGGCGGCGGTCACGTAGTTGGCGCCGCCGAGGATCTCCTGGGCGATCGTCGACTTGGGATTGCGCAGTTGCGTCAGCACCTGGTTCCAGGTCAGGCCCTGCATAGCGGTCACGTTGGCGGCCGCCGCCTCACTGCCGACCTGGGCCAACTTGCCGGACCAGTCAACGAAGGGGTAGTCGCCGCCATCAATCTTGGTGAAGGCGGTGAGGACGTCCGGCGTCAGGTCCGTCTGAAGGCTCTTGTAGGGGGCGCCATTGTGGTGGATGGAGACATTGCTCTGGTACTCGCGCCCATAGAAAACCAGATAACGGCTGGTGAACTTGGTGCCATGGGCCATGGTGAAGGTGGGTAGGTTACCGGGGGTGTCGTAGACCGAGGAACGGATCGTGTGCAGGTTCGACCACTTGCCGAAGCGACTCAGTCCGACGATCAACGACCAACGCTCGAGGGCGCAGTAGGGACAGAACTCCCCGCCCACGTAGGCGACCTCCGGGAGCCCCTTGGAGGTGAGGGCGGTGGCCTTGTATGAGGCGGGGATGTTGAGTGGAGGATGGGAGATGTTGCCCGCCCCCACCTTCTCCAGAGTGGCAACAGGAATGGAACTCAGGGAGTTGACTAGGGAGGCCGGGGCGGGCAGCACCCTGGTGTCCTGCTTGAGGTTGCCGGTGAGGGAGATCTCAAGCGCGACCACCACGATGACGAAGACGACGACCACGCCGACCACGGCCGAAATCAGGCCCCACGGCCGTCTTGCCTCGTTGCGGCGGTAGTTACGGCCCCGGGGGCGGTTCCGGGACTGTTGCCGAGACCCACCAGCTCGGTCCTCCAGGGCGGCCTCCCGCATCTGGCGCCGGGCGGCCATCGATTTCTTGGACATTCGCTCCTGCTTAGACGGGCTGCCTGGCCCGGATCGTAAACGAGACGGCTTAAGGATTCCTGGGCGCGAGCACGACGGTGGTGGAGTCACGATAGCGAATCCGCCAGTGCTCGGCCAGCAAGAAGGGGACCTGGGGAGCCGCTCGCGGTAACACCGCCAGCCCAACCCTGTTTCTGCGCAGGATGGCCAGGGCGCCCGCGTTGAGGACTGTCAGGCTCTGGCACTCTTGGAGACCAGTTCCGGCCAGAGGCAGGGGGTCGTCCTCACACAAGACGTGGTGGCCGCCGGGAAAGCGACTGGCGAGGTAGTCACCAAAGAGACCGGTCGTGAACCAGGCGCCGGGGACGGGATGGTCGGACAGCCAGCTCGCTGCCTGCACCGGAAGCTGCACCCTCGCCTGGCCCCTGGCTCCCCCATCGCGGGCCACTCCCAGAGCCGCCCCACCGAGCAATCCTCCCACGATCAGGACCGGAATCGCGGCGGCCAAGTTTCTCCCCCGAACCCAGCCTGGGGCGCCACCGCGAATGGCTGCCCCCGGCTCCGGGGAGCGCTCTGGGGACCAGCAGACCTGGGATAGGTACCAGCAACTCTGGACCGCGGCCACGACCAGAAACCAGGGCAGGTAATTGGCCCAGAGCAGGGCCATGGCGGCGGTGATCAGGCCCAGGAATGCGTCGGCGTGGCGTACGCGCTGGCCCGCCAGCCAGTAGGACAGCAGGAGGACCAGTCCGACCAACTCAGAGATGCGCGCGCTCCAAGGATGGAAGTCGATACTCGACCAGGCCAGCAGCAGGGGGTGCTCCGCCGACATTCCCAGACTGAGTGGTAGCTCGGCCACAGCCCCCAAACCACGGGGGCTCACCAGGACGGCCGCACCGGTGAGAGGCAGGAACCACCAGCTGGGCGGCGCCAGGCGATCCGACCCCCCGCCCTCCCAGTGGGCGACGATCAGCCAGCCCCAGATCACCAATACCGCCGCGACGGCGTCGGACTGGATGTTGGCCCAGAGGACGATCAGCAGCACCAGCGCCACCCCGCCCCGACGCGGGTACTCCCGAGCCGTTGCCAAGGCAAGCAGCACGCCCCCCGCCAGGAGTGCCAGCAGCTCAGCTGAGAGATCGATCAGGACGGGCGCCAGAGCGAGCAGGCTCAACCCCCCCACCAGCACGAGCACCAGTGGGTGAGTCTGGCCCCGCTTGCGGGCGGCGACGAACAGCAGGGCGCCAGTGGCGGCCCCACCAAGCGCGCCCAGCACCTGCAGACCAACCATCCCCGAGCGCAGGTAAATAAGGTAGAGGCCAAGGTCGGCAGCCCAAGAGCGCAGATCCAGCACCGCCCCGGCACGGGATAGAAAAGTCGCCGACCCACCCAGTCCTCTGGCGTGGACCAGCTCACCGTTGGCCAGATGCCAGAACCAGGCTCCTGCGGTGGGAGAGTGCAGGCCCGCGGCCGCGCCGCCAGCAACCAGGACGATCGCCGCCCCCCACCACCAGATCGAGTTCGCGCTCGCCCGCAGGACCTGCCGGGCCTTGGCGCCGATCACCCCAAGAGACAGTTGTGCCGCCCCGAGCCCCTGGTCGGCTACGTCCCGCTTCACCGGTCGAGCAGCCCGCCCTGATCGGTGCCGACACGGCGGCGTAAACCGACCAGGTCAGCCAGCATACGGCCCCCATCCCGCAAGGAACTCACCCTGGTTCCGGCAGCGTTGCGCCAGATGATGGGGATCTCGGCGATGGGAATCCGCTGCAGTCGGGCTCGAAGCAGCACCTCTGCATCGAAGCCAAAGCCCGGTGTCAGGAGTGGGGCAAAGCAGCTGACCGCAGCGGCCGCGGTAAACATCTTGAAGCCGCATTGGGTGTCGTGCAGCCCGGGGAGGACCATCAGCCGCAGCGCCTGGTTGTAGGTCTTACCCATCAGCTCGCGATAGAGAGGTTGGTGCAGCTCGACCTGGGATCCCGGCATCGCCCGGGACCCAATGGCCACCCCGGCCCCGAGCGCTATCGCCTGCTCCAGCTTGGAACTCTCCGCGATCGGCGTCGAGAGGTCGGCGTCGCTGAACAAGCGCAAGCCCCCCTGGGCGCGCAGCATTCCTGCCCGGACCGCGGCACCCTTGCCCTGGTTGTTGTCGAACACGATCAGCTGCAACTCCGGCCAGCTGGCCTGGGCCCGCTCCACGATCTGGCGGGTGCCGTCGCGGCTGCCATCGTCGACCACGAGTACCTCGTAGGTTCTGGCGGCGGCGTCCAGGTGGCTTCGAATCAGTGCCAGCGAGGGGGGAAGTCGGTTCACCTCGTTGTAGGCGGGCAGGACCAAGCTCAGCTCGATTGGTGAGGAGCTCATCGCCGCCGCGACCGGAAGGCCTCTCTCCAGACCTCCCAGAAGAAGCGCCCACCGCGCAGCATCCGGGGTAGCCGCCAGGGCTGGCGGACCAGCCGAAAAGCCCACTCCAATCCCATCCGGCGGAGCATGACCGGAGCCCGGGGGACCTTACCGGCCAGGTAATCAAGGGTGCCGCCCACCCCGATCCCCACCCGGGCACCGCTGGCATCCAGGTGGCGGGAGATCCAGAGGTCCTGCTGGGGAACGCCGAACGCGACCGCCAGAAGAGTCGCGCCGGAGTCGCGGATTCGGGTGCAGATGGTGGCCGCCTCGCTGGTCGCCGGCGAGCCGGCCCAGGTGCCGGCGATGCGCAGTCCTGAGTGCTCGCCTTGCAACCTTCGCGCAGCCGCCTCGGCGACCCCGGGAGCGGCGCCCAGGAGAAACAGGGAGCAGTTCCGCTGGCGCGCCAGGTCGGCCAGGAGTCCTAGGAAATCGGCTCCGGCGATCCGGTCCGGCAGCGCCGCGCCGAGCCGGCGAGCTCCCCACACCACACCGGCGCCATCGGGAAGGACGAGCCCGGCCTGCCGGATCGCCTGGGCCAACTCCGGTTGCCGACGCGCCTGCATGATCATCTCCGGATTGAGGGTGACCACCTGAAGCGGCGGACCTCCCCCGGTAATCGCCCCTTCGCAGCTCGCCAGCGCTTCCGCCACGGTGCAGCGATCCACTGGGATACCTAGTAGTTCGAGCCGCGCCGAGCCCTCGATGCGAGGACCAGGAGGGAGGGAAGTGGACGAGACGCCGGCCCCTGGCACGGGCCGAGTATATGGCCGGTTCGAGCCCTCGCCCGAGCGAGACGGAGTCGTTACGCGCCGCTGGCGAAGGGCTTCAGTCCCGCCGGCGGCGACGGGCCCGTTCCGCCGCCTGGAGCCGGAACTCGGCAACTTCCAGGTCGCGCTCCAAACTGGCGAGATCGTCGGACTCCGGAGAGCCGACCCGGCTGAGCGCCTCCTGGGCCACCCGCCGCTCTTCCTCGGCTGCTGCCGGATCAAGGTCACTGGCCGAGAACGCCCGATCCGCCAGGATCGAGACCCGCTTCGGCAGCACCTCGAGATATGCCCCCTCCACGAAGAAGAATTGCTCCTCGCTCCCCTGCCGCAGCATCAGCTCTCCCGGCTTGAGCCAGGTGAGCAGCGGGGCGTGCTCGGGCAGGACCCCGAGCTCGCCGTCGGCTCCGCGAGCCACGATGAAGTCGCAGTCGCCCTGGAAGAGAGGCTTGGTGGCTGCCAGGAGCCGAGTGGGAACCCCCAATTCAGCGCGCCCCGGCCTTGGGTTTGGCCTTGGAGCGCGGCGCCGCCGGCTTGGGCTTGGCCTTGGCCCGAGAGCGTGTCGTCGTCTTCTTGGTAGGCGGAGTCGACTCCGCCTCGGCCGTGTCCTCCTCTTCGGAGCCAGAGCCGGCGACCGCGGCGATAACGGCTGCTTCGCCGGCCGCCGCTGGGGTCTCCGCCTTCTCCTCCGGCTCGGCGCCGCGGTTCAGCTTCTGGCCGTTCTCGATCGCCTCATCGATGGTGCCCACCATCCGGAAGGCCTGCTCGGGTAAGTGGTCGAGCTTGCCCTCCAAGATCTCCTTGAAGCCGCGCACCGTCTCCTTGATGGGCACGTACTTTCCGGGCAACCCGGTGAACTGTTCGGCGACGAACATGGGCTGGGCCAGGAACTGGCGCACCCGGCGGGCCCGATCCACGGTCTGGCGGTCCTCATCGGAGAGCTCCTCCATACCGAGGATGGCAATGATGTCCTCCAGGTCCTTGTAGCGCTGCAGCACCCGCTGCACTCCCAGAGCCACCTCATGGTGCTCAGCCCCGACCACATTGGGATCCAGAATCCGGCTGAAGGAGTCCAGCGGGTCAACCGCCGGGAAGAGCCCCAGCTCGGCGATCTGTCGGCTCAGGGAGACGGTAGCTCCGAGGTGGGCGAAAGTGGTCTGGATGGCGGGGTCGGTGTAGTCGTCGGCAGGTACGAAGACCGCCTGCACCGAGGTGATCGAGCCCCGGTGCGTCGACGTTATCCGCTCCTGCAGGTCGCCCATCTCGGTCGCCAGGGTGGGCTGGTAGCCGACCGCGGAAGGCATCCGACCCAGAAGCGCGGAGACCTCGCTGCCGGCCAGCATGTAGCGGAAGACGTTGTCGATGAAGAGCAGCACGTCAGCTCCCTCAGCGTCACGGAACTGCTCGGCCATGGTGACCCCGGTCAAGGCGATTCTGGCTCTCGCCCCCGGCGGCTCGTTCATCTGGCCGAAGACCAAGGCGGTCTGGTCGATGACCCCGGACTCGTGCATCTCGCGGAAGAGGGCGTTGCCCTCTCGGGTCCTCTCCCCCACTCCGGCGAAGACGGAGAAGCCGGCATGCTCCTTGGCGATGTTGCGGATGAGCTCCATCACGATCACCGTCTTGCCCACTCCGGCGCCTCCGAAGAGCCCGATCTTGGAGCCCTTGGCGAAGGGGCAGATGAGATCGATCACCTTGAGTCCGGTCTCGAGGATCTCGGTTGAGGTCTCCTGGTCGGCGACCGTCGGCGGATCACGGTGGATAGGAAGTCGCTCCTTGCCCTTGACCGGTCCACCTCCGTCGATCGGCTCCCCGATGACGTTGAACATGCGGCCGAGGACCTCCTTGCCCACGGGCACCTCGATGGGCCCACCCGTGGCCACCACCGGGTCGCCTCGACGGAGGCCATCGGTGGAGGCCATGGCGATGCATCGGGCCACTTCGTTGCCCAGGTGCTGCTGCACCTCGAGGACCAGGCGCGGGCCCTGGCGGCGGACTTCCAGGGCGTCGTTGATCAGCGGCAGTTGACCGGCTCCGAAGGCCACGTCCACCACCGCTCCGATCACCTGCAACACAGCGCCGGTCGGCGGCGCTCCCTGGGCCGTCTTTTCCACCGCCTTGACCTTGGCCTTTGTCATCACTACCTCCTCAGCGCCGGGCCGCCTTGAGGGCCTCGGCGCCGCCGATAATTTCCATGAGTTCCCGGGTCACGTTCGCCTGCCGCAGCTTGTTGGCGGTCAGGGAGAGCTCCCGGATGACGTCTCCCGCCTTGGTCGTCGCGTTGCGCATGGCGACCATGCGGGCGCTGTGCTCGCTGGCCTGATTCTCCAGTACCGCCTGGTAGACCTGACTGAGCAGGTAGTCGGGCATGAAGCGGTCCAGGACCTCTCTTGCTCCCGGCTCGTAGATGTAGTCGCCCTGCGTCTGCGGGCCTTCATCCTCGTCGGCCGGGGGCACAGGCACCAGTTGGCGCACCGTGGGCACCTGGCTGAGCAGGTTGCGGAAGCGGGCATAGGCGAGGTAGACCTCGCGCACCTGGCCATCGATGTATGCCTGCACCGCCGCCTCCACCGCCGGGCGCAGCTCGTCGGGTACCACCCGGTCGGGCAGACCCTGCTTGTGGTGGACGATCTCCAGTTGCATGCGATTGGCAAACTCCAGGCCCTTGCGGCCGACCGCCACCACCTGATACCGGGGCCCGAACCGGCGCCGCAACTCGGCGTGGGCCGCCCGCATGGTATTGACGTTGAGGGCGCCCACCCGGCCGCGGTCGCTGGTGACCAGAATGAGCAGTCCAGTCCCCTCCTCTCGGGGAATCATGAAGGGATGCTTGAACTCCTTGCCGACCTTGGCGACGTCACGAGCCACCTCGTCCATGGCGACCGCGTAGGGACGGGCCCCCTCCACGCGCACCTGGGCCCGGCGGATCTTGGCCGCCGAGACCATCTGCATGGCCCGGGTCATCTGCTCGATGTTGCGCACCGAGCGGATGTGGCGACGGATGTCGCGGAGGGTGGCCAAGGAGCTGTCTAAGCCTCCGCCTCAGCCGCGACTTCCCCCACGTCGAAGCCCTGATTGAACTCCTCCAGGGCCTTGCCAAGCTGCTCCTGCATGGAGTCGTCCAAGACCTTCTTTTTCTCGATCTCGTCGACCAACTTCTGGAGCGCCTGGCCGGCGTAACGGCGGAACTGGTTGTCCCAGTCCGAGACCTTCTCGACTGGGACCTCATCCAGGTAGCCTCGGGTGCCCGCAAAGACGGTCATCACCTGCAGCGCCAGCGAGACCGGCTGGTACTGGTCCTGCTTGAGCAGCTCGGTGAGCCGCCGACCGCGGTCGAGCTGGTCCCTGGTCGCCTTGTCCAGGTCGCTCGAGAATTGGGCGAAGGCGGCCAGGGCTCGGAACTGGGCCAGGTCGAGACGCATGCCCCCGGCCACCGACCGCAGCGCCTTGGTCATGGCGTCGCCACCAACTCGGCTCACCGAGAGGCCCACCGAGACGGCGGGCCTGGTGCCGGCGTAGAAGAGGTCGCCCTCCAGGTAGATCTGGCCATCGGTGATGGAGATCACGTTGGTGGGGATATAGGCGGCAACGTCGTTGGCCTGGGTCTCAATGATCGGCAGAGCCGTCAGTGAGCCCCCACCCTTCTCGTCACTGAGTCGGGCGGCCCGCTCCAGGAGACGGGAGTGGAGGTAGAAGACGTCTCCGGGGTAGGCCTCCCTTCCCGGGGGCCGGCGCAGGGCCAGCGAGATCTCGCGATAGGCCCAGGCGTGCTTGCTCAGATCGTCATACACGATCAGCGCGTCCTCGCCCTTCTCCATGAACCACTCTCCGATCGAGCATCCGGTGTAGGGCGCCAGGTACTGCAGGGCAGCCGATTCACCTGAGGTGGCGGCCACGATGATGGTGTGCTCGAGAGCGCCGTAGTCGTCCAGCACCGCCGCGATCCGGGCCACCGAAGACGCGTTCTGGCCGATGGCCACGTAGATGCAGGTGAGGTCCTTGCCCTTCTGATTAATGATGGTGTCGATGGCGATCGCCGTCTTGCCGATCTGGCGGTCGCCGATGATCAGCTCGCGCTGGCCTCGGCCGATCGGGACCAGGGCGTCGATGGCCTTGATCCCGGTCTGGACCGGCGTGTTGACGGGCTGCCGGTCGATCACCCCGGGCGCCTGGCGCTCCACGGGGAGACGCTCTGTGGTCGCTATCTCCCCTTTGCCATCGATGGGCTGGCCGAGGGCGTTGACCACCCGGCCCACCAGTTCACGGCCGACGGGGACCTCGACCACCCGACCGGTGGTGCGCACCTCGTCCCCTTCACGCAACTCCTCGAAGCGGCCCAGGATGATGGCCCGCACCTGGTCTTCCTCAAGGGACAGAGCCATGCCGAGGATGTCATGGGGGAAGGTGAGCAGCTCTCCCGCCATCGCACCTTCCAGGCCATAGATCTGGGCGATACCGTCGCCCAGGGTAGTGATCACACCGGACTCCGCCGACACCACCGGGGCGTCGAAGTCGGCGATCTTGCGCTTGATGATCTGGCCAATCTCGGCGGCGCTAATGCTCATGTTTTCCTCATCTACTTGGCACCTGGGTGAGAAGGTCCTGGCGGAGTTGCTGGAGCCGTGTGGTCACGCTGGCATCGAAGACGCGGTCACCGACCCGGACCACCGCCCCACCCAACAGGGAGGGGTCCACCTTAGCCTCGAAACGAACATCTAAATGGAGCCGCTCGGAGAGTTGCTCGGCGAGCTGCTTCTGCTCCGCGGCACTGACCGGCACCGCAGTCGTCAGCTGAGCCAGGACCCGGCCCTCGCGTTTGTCGACCAGCTGCTGGTACCCCTCCTCAATCGCCGGCAAAAGGCGCTGGCGCTGGCTGCTGACGAGGACCAGGAGGAGGTTGCCGGCCTGCTTGTCTAAGCCCTTGTCCTGGGCCACGACCGCTCGGCACAACTCGATTTTTTGAGCAATCCGCAACGAGGGCTCGGCCAGCGTCTTGCCCAGGTCGGAATCTTCCAGGAGCTGACGCAGGCTGAGCAAGCGCTTCCGCCACGCGGCAAAGTGCCCCTCCTCCTGGGCCAGCTCGAAGACCGCATGCGCGTAGTGGCGGGCGGTGCTGGGCACCCGCGGTGCTTCAGGCACTCAAATCCACCTCTGCCAGGGCCTCATCGATCAGTCGACGTTGCCGCTTCTGGTCGAGCTCCTCTTCCAGGATCTTTTGTGTCGCCAGCAAGACCAGGTCAGCCACCTGCCGGCGCAGCTGGCTCACCGCCTGTTCCCGCTCCTGGGCTAACTCGGCCCGGGCCCGAGTGATCATCGCCTCCTGCTCCTGCCGTCCTTTCTGGCGGAGCTCCTCCCGGAGCTCCTCGCCGAGCTTCTCAGCACGGTCTAGGATCTCCTGGGCCTGACGGCGGGCATCCGCCAGGTCCGACTTCTCCTTCTGCCTGGCCTGATCAACCTCGCGACGGGCCGCCTCGGCTTCGGATAGAGCTTGGGCGATTTGCCGCTGGCGCGTCTTGAGGGCATTGTTGATCGGCGGGAAGACGTAGCGCGAAAGCAGGTATAAGAGCGCCAAGAAAACCACGACTTCCACGGGAAACGTGAGGTTGAGCGACAGCGGGCTGTTGGCGGCGACTAGGGGCACCGACGGTTCCTACTTACCGGCCAGGCTGATGAAGACGAACATCAACGCCAGGTTGATGAAGTAGACGGCCTCGGCTAGACCGACGGTCAAGAAGGTCCAGGTGAGAAGCCGCGATTGAGCCTCCGGCTGCCGTGCGATGCCGGCGATCAACTGGGCTCCGGCCAGGCCGTCACCGATGGCCGCACCGACGGCACCGACGCCGGTGCCGATCATGGCTCCGGCGTAGACAATTGCATGAGACGTGTCGAGCGCCATTGAATTTCTCCTCCCAGTACGAGTGTGGGGATTGCCCCTAGGCGGTGGCGGCCTCGACCGCCGAGTCAGTTTCAGCTTCGTGCTCGGTCGTCGCCATGCTCAGGTAGATCACCGTCAGCAGGGCGAAGATAAAGGCCTGGATTACGTCGACAAAAATCCCCTCAAAGAGCTTCCAAACACCATTGAAAGCCCAGGAGAGGTAAAGCGGCAGCAGGGCGATGATCTGCAACATTAGCGCTGCCGCAAACATATTCCCGAAGAGTCGCAGCGTCAGCGAAATGGGGTAGGAAATCTGTGAGATGATGTTGATGGGCGCCAAGAGTACGTAGAAAACCTTGGGCATGCCCGCGGGATGGAGGTAATTGATCTTTATGTAGCGCTTGAATCCACGCTGCCGGATTGACGTGAAATGCACCAGAAAGATGACGATGACCGCCAGCGCGGCTGTGTCATTCACATCCGCCGTCGCCGAGGTGAGCCGGTCCCCGGTGGGAATTAGTTCCAGCCAGTTGCTGACCAGGATGTAGAAGAAGAGAACGGTGCAGAGCGGCACTGCCCAGCTGGCAAATGGACCGATCATTCGCGTCACGTAGTCGTCCACCGTTTGCCAGACCATCTCGATAAACGCCTGAAACCGGCCGGGCACCCCGGCGGTCGTGACGTGACGCAGGTAGAGACCCGCTCCCAGCACGATGCTGAAGGCGACCAGGCTGCTGACCAGCGTGTCCAGGTAGAGCGACATCCCGAAGATGTGGGTGGTCCAGTGGTTGCCCACCTCGATCTGAGAGAGAACTAGCGGTCTCACCTTCTGGTCGCCCTGATCCCGAAGCGCACCATCGCTCCTACCTGGGCCAGGTGGGTGGCCAGGAGTCCGAGCAATCCCCAGATACCGACCGGGCCGAGTAACTCCACCAAGACCACCAGCAAGACCGTGATCACGACCAGCCGGGGCAGGCTCGAGCTCAAGAAGGCGATCGGAGCCCGACCCAAGGCAAAAGCAGCGAAGCGCAGGTTGGCGACCCCGAGGATGCCTCCAGCCAACGCCAGGCCGGCACCCTCCGGGCCGCCGATGAGATAGGCGATACCGACAACCACGATGGCGGCGGCCACGGCGGCGATCCAGGCGGAGCGCACGGCGCCAGCCAGCTGATCGGCGTCAACCATCACTGTCTACCGGCCCCGGAAGGGCGCGAGGCCCCGATACACCGCCAAACTTCCTCCCACGAATCCCAGAACCAGACCGACGAAGGTCAGAAGTGGGAGCGTGCGAAAGTGCTCGTCCAGCAATACCCCGGCCACGACCCCACTTCCGACCGTGATCGAGAAGACTCCTACCAACGCGAGGGCGTCGCCGGGACCCGGAACTCTCTTGGGCCGCCGCGGATCGCCCTCCGAGGACAATTCGGGCGGATCTTATCACGGCCAACCAGGGCTTCAGGGAAGTGAGGCTGAGGTCCTGGTGGGGAGAGGTGGGCAGGTGCCTGAAGCTCGCTTCCGGTGGTACGTACACTGCCGCGGTGGAGATCGGAATCGACGCCAGCCGAGCCTTCCAGTCCGAGGCCACCGGCATCGGCGTGTACGCCACCCAGGTCCTGACCCGACTACTTCCCGAACCCCCGGCATCGTTACGGCTCTACCTCAATCAGAAGAGGCCCCCCGGAAGCGCACCAGCCCTGGCTCCCGGATCGGAGTGGCGTTGTCTGCCCCTGCCTCGCGGCTGGACCAAACTCCGGCTACGCTGGGAAGTGCAGCGCCACCCGCCCCAGCTCCTCTGGATCCCCGCCTACAGGCTCCCCCCGGGCCGCCTCCCCCGCTCGGTGGTGACCGTCCATGGGGTCGAACACCGCTTCGCCCCGAACGCCTATCCGGGCCGCCGGGCGGAGGCGGTCGAGTCGTTCGTCACCGACAGCCTGGCGCGCGCCGCCAGGCTGATCACCCCCTCGGAGACAACCAAGGCGGATCTGGTCCATCTCTATGGGGCCGACCCCAATCGCATCACCGTCATCCCCCACTGGATCGCGGCCGAGCTTAGCCCGGTCGCAGCTGATCGGCTACCGGACCTCCTCGAGGGGCTGGGCGACGCCCGGCCCTACTTCCTCGTCGTGGGGGCGCACCACCCCCGCAAGAACGTCCCCTTTCTTCTGGACCAGTTCGCCCGGGCCTTCGCGCCCGGCCACGCGCCCGAGGTGCGGCTGGTGGTCACCAATGCCAATGGTCCGGTCCGAGAGGCTCTTCTGGCCCAAGCCGCCCAGCTGGACTTGAGTTCCCGGGTTCGCTTGCTAGGACATGTTTCAGGAAAACGCCTGGCGGCTCTCTACTCCGGAGCGGTGGCGGCGTGTGTTCCCTCGCTCTATGAGGGCTTCGGGCTCCCGGCACTGGAGGCCATGGCATGCGGAACTCCGGTCCTGGCCACTGGTGTGGGCGGAGTAGAGGAGGTGGCCCAAGGGGCGGCGCTGCTCATCTCCCCCGGCGACTCGGAGGGCTGGGTGGATGGGCTTCGTCGCCTTATCGAAGAGCCTGAGCTGCGCCAGCATCTGAGCACCCTTGGTTTGAGCCGGGCCGCCCGCTATAGCTGGGCGCAATCGGCCAGCTCGCATCGCCAGCTTCTGGCCGAAGAACTGCGGCGGGCTCAGCCTAGCCCGTCGGCCTAGGCCAGGCTCGCGCCTCGCCACTAGCCACCAGGTTGACCCTGGCGTTGGGCTTCACGTTGGCAGCGCCCTGGACTCGGACCCGGATGACCCCGGCCAAGAGGGGTGTCTCGCTGGCGACCTCAATCACACTGTCGTGGCCGTGGAACTCGGAGTGGAGAACGCGACCAGGAGCGCCCCCTTCCGGCTCGGAGGTAATCACGATCTGCTCGGGCCGGATTAGGACCACGGCCGGCCCCAGGAGTGCCTGCCGCTGGGCGTCGTCGGGACGCATGGAAAGCGTCCCCAAGGGAGTTACCAGACGCCCCGCTTCCACGGACCCGTCGATGAGGTTGGCGTCCCCTAGAAAGCGGGCCATATCCAGATCGATGGGGTCGGTGTACAGGTCACTGGGGCTGCCCACCTGGGCTACCACCCCATCGCGCAGAACGGCCACCTGGTCGGCGACCGACAGTGCCTCCTCTTGATCGTGAGTAACCAGGAGAGTGGTGATTCCGGTCTTGGCGAGAATCTCTCGCACTTCCTCGCGCACGCTGGCACGGAGGCCGGGGTCCAGGGCCGAGAAGGGTTCGTCCAGGAGCAGCAGGTGGGGATCTATGGCCAGCGCCCGGGCAAGCGCCACTCGCTGCTGCTGCCCACCTGAGAGTTCGTGGGGATACCGGCTTCCGAGTCCGCCCAATCCCACAACCCCAAGTAGCTCCGGTACCCGGCCTCCCGGACGGGACCGGCGGGAGAGTCCGAAGCCGACGTTTTGATCTACCGTCAGGTGGGGGAAGAGGGATGCCTCCTGAGGCACGTATCCGACGCGGCGGCGTTCCGGTCTAACGAAGCGCCGCCCGTCATCAACTACCTCGTCTGCCAAACTCAGGCAGCCCCCATCGGAGCGCTCCAGCCCCGCAATCAAGCGAAGCAGTGTGGTCTTGCCGCTTCCCGAGGGACCCAGGATGGCGGTCAGCGACCCCGCCTCGATGGCCAGATCCAGGCCGCGCAAGACCGGGGTATCGCGGAATCCCTTGTGCAGACCGGTGATGCTGATCGCCCTCACGAGCTGCCTCTCGGGAGTCGCTGCCGCCGGTCGAACCAGTATCCGAGGAGGATCCCGGGGACGATGGAGATGGCGATCATGGCAGCAGCGTACGGGGCGGCCGCGCCGTAGGACACCTGGCCGGTGAAGGCCCAGAACTGGGTGGCCAGGGTCTGCACCCCGGTCGGCACCAAGATCAAGGTGGCGGTCAGCTCGGTCACCGCCGAGAGAAAGACCAGACAGAAGGCAGCCGCCAGTCCGGGGGCGATGAGCGGCAAGGTGACTCGCCAGCGCACCTGCCAGGGAGTGCGTCCGAGCGACCGAGCCACCTCTTCCAGACCGACCGGGGCCTGCATCACCGAGGCGCGGACGGCGACGTAGGCGAGGGGAAAGAAGACGATGGCGTAGGCGGCGATGAGAAGCCCACTCGTCTGGTACACGAACGGCAGATAGTGCAGGGCGAAGAAGACCAAGGCCAAGGCGATGACCAGACCGGGCAATCCCTGGACTATGTAGGTGCTCCGCTCCAGCAGCCGTACGCTACGAATCGGCGAGCGAACGGCCAGAAGAGCCACCGGCAGCGCCAGCACCGTCGCCACTGCTGCGGCCGCCGCGCTGTACCAGACCGTGTGGAGCGCCGCGTTGCCCACCGAGGCCGACTGGGGCAACGTGGAGCTACCGCCTTGTGCCAACCAGTACCCGATCACTCCGATTGGCATTCCCAGGGCAACCGCGATCAGTAACAGGATGCCCCCGACCAGCGGCCAGCGCCAAGCTCCCAGTCGCTGTGGTGAGATCAGCTTTCGCGAGTTATGGGCTGCCCGGGTGCCCCGGCCCCGGTCGCGCAGCGTGCCCTCGCCAGCCAGCACGAGAAGTCCCAGCAGCACGACCACCAAGGAGAGCGCACACGCGGCAGGGGCGTTGAAGCCGACCTGAAACTCGGTGAAAATCTCGGTGGTGAAGGTCTGATAGCCGAGGATCTCGAAGGCCCCGTACTCCGCTAAGAGGGCCAGGGAGACTAGTAGACATCCGGCCAAGATGGTCGGTCGAGCCTGGCGCAGGGTGACGTGCCAGAAGGTCCGCCAGGGGCCCAGTCCTAACGTCCGGGCGGTCTCTTCAAGACTGGGATCGGCGCCACGCAGGCTGGCGGCGACGGGCAAGTAGACGAGAGGGTAGAGACCGGCGGTCATGACCAGAACCGCCCCCCCATAGCCACTGACTGAAGGCAGGATAGATACCCAGCCGAAGGCGACCACGAAGTCCGGGATCGCCAGGGGCAGCACCAGCACTAGCGCCAGTAGTCGGCGCCCGGGCAGGTCTGAGCGTTCGACCAGCCAGGCGGCTCCCGTGCCGATGCCAGCCGCAAGAGCCGTGACCACCACCGCCAGCTGGAGCAAGTTCCCGAGCAGAGTCGCCGTAAGCGGCCGAAACAAAAGGGCAGAGACCTGACCCCAACCGACCTGGCGAGCCTCCAGCAATAAGAAGATCAGAGGCAGGAGCAGAAGTGCAGCGATCAGACTGCTGGCCACTAGCAGGCCTCGCGGCAGGCGCCTTCGCGCGGGCAATTGTCCGATGGAATTGAGACCGGAGGCCAGGGTCGCCATGAGGTTATCGCTGCCTCAAAGGAGCTCGGCCTGGTGGAGCAGGGCAACGGCCTCTGCCCCATCGCCCAGGTCCTCAATTGTCAGTGGTGCGGGCTGCAGGCTGGCAAACGGTCGAAGTCCCTTGACGGTCGCGACCCCCGATCCTAGCGGGTACTCGAAGCTGTCACTGTGGGCGAGGAGGTCCTGGCCCTGGTGGCTGACCAGGAAAGCGAGAAACCGCTCCGCCGCCTGGCGGTGCTTCGACGACTTGAGAACCGCTGCCCCGGAGACATCGATGACATAGCCGGCATCCCGGGGCCCGAGGTAGGCAATGGCCGAGTGCATCTGGTCGCTACCGATCTCGGCTCGCAGGCGGTACCAGTAGTAGTGGTTGATGATCCCGATCGCGATCTCACCGGAGTTGACCCGGGCAGTGATGGCCTCGTTGTCCGGATACAGATGCGGGCCAGCGTTGGCCTTGACACCGTCGAGCCATCGCAGGGCCTCCGCGCGGCCGTACTGATGGGCGATGGAGGTGATGATCGGCTGGAAGTCGGTCTCACTGGGGGCGAGTCCGAGAAGCCCCTTCCAACGAGGATCGGCAAGATTCAGGACCGAGGCCGGCAGGTGGCTGGGGGTCAGCATCTTGGTGTTGTAGACGAGGACGCTGACTCGGGCCGAGACACCGACCCAGCGCGACGCGGATGAGTTGTATCTGGCGGGCACCTGGGCCAAAGTTGAGCGGGGCACTTTGGCCAGCAGGTTCTTGCCCTGCAGGTATTCCAGGGCGGGCGAGTTCTCGGTGTAGACAAGGTCCGCCGGGGAGGCCGAGCCCTCCAGGACGATCTGGTCGGCCAAGACGTCCTCATCGTTGGAGCGAACCGTCACCTGGATCCCTGTCTGCCGCTCGAAGGTGGCTACCAGGGAGTCGGTTGTCTGCGGATGCTGGCCGTTGTAGAGGACGAGTGTCGTCTGGGGTCGCCCGGCCGCTCCACCACAAGCCGAGAGCAAGGCCAAGCCCAGGGCCACCAGAACTACTCTCACCGCCAGGGCAGAAGTCGCGACCGTCGGTCTCGTCATCTCGCCTCCGGTGAGCGACCTCCGTGGAGCCGCAAAAAAAGAGCAAGAAGCTGATATCTTCGCCCAGGCGATGTCCTGACTTAGGCTGCGCTAACCTCGCTCTTCGACCGAGCTTATGCGGCTTGCCAGGGAAGTGTCAAATGAGCCCTGGCCTGAAGCCGGTCACGATCGTCCGTTCTCAGCGCAGGTAGAGCAACCCCTCACTGCCCAGTGACTCGATCCGCGCCAGCGCAACCTCGGTCCCCTTGGCCACGCAGTGGTTGGGATCGGCCAGGATTTTGCAGGCGACGCCTGTCGCCTCGGTGAGGTGGTCGCCGATCAAAGCGAGGGCCGGACCACGGCCAGCCATTGCGACGCCGGACTCCGCCGCATGCTCCCGCAGTTGGGGGGGAAGATCGTCAAGCAAGGAGCTCACGCCACCGGCAAGCGCAGCCCTACCGGCCTCGGTCTCCCACGACCCCGGTGGGGATGGTAGGCAGCGGTGACCGAGCAGTCCCTCGTGGCAGATGATCGCAATCTGAGCTACTTGGGGCAGCAGGAAGACCAAGGGAAGTGGGGTCCAAGAGGCAATCGGAAGACCGGCTCCCAAGGCCGCCGCCAAGGGCAGATCCATCATGTGCGCCATTCGCGCCCCAGAAGCCATGGCGACTCGAAGAAGCGCCCGCCGAGAAGCCGTCGACAGGTCAGCCGACACTCCCAGCATGACCTCATGGCGGGAAAACAGCAGCCGGCCCACCACCCGAAGGATGATCTGACGGAGGAGCTGTTCGGCGGCACCGACGTCAGCCAACTCCTCCACCCCCAACGGCCAGCTGAGTTCGACCTCGCCAGCCCGATCTGCCGCCAGTTCCAGGGCCGCTAGGCCGAACGCCAGGGGCCGACCGTTCGACCTCTGGCGCGCCAGAGCGGACGGTTCCTCGATCACCAGTCCATCGCCGCGGGCCCACACGACGACCTGATCTGGAGACAGGTCGATGCCGAAGCGGCGCGGCGCCAAGGGCCTTAGCTCCTCGCGTCGGCCGGTCGCAGGTGCAGGGTCGCTCCCAGCCCGGCGAGCTTACCGACCAGATCCTCATACCCGCGGTCGAGGTGGTGGACATTGACCAGCCGGCTGGTCCCCTCGGCGCAGAGCGCTCCGATCACCAGGGCCGCTCCCGAACGGATATCGGAGATGTCCAGGTCGGCCCCGCGCCAGGACGACCCTCCGTGAACCACTGCGCTGCGCCCATGCAAGCTGATCTCGGCCCCCAGCCGGCGCAGCTGCTCAACATGCTGAAAGCGGTTCTCGAAAAGCGCCTCCGACACCGTGCTGAAGCCATCGGCCCGGGCCATTAGGGCGACGTACTGGGCCTGAAGATCGGTGGCGAAGCCCGGATGCGGCCAGGTCGTCATGTCCACCGCCCGTAGCCGCCCAGGCCGGGACACTCGCAGCCAGGTCCCTCCCTCCTCCACCTGGCAGCCGGCTCGGCGAAGCTTGTGGAGGACCTGATCGAGGTCGTCGCAGTCGAGCTGTTCGATGACGATCTCCCCTCCGGTCGCTGCCGCGGCGATGGCGAAGGTGCCGGCTTCGATGTAATCGGCGCGAACCCGGTGCTCGGTGGGATGAAGGTGGGCCACCCCCTCAATGACAATTCGGTCACCGCCAGCGCCGGCAATACGAGCTCCCATGGCCTTCAAGCAGAGGGCCAGGTCGACCACATGGGGCTCGCGAGCAGCATTAGAAATAACGGTGATGCCGTCAGCTCGGGCCGCAGCCATCATCAGGTTCTCGGTCCCGGTCACGGTCGGCATGTCCAGTTGGATGTGGGCTCCGTGGAGCCGCGTCGCCCGGGCCCGTATCCCGAACTCGTCCTCGCGAACCTCGGCGCCCATCGCTCTGAGGCCGTCCAGGTGCTGCTCCACGCGACGCATGCCGATGTCGTCGCCCCCGGGGAGCGGCAAGGAGGCCTCGCCGCGAGAGACTAGCAAGGGACCCAGCAGCAGCAGGGAAGCTCGCATGCGCCGACCCAACTCGACATCCGGCTCGACAGTGGTGATGCCCTGAGTGTCGATGGCCACCTCACCTTCAGAACGCTCCACCCGGGCGCCCAGCCCGCGCAGGAGTCGGCACATCGTCTCCACGTCCTCGATGCCGGGAACATTGCTGAGGCGAAGCGGCCCGTCCGTGAGAATGGCGGCGGCCATCTGGGGCAGGGCGGCGTTCTTGCTGCCGCTCACCGTCACCCGCCCCCGCAGCGGCGCACCACCGACAATCTCCAAGTACTGCCCTGGCACTGCCGACGACTCAGACATGGGGCCGGTCTAAACGAGTCGGCTCGGCCTCGGCCCGCCGCTGGAAAATGAATCCGCCTCGGTGCCAGATCCTCCAGAGGAGAAGGCCCAACGCCACCAGCAAGAGTGCCAGAGCGACGGCCAGTATCTTGCGGTGACCGAAGACGGCGAGCCCGACGCAACCCAGGATCGCGGTCGTCAGATAGAAGGTCACCGATGTCTCGCGGGGGCTCAACCCCAGTTCCAACAGCCGATGATGTAAGTGACGGGCGTCGGCGTGGGCGA
Organism: Candidatus Dormiibacterota bacterium; assembly: GCA_035534695.1. Lineage (GTDB taxonomy): Bacteria > Chloroflexota > Dormibacteria > Aeolococcales > Bog-877 > Bog-877. The sequence goes on from DATLRN010000005.1 coordinate 103,256, forward strand.
ACCCGAGCCCCTGCCGACGGCGCCTGAGAATCGCGAAGGCGGTGTCTCCGATGGGCAGGGCGAGGGCCACAACGGGCACAAATAAGGCGAGAGCGACCGTCACCTTGGCCACTCCCAGGATGGTAATGATGCCCAGCAGCATCCCCAGTACGTGGCTTCCCGAGTCCCCCATGAAGATCCTGGCCGGCGCGAAATTGAAGACCAGGAAGCCGAGGCAGCATCCGATCAGGGCCGAGGAGAGGAGGATCACCCCGCCCTGGCTGGGCTCGATCCCGAGACGGTTAACTGCCGCCAGATAGAGGACGCCACCGACGATCGCCACCACGCCAGCGGCCAGGCCATCGACGCCGTCGAGCAGGTTGATCGAGTTCTGCATTCCCATCAGCCAGATGATGGTGATGGGTATGGAGGCCCAGGCCAAGGGGATCGCCAATCCGGGCAAGTTGACGGCGTGGATGTTGATGGCAAACAGCCAGGCCACCGCCAAGGAGCAAAGCGCCTGAACCACCAGCTTGGTCCAGTAGGCGAGTCCTAGGATGTCGTCAGCCGCGAGCAGACAGCCCACCACCAGCGCGATCACCACCACCTGCCACCAGTCCTGTACCTGGCGACCAAAGGTGACCATGGCGACGGCAAAGCCGACCATGATCGCCAGTCCGCCGAGCCGCCCGGTGGGCCGGGTGTGAATGTGACGTCCGCCGGGCTGGGCCACCGCGCCCACCCGAAAGCTGATCCAGCGGGCCAGGGGTACGCAGGCCATGGTCACCACCACCGCCAACAGCAAGATTGGCAGAGCACTGAAGTAGTGATTGCTGACGGAGGGCACGATCAGCGCCCGCGCTACCGGTACGGCAGGGGAAACGCCTCGCACAAGGTGCGCGCCTGGGCCGCGACCTCGCGCTCCACCGCCGCGTCGCCAAGGTTGTGGATGGTCCGGGAGATCATGGCGGCGATTTCGTCCATCTGCTCCAGACCCATTCCCCTAGTGGTGACCGCGGGGGTGCCCAAGCGGATGCCGCTGGGATTGAACTTGCTTGCCTCATCGAAGGGAATGGAGTTGCGGTTGACGGTGATGTGAGCCCGATCGAAGACTTCCTGGACCTCCTTGCCGGTGCGACCCAGCGGGCGCAGATCGATCAGCATCAGATGGTTGTCAGTCCCTCCGCTGACTAGACGGAGCCCCTCCTTCAGCAATCCCGCTGCCAGCCGCTGGGCGTTGGCCACCACCCGCTGGGCATAACCCTCCATCTCCGGCTGGCTCCAGGCATGGAGCGCCGCCGCCTTGCCGGCGATGGCGTGTAGCAGGGGTCCGCCTTGCACCCCAGGGAAGACCGCTTTGTCGATGGCTTTGGCGTGCTCCTCAGGAGATAGGATCATCCCCCCCCAAGGTCCTCGCAGGGTCTTGTGGGTGGTCAGGGTGACGACGTCGGCGTAGGGAACCGGACTGGGGTGGGCGCCTCCCGCCACCAGACCGGCGAAGTGGGCCATGTCCACCATGAGGATTGCGTCCACCTCGTGTGCGATCTCGGCCAACTGGACGAAGTCGAATGTCCTGGGGTAGGCGCTGGCTCCTGCCACCAGCACCCGGGGCCTCACCTCCCGGGCCCGGCGCCGGATCTCCTCGTAGTCGAGCTGCTCAGTCTCTCGATTGACGCCGTAGAACTCAGCGTGGTAGATGATTCCGCTGAAGCTGACTGGCGATCCATGAGTCAAATGACCGCCATGGCTCAGATCGAGGCCGAGTATGGTGTCGCCCGGCTGGCAGAAGGCCATGTAAGCGGCCATATTGGCCGCGCTCCCACAGTGGGGCTGGACATTGGCGTGCTCTGCCCCGAAGAGCCGGCAGGCCCGCTCCTGAGCTAGGGTCTCGATCTGGTCGACGAACTCGCAGCCGCCGTAGTACCGCTTGCCTGGAGTCCCCTCAGCGTACTTATTAGTGAGCCAGGAACCGACCGCCTCCAGGACGGCCGGACTGGCGACGTTCTCGGAGGGAATCAGTTCCAGGGTGTACTGCTGACGATCCAGCTCCGCCTCGAGCAGTGATGCGAGTTGGGGATCAGCCTGATGCAGGGCACTGAGTCGTTGTTCCGCAATCGCCATCTCAGTCCCTCCGAATCCGAGGGTCCTGCCTGGTCACGGACACCCCCAACTGGTGAGCACTGAGGCCGCCCTCGCGAATTAAGACCGGCTCTGCTCGGGTGAGGTCGAGTATAGATGAGGGTTGGCCTGACTCCTCAGGCGCCGCTGGTGCTGCCAGGGCCCCCGCCAAGCCGTGCAAGCGGTGAAGAGCATCTGCGGCGTCATGCGCGGGGGGCTCACCGTGACGGTTGGCGCTAGTTGTGGCCAGCGGTCCTGCCCGGGATAACAACTCGAGGGCGACCACGTGGGAAGGCACCCTGACGGCGACCGTGCCTCTGTAGGTCAGACCGGCAACGTGCGAGCGGGCGGGCAGGATTAGAGTCAGCGGGCCGGGCCAGAATCGGTCAGCCAGGACGCGGGCCTGGCCGCCGAATACAGCCAGAACTTCAAGCTCGCCCGCAGTGGCCGCCATGGCAATTACCGGCTGTCGGCTGCTGCGTCCTTTGACCCGGGCCAGGGCAGCTACCGCGCTCGGATTCGCGGCCAAGGCGGCCAGCCCATAGACGGTGTCCGTCGGGAAGCCCACCACGCGTCCCAACCGGAGTTCGACCACGGCCAGCTCGACTCCCCTACCGCCCATCCAGAGTGGGGACCCAGTCATCGGCTGATCTGAACCTGAAGGACTCGCTCCTGTCCGTCCAAGTCGCGGCGTGGCTCCAGATGCGCTCCAGGCCAGACCTCATGGGCCAGCGCCTCAACACCTCTAATACGACGAGGGTCTACTTCCAAGCAGATCGCGGCCCCCGCTCCCAGTACCGCGGCCAGTGCCCGGAGCAGCTGCCGATAGGCATCCAGCCCGTCCGGACCACCATCGAGGGCGAGGACCGGCTCGTAGTCACGAACGGAGCGGTCCAGAGTTCGTAGCTCCTCAGTGCTTATGTAAGGCGGATTAGCTACCACTAGGTCGGTCGGAGAAAGCCAACCCAGAGGCTCTGACCAGGACGCCAGCACCGGTGTAACGCGATCGCTCACCCGGTGCTTGAGGGCGTTTCGGGTGGTCGAGGCCACAGCCACTTCGGAGGCGTCAACCGCTTCCACCTCTGCCGCTGGCGAGTTAGCCGCGATGGCGATCGCGAGACAACCGCTGCCGCAGCCCAGATCGGCGACCTGAATTGGGCCCTGACCGATGGCCCTGACATGAGCGAGGGCCACCTCAACCAGCAGTTCCGACTCCGGTCTCGGGATCAGGACACCGGGTCCGACTTCAAAGTCCAGCCCGTAGAAGCTAGCTTCGCCGAGAAGGTAGGCCATCGGCTCGTCCTTCCGTCGCCGCGTGAGCAGGCCTCGAGTCCTTGTAAGCTCTTCTTCCGTCAGGGGTCGGTCAAACTGGAGATATAGGTCCAACCGAGAAAGAGACAGCGCGTGCGCCAGGAGGACCTCCACGTCGCGTCTGGGCGTAGCGATCTCGGTGGACCGACTGAGGTAGCCCGTGCCGCGGCGGAGAACTTCTAATACTTGCAAGGTCCGGGCCAAGTCTCCGCTGGGACCGTGTGTGTGAGTGGGCGGGCAACCCTCGGTCCTGTGACACGACTGTTACCTGATTGGTGGAAGTGGCGTGCGCCGAGAGCCGCTACGCTCACGGCGGGCCGAAATGCCTTACGGCCACTTGGAGGTATCGTGCACGCCCTGACTCTAAATCGGCGGCGTCCCAGCCGGGGCCAGTCGTTGGTCGAGTTCGCCCTCATCCTACCAGTGGCCGTCCTCTTGCTGGGGCTGATCGCGACTGGAGGACAGATGATCATCTCGGCGATTAACGTGACCCAGGCAGCGCGTGCCGCGGCGGTGGCAGCTGCCAGTGACTACGCCAAGAACCCGAGCGATGTCTCCACCCAAAGAACCGATGCATCGACCGCCGCCAACGACGAGGAGGGCGGGGCCAGCAGCATCAAGTGCTCAGGTGGGGGGGTCCCCACTGGCGTGTCTCCTCAATGCGTCGCGGTTACCGACATTGCCGCTGGAACCGGTGGGTTGGAGAATGACCAAGTAGACCTTGTCCAAGTAAAGGTCTACCAGAGCATCACTCCCTTCATCCCCATCTTCCCGTCCCTTGCGGTTAGTTCAGAAGCGACGGACGGGGTTGAGGCGACGTCGGTATCATGAAATTGGTATTTCCGACCCGATCCCTCGTGTCAGCCAACTCGCGGCAGCGCCAGGGTGGCCAGGTCGCCGTGCTGTTCGCCATCAGTTTGGTGGTCTTAGTCTTCGCTGGTGGCTTGGCCATCGACGGTGGCTTTGGGCTCTTCCAGTACCGCCAGGCCCAGAATGCGGCTGACTTCGCCTCCCAGGCGGGTGCCAATGCCCTGGTCAGTAATTGCGACGACGGTTCAGTTCCCTCCCCCATCACTGGGGCACAGCTTGTCCAAGTGATTGACGACGAGGTCAATCACAACTCCCCGGACTCCGCGGTTCCATCAACCAATCCCAACAAGAACTGGTCCGCTTACTATCTCAACTCCACCGGGGGGACTTTCGATGTGACGCCAGGAGATGACACGGTCACCGCCTCTGCCAGCATCATCCCCGCCGGAGCCTGCGGGGTACACGTCTCGGTGCAGCCCAAGTGGCCGCCATTTATCGCTCAGATCATGGGCTTCTCGCATCTGCAGACAGCGGCCGCCGCCGCTGCGGTCAACAACATCGCCTCCAAGGGTGGTGCCACCAGCATCGTGGCTCTGGGAGAGAACGGGGCACACACGATCCTTGAGGCCGGCAACGGCTTCTTCAACGTGACCGGGACCATTTTCGACAATGCCAATGGATGGCTGAACGCGGGCGAGTCGACGTGGAGCAACTCCGATTGCAAGCCCAGCGCGTGTGCCGACACGATCGACGGAAAGGAGAATGGGACTATGGACGTCGCCGGCAACATCGATGCCGCCGCCAAGATTCCCTGGGACTGGTGCTTCACCGGTGACAGTCCGGCAGACCCCGCGAAGTGCACAGCAAACAACACCACCATAAGCTACACGGCCTGGTCTGGAGGCCAGGGCCAGTACACCACCGATCCCATCGCCACAGATCCCGAGGCGCCACCGGAGCCCACCAGCAGTGACGCCTACTGCCCCGGCCAAGGTGTCCTTACAGACCCGGCCCACCCCGGCGGCGTGTACGTTCCCGGGGTCTACACCAGCGCAGTAGTTATCACCGGCAACGCCACGTTTGAGAACTGCAGCCAGGCACTAGGTCAGTCGGGTGGTGGCACCGTGTATGAAGGCCTGTATGTGTTCGAAAAGGGCTTGGTGATCATGCCGGCATTAGGGGACACCGTTAGTGGTAACGGTGTCGTCTTCTACACCGACGACACCGTCCCCAAGACTATCGATGGCGTTCAGAACAAAGGCGACGGCGAACCGGTGCTACCTGCAGCCGTCAACTCCGCGAGTTGTGGATCCCCAGGGAATTCTGACAACTGTAACGTGGACTCCAGCTGCGGCACGGTCTGCAACCAGCCCAACCCGGTAGCCTCGCAAGGACTGAATGATGTGGTCGAGATCGGTGGTCAGGGCACGGTCAACATCACCGCTCCCACGTCAGGGACGTACGACGATTTCCTCATCTGGAACTCGGCGAGTAACGTGGCCAACATCGGATTGGATGCGTTGCCAACGGACACCGCCGCGATTACTCTGGGTGGGATCATCTACGACAACAGTGATCAGACGGGTCAGGTGCTTTCCGGATCTGGGTGTGGCAACACCTGCGAAACCTATTGGGGCAATGACTCCGGCGTACCTTATCTGCCAGGCGGCATGCTGGTAGCCGGATACGGCCTTGACGCCGCGACTGGCGAGACTTGCTCGGCAGGCGTGCACTGCAATGTGACCATCAACGGACTGGCCACGGTGGACCTCTTCCAGACCCAGGGCTATACAGACCTGAACATCACCGGGAGCGGCTATCAGATTCCCGGTATCGCTGGCTCGGGCGCTAGCTTGTACTCGTAGCGATGATCCGCCGAGGCTCCGGCCAAGCCGTCGTGGAGTTCGCACTGGTAGCGCCCATATTCTTCGCCCTAGTGGTGGGCGTGGTCGCCGCCGGATATCTCTTCTTTCAGGCCTCCGCTGTCGCCGACGCCGCGCAAGGGGCGGCACGGGAGGCAATAGTCCAGACTTCCGTCGACAATGGGACGCCTCCATGTGAGTCCGGCCAGGATAAGGACGGTGACACGGTGACCATTGAGTCGGCAGCGCAGAAAGCGGCGAATATACTCACCGTCGATCAAAACACTCTCTGTCAGCAGGGGAGTAGCACCACGGCTGACACATTCTGTCCTGGAGGGCCAGCCGACACGCTGGTACAGACAGCCGTAACCGGGGACGCCCAAATCAAGGTTTGCGTAGGAGGAAGTCTGAGCGAGCCCACGCAATTTTCAGTGGAGGTCACCTTGATCGCCCATCCACTGGAACCACTGCTAGGCACTTCGATCAGGCTGGACTCGACTAGCATCCTCGACGCGCAACCAAGCACCTGACGAGTCGGCGGCATGCCTCGCGCGGTCCTACCGCCGACGGTGGACGCCAGTCTCGCGCATTAGCCGGTCCTGCCTGAATAGAGAACTGGGTTGATGGACCGCCTGGCGTAAATGGATGGTCCCTAGTGGCGAGTGGCTTGGACAGGCCGGAGAGACGACGTCTGCGCTACACAGACGAGCCAGGAGGCTTGTCGTCGTATTGCCCCACACCGGTCGCGGATCGAACCTGGGGCAGCAAGATCAGGGGTCGAGGAGGAACCGAGGGGTGAGGAGGAGCAATCGACATTGAGGATGGAGAGCAGGGCGACCGTAGAGTTGGCATGTGGCGTGGGAACTCGTGGGAGAACGTCGGCAGATGGCGCGAGGCCGTCGCCAGCCACACCTCGAGCAACACCATGGGTTCAGGCGATCGGCCACTCGACGAGCACCTCCGAGCCCGGGCCGGGGGCGGCGGGATCAGCCTGCGTAGAGCTGGCCTGACGGTCGGCAGGGCGGCCAAGCCACGCGGCCAGAATGCCTGAGCTTCCTGAAGTAGAGGCGCTGGTCCAGTTCCTCGACCGGCACACCTCGGGATCCCAGCTGACCCGGTTGGAGCTAGCGTCTTTCTCCGCTCTGAAAACAGTCGCGCCGAGCCCTCAGGACCTCCTCGGGAGCCACGTCGTCCGCTGGGTGCGGCGCGGGAAATACCTTTGTCTGGAGACAACCAGCGGCTTCATGGTCATCCACCTGAGTCGGGCCGGATGGTTGAAGTGGCATCCCCGGCTGGCCGAACCACTGGCCCGGCCCAGCCGAGGCCCCTTGGTCCTGCGGGTGGGCTTCCAGTCCGGGGAAGGTGGCCGATCCAGTCCCGGCCTCGATCTCACTGAGGCAGGCAAGGAGAGGCGCGTGTCGCTCTGGGTGGTCGAAGATCCCGTCCTGGTTCCAGCCATCGCGGGGCTTGGTCCGGATCCCCTGGATCCCACCTTCACCGGCCAGGTGCTCGGGGAGGCCCTGGCACAGGCCCCGGGCAACGTCAAATCGGCCCTCACTACGCAGTCCGTCCTGGCCGGGGTCGGCAACGCCTACTCAGATGAAGCCTTGCATGTCGCCCGGATGTCGCCGTTCAAAACTGCCAGCAAGCTCTCCGGCGACGAGGTCAGGAGGCTCCATCAAGCGTTAGTGAGCATCTTCACCACCGCGGTTGCCGCATGCACTGGCCTTGCTCCAGAGGAACTGAAGGACGAGAAGCGTTCTGCCATGCGGGTTCACGGCCGCACCGGGTTGCCTTGCCCCACCTGCGGCGACACCATCTGTGAGGTGGCGTTCGCGACCCGCTCCTTGCAGTACTGCCCCACTTGCCAGACCGGAGGCCGTCGCCTCGCCGACCGACGCCTCTCCCGACTCCTGAAGTAGCTTGGGGATTGCCGCTTTAGCCGGGGCCATCCTCTAGGCTCAGCTGCAGAAGTAGCGTGTCCAGCCAGCGACCATTCTTGAAGCCAACCTGACGCAGACGGCCCGCCTCGAGAAACCCCGCGCTGCGGTGTAAGGCGGCAGATGCGGGCTCGCCCGAGTCCGCGATCACCGCAATGATCTGCTTGGCCCCCCAGCTCCGGGTCGCCGCGATGAGAGCCTCCAGGAGCTGCGAACCCAGACCCTGACCAACGCGTTCGGGCTGCACGTAGATGGAGTCCTCCAGGGTAAAGCGATAACCGGGGCGGGGACGCCAGGGAGTGGCTAAGGCATACCCGGCCAACTCGGCGCCATCGAGTGCAACCAGGAAGGGCAGGCCCAGCCGGTTCAGCCCGGCAAGCTTGACCTGCCAGTCTTCTGGGGTGGGTGGCACCAACTCGAAGGTCGCCAGCGACTCCAGAACGTAGCCCCCATAGAGGCGCGCCACCGCGGCACAGTCAGGTGGGGTGGCCTGTCTGATCGAAACGGTGGCATCGCTCTGGTCCATCCCCGATTTATAGCGGAGACCGGCCCTTCTGCCCGCCCCGCGTCCCGTCAAGGGCTTCGGTACTGGCGCGGAGTCACTCCGTGGACTTGGCAAGAAAAATGCGTCGGGACCCTTCATTGCCAGCTGCCCCCAGACCCCAGCTGAGAACCCGCCGGGGATGGATACGGATCAACCCGTCCCCCTCCTTTGGGTCACCTGCAGACTGGTTGCTCAAGGCCTCGGCGGTACCCCGGATCTGCACTCCACGCGGCTTCCAAGGTTTTATCGAGGCCAGGTCATCGACTACAAAGGCGACCTGGGGGTTGGCTTCAACGTTACGGAACTTCTGAGACTTGCCCATATTCCAGCCGCCGATGTCGATCGTTCCCGCCTCTTCGTCGACCTTGAATCCCACCGGATTGTTCTGCGGAACGCCATCGGGGGCGATGGTCGCCAAGCGGCCCAGGCGCTGAGAGCGTAAAAACTCTATTTCGGCATCGGTGAAGCTCACGTTACTTACCCTCCTGGGTGCCACCCATCCGGCGGTCATTGTCTGCAGCGTAACTGGCACTGGTCCACCTCCCGTTCGCGAGATCAACTGACACCACACTCCCAGCCGCGGGTTCTCCGGAGGATAGACTTCAGCAACGGTGAGTGAACCTAACTTCGAGGTCGGCGAAGGAGACAACCGGCTGGCGGGCTGGCGTAACGGCGTCGGCCCGGCGGTGGTCCTCCTCGACGGCGGACCCGGCCTCTCTGAGTATCTCGAGAGTCTTGAGCCTGAACTCGTCGACGGCTACACGGTGATCCGGTATCAACAACGAGGGTTGGCGCCCTCCACCCTTTCCGGTCCCTTCACGATCGAGACCCAGGTTGCCGACGCGATTGCGTTGCTCGACTCGCTCGGCCTGGAGCGCGTCCTGCTCATCGGCCACTCCTGGGGTGGTCACCTTGCCCTCCACCTGATGGCGACCCATCCGGAGCGCATCGCGGCCGCGCTCGTGGTCGACCCACTGGGGGCGGTGCCAGACGGTGGCGAATCCGGGTTGAATGAGAATCTCCTCGCCCGCCTCAGTCCGGCGGCGGCAGCTCGGGCGGCCGAGCTGGACGCCAGCGCCATGCGTGGGGAGGGCACCGCAGCAGATGAGCTGGAGGGCCTGGCTCTGGTCTGGCCCGGCTACTTCGCCGACCCAGCCACGGCACCGCCGATGCCACCAATGCAGGTTTCGGTTGCCGCATATTCGGAGACGTTCGCCTCCATCCACGAGCATTTCGAGCGGGGCACGCTGACCACGCTCCTGCCCCAGTGTCCGGTACCAACTCTTCTGCTCCTGGGAGCCGGCAGCCCGATTCCCAACTCCTACGGAATCCAGACGGCGGCGCTGATTCCAGGTGCCGAGGCCCGGGTCCTCCAGAACTGCGGACACTTGCCCTGGCTGGAACAGCCGGGAGTGGTTCGGACCGCGCTCGATGAATTGCGCGCCAAAGCACAGCTTTAGACACGGCCCCGGCCGCTCTGGGAACTCGACCCAATAGTCTGGCGGATGGAGTTCTGTCGCCCACGAGTTCAGTTGCTCAGGACAGGTCTCTCGTAGCGGCTACTCAATGTTTTGGAGCCGGCTGGCCATCCGAGCCCAAGTGAATGGGTGGCCCGCGTCCGGTCGGACCGCGGTCGGGAGCCGGCGGAGTCAGTCATCCGACCCGGGCACTGGTGGGGAAAGCAGGTCATGCAAGGATGCGCTGTATTGCCTGAATGCCACACGCCCCGCGTTCGTCAGGCTCACGTAGGTGATGGGCTTGCGCCGCTGGTAGGTTTTGGCGAGTGATATGTAACCGGCGTCCTCGAGCTTGCGCAGGTGAGTTGACAGATTGCCGGCGGTCATGCCCACCAACTCCTGGAGACGGGGGAAGGTGACGGTGTCCCCCGTGGGCACCACGGAGAGAGCCACCGTCACTCGGAGACGGCCCTGCGCATGAATCACCGAATCAAGATCGGGAAGGGCTCGCTCCACAGTCACGCGTGGACCTCCTTGGAACGCGAGCCCCGGACCCGGAACGCCGCAGCAGCTATCAGGAAACCGCCCCCGCCGGCCAACGAGAGCACGGCGAAGTTGCCGGACACTCCGGCAGTGACGCTGGCAGCACCGGTTACCAACACCCACGCCCCGAGCCAGTACTGGAGGCGATCGTCCCAAAGCATCCCGCCCGCTATGTAAAGCAGACCAACCGCTAGCAGGGAACTCCCGGTCCAGAGAAGCGGCGCCAGATCGGAAGGCAGGCCTTGGTGTTCCAGAGCCAGATCCAGGGCCAGTACGCCGACGACGGCAAGGAGCCATGACCAGCCATACATGGCGGCGGTTCGTTGCGACGGACCTCGTACTCCTCGGCCGCGCCGGACCTGGGCGCCGAAGGTAAAGACGGCGGCAACCGCGAATAGAAGGCCGGCAATCACGCCGCCAAGCCAAGGCATCTTGAACTCACCCAGCCAGCCATTGACGACCAGGTAGATGACCCCGAAACCGAACAGCCAGTTCTCCGTGCCTTCGCTGCCTACGCTCCGGACGCCATGATCGTATTTGATGTCGACATTGGCCATAAGGACCCCCCAGGTTGGGCCTGTCACTACCCGCACCGGGTTATGCCAGAGCCAGTCCCCGCCCGGCTGGGTCGGAGCTGCGACGTCGGCCGGCGCAGCATCCCCCCAGTCGAATTCGTCCTCACTGAACTCTTCGACGGGGCGGATCTCCAGATCACCGCCGGTAAAGAGGGCTGCCCGAAGCGACTCGATCGAAACCGAATGCAGGCCTCCGGGCCGCGCCAGGTGGACCATCGTGGAGCCACCGTGATAGCCCGCTACCCCGAGGTTCCAAAGCCAGTTGAGCAGGTTGGTGTTGTCGCTGTACCCAAAGAACGCCTTGGGGTTGGCTGCGAAGATGCCTGGGTCAAGTAAGGGCAGCACTGTGATCTGGTCATTTCCTCCGATCGTCGCCATTACGGCCTTGATCTCAGGGTCGCTAAAGGCAGCCATTAGGTCGGCTGCCCGTGACCAAGCCGAGGCGCCGAGATGCCTGGTGGTGGGGTATTCGACGGGTTCTAGCCCGAGTTTGTCGCGCAGCCGAAGCATCGAAAGCTCATGGACTGCGGGGAAGCGGCCGGGCGCCGCGAACGAAGGCGACAGAACGGCAACCCGATCCCCTGGGCTAACTTTGGGGGGAAGCCTCAGCTCTGGACGAGACATCCCCTAATCGGAGCACAGATTGCCATCCGGTGCAACCATCTGGAGCTCTCACCGGTGGTGGCGTGTGCAGCGTCGGTATGGTCAGCCCGGAGTCCGTGCCATGCAGCTATGTCAGGTGATGACGGATCCTCTCCTCAACGGCCCCCACACCCCGTACCCAAGCCTTGAGTCCCACCTCTGTGAGGCTGGACACCAAGGTAATCGCCTCAGGAAAATCGCAACCTGCACTCACGCGTGAAGGACAGATGATGACACTCGTCCCAGCTGCCAGCGCGGCCTGGCATCCGGGCAGAGAGTCTTCCACAACCAGGCAGCTCCCAGGCAGAACGTGCAGGCGATGAGCTACCTCGCGATAGATGTCCGGCGCAGGCTTGCCGTGCTCCACCTCCGACGAAGTGACGACCGCATCAAAGCGGTCGGCTAGACCCAGACGTCGCAAATGCACTTCCAAGCGGGCCGGTCGCTGGCCGGTGGCCAATCCGAGTCGCCAACCGCAAGCACCAGCCGCATCCAGCAGGTCGATAACCCCAGGCAGGAGGGGCAACTCGTCGAAATCCGGAGTGAGGAGAACGGCAAGCGCGGCGTCTAGATCGGCTACGGTGAATGAACCCGCGAACAAACGTTGCATCAAAGACTCCCACTCGTCCTCGTTGTCAACCGAGCCGAACAAGTGTCCGATTTCGTCCATGGTTAGGTCCGCGCCTCGTCGAGACAGGATCTCGAGAGTCGCCATCGCGATCTGGTATTCGCTGTCGATCATCAGACCGTCGAAGTCCATGATCAGAGCGTCGATGGATGCCACTACCTCAGAGACCCGTTCAGCTGCCGGGAGCCACCGCCCCACTCGCGATCGGTAGGCGAGAGGCTCCATAAGGCAAGGTGTCCTCGGAGGTCGACGCCAGTGAGGAAGGTGAGAGCCAGAGGTCGATCGTCGACGGCACCTGCGAGAGCGCGATTAAGCACTCCATCCGCCGTCGGCGGTGGCGTTCGGGGCGTGACCAGGATGTGAGTGGCATATTCGCGAGGAGCTATTCAGCCAGCTTTGTCGAGGGACGCCTCTGCGATGGTCGGTTCGAACAGTTCGACCGGATTACCGGAAGGGTCGTCGAGAAGGATCTGCTTCCCTCCGACACCAATGACAATGTCATTGCGAAAGCGAGCTCCCGTTTGGCGTAGCTTTTCGACGGTCCCTTCGATGTCGGTGACCTGGAGGGAGAAACGATTCCAACCACCGGGCTCCGGCATCCGCCCGTCGGGCATGCCCTGTCCCCCGCCAGGGCCACCCCCTGGTGCGCTCAGCACGAGACGGAGGTCACCGTGCGACAGCATGGCGAAGGTGGGTGCCGGATGCATGTCCTCATGGAAGCCGAGGTGCTGACAGTAGAAGGTGATTGCCTGGTCGACGTCGTTCACGATGTAGCGGACGCTGACTGTGGGCATGGGCTGGCCTCCTTCCTGTAGGCATATCGTATCGCCACACCAACGGGCGCAAAGTATCGCCTTCTCGCGCCCGGGACTCAGGGTCGTCTTAGACAGTGCGAGACGCGAGTATCCAAGACGGCGTCGTCACCCAGTTGTCGATGAGGTGAGCTGTTCGCCCTAAATGGACTGCCGGTAGCCGAAGAACTCATGGTCCTGGTTGTAGCCGCCAAAGCCGCTGCCGATCTCCCGGAAGTGGGCGACGAACTCGATTCCCTTGATCCACTTCACCTGTTTGAAGCCGAGTTCGAGTTCGTTGCGAAGGCGGAGCGGGGCGCCATGCCCAAATGACAGTGGCCCTCCATTCATATCGAAGGCCAGCATGGTGAGGTGGTGGCTCATATGCTCGATGGGATGGGCGTCGTAGTAGATCCCCTTGTCCGCGCCCTCGCCATAGGAGTAAAACACCACCCACTTTGCCTCGGGACGGGGCCGGACCAGGTCGACCACCGTTTGCATCGAGACCCCGCCCCACTTGGCCACACCCGACCATCCCTGAATGCAGAAATGCTGAGTGATCTGCTCGTGGGAGGTCAGGGCGCGAAGCTGCTGCAGGTCGAGGTCCACCGGGTTTTCGACCAGCCCTTCGATCCGCAGCCGATAGTCCGAGAAGTTGCTGTCGAATAGCGCTCTGTACTCTTCGGAGACGGGGTACTGCCCGTTATGCCAGAAGTAGGGTGACAGATCCTGCTCGGTGTACTGCCCAGCACGGGGATCGAGGTGCTCGAAGAGGTGCTCCAGCGGGCCAACGATCGTCTGTCCTACCCGCTGCACCACCCGGGGATGGCGCAGCGTGAATGGGGTCGCCGCTAGCCAGGCGGCGGCGACCACCATCGTTGCGGCGGCGAAGATCCAGAATCCCACCCAGCCACCACTGTTCTGCCCCGCGTAGATGTGGTTGAGGTTGCTCAGTAGACCAGTCGTGAAGACGAGGGACACATGCAGAACGATGAAGACCAAGAACCACACCAGCACCAGGAAGTGCAGTGATCGCGCTGTCTGGATGCTCAGGATGGTGCTGATCCTCCGGAAGCGGGTGGAAAGTGCGGGAGACATGCCCAGCCCGGTGAGCACGGCCAAAGGGGCAGCCACGAAGACCGTGACGAAGTAGGCGAGCAGTTGCAGCCCGTTGTAGGCAACCCAGCCGTGGTTGGCCGGCCAGTGGAGCGAGAGGTACTGGATCAATACCGACAGCGCGTTGGGAAACACAGCCCAGCTAGTTGGAACCAGCCGCTGCCACTGCGAGGTGGTGAACAGCAGAACATAGAAGACCACGCCGTTGAGCAACCAGAGGGCGTCGGCGCTGAGGTGCCACCAGCGCGCCAGGCCGATAGAGTGGCGTAGCCCGGGCAGCCCCACCTGGCTGGGCAGGCTAATTGAGTCCTGCTTGGCGGTCCACAGCGGATCGGCAGGCACCGGCTTCTGGATCCGAAACCAATCCCTGCCAGGGGTGGAGTGCCGAGTCCAGTACAACCGGGGATGGTCGGAGAGGATCTGGAGGCCAGCTCGAATTATGAAGACCATGAACAGAAGGTTGAAGAAATGCTGCCAATCCAACCAGGCGGGGAATCCCGTTGGTGCCCCCGCGGAAGCCGTCGTAGTGGTACCAGGGTAGCGGTGGATGAACTGCTCGACAGCTGGCTCGGTGCGCAGTCCTTTGGCGACGGCGACAGCGACGATTAGAAGGAGTAGACCGATGGGGAGCAGCCAGAGGAGATTGAACCAGCGGCTCCTCCCGATCCGCACTCGCGGTGCAACGCCGCCCACCTGGGGGACAGAGCCGGCCCAGGTCTCAGGGTCGATGGTTGCCTCCCCGGGTGTCAGTTGCCAGCGATATCTGCTGGCGACCCCAGGGGAAGGGCCGGAAGGCGCAGGAGCGGCCAGGTCGCCAGATCTGGTGTCCTCCTCGCTAGCCATGAGGAACCACACTACGAGCGCAGCTCGGCCCCGTCGGTACGGGAGCGGTCAGCCGATGATCTCCGCCGGACATCCCAGGTACGCCTCGAACAGGAAATTGTCGGCCGGCATCCGGTCCTCCACGAGATGGAGCGGGATTTCGCCCGGAACCAGCCTAAGAGCCGCCTCTCGACTGGGCCGGGGGAAAGTGACGAGAGCTGGGTTAACTTGGCAGTCTCCTTCCTTTACCCGAGGCGGGGACCATGACCGAAGTCAATCGATTGGGACGACGTAGGCAAGGCCTCGCTACTAACTCGCAAATGCCTCCAGGCTGAGCGATTCGCGGCGAGCAGAGGCAATGCGCGAACAGGCGCGTGTGTCGGTCCACGGCCGGTTCATGGACTCTTCTCTAGGACGGTCACCTCTCCGGCCACCTTCAACAGTTCGCGGAACACACCCGCTTCGATATCGGCGAGAGATCGCTCCTCACCTTCGCGGATCCATTGGGCGAATGCGATGCCGAACACGGTGGTGCCGGATGCCGCCGCTAGGGTCGCTGCCGGCTCTTCGACGCCCCGCGCATGGAGGGCTTCAGCGATCGTATTGGCGAGCCCGGCCACTTTGTGCCGCTCACGCTCCTGGAGCGCGGAGTTCCTGTCGATCACGGCCTGCCGGGTGCGGGCGTAGGACCGGCGCTCGGCGGGGAAGAACGCGGCCACACCTTGAAGCGCAGAGGCGACGATCTCGAGCGGGGATGCGCCCCCAGGTGCGCCTGCCACGCCGTCGAGGAAGGCCTGGAGAAAGAGGTCTTGTCCGTAGAACAGCACCTCGCGCTTGTCGCTGAAGAGGCGAAAGAACGTGCGTTCGGTGAGCCCGACGGATTGTGCGATCTCGGCCGCGGTAGTCTGCTCGAACCCACTGGTGGCGAACAGCTCGAGTGCCGCCGCCTGCAGCCGCTCTCTGGCACCCGGTTCCCAACGTGTCATGAAGCCCAGTCTAGTAATGACAGCGACTGCCATCATCGCGCATCATGAAGGCGGTTGCTGACATCAGTCACCGGCATCGACAAATCGCTCAGTGGATTCGCGGAGCCTAAGGAGAGGACTGTCGTGCGCGTTTTCGTAACTGGAGCCTCGGGATGGATCGGGTCCACCGTCGTCGACGAACTGCTCGCCGCGAGGCACGAGGTCACTGGCCTGGCGAGGTCAGAGGCTTCCGCCGCGGCCCTTGAGGCGAAGGGGGTACTTGTCTGCCGCGGCGACCTCGACGACGTGGAGAGCATCCGGGCCGGGGCAGTGGCTTCCGAAGCCGTCATCCATCTCGCGAACAAGCATGACTGGTCCAACTCGGCAGCCTCGAACGCGGCCGAGCGAGCCGCCGTCCAGACCATCGGCGATGCGCTGGTGGGCACTGACCGTCCCTTCCTGCTCGCCTCGGGCGTCGCCGCCCTTGCCCCGGGCAGGCCCGCGACCGAGGACGACCCGTCCCCGTTCCACGGCCCGGAGTCGCCGCGAGGAGGTAGCGAGAATCTCGCCTTCGAGTACGTCGGCCGCGGAGTGCGCACGGTAGGCCTGCGCTTTGCGCCGACCGTCCATGGTTCCGGTGATCACGGATTTATAGCGGCGCTCGCAGCGATCGCCCGGGAGAAGGGTGCATCCGGCTACCCCGGCGATGGGAGCAACCGCTGGGGTGCCGTGCACCGATCCGATGCCGGCCGCCTCGTCGCCATGGGACTCGAAAAAGCTCCAGCTGGCATCCGCCTGCACGGTGTCGCCGAAGACGGTATCCCGACCCGCGACATCGCTGAGGCGATCGGCCGCGCCCTCCATCTGCCAGTTACTTCGATCCCCGCTGATTGCGTCCAGGATCACTTTGGGTGGATCGGCACCTTCTTCGGCATGGAGATGTCGGCGACCAGCGTCCTGACCCGGGAACTCCTTGGCTGGGTGCCATCAGGCCCCACCCTCGTCGAGGACATCGACGCAGGTGAGTATTCGGCGCGGTGAACGCCGAGACCGTCTGACGGGTCCCTGGTGGCTGATCCCGGGTACCGAGGCGCGGGTACGCAGCACTCACCGCCGACGAGGAAAGGCTCATCATGCTTGGACCAGTTGAGGAGGGACGTCGGTGGGCTTCGGCCAGATCCAAGCGGCGGTAACGAACTTGGCTCGACCCGGGCAATACTTGCACTGGTCGATCTTCACCGTCTCACTCGCGAATCTACTAGTCGTGGGCGCGATGGTGGCGATTTTCGGGTTGGCTCTGCTCCTGCCCTTCCCCCACCGGCGCCGCCTGGCGGCGGAGGCGGCAGAGGCATCGTCGGCCTCACCCTCGCAGACGACCGCAGCCCCGGTGCTCAAGCCTGAGGCGGACTCGGACAGCGGGCGCATGTGGACGGGGCTAGTTCGCCGCACAGCGGTGGGGTTGCTCCCACCCGACAAGTTGCTGCCCGACCGCCAGCCCGCTTACGTCGCGTCCTGGGTCTATGTATTCGGCGTCGCCACCTTGGCCGCCCTCGGAGTGGCCATCGTCTCAGGGCTGGCGATCGCTCTGGGAGGCGTGGATTGGTGGCACACCACTCCTCTCGGACAGTTCTTCAACAGCCTACATATGTGGAGCGTGGAGCTGTTCATGGCCTTCATGGTCATTCACCTGTGGGGCAAGTTTTGGATGGCCGCTTGGCGTGGTCGACGTGCCCTAACGTGGATCACCGGCGTGGTCGCCTTTCTGGCGTCCGTGGTGGAGTGTTTCACCGGATACCTATCCCAGCAAAACTTCGATTCTCAGTGGATATCCACCAGCGGAAAGGACGCCATCAACGCCACCGGTCTAGGTTCCTTTTTCAATTTGATGAATTTCGGCCAAATGCTTCTGTGGCATGTGGTACTCCTGCCTATGGTGCTGGTGGCCATCGCCGGCGCCCACGTGCTGCTGGTGCGAGTGCGCGGCGTATCCCACCCACTGCCTACCCGGCGCCCCCGGGGGCGCCCCGAGCGCCGAGCTGCTGGCGACGCCGACAAGGCCGAGTGGCGGGGGCCAACTCGGCCCTACGACATCGTGAAGGAGGCGACCGCGGCTACGGTGATCGTTCTGCTTTTGACGCTGCTCTTGGCTGGCCTGCTGTCGTCACCTGACTTGCCCCCGGTAACCGTCGCAACCTGGGCCAAGGTTGCACCGGCAGACTTCTTGGGCACCGCGGCGAGTGAGTTGGCAGGCACGAGCGAGACCGCTACCTATGGACCGCCTTACAACCGAGTCACCGCCAGCGTGCAGAGCGTGGCCGGCGTTTCTTGGCAGATGCTCACCGGAGTCCGCGAGCCGATCTACCCGGCCCAAGCCTTTGTGCTCGCGCCGCTGTCCAAGGTCGCCCCGACCGACCCACACTTGGCAGGTGCACTGGACACCTACCGGAGCGCGAGCACGGCCCAGCAGCTCAGCTGGGCCGACGCCTACCTGAAGGCGGTCGATCACGTCACCTTCCCATCCGGATCCCCAGTAATTCCCCACGCCAACGACGGTCCGGTTCCTGTCCTGCTGGCGACGGAACTTACCTTGGCTCGTTCGGGTGCGCTGGATGCCGACCTTCTCGCCCAGCACGCGTTCTACGGCGCCGACTACACCAAGCCGCTCCTGTTCTTGGAGGACGGCAGCTACTTCGCCTCTGTGGCCACCGCCCAGCATCTGACCGGCGCCCAATGGGGGGTGATGAACGAGACAGGCAGCTACCCCGGCCAACCCTGGCTCTGGCTTTACACGCTCTGGTACGAGTTGCCAGGGCTCCAGAGCTCATCGAGCATCGACTTGATCGCCATCTACCTAACCGGCCTGGCCACGCTGCTGTTGCTGGCGGTGCCTTTCTTACCGGGTCTCCGCGACATCCCCAGAATCATCCCCATCCACCGCCTGGTGTGGCGACAGTGGAACCGGAGCCAAGGGGATAGACCAGAACCGACGGACTGAACGCTGCTCGCTGACGGGGCAGATTGACTCCCGGCCAGCCTCACCTCACGCGCTCTTTCAGACCGATCATTCGCTGCATCAGCAGTGCCGACGGCTTGTCGATCCAGATCGATCGAGTGCCGCAGCCAGGGTAATTGTTCTTGGGCGGAATTGCGCGGAGTGATCGCTGCCGACCTGCAGCAAGTCTCGCACCTCATCCTTGGTCAGGTTGAGATAAATGCCGTTGTCGACACCTGTCACCGCACTGATCGGAATGGCGACTCTCTTCTCGCCCCCCAGGTGGCCCGCGTCGATGAGAACATCTGTCACGTGGTGATCGATGCCGTCAATCACCAATCCTTGCAGCCGCCCAAGCTGATCCGATGAGACGCTGATACACCGCGATGGCGTCTTGACCTCGGAACGAACGCTCGCGGAACATCCGAACTGGGGGTCGATGAAGATGCCGTCCAATCGACCCTGATGCTCGATCAGCCGATCGCCCAGCAGGGGGCGGCCGCGGCCACCACGCTAGAGGAGGTCATAGAGCTATTGGGCCAACTCCTGGTGGGGTGACTGAGGTGACGCCCGCCGGCCAGATGTGCAGGATGGCGCGGTAAGTGCCTCGCATCGCTCGCTGTTCCAATGTGGAGCTGCGTCGAGCCGGTCCGGTTTGACTTGGTACGGCAGCGCACCGACACGGTGGCTGCCAACGAAGGAGCCTACCAGAGACGGTCGGTCGCGGCGACGCGCGTCCTATTCGCTTCTCCGCCGTAGCCGCTCATGGACGGTCCCATCTCCCAAAGGAGGGGACGGATGCTCGCCGGCGATGATGACCGTCGACTGCTGCGCCATGCCCTATCCGCGGAACGCATCACAGGACCTGCGCAACCACATTTATACGTGGCCGGTCCAGTCGCAGTGGATACGACCGGCGCTAGCGAAGATCGGCTGGGCGAGTTAGTCGACCTCTGCATCGACCTCACGGGGAGGCTGACCTCAACCCTGCCGAGGTCGGTGAGAGCCGGGCTGTCGGCGGGTCAGCTGAGTGCGCTCGCGTTACTCCAGCCGGGTGGGCTGACCATGGCAGCATTTGCTCGGAACCTGGGGCTCAGCCACGTGGCGGCGATGACGCTTGCCGACAGTCTGGTCGACGCTGGGGCGGCGGAACGTCATTACCGCCGCTCGGACTACTGGATCGTCTGGCTCGTGCCGACGAGCGCCGTGGCGGTGATGGCGCATGAGTATCAATCCGGCGAGCATGCACTGTTCGCAGCTCTGCTCAACTCATCACCTCCCTATCGCGGGTCTCCAGTCATCCGCGTGATAGAGGCGCTCTCCGACCTCATGACCGGATTCGACTCCGCTCCGCAGTCGCCTAGTGCGCCTGCGGGCAGCGTTGCATCCCAGACGATCGCATCAATGGTTTACACCAGGGACGCACAACCGATCCGATCTGGTATTCGTATCTGGATATTGACCTGGCTCTTGTGACCCTGCGCAGGAGTCCGCGCCAACGCAGATGCACACATCTAGAGCGAGAGATGATTCCGGGGGGCCGCCCGATGTGGCAGAACAGTTCAGACGGCTAGGCTCACCAAAAGAGTGGCGTTGAGGCTGGTGCATGTTGAGAGGGAAGTCTTTGCGAGATAACCGGAAGCGCTCATTTCACTCGGCAGTGATGGCCTAGGGCACAAGTGTCTGGTACATCAAACACTGCTCGCCGAAGAACGACCTCCGGCCAGTTCGAGCAACAATTTAGAGGCGGGGCTGTAGGCTCCGTTGGAGTAAGGAAGAAGACACTGGAGGTGGTCGCCATGACCGAGACGCCCCATACCGTGACTCTGGACCGAGCTAGTCGACGTGAGACCCCGTGAGAGCAGCCACCGAGTTCGACCGCGAACTGGCGGACGAGGACCGGGTCCTTCGGTTGCTCCCTGAGGACCGGATCGTCGACGTGGACGCGGCCAGGGTTGCGGTAGCTGACCTCCTCCTGGCCTTCGGCTTCGATGTCGCCGACGAAGGGCTCCGGGAGACCCCTCGACGCGTCGTTGCGGCCCTGAAGGAGCTGGTTACTCCCCTCCCCTTTCAGATGACCACGTTCGCCAACGCTGACGGCTATGACGGCCTTGTGTTGGCCCGAGGAATCCCCTTCCACTCGCTTTGCCAGCACCACTTGCTTCCCTTCATCGGGATCGCTCACATCGGGTACCTACCCGCGGAGCGTATCGTGGGGCTCTCGAAGCTCGGCCGGACCGTCGACCACTTTGCTCGGAGCCTCCAGATGCAGGAGCGCCTGACGACCCAATTGGCCAACTGCCTGCAAGGCGCGCTGCGCCCGAAAGGAGTTGGCGTGGTCCTAGAGGCCGAGCACCTCTGCATGTCTCTCCGAGGGACTCGGAAACCGGCTAAGACGGTGACATCAGCCTTGCTCGGCACCATCCGCCACGACGCTCGCGCGCGCCACGAGTTTCTCGCGCTGACCGGCGCTCCGGGAACTGCCGAATGAAGAGCAAACCGATCCTTGTAGTCGGGCGCCGCGAGTCGTTCAGCGCCGCCCATCAGCTCTACGACCCGACGCTATCGGACGCGGAGAACCTGCGGCGGTTCGGCAAGTGCGCCCGCCTCCACGGACACAATTACGTGCTGGAAGTTGCCGTAGCGGGAATGATTGACCCGATGACCGGATACGTCATCGATCTCAAGCGGCTATCCGAGGTGGTCTGTCGAGAAATCATCGAGCACGTCGACCATCACAACCTCAACACGGACGTGCCATGGCTCGAAGGGCGACTCCCGACCGCCGAGAACCTAGCGCTCGTTTTCTGGGAGCGGCTTGAACCCCATCTCGAGGGTGGCTCACTCCGCCGGGTGAGGGTCTGGGAAACAGAAAAGAACTGGGCCGACTGCACGGGCGGCTATGCCGATGAGCGTTAGCGGCAGTCCAGTCGAGCTGAGCCGGCGTTACTCCAAGGCGGACCTCAGCATCCTGACCAGCGCTGAGCGGCTGCGTTTCCTAAGCGGCGACGACCCTGACCCGCGACTGGATGTGGAGCTGGCCTGGGAACTGTTATACCGACTCGAGCCTGGGCTCTACGAGCGCCTAGCTCGGGCGGAGCGGCTCCATCCTTCGATCCTCAGTTGGTTACCTCAAAGGGTCGATCGGATCGTTGAGGTTGGTGCGGGTACCGGAAGGCTGACGGCCGAGCTGGTGGGGCGCTGCAAGGAGTTGGTCGCAGTCGAGCCCGCCGCGCCTTTGCGAAGGACTCTGAGAACCAAGCTGCGCGCCTCAGAGACAGGCTGTCACGTGGAGGTGGTCGAAGGCTTCTTCGATGCGTTGCCGGTACCTGATCTCTGGGCGCCACTTGTCGTCACCTGTTCGGCTCTCACCGAGACCTTCGCGCACGGGGGTGACGCTGGATTGGCCGAGATGGAGCGGGTCTGCCGCCCCGGCGGCCAAGTCGTTATCGTCTGGCCCAACCACCTTGAGTGGCTGCAAGCACGAGGCTATCGGCACCAGAAATTCGAGGGCTCGATGTCGATGCGTTTCGGAAGTGACGCCGAAGCCTTGGAGATGGTGGAGATTTTTTTTCCCGAGGCGACAGATGCGGTCCGACGGCACGGCCAGGCCTCCGTCCCGTACAGCCTGCTGGGGTTCAATCCACCACGGGATCTGGCCTATAAATTGATGGCGGCTTGAAGATCGCGCTGATCGCGCCGCTGGTCACTCCCATTCGTGAGCCGCAAACGGGAGGGTCCCAGTCGTTCCTGGTTGACCTGGCGACAGGGCTCTCCAGCCGGGGTCACGACGTTGACGTCTACGCCGCCACTGGATCATGGATCCCGGGTGTAAACGTCGTCGACCTCGGGATTGTTGCAACCGCACTGAGTGACACGCTTTATCGCCCTGGCCACGTGCGCGAATCAAGTACGGCAGCGGCCCACGAGGCATTTGCCCGCGCCTATGCGAGGATCCGACCGATCCCTTACGACGTGGTTCACAACCACGCTTTCGATGCTCCCGCTATCGAGTTGGCCAAAGTCCTGAAGGCCCCCGTGATTCACACCCTCCATCTGCCACCCGACAGCGGCGTAGTGACGGCGCTGGCGGTAGTGGATAAGGGTGGCTCCACCCCCGCGACATGCGTCGTTTCCGAAGCTCAGGCGAGGGAGTGGCGACGAGTCACCCGAATCGACACGGTGCTTTCGCCTTTTGTTCCCACGGCGCGTATCCCATGGACTGACCGGTCAGGAGAAGGGGCCGTCTACGCCGGCCGGCTAAGTCCGGACAAGGGCGTGGCCGAGGCCATCGCCATCGCCCGAGCAGCCGGCTTGCACATCGACGTCTACGGCGATCCCTACGACCTCGACTACACGAGTTGCCGAATCGTACCGGAAGTGCCTCGTGGCGGCGTTTCCCTGCACCCTGGTGTCCCCAGGGCAACACTCTGGAAGCGAATGGCGGGAGCGGCAGTGGTCCTATGTCCTGCAATGTGGGATGAGCCGTTCGGCATGGTCGCCGCGGAGGCCCAAGCATGCGGAACGCCGGTCGTGGCGTTCCGGCGCGGCGGGCTCGTGGAGATCATCAGGGACGGCGTTACTGGCGCCCTGTTGCCAGCCGGTGACATCGGTGCGGCCGCCGCCGCGGTCCGAAGTATCGGATCGATCTCGCGCCGCACCTGCCGACGCCACGCGGAAGTCAACCTCGATCTCGAGGTGAGCATCACCCGCCATGAGATGTTCTACCAGCACGTGAGCTCGGTCCAAGGAGCCGTCAGCCGTGGCTGAAGGCAGTCATTGGCTCAACGACAAGGTGGCAGTCGTCACCGGCGCCAGTCGCGGCATTGGGCACGCGACCGCTGTGGGCTGCGCCGCGGCGGGGGCACACGTGGTTCTGGCGGCACGGAGCGGGGAGGCGCTGGACGACTTGGCTGGGCGGATTCGGGCGGCCGGTGGCGAGGCGACAGCGGTGCCGACGGACGTCAGCCGGAGCAGAGACGTGGAGCGTCTTTTCGAGACCGCCGAGCAGATCGGCCCGATCGCAGCTCTCGTCTGTGCCGCTGGGACCCTCACCCGCGCCACGCTGGAGAAGACGACCTCTCAGGTCTGGGATGAGACCCTTGGAACTAATCTGACCGGCTGCTTCCTCTGCTGTCGCGCGGCCTTCACCTCGATGCGCCGTCGCGGCGAGGGTCGCATCGTGAATATCGCATCGCTGTCGGGTTTCTACGGCACCGAGAAGTTTCCTGGGCTCAGCGCCTACAACGTCTCCAAGTACGGCGTGGCGGGACTGACCGAGGCCATCGCGGTAGAGGGCCGCGGACACGGCATCACCGCCATTTGCGTCAGCCCGGGTGCCGTCGACACTGAAATGCTTCATCGAGCGCACCCACGACTTCGCGCCGGACTTGGCCCCCACGACGTCGCCAGTTTGATCGTCGCTCTTCTCGACAATGCGATGACTCCAGCGAGCGGAGCCAACATCCCTCTCTTTTCCAATGCCTAGCCCCCTCCACATCCTGCGCCATGTATGACTAAGCCATGGACGTCCACTGCGGTCGGAGCAGATTGGTCAGGCGAAACAGGTCAAGCTCGGTCCCCGACACTCCCTCCAGGCTGACTGTCGGCAGAGGCAAGTAGGGACTGAAGATCGACTCGTTCGTCGGAGAGAGCTGCCGGGGCTGGCTGCGCCCGACCTTGGACCAACTGCATACAAGCATATAGCTCACTTTTCTCATCGAGCTCCGGGTCCCCGCCTCGATTCAGCCCGACCGCGGCTCGGATTATTCCCCGACTCAGGTAGAAGCCAAGAAATCTCCGGCTCTCGAGGTTACCTCGGATCACGAACTCGTCCCACTTCCTCGCGAAGCCCACGTACTCAAGCTTGTGCTCGAATTGATCCGACCAGAAAGTGTGGATGGCTGCGTAGGGCCGAGCATCACCGAGCATGGAGCGAGCGGCCGCTCGGCCCTGCTTCTCAGCGTTGTTGTAGTGCTCGACGCGAAGTCGTCCGAACAGTGGATGCAGATGATTGGCGACGTCGCCTGCGGCGTACACGTTCGGCACATTGGTTCGGCATCGCTCGTCGACCAAGATGCCGTTGGCCAGATTCAGCGGCGTGCCCTTAAGCGCGTCGAGGCGGGGCTCCACACCCACGCCCACAACGGCGAGGTCGCAGTCGAGGCGGGCACCACCGGCGGTGACGACGCGCTCGAGCTTGTGGGAGCCTTCGAACGCGACGACCTGACTGTCGGTCAGGAGATTTACCCCGTGGGAACGGTGGATGTCGCCGAGAGCAGCCCCTACCTCGTCTCCCAGCACGGCGGCCAGAGGGGTCCGGCCGGAGAGAACCGTCGTGACCCGGAGCCCAATTTGACACAGCGACGCCGCCACCTCGGAGCCGATGAATCCCATGCCCACTACCACGGCCCGGCGTCCTGCCAGCGCCTCACTCCGGATCGCGTCACAGTCGGCAATGGTCCGGAGATAGTGGACGCCTGGAAGGTTGGCCCCCGGCACCTGTAACCGGCGGCTCCGGGCGCCGGTGCAGAGCAAGAGCTTGTCAAAGCTGACCGCCTTACCTCCCGCGAGCAGCACCTGCCTGACGTTCGTATCGATCGCAACCACGTTTGCTCCGGTGCGAAGCTCGACTCCGTTTTGCTCAAACCACTCCCCCGGCTTCACGTACCAGCCGGTCAAGGGTTCCTCTCCTCTCAGATAGGTCTTTGACAAGGGGGGTCGACCAAACGGGACTCCCGGCTCTTGGCCGATCAGCACAATCGGACCTCGAAATCCTCCCTCGCGCAGCGCTACCGTGGCTGATCCGCCGGCCAGCCCGGCTCCGACCACCACCACCCTCCCGTCCTCCAGCGACTCAGTCACGGAGCACCTTCTGCACCTCAAGGACGGCGTGGACCAATCCGGCCTGGCTCAGAGCCAGTGGATAATTGCCCAGGTAGGAACCGGTTTTAGGATCCACTTCCTCAGGTAGCAAGAGAAGCTCATTAGCCAGGGCGAGGAGATCTTCCAAAAGGCGGATCCCCTCTTCGTTCCGGCCGAGTCGGAGCAACGCCTCCAACAGCCAGAATGAGCAAGGCAAGAAAGCTCCTTCGGTTCCGGGCAGGCCGTCGCGCCCAGGTGGGTAACGGTAGAGCAGCGGCCCCCCAGCGCCCAGCCGTCGCCAGATCGCATCGACCGTTCCCGCCAATCGGCCCGACCCGGCGGGGTCGAATCCCGTCAGCGGCAGGAGGAGCAACGCGCTGTCCATCTCCTCGGATCCGTAAGCTCGCACGTAGCTGCCCAGCTCTTCGTTGAAACCGTGTTGGCGAACATCTGCGGCGAGCACGTCGCGCTCCCTTTCCCAGACGACGACGCGGCGCCGGCTGAGTCGGAGCAGAGAGCCGAGCCGGACGGCCCGGTCCAGTGCGATCCAGGCCCATATCTTGGAGTGGACATATTGGGCCGGCTGATCGCGCACCTCCCACAGGCCCGCATCCGGCCGGCGCCAATTGGCTGCCACGAAGTCTGCATAGTCGGACACGGCACGGCGGCCCGCCCGATTCAGGCCCTCGCCTGCCGCGACCAGATTCCAGAGAGCATCGATCACCCATCCATAGACGTCGAGCTGGTGCTGCTTCTCGGCCAGGTTACCGATCCGCACCGGCAGGCTCCCTCGGTAGCCGGAAACCCCGCTGACCTTCCGCTCTGGCCCCGACCGCTCCCCGTCGAGACTGTATAGAACCCGGATTGGCTCCTCATCCCGGGCGGCGCACTTGACCAGCCAATCGACGAACCCACACGCTTCCTCCGACTTTCCCACGGCCAGAAAGGCCGCCACACCGACGCTAGCGTCGCGCGGCCAGGAGTATCGGTAGTCCCAGTTGCGCACCCCACCGATCTCCTCGGGCAGCGAGGTCGTCGGCGCCGCAACCGGGGCGCCGGAGGGGGTGTGTGTCAGAAGCCGGAGGTTGATCAGGCTCCTGACCAGCACCTCCCGATACGGCTCGCCGGACCTGATCCCGTCACTCCACCTCCGCCACCACCGCTCCGTGCCCTCGAGCGCCTCAAGGACCTGGCTGGGGTGGATCTCCGACTGCGGAGCGGCCAGAACGGTGTCGATCGCATGGCCCGACTGCAGTTCGGTTTTCGTCGCGACACCCGGAACCAGGTGCAGGTCGGGCTCGACCGCCAGCTTGAAGGGCGGGGGCTCAGTGCGGCCTGGCACTCCGGGCCGAGGCTCATAGAGAACCCGCACTGAAACGTATCCAGCTGTGCACTCCAGCCTTCGGATCAGGATGCTGGACCGCGAGTCCATCGGCATCGCTTCGATCAGCCGCGCCTCCCCAGAATCGGTGAGCCAGATGGTCTCCAGACCGTCGAGTGTTCCCGGTAGCGCCGAGCGGTCTGCCGCACCCGATCCACGCTAATCTCGAAGCTGCCTCCGTGACGCCGGTCGATCAGACGTCCGAAGACTGGCTCGGAGTCGAAGCGAGGCCAGCACATCCAGTCAATCGACCCGGATCGAGATGTCAGCGCGGCCGTCCGCGTGTCGCCTAAGAGCCCGTAGTCTCGAAGCGGAACCTGGTCCCCCGCCCCTTCCGGAAGCTGCGACCCTTGTCTCCGGGGCCCGGGTCTCACGTCGTTGGCCTAGGTCGGTTCAGAGCCGCACCTCCATTTCCACCTCTCCACGACGATCGAGCACCACCGTCCGGGTCGCGCCATCCACAGCCTCGAAGCAGAGAGCGGCGCCTGCCGCGCCCAATTGCAGGTGGCGGAGAGTCACACCGGAAACCAGACGGGAAGTCTCGGGTCAGACACCCTGAGCTCCCGCCGGGTAGCGCGTTCAGCATATAAGGCAACGCCCCTGCAGCCCATGCTGCGCCGATAGCTCCACGGTTGTCGCTGTCCCGCGGACGTACGCCATGTTGGGTAATGCTGCCCACCTTAACTCATTCCTCGCCAGGTTTCCGTCGCTGGGGCCGCTCGCCCGGAATCCGGCCGACTCCCCACACCGGGCGAGTCGTTCTGGATCAGCGTCGGCGAGTGGCGGGCCGCCACTCTAAAGAGCGACGATGGAAATCACGAGCAGTTCGGTGGTCGTAGAGGCAGGTTGTTGGCGTAGTTCTGAGGCACTGTTCGGCAATCGAGGGCCACGGACAGAGCCAACCCTGAAGGCGAGCTCATCACTCTGGCCGGTGGGTTGGCGAATCGTTCCCAAACACCTGGCCTGATGCCTCCAAGCCAGCGAGCAGTAGGTGAAAATACACTAGGCCGCCGTAAGGGCGCCAAGACTGAGACAGCTGCTGGATCCGGTCGTAGTTCGGCCGAGTGGTCAGCCCAAACCTCCGCTGCAGCGAGTTACTCGCACCGACGTCGTCCCCGGGAAGCACATGGTGTCGGCCAAGCCCACGCAAAAGAACGTACTCGGCACTCCAGCGGCCAATGCCTGGCAGTGCGGTCAGCTGCCCCCGGGCATCATCATCACCCGCTTGGGCCAGGGCTGCCAGGTCGAACCTGTTCTCGACGATCGCTCGCGCAGCAGCGATGAGAGCACCAGCCTTCGCCTGGCTCAACCCAAATTCACGCAGCTCGCTCACGTCTGCGGTAGCAACTCGCGCCGCCGTCGGGGCACCGTAAGCAGCCCCGCCTGGGTCCTCCCAAACTGTAGACCCATAGCGCTTGGAGAGACGGTTAAGAAGGTGGACGCCGACCATCAGGCTGAGCTGCTGGCAGACGATGGCATTCACAATCGCCTCGAAGACGCTGGCGAAACGCGGCGGCCGCATGCCCCTGAACCGAAGTGCGAGCTCACGCAGCTGCACGTCAAGTTCCGCCATCCGATAGAAGCCTGCCAAGTCTGTGTTGAGCCCAAGGGTCAGCTCAAGAATTTGCCGACACGCGGCCAGCACGGGGTCACTGAGTGCTGTCGCACCGCTTTGTAACTCGACTGCGAGCGTGGGTGCATCGATATTCCCGATCTGGCGCACCGCAACTTCGACCGCTCCATCACGGACATCGAGAACCCGGCGGTACCACGTGCCGTCGAATCGGTCCACGGCGTTATGTGCCCGACGCCGCATGGCCCAGACAGTGAGGTCCAGTCGGAAGGGCGCCTTTGGCTGTAGCTCTAGGTAGCCGACGCCGTTACTAGTCATCATGCTCGATGGCCCGACCCCGCCGGTTCACGGCTGAAGGTTGACAGCGGCTGGGAGGAGCATGATTCGAGCGTGTTCGACCACTCTCCCGAGCCCGATCGAACCGGTGGGAGCGTAGGCCCGAGGATCTCGTACTGCTGTCATCGGTCGAACTCCAGCCAGGCTAGGCCCCGATCAGCCCCGTGGATTCGGCTAAGGTGAAGACATCCAGGCTCGGATCCCATCGGCATGCTACCAAAAGAACTCCGTAGGGAGCGCTGAGGTCCACGATCTCTGCGTCCTCACAGACGGAGATCCCCAGTCGGAATCCGACGGAGGAGTCAGCAGGCAAGGATGTGGTCCTCCGTTAAGGTCGCAGCTCCGGTCAACTTGACGTCAAGCGATCGTGACCGATGGATCTAAGAACACGTCTTGGACGGCGTGGAGCAATTCCACACCTTCGGCCATGGGGCGCTCGAAGGACTTGCGGCCGACGATGAGTCCGACCCCGCCGGCACGCTTGTTGATGACGGCGCTCCGCACCGCGTGGACAAGGTCGTCTGCTCCCGTGGAGGCGCCGCCGGAGTTGATAAGCCCGACACGCCCCATGTAGCAGTTGGCGACCTGCCAACGGGTGAGATCGATGGGGTGGTCGGTGGTCAGCTCGTCGTAAACCAGAGGGTCGGTCTTGCCGAAGCCCAGCGCCCGGAAGCCGTCATTGGTCTCCGGCTGCTTCTGCTTGATGATATCGGCTTCAATCGTGACCCCCAGGTGGTTGGCCTGCCCCGTCAAATCGGCCGCTACCTCGTAGTCGACCCCGTCCTTGTGGAAGGCAGGGTTGCGGAGGTAGCACCACAAGACCGTGAACAGGCCCAGGCGGTGCGCCTCGGCGAAGGTAGCGCTCACTTCGACCAGCTCTCGATCAGCGCCCTCCGATCCGAAGTAGATGGTGGCTCCCACACCTACTGCCCCGAGGTCGAACGCCTGAGCCACCGATGCGAACCGAACCTGCTCGTAATGGTTGGGGTAGGTGAGGAGCTCGTTGTGGTTGAACTTCATGATGAACGGGATCCGATGGGCGTAGCGCCGGGCCACCATGCCGAGCACTCCCAAGGTGGTGGCGATGGCGCTGCAGCCACCCTCCACGGCCAGCTGGCACAAATTGGCCGGGTCGAAGTAGGCCGGATTCCGAGCAAAGCTGGCCCCAGCCGAGTGCTCAATCCCCTGATCGACGGGCAGGATGGACAGGTAGCCGGTACCACTGAGCCGCCCATGATCACGGACCTGGGCCAGGTTGCGGAGTACGGGAACCGGGCGGTCGCTCGGGACGACCACCCGATCAATGTAGTCGGGGCCGGGTAGGCTGAGCGCCTCTTTGGCAATGCCTTTGCAGGTGTGGCCCAGGAGGTATTCCGCTTCCTTGCCCAGTTGCTGCTGGATGTCCATTTCGTGCTCCTTACCTCTCGTTGCACCTCGGCCGTCCCGTTCGGACCGCGGCGCCGGTCTCGGCGGCCCAACCGTGGCCCCCCCCGAGGCGCTTTCTGCCAGGCTGACCCCCTCCCCCGACCATCCGTCGCAGCGCTTGCCGGTGCGCCATGTGAGCGTAGCGAGTAGGCTCCCGCAGGTGCTAAGGCAGTTGGATTGAGGCCAGACCCGGGCCCCGCTGGCGACCCCGCCCAAGAATCTGAGCGGGCTCGCGCAACACTGCTCCCGACGCCCCACGTCAACGGTGGAGCAACTTGGCAAGCACCTCTGCCTCGCTGATCTCAGGCTGCTTCGCTACTTTGCTCACCGTCCCGCCTGGACTTCGGCAAGCTGAGTTGACGACTCAAGCAGGAGTGCGTGGACGAAGGCCTGGGGGATGTTGCCGCGCAACTGACGTTGGCCCACGTCGAACTCCTCGGTGAAAAGCCCGGGAGGCCCGCAGGCGTCCCGGTTGCGTTGGAACCAGGCCATGGCCTCGGTACCTCGGCCTTGCTGATGGGTGGCTAGGGCCAGGAGGAAGCCACAGAGCACGAATGCTCCCTCGGCGTCCTCCAGCGGGCGCTCGTCCTGGCGAAAGCGGTAGACGTAGCCGTCCTGGGTCAGCTCTGCTTCCACGGCGGCCAGCGTGTTCTGGCTCCTCGAGTCCTCGGCTGGCAGAGCTCCGCGGATAGCCGGGAGCAACAGGGCAGCGTCCACCCGGGGATCCCCGGGAGAACGCTGCCAGCGGCCGCTCGGGTGCACGCAGTCGGCGCCTGCGTCGGCCAGGATGGTGTCGGCCAAAGAACTCCACTTTCCCGCCTGGGGCGCGGGGGCCTGAGCTGCCATGGCGCGAAGGCCCGCGACGCACATGAGGCGGGAGTGGGCCCAGTGCTGGTTGTCGATCTCCCAGATGCCAGCGTCTGCTTCTCCCCAGCGCGCCTCGATAGCATTCACTGCGATTTCGGTTGCCCGCCAGTGGTCGCTGCCCAGGTGGTCGTGGCGAGCGGCGGCGGCGAAGAGCAGCAGAGCTTCGCCCAAGGAGTCGAGCTGAAACTGGCGGTTCACCCAGTTGCCTACTCTGTCTGCCCCGCCGGGATACCCAGCCAGGTGGCTGAGATGGCGCTCGTCCGGAACGGGTCCGCCGTCGACCCGATAGGCCGGCTTCAACTGGGGCCCGTCGGCGAGGATCCGCTCCGAGATAAAGGTAACGGCGTCGTCGAGGAGAGGATGGGGCTGGGTCACAGCTACCGCCTGACCCGCGTAGCACTGGTCGCGGATCCAGGCGTATCGGTAGTCATAGTTGCGTCCTGCCGCAGCCCGCTCCGGGAGTGACGTGGTAGCGGCCGCGACCATGCCGCCGCCGGCGCTGGTAAGGCCGCGTAACACCGAGTACGCATGTCGGGCATCCCGCACCGCCAGGCTCTCCCCGAGCTCGGGGACCGATCGGGCCCACGAGGCCGTCGTAGCCTCCCACGCTGGTCCCGGCTCGACCGGCCGGTCGGGAAATGGCCGCTCCGAGATCTCCAGGACGAGGTCGTGGTGGGCGCCCTCCGCCAAGTCCAGCTCGGCCACGAGAGGTCCGCCTCTGACGTGCCGAGCCGCGCCCCCGCCGGACCAGCGAAGGTGCAGGGAGCCACTCCTGGCGGTCCACGTTCCGTCGTGGCACTTGAGATCATCCATGACTTGGCGACCGAACTCGTGCCTGGCATTGAGCATCAAACGCACGCGGGCTGCCCCGGCCACCGCGACGATCCGCCGCAATACCACGGCCGTGTGCGGATCACCTGGGAAGGCCAGTGCCTCGCGGCACTCGATTATCCCGGTCGTGGTCACCCAGCGGTCATGCCAAATGAGCGAGCCGGGCTCGTAGTACCCGCCCCAGACGAAACGGTCTTCCAGCGGCGTCACTGCGTAGAGCCCATCGCCGCCGATCAGGGTCGAGAACACAGCGTCGGAGTCCCAGCGGGGGACGCACATCCAGGCGAAGTCCCCCCCGGGCCCGACCAGGATGCCCCGCTCCCCGTCCGCTAGAAGCGCGTACTCGCGGAGCACGCGCGGGGGGAAGGTGGCGGCGACGGTCCGGGCGCCGTCGAGCTTCCGGCTCGTCACACGAGCTTGGGGTAAAGGGACATCCCGCCGTCGACCACGATGGTGGCGCCGGTGACATAGTCGGCCTCGGCGCTGGCCGCCCACACCACTGCTGCGACCTGGGAGAGCTGTCCCATGTGCCCCAGAGGTATCTCGGACTCCACGGCATGCTTGGCCTCAGGGTCATCGAGCACGAAGTTGTTGATAGGGGTGAGGATGGCGCCCGGTGCGATGTTGACCAGACGGATCCCCTTCCCGGCCAGCTCGCGGGCCGCAGTCTGCATCAAGAGCTTGAGCCCTCCTTTGCTGGCACAGTAGTGAGCGAAACCGGGCCAGGGAATGAACTCGTGCACGCTCGAGATGTTGATGATGGCTCCGCCCCCACCCCGAGCCATGACCTGACCGGCCTCCCGCAGACAGAGGAACATTCCGGTCAGGTTGGTCCGGATGACGGAGTTCCACAGCTTGAGGGACATCTCCAGCACCGGTGCCTGCTTCTCGATTCCGGCACTGTTGACCAGCAGATCCAGACCCCCGAAGGTGTCCGTGGCCTTGGCGACCATAGCCCTCACCTGCTCCTCCTCGCCCACGTCGGCTTGGAAAGCGAAGGCCCTGCCGCCGGCATGCTCCACCTCCTTCGCCACCTGGTCGGCGTCGCCAGATTCTCTATCCGAGTAGTAGTTGACGCAGACACTGGCCCCCTCCTGGCCCAAGCGGAGCACTGTGGCCTTGCCGATCCAGCTCGAGCCTCCAGTCACGATCGCCTTACGTCCCGCCAGCAACGTGGTCTCTACCTCCTCAGTTTCTGGCCCAGCTGGTTTGCGCATCGAGGGCATCAGTCCTCGGTACTGGACTTGTCACCGGTGAGCTTGTGGCGCCACCGGAGGCGTCGCTTCCGGCGGATCTCGCTGCCTGTCTCCATTTCGGGCTTGGGCCGACGTCCTGGGTAATCCTGGGACCACCAGGCGAGCGCCGCCACCCGGCCCCAGCGGTCCGCGTTAGCCACGTTCACCGACGGCAAGTCCGCTCTCATTGGCGGTGCGGGGACCGATGCGTTGGCCGGCTCGGCGCCGGGCCGAGTGATCTGCGACCCCGCTGCCTGGCGCGGGGTTGGCCCAGTGATTAGCCGGACGGGACGGTCCGCGAAGACGAAGCCTGATACCCAGCTAAGCGCGACTGTCGCCTTGACCTGCAGTCCGCTGGTCCGGGCGATGTGCACCCCCAGCCAGGCGAGCCAACCGGGAAGGCCGCTCAGGTGCACCTTGCCGATCTGGGCGACAGCGTCACCTCGCCCGAGGACCGCCATCGTCCCCAGATCACGGTAGCGAAAAGTAGTCGCCACTCCGCCTTGCGAAAGGGCCAGGACTGACCGCGCCGCATGGCGCCCCGACTGGATGGCCACAGGAGACAGCATCGGCAGGGCTCCCTGGCGTCCGGGAATCTCAGCCGTGTCACCAACCACAAAGACCTCCGGATGGCGCTCGACTTGGAGGGTGGGGCCGACAATGACCCGCCCGTGCGACCCGGCGGCCGGGAAGCAGCCCGCCAGGGGGTTGGCCCGCACGCCCGCGGCCCAGACCACGGTGGCCGCCGCAATGCACCGGCCGTCCTTGAGGACAATGCCTTGCTCGTCGACATCGACGACCAGGGCGTTGGACTCGATCCGCACCCCCCGGGCACGAAGAGCCCGGCAAGCCTTGTCCTGCAGGTCGGGGGCGAAGGAGGTCAACGGGGAACTCGAGCCCTCGATCAAGAAAATGGTGCACTCCTGGCTCGAGATCGTCCGAAAGTCACGGCCCACCATCTGAGCCACGAGGACTGAGAGGGCAGCCGAGAACTCCACACCCGTCGGGCCGCCGCCGACCACGGCAAAGGTGAGCTGGCGGGCCCGTTCTCTCGGATCGGTGGTACAGCTGGCGGCCTCGAAACAGGACAGGATCTGATTCTTCAAACCCTGGGCCCCGCCTAAGTCCTTGAGTCCAAAGCTGCGGGCGGCGATGTCGGCATTGTTGAAGAAGTCGTTGACGGCCCCCGCAGCCAGGATGAGGTAGTCGTAGCTGATAGGCCCCCGGTCACTCCCTACTTGTTGCAGGCTGAAATTGACCCCGCTCACCTCAGTCAGGCGGAACTCCACGTTACGGAGGCCGCGGATCAGGGCCCGGATCGGCTGGGCGGCGCCGGTGGGCTCGAGCAAGGCCGTGGCCACCTGGTAGAGGAACGGGGTGAAGACGTGGTAGTCGTGCCGATCCAAAAGGGTCACGTCGACCTCTGGCGCTTGGCGATGCCGGTCAGCCAGGGCCTTGGCCGCAGCCAGCCCGGCGAAGCCGGCACCCACGATGACGACGTGCGGGGTTTCAGCACGATGGGCCGCGGCAGGGGTCGCAATCATGTCTGCGGAAGTGGTCACAGCTATATCCCCGCCGCGTTGGCGTAGTACTGCTGGTCCTCGCGCCAGCCGCCCTGGCCCTGGCCGATGGCATCGACGTCCGCCACCAGCTCGATAGCCTTGATCCACTTCACCATCTTGAACCCCAGCTGGGTCTCGATTCGCAGGCGGACTGGCGCGCCATGTTCTATTGGCAACGGCTGACCGTTCATCTCCGTTGCCAGGATGGTCTGGGGCCGGTTGGCCAGGAACAGAGGGATGGTGCCGTAGAAGTAGCCGTCGCGGCCTTCGTTTTCCGTTATGGCCTTGTCGTCGAAGGCATAGAAGGCGACGTGGTGGGCCTCGGCCTTCACCCCCACCGCGTCCAGCAGCTTGGCCAGCGGCAACCCTGCCCATTGGGCGATGGCCGACCAGCCCTGGATGCAGTTGTGCTTGGCGATGTAGGACTCGTGGCCCAAGGCCCGTAATTCATCAAGCGAGAAAGTCATCGGCCGCTCAACCAGCCCACCGACTTCCAAGCGAAAGTCGGCGAAGTCGCCCGCCACCAGCTCGGCATAGTCATCGCTCGGCGGGGGATAGCCGTTGACCCGGTGATACGGAGAGACGTCCGACCAACTGTAGTGCTGCCGGGATGTGAGTGCTTTGGACAACACCCGCTCGAGTGGGTTGACCATGAGTCCCAGCAGGTGCTGTGTGCGGCGCCGGAACCTTAGCGAGAACCAGGTGGCAAAAGCGCTGATCAGGAGGACACCGAACAGCCCAGCGAGCCCGATCCCAAGTGCTTCTGCCTGCCCCTGATAAGGGGCCGACTCGACATGTCCGAGCACCATAACTGTCCACAGGTTTGGCAAGCCATTGATAATGACCATGATGGTGTGCACTACGATGAACCCGACGAATGCGCACATCCCCAGAAAGTGCAGGCTACGAGCCCGCTGGCGGCCCCCAAAAAGCCTGGTGTACCAAGGAAACCGCGCCAGGATCGCGGGCGACATGGCCGCCCCGGTAAGTAACAAGAGAGGGGCTAGGAGGAATACTACGAAGAAGTAGGAGAGTAGCTGCACAGCGTTGAAAGGAAGGCCGGGGAGCTTAGGCGGCAAGTGGAACATCAAGTAGTACCCCACCGCCCCCACCGCGTCGGGGAAGACTGCCCAGTTGGTGGGCACCATGGTTCGGTACCAGCCGGTCACGAACAGCATGATTATGTAGGCGATCCCATTGGCCACCCAGAACTCCAGTGTCATGAAGTGCCAGTGCCGGCCGAGGCCCAGGTTCTTACGGCCCGGCAGGGCGATCACCGGATTCCAAGAATCCTCCTCGTCAAACGATGACCAGGGATGTGCAGAGTCCGCCGAGTACACCCGCTTGGTCAGTCGGAGCCACTCCTTGCCCGGAGGGCAGTCGTCAGAGAGGTGGAACTTCGGGAATGCTGAGAGGATTTCCAGTCCGGACCGGACCATGAACAGCATGAAGAGGATATTGGCAAAGTGGGTGATGACGATCCAAATCGGGAAAACCTTGTAGTTGACTGCCAGTATCGCTAACATCATGGATGAGTTTGTGAGATCATGCCGCCATCCGGCTAGCCGAGTGTTCGGCTAAGTGTCGGGAGCAGCACCACCCTGGCGGACCCGCCGTGATCAGTCATCGGCGAGTACGCAGAGATCGATTGTCCACGGCGTCGCTACGTACGACTTCGCTGCCAATCACGTACTGGGCTGTGTCGGCCATGAAACTGCCTCCCACCTCTCTACCATTATATCCGTGTCACTTTCGCAGCGAGAGCTACCGACGTATTGCGCGGCTGCAACGGCACCAGACCAGATGATGCGGGGCAGACTACGATCGGACGCGGCAGGGCTACTTGCGGCGACCGTCACTCGATTGCCTCCATGACAGCTGGGCCGCACCATACCAGCCGACCTACGCTCTGGCGACGTGGGCGTGCTCTACAGGAACACCCGGGTATCAAATCAGCCACGATAAGCGGGTGTCGGTTCGCTACCGCACTGAGGTTGAGCCGTCCGACATCCGCTCACAGGAGATGACCGGCAAGTCGTTCGCAGTAGTGGTCAACGGCACGGAGAACCGGACCGGAACGCCTGACAATCCGCCGCTCTGAACCTCGCGCACGCCGACACCGTCGTTTCGTTAGTCGAACCGAATGACCGGGGCAAGGCCAAGAGATCGACCCCCAGCTCGACGTCAAGCCCTTCCCGGCCAGCCACACGTCACGCGTTCCTTCAGACCGATCGTTCGGCCCACGACCCGAGCCGTCGGCTCAGTGAAGCCTCGGTCCGCCTTCTCCGGCGAAGTTACGCGGAGTGATCGCTGGCGACCGGCAGCAAGTCTCGCACCTCATCCTTGGTCAGGTTGAGATAAATGCCGTTGTCGACACCTGTCACCGCACTGATCGGAATGGTGATCCTCTTCTCGCCCCACAGGTGGCCTGCGTCGATGAGAACCTCTGTCACCTGGTGATGGCTGCCGTCGATCACCAGACCTTCCAGCCGCCCTATAGTCCCGTCGGAGGCGTGCACGTGATCGCCGCGACGCACCTCCACCTCACCCGGGGGTACACGGTCGGAGGTGATCGCCTGAGGACCGGGGCCCATGATTCCCATGCCCATGCCGCCCATGCGGAATCCGAATTCTTGGCCAAAGCCCCACTGTCCACCAGCTCCGGGCACGCACTGAATCTCATCCGCTGCCTCGAGCGCGTCGAACTCTGAAATGTCACAGCGCAAGGCGACCTGTGGTGCTGACGATTTGACGAAATCGATCGGGACCAATCGTCCCATCCCCGGTCCATGCTTCGGCTCGACAACGAGATGCGTGACCTTGCGATCGGCGGGATCAACCACGATGCGCCTCAGGTCCCCGCAGATTCCATCGATGCACACGACTTCGGCGCCAATGATGAACTCCGTGGTCTCGCTCAAAACGTGGCCTCTCGACTCTTCGCGATTTTGTACCCTGGACCGTCCAGAGTTCCATCCCGCGGCATCAGATCAGCCCGCGGTGGCGGGCGCCGGACCGGCCGAGTGGCTCCCCACTCAGCTGGCGGTAGCGTACCCACGCTGACTCTCTCGCATGAGACTACCCCAGATGCGCGGACGTCAGTCCGCTGCCGTACTGAACCGGGTGAGACGGTCGGGCGCGGCCCTGACACGTTGGGGTGCGCGCGGAACCTGCACCAGCGAAAGCGGATGGATCGCTAGGGTCAGGCGGAGGCAGACGATCGCCGCCGGCGGTAGCGCCGAATCAGTTGGTTGGTGGAGCTGTCATGAGAAAGTTCCGGCTCTGTCTTGTCCTCGAGCTCGGGGATGATTCTGTCAGCCAAGATCTTGCCGAGTTCCACTCCCCACTGGTCGAAAGAATCGATTCCCCAGATGACCCCCTCGGTGAAGGTCTTGTGCTCGTAGAGGGCGATGAGCTTGCCTAGGCTTTGCGGCGTCAACTTATCGAGCAGGATCGAAGTGGTGGGACGGTTCCCCTGGCAGACCCGATACGGGATTTGCCACTCCGGGCTCCCCGCCGCACGGAGCTCCGCCGCCGAGCGGCCAAAGGCCAGGGCTTCTGTCTGTGCCAGCAGGTTCGCCATCAGCAGGTCGTGGTGGCGTCCCAGCGGGTTCAGTGCCTGGCAGAATCCGATGAAGTCGCAGGGGATCAGCTTGGTTCCCTGGTGGATCAGCTGGTAGAACGCGTGCTGGCCGTTCGTCCCGGGCTGACCCCAGATGATGGGACCAGTTTGGTAGTCCACCTGCCTCCCCCC
>DATLRN010000006.1:0-26158 GCA_035534695.1 Candidatus Dormiibacterota bacterium
TGGCCTCGTCCATCACCGGCGTGCGACCGTTACCGAAGCCCCGCGCGATCGTAGCAAGGACTTCGCCTGAAGTCAGCTACCCCCAACCTAGAATCCCCACCGAGTATGTCCCATGAGAGCGGGGCGCCGGCGCCGATTGTGACCCGGCGCCGGGCGCCGGACGGTCCCACCATCCTCTTGCTGGCGGTGGCGATCCTGGGTTTCGCGGCCTTCACCCAGCCGCAGTTTGACCCGGACTTCTGGTGGCACCTGCGGGTCGGCCTGGACATCCTGGCGTCAGGGGTGCCCCAGCACAACGACTACACCTTTACGGCGGCCACTCACGCCTTCATCACCCAGGAGTGGGGCACTGAGGCCATTTACGCCTTGCTCTACCGGGCTTTGGGGATGACTCCGGTGATCTTGCTGATGGCCCTGGTGACTTGGATCGGATTCGTCTTCGGGGTGCTGCGGGTCAGCCGGACCGGGGTGTCACGGTGGATTCTCGCCCTGGGGGCAGCCCTGGTGATCATCTCGGGGCTGCAGATCTGGGGTCCCAGCCCGCAGATGTTCACCTTCGGATTCTTGGGGATTCTGCTGGTTCTGCTCGACGCCTACCGGCGCCGACCCAGCCGCTGGCTGCTCCTCTGGCTGGTTCCCATGTTCGCCATATGGGGCAACCTCCACGGGGGATTCCTGGTCGGGGTGGGGGTAATCGCCGTATTTCTGGTCGGCGAGCTGATCAGCAACTGGCTCCAGGACGAGCCCTCGCTTGCCCCGGGCCGTCTTCTCGATCTCTTCTGGGCGCTGGTCTTGTCAGCGCTGGCCCCGATGATCAACCCCAACGGCTGGGGCCTGTATGTCTACCCGTTGCACCTGTTGCTCAGCCCGGTTGCCCAGGCCAACCTCAATGAGTGGCAGCCGCCTAACTTCCACGCGCTGGCCTCGGTGCCGGTTCTGGCGCTCTTGCTGAGCACCTTGGTCGCGGCTCGCTGGGCTAAGCACACCCGCCCCGCCGACCTGCTCTTGGCTGGGGCCGGAACGGTTCTGCTTCTCTATGCGGTGCGGGATATTCCCCTCTTCGCACTGCTGGTGCTGCCGCTTTGGACCGATGGTGTGCAGGGCCTGGTCGACCATGTCCGCAGTGTTCGCAAGATGACCGCGCGTCCACGTCGCCGTCCGGCACCACGCTGGTTTGTCGGCGCGGTACTGCTGTTAGTGGTGCTGGCCAGTGCGGTGCGCATCTCGGGTCAGCTAGGTAGTCCGGATAATCACTTGCAGAGTTCGGTCTACCCGGTGCAGGTGGGTCGGATCATCTGTGACGGCCCCACGGCCCGGGTGTTGGTGCCGTATGGCATCTCCGGCTGGTTGCTCTACCGTCTCGACCATCGCGACCCGGCCGGCAAAGATTGCGCGCCCGATCGTCTATTCATCTTCGGCGAGGTGGACCTGATGGGCCCCAAGGTACTGACGCAGTACCTGACGGTAACGTCGGCTGCTGCGGGCACGATGTCGATCCTGCGCCATTACCAAGTCGACCTGGTATGGCAAGGAAGATCGGCGCCACTGACGCGTCTTCTCCAAACCCAGCGTGGCTGGACGTGCGTTTTTGCCAATAGGCACACCGTTCTTTACGCCAGTCCCGGCCATGCTGGCGGGTGGGATATGTCGCGCGCCGACTGCCCTAGCTGAGGATCGAGATCAACCCAGGTCTAGGTCCGCGTATTGCTTGCGAAGGACCTTCTTGTCGAACTTGCCGACGCTGGTTTTGGGCACCTCATCCAGAAATACGACTTCATCCGGCAACCAGAACGAAGCCACCCGACCTCTGAGGAAGTCCAGCAGGTCCTCTTTGCTCAAGGACTCGACATGTTCTGGACGGGGGACCACGAAGGCCACGGGTCGCTCCGCCCAGTGGGAGTGGGGGAATCCCACGACCGCCGCCTCCTTGACCTGGGGGTGGGCCATGAGCTCTCCCTCCAGGGTGACAGAGGAGATCCATTCACCCCCTGACTTGACCAGATCCTTGGTCCGATCGACGATCTGCACGTACCCCTCGGCATCGATGGTGGCGACATCGCCGGTGCGAAACCAGCCGTCGCCGGTGAAGCGGTTCTCGCGGTCCTCCGGGTCGTGGTAGTAAGCGCGGGCGACCCATGGTCCTCGGACCTGGATCTCGCCCGGCGTCACACCGTCGCTGGGGCACTCCTTCCCGGTGTCGAGGTCGGCAATCCGCAGGTCGACCCCCAGCACGGGCACGCCCTGCTTGGCCCGAAGCGTCAGAAGCGTCGCCTCGTCTTGGTCTCGCAACCCCGGCTTGACGATGTTGACCGTCCCCAGGGGCGAGGTTTCCGTCATGCCCCAGGCGTGCACTACCTGGAGTCCATGGCGATCGAAGCCGGCTATCAGCGAAGGGGGCGCGGCGGAGCCGCCGCAGATGATCATGCGCAACTGGGGCAGGGGAGTGGGGTGCTCGTCTAGGTGGGTTAGCAGGGCGCCCCAGATGGTGGGCACCCCGGCGGTCACGGTCACCGACTCGCCCTCTAGTTGGTCGAGCAGGCGAGGAGCGTCGAGAAATCGCCCAGGCAGAACCAGCTTGGTTCCAGCTCCGACCGCGGCATGGACCAATCCCCAAGCGTTGACATGGAACATCGGCACTACCGGCAGCAGCGCATCCTGGAAGGAGAGGCCAATCGCACCTGCTCTGGTGGCGGCGCCCGCGTGGAGGTAGCTGGAGCGGTGGCTGTAGACGACCCCCTTGGGGCGGTCGGTGGTGCCCGAGGTGTAGCTCATGGCCGCCGCCTGGCGCTCATCCAGGACCGGCCAATCTCCGCCCGGTTTCTGGGATCCGATCAGCTCCTCGTAGTCGACGGTTTCGGGCAGACCGGAAACGTCGGCGTCACCCTCACCCATGAGCACGATCAGGCGCACCGAGGGGATCGGGTCGCCCACCTTTGCCAGCAGAGGTAGCACGCTGCGCTCGCAGAAGATGACCTCGTCGTGGGCGTCATTGATGACGAAGGCGAGGTCAGCGGGAAAGAGGCGCACGTTGAGGGTGTGGAGCACGGCCCCCATTCCCGGGATCGCGAAGTAGCACTCCAGGTGGTGGTGGGTGTTGAAGGCGAAGGTCCCCACCCGATCGCCCGGGTGTACCCGAATCTCATCGAGGGCTCTCGCTAGCTGCTCGGTGCGGGCTCCGAACTCTGTGAAGGTGTACCGATGAGGTTCACCCTGAGCTCGCTGGGTGACGATTTCCTGATCCGGGAAATAGCGCACCCCATGTTGAAACAGCTGGGTCAGCGTGAGCGGGAACTCCATCATCAGTCCGTCCATCAGACGGACCCATCCAAGATGGGGCTCAGCCGGGAATTTCTTGAGCCTCTGTTCAACACCGACTTGCCTCCTCTCCATCGAATCGGGGTGCCGATGACCTCGAGGGGAATATAGGCCCCGAGTCGGCTACCGAGCCAGCCCTCTCCACCTCCCTAGGCAGAGCCCCTGGTTGAGTCCCTGCCCCGACGCTCTCTCGTAGGATGCTTCCCCTCGTGAGCTCGGCTCTGGAGTGGGCAGGTCCCTCTCCTCGACCGAGCCAATTGTCTGTCCCGTGGTAGCCGGAACGGGATCTGAGCTAAGTTGGCTAAAAGTCACCTCGGTAACCGGCGGTCCGCGGGCTAGTCGACCAGGATTCCGGG
The DNA here is from genome assembly GCA_035534695.1 of Candidatus Dormiibacterota bacterium. Lineage (GTDB taxonomy): Bacteria > Chloroflexota > Dormibacteria > Aeolococcales > Bog-877 > Bog-877. Next base: position 3,672 of record DATLRN010000006.1, read on the forward strand.
GTGGGCCACGGTTGGAGCTGAGACCCCGACGACCAAGTCGACCAGCCCCGTTGCGCTAGTGCAGGTCTGGAATGTTGCCGCTGAGCCGGGGATGTAGTCGACCTCGCTCCGGGGGAGCGTGAGCAGCCGGTCGACGTGGTAGACGGTGAGATCCCCTACGGCGTCGTAGTAGTCGATGGAGTTCCCGACCTTCAGGCTGAGCAGGCCGCCAAATAATCCTGGCAGGCCGTGACCGACGAAGTACGGCCCTTGCCCAGCTACGCAGGAGTCGATGGCAACCTCGCTGTGGGTCAGCGGGGCCTGGCCGGTGCAGTCTCCGTAGAGGCCAACGTGGACTGAGACGTCGACGTCTGGCGACCACAGATAGTCGGTGAAGTGCGGGCCCGAGGAAGGAATCGCGGCCACCGGAGTGGCGGAAGTCGGCTGAGGAGGCGGAAGGATTGCCGGGCGAGACGCGGCCAGGGCCGAAGGCCCACACAGCACGGCAAGAAAAACCCCAGCACAGAGACCAGTCACGCGGCTGGCTACGGCTAGCACGGCGTCTCCTCCTGGGGGTAACGCGGCCGCCCGTGGAAGGGCTTGGGCGAATGGCCGGACGGTCCACCAGCAGTCTCGCTCAACCAGCTCGATGGGGAGACACAGACTGGTTCCAACTCTTTGAGGTCGATGTAACCCAGCTTGCGCGGTGGCGCTAGCCGTTCGGGCAACCAAGCCGAATGCCAGATCTCGAAGTCAGCCGCTGCGGTCCGCCAGTTGCTGGGACCGGTTCTGGCTAAGGGTAGATTCCGCGCACCGAAGTGGCGTCGGCGACTCGCTTGACCGCCAGACAGTAGGCGCCCATGCGCAAGGTGGTGGAGTGCTCCCGGGCCAGCCCCTCGACTTGATCGTAAGCGCGCTGCATGATCCGGGTGAGTCGGCCGTTGATCTCTGTCTCCTCCCAGAAGAAGGACTGCAGGTCCTGGACCCACTCAAAGTAGGAGACCGTCACACCGCCGGCGTTAGCCAGGATGTCGGGAATGAGGATCACCCCGCGCTGATGGAAGACATCATCGGCCTCGGGTGTGGTCGGTCCGTTGGCCGCTTCAACGATGACCTGGGCCTGCACCTGGGCGGCGTTGGTGATGGTGAGCTGGTTCTCCAAGGCGGCTGGAATGAGCACGGTCACCGGCAGTTCGAGCAGGCTGGAGTTGTTGATTTCGTCAGTTGCGCCGGGGAATCCGGTCACTCTGCCGTTGCTCCTGGCGTACTCCAGCAGGGCCGGTACGTCGAGGCCGGCGGGATTGTGGATGCCCCCGAAGACGTCGGAGACAGCCACAATCTTGAATCCCTGCTCGCGGAGGAGTTCGGCGCTGACGCTACCGACGTTGCCGAATCCCTGGATCGCGACCGTCGACTGCTCGGGGTCGATGCCCATCCGGCGGCAGGCTTCAAGTGTTACCACCATCACGCCCCGTCCGGTCGCCGCCGGGCGCCCCTCCGAGCCGCCGATGGAGAGGGGCTTACCGGTGACGGTGGCAGGCACCGAGTAGCCCTTCTCCATGGAGATGGTGTCCATGATCCAGGCCATGGTCTGCTGATTGGTGTTGACGTCGGGAGCGGGGATGTCCGACTCGGGGCCGATCAGGATCGAGATTTCACTAGCGAAGCGCCGTGTCAGGTTCTCCAATTCATGCTGGCTGAGCTGGCCCGGATCGCAGATGACGCCGCCCTTGGCACCGCCGTAGGGGAGGTTGGTGACGGCGCACTTCCAACTCATCCACATGGATAGAGCCTTGACCTCGTCCAGGCTGACGTCCGGGTGGTAGCGGATCCCTCCTTTGGCCGGACCGCGAGTCAGGTTGTGCTGCACCCGATAGCCGGTGAAGATGCGGATGCTGCCGTCGTCCATGCGCACGGGGAAGTTGACGGTGAGTTCGCGCCGGACCTCACGCAGGACCTGGCGCATTCCGGGGTCCAGGTTCAGGATGCTGGCCGCCTGGTCGAACTGGCGCTGGGCGGTGATGTAGGGGTTGGCCGCGGCAGTCGGGGAGATCGCCGTCAGAACTGCTTCAGCCATCGACCGCCTCCTGCTTCAGCCCCGACTTTGAATACGTGGCCGGGCGAGTTGGACTGGCGGTAGCGTAGTCCCCACCTCGGCCCTTCTGTCAACCAAGAGAGGGGCACGGCGTCCCGGCATTCGCGAAATCAAATTCCAGCCGTGGCGATGGCACCCTCTTGGCGGCTGCTGCCTCCCCGCATCAAAGGCAGGATCGCGGCCGCCAGTTGGCGACTTCGGGGGAGGAGAAACCAGGACAGGTTTGGGAGATCCTTGATAACGTGTCGCGTCCGTGGTACCCGACGCTCCAGGCCCGGGGACGCGATAATCCGCGTCGTGGCTGCCCCGGTGGCGCTTGAAGTTGAAGTCGAGAGTGCGCGTCAATTGATTGAAGCGGGCGTGCCCGTGCTCGACGTACGCGACGCTGTTGAGCGAGCCCGCCTACGCATTGCCGGCTCGCTCTGGATTCCCATCGAAGAGCTGAGCGATCGCTGGCAGGAGCTGCCCCGCGAGGGCACCCTGGTGGTGCAGTGCTCCGCCGGGTCACGTAGCTTCCGCGCCACCAAGTTCCTGCGCGAGAAGGGGCTGGTGGCGACCTCGCTGATCGGGGGCATCAGCGATTGGCTGGCCCACGGCCTGCCCACTGTCACCGAATCCGATTCACCCGGCCCCGGCACCCCCTCGAGCCGGTAGGCGACTTCAACTGGGGGGACCGGTGGCCTGGCGTCTCCGTAGCCGACCTTCCCTACCGCGCCATGAGCTGCCAGGTGAGAGCATGAGACCAGATGGCACCTGACCTGAAGACGCGACCGGTGATTACCAAGGGGACGTTGCCCGAGGCGGGTAGCGAACTCGACAACCTCTGCATCAACACCATCCGAACTCTGGCCATCGATGCCGTGGAGAAGGCCAAGTCAGGGCACCCCGGCCTGCCCATGGGCATGGCTCCGGCGGCCTACGTGCTCTGGACCCGCTTCCTGCGCCACGACCCAGGCGATCCCAAGTGGCCGGACCGCGACCGCTTCGTCCTGTCTGCCGGCCACGGATCGATGCTCCTCTATGCGTTGCTCCACCTCACCGGCTACGACCTGCCCCTGGAGCAGCTGGAGCAGTTCCGCCAGTGGGGTTCGGCAACGCCCGGCCATCCCGAGGTCGGGCAGCACACGCCGGGCGTCGAGGTGACCACCGGCCCCCTCGGCCAGGGCTTCGGCAACGGGGTCGGCATGGCCATGGCCGAGCGCTACCTGGGCTGTCGCTACAACCGGCCCGAGCAGGCTATCGTCGACCACCGGACCTTTGTCCTCTGTAGCGACGGTGACCTCATGGAGGGGGTCAGCTCGGAGGCAGCCTCGCTGGCCGGACATCTGGGCCTGGGCAAGCTGATCTATCTCTACGACGACAACCACGTGTCCCTGGACGGACCCACGTCCCTCTCTTTCTCCGAGGACGTCGACGCCCGTTTTCGCGCCTACGGCTGGCAGGTACAGAGGGTCGAGGACGGGACCCTCGACCTGGATGGAATCGCCGCCGCCATCCAGGACGCCATCGACGACGAGAGTCGCCCCTCATTGATCGCAGTTCGCACTCACATCGGCTACGGCGCTCCCCACAAGCAGGACACCAACGCCGCCCACGGCTCGCCCCTGGGGTCTGAGGAAGCGGCTGCCGCGAAGCGGGCTTATGGCTGGGATCCGGAGCGGACGTTCTACGTGCCCGAAGAGGCGCTGGCCCACTTCCGCCAGGCCAAGGAAAAAGGAGCGGCCCTCAACCAGGCGTGGAACAAGCGCTTTGACAGCTGGTCCGAAGCTTTCCCCGAGCTCGCCTATGAGTGGCGCACCTCGATCTCGGGCGAGCTCCCCGCCGGCTGGGAGGATGTCCTACCCAGCTGGGAAGAGGGGAGTGATCCGATCGCGACCAGGAGCTCTGGAGGCAAGGCCCTGGTGGCTCTGGCCGAGCGCATCCCCTGGATCCTGGGCGGCGACGCTGACCTTTCCGGGTCGACCAAGACGGCCATTCCCGGCGGCGGTGATTTCGATGGCCACACCGGGGTCGGCCGCAACCTTCATTTCGGGGTCCGGGAGCACGCCATGGGGGCGGCATGCAACGGCATCGCGGCACACGGCGGCCTGCGCCCCTACAGCGCCACCTTCTTCACCTTCTCCGACTATCAGCGGCCATCGGTCCGCCTCTCGGCCCTCTCTCACCTGGGCGTGGTCTGGGTCTACACCCATGACAGCATCGGTCTGGGCGAGGACGGTCCCACCCACCAGCCGGTGGAGCATCTGGCGGCGCTCAGGGCCATCCCCAACCTGGTGGTGCTGCGGCCCGGGGACGCCAACGAGTCGAGCTGGGCTTGGGCGGCCGCTCTGCAGCGGGAAACCGCGCCCACCGCCCTCGTGCTCTCCAGACAAGACCTGCCCGTTCTACCTCGCACCAAGGAACTCGCCGCTTCCGGTGTGGCTCGGGGCGCCTACGTGCTCCTCGAAGCCGAAGGTGGCGAATGCCGAGCGCTCTTGATCGGCACTGGAAGCGAGCTCTCCATCTGCGTCGACGCCCGAGCCCTGCTCCAAAAACAGGGCATCCCGACCCGGGTGGTCAGCATGCCTTCGATGGAGCTCTTCGCGAGCCAGCCGGGTGAGTACCGGTCCCAGGTGCTGCCCAAGGAGGTACGCACCCGGGTGGCGGTGGAGGCGGGCGTGGAGCAGCCCTGGTGGCGGTGGGTCGGCGAGGGCGGTGGCGTGGTCGGAGTCAACCGCTTTGGTGCCTCGGCGCCGTATCAGACGGTCTATGAGCACTTCGGTCTGACGCCCCCGGCCGTCGCGGAGCGGGTGCAGGGTCTGCTGGCGGGTTCAGGAGCGGATCAAGACGGCTGAGAACTCCCTGCGGAAGCTGGACCAGGAAGGCCAGAGCGTCTGGTACGACAACCTCAGCCGCGACCTCTTGCACAAGGGTGGGCTGAAGCGCCTGATCGGCCTGGGAGTGGTCGGGGTGACGGTCAACCCGACCATCTTTGAGAAGGCCGTCTCCGATGGAGACGCCTACGACGAGCAAATCCAGGTGCTGGCCCTGGCGGGTCGGTCGACCGAGGAGATCTACGACCACCTGATCTCCGATGACGTGCGCAGCGCCTGCGACGAGTTGCTCCCCACCTATGCGGTGACCCAAGCCCGGGACGGCTATGTCAGCCTGGAGGTGGCGCCGGCGCTGGCCCGCGATACCCGCAACACGGTGGCCTCTGCGGGGCGCTATTGGACGGTCGTGGACCGGCCCAATCTGATGATCAAGATCCCGGCCACCTCGGAGGGCATCGGGGCCATTGAAGAGGCCCTCTTCCAAGGCTTCAACGTCAACGTGACCCTGATCTTCGCGGTGAGCCGCTACCGCGAGGTGATGGAGGCCTACTGCCGCGGGCTGGAGCGCCGCTTAGAGGCGGGGCTGCCCATCCAGAGAGTTCGTTCCGTGGCCAGCTTCTTTGTCAGCCGGGTCGACACCGAGACTGACGGTCGTCTCGACGCCCTGGCCAAGGACGCGGACGGTGGGCGGCGTGAGGCCTTGGAGAAGGCCCGGGGCCAGGCAGCTATTGCCAACGCCGCCGTTGCCTACGAGGCCTTCCGCGACGTCTTCCACGGCGATCGCTTCCGCGCTCTCAAGGAGGCCGGGGCTGAGGTCCAGCGTCCGCTCTGGGCCAGCACCAGCACCAAGAACCCCGCCTACCGGGACGTCCTCTACTGCGAGGAGCTGATCGCTGCCGAGACGGTCAACACCATGCCGCCCAGTTCCATCGACGCCTTCCTGGACCACGGTCGGGTAGGGGCCACCCTGGTCGGCCATATCCCGGCCGCCGCCGGGGAACTGGCCCGCCTGCGCGAGCTGGGCGTCGATATCGACGACGTCACCGCCACCCTCGAGGTCAAGGGGGTGGAGAGCTTCTCCTCATCGATGGAGAAACTGTTGGGGGAGATCGGCGCCAAGCGGGCCAGCTACGCCGGTCAGGGGCTGGTGGCATCACCGCGGACTCAGGTCAGTTCGACGGTGATCCGGGCCCAGGTCGAGGCGGGAACCGCCGGCCACGCGGTGGCCGAGGCCACCACCGAGCTCCTCAAGGCCAACGCCACCAGTCGGCTAATGGCTCGGGACACCAGTCTCTGGCCCGGCGACACTGAGGCGCGCCTGGCGATGGCGTCACGCTTGGGGTGGCTCGACGAACCCCAGCGCCAGCGCAGCGCGGTCGCCGGTCTTCATCGCCACTCGGCCTGGGTCCGTGACCAGGGCTTCTCGCACGCCCTGCTGGTGGGGGTGGGGGGCAGCAGTCTCTGCCCGGGGGTGCTTCGCCAGACCTTCGGTGTCCGTCCCGGATTCCCGGATCTGATCGTGCTCGATTCCACCGACCCCGACCAGATTCAATCCGTGGTCGACCGGATCGATTCGTCCCAGACGCTGCTTCTGGTTTCGTCCAAAAGTGGGGCGACCACCGAGACGCTAGCTCACTGCAGCTTCTTCTACGCCCTCTGGCAAAAGGCGCTCGGGGAGGACGCCGGCGAGCACTGCATAGCCATCACCGATCCCGGCAGTGGTCTGGAGAAGCTGGCTCACAAACTCAAGTTCCACCAGGTCTGGTCGGCCAACTGGGAGATCGGAGGCCGCTACGGCGCCCTCTCCGATTTCGGCATGGTTCCGGCGGCCACGATCGGGATCGATGTTGACCAGCTCCTGGCCGGGGCGGTCTCCATGTCGGAGGCCTGCTTCCCTGGTGACGGCGCCTCGGCTGAGCGCAGCCCGGGGGCGCAGCTGGCGGCGGTACTGGCAGGTTGCGCCTCCGTGGGGCGTGACAAGGTAACCATCTCGGCGCACCCGGCGCTGGCCGACCTCCCCACCTGGATTGAGCAGTTGCTGGCGGAGTCGACGGGCAAGCTCGGCAAGGGGCTGATCCCGGTGGTGGGGGAGCCCCAGGGAGATCCCTGGGAGTATGGGGGAGACCGCCTCTTCGTCCATCTGGAGTTGGAGGGCGACGAAGCCAACTTTGAAACCGAGACCTGGCTGGCGGCGCTCAAGTCAGAGGGTCACCCGGTGGTGCGGGTGCCTACCGCCCACCTCCTCGACCTGGGTGCCGAGTTCTACCGCTGGGAAGTCGCCACCGCCTTGGCCGGTTCTCTGATCGGCATCGACGCCCTGAACCAACCCAATGTCCAGGAGAGCAAGGACAACACCACCCGGCTTCTGGAAGGTTGGGAGCGGGACCATCGGTTTCCCGAGCCAGCGATCGATCTCATCGACGGGTCAGTCAGGGTGGCCGGTGCCCCGGGAGCAGCCAGCCTGGAACAGGCGTTGACGGAATGGCTGCAGGGTCTGGGGCCCCCTTGTTACCTGGGCGTGATGGCCTACCTGCCGATGCGGCCCGACCACCCCGAGGACGCCGAGCTGATCGCTCGCCTGCGCACCGGTCTGATGCGAGCCAGCGGCTGCGCCACAACCTTCGGCTACGGTCCTCGTTTCCTCCATTCCACCGGGCAGCTCCACAAGGGCGGGCCGGAGACCGCCGCTTTCCTCCAGATCACTGGGGTTCATCACGGTGATCTGGCGATTCCCGAGCGTCCCTACACCTTCGGGGTGCTGCAGCAGGCCCAGGCGTTGGGCGACTACCAGGCCCTGACCGGGCGGGGCCGTAGAGTGCTCCGCGTGCGCTGCGAGGATGTCGGCCGCGGTCTGGAGCAGCTGACCCAGGCGGTGGACAGGCTGCTAATGCCCGTCACCAACTGAGGGAGAACTGGTGCAGGTCGTGCTGATCGGACTGGGCAAGATGGGCGGAAACATGGTGGAGCGGCCGACCCTGGGTGGTGACCAGGCGTTGGCTATGACCGTGGTCAGGTGGTCATTGCCAACGCGCCGCCGGAAGAGGCACGACGGCCACTTCGTTGGAAGAGGGGGCCGCTGCCAAGTACGGGCCCTCCCTGCTCAACGGTTCGGCGGCCACGCGGTCAAGAATGACTGAGAGACAACCACCGGGGTGAGCGCGAGCGAGGGGTCGAGCCAGCCCCAAATCAGGGTCTTCCCTGACCCCGAGTCTCTGGCCCGGCATGCCGCTCGGACGCTGGCCCAAGAGATCCGCGACGCCGTCTCCTCCCGGGGCGAGTGCGTGGCGGCTCTACCCGGCGGCAGCACGCCCCAGGAGACCCTCGAACTGCTGGCGCGCGAGGAGGGGGTGGACTGGGCCCGGACGGTGATTCTGTCCGGGGATGAGCGCCTGGTTGGTCTCTCCGATCCGCAATCCAACGAGCGCATGCTGCGCTCAGCGCTGGTGGATCGGATCGCCGGCGATCGGCCCCTCGTGCTCAGTTGGGAGATCGAGCCGGGCCTGGGACCAGAGACGATCAGCCAACGCTTCGAGGCACGTTTGCTGGGTGTCGTTCCCTACGTGGATGGGCGGCCCCAACTCGACATCCTAGCCCTGGGCATGGGCGCCGACGGGCACACCGCGTCGCTTTTCCCGGGACGGGCCTATCCCAAGGAGGCGGTGGTGCTGGCCACCCAGCACCCCGACGGGCGGCACCGCCTCAGCCTGGGGCCACTGGTCCTGTGCTGGGCTCGCCGGACCCACTTCCTGGTCGACGGGGAGGCCAAGGCGGCCAGTCTGGCCGAGGTGGTGAGGGGGTCATACGACCCGGTCGCGTGGCCGGCCCAGGTGATCGCGCGCAACTCGCCTGGCTGCGAGATCTGGTGTGACTCAGCGGCCGCGTCCCAGCTGACCGAGGTCGCCGGTTGAGCCTGCTCGCGCCCTCGATCCTGGCGGCCGACCTGGCTCGTCTCGGTGACGAGGTGAGAGCCTGCGAGGAAGCTGGGGCCGACCGCATCCACATCGACATCATGGACAACCATTTCGTGCCCAATCTGACCATGGGTCCAGAGACGGTGGCCGCCTGCCGGCGCTCGACGTCCCTCTTCCTGGAAACCCACCTCATGGTGGACCGGCCGGACGGAATCATCCCTCGCTTCAGAGCGGCGGGAGCCGACCTGATAACCGTGCACGTAGAGGCCTGTCCGGAGTTGCGGCAAACGGTGAACCTGATTCGCTCTACGGGTGCCCAATGTGGGGTTGGCGTCAATCCTCGCACCTCGGTCGAGGTTCTGGCAGACCTGCTGCCGGTGCTCAGCCTGGCTCTGGTGATGACGGTCGAGCCGGGGTTTGGCGGGCAAGCCTTCCTCACTCCTACCCTGGACAAGGTGCGTCGCCTCAGCGAGATGGTGGAGGAGCAACAACTGAGTTGTGAAATCGAGGTGGATGGTGGCGTCGACTCCGACAACGCCCAGCTCTGTCTGAAGGCTGGGGCCAGCGTTCTGGTGGCGGGCACGGCGGTCTTCAAGGCGCCGGGCGGGACCCGGGCCGGAGTCGGCTGCCTGCTCGATGTCATGGGACGGCCTCAGCCGGCAAAGGGGCGGAGATCATGAGCGAGCTGGAGATGCCCGCCCCTGGGCCAGTGGGGACAGTACTTCCGCCGCCGAAGCATCCGGAACTTCCCGCGGAAGTGGTGCAGGTCTTCGTCGAGGTCGATCGCAAGTGCGGAGTGTTCATCTTTCCCCAGTTGCGCCAGCTCGGCGCCGGCGAGGCGGTCGAGGAACTGGTGGCGGCCGCAGGCCGACTCGCAGAGACGGTCGCCGAGGGAGCTGGGGGCGAACTGCTCCAGGGGTACCGGGAGCTGCTGAGCCGGGCTCAGGCGGCCCTCCGGGAGGCGAGGACCGCCGAGGTTCGGCAGGAGGAGGAGCACCGCGAGGAGCGCCAAACTGACGCTCAGATCGCCGCGGCCCTGCTCAGCGCGAAGTCCCGGTTGCCGGCGCCTCGGCTGGCCAAGCTTCAACGCCAGCTGGCCGAGATGGCGGATGGGGAGGGCGGAGACCGGGTGGCGGCGGTGGAGCGCGCGGTTGCTGAGTGGGAGCGGCTCAGCCAGGTGCGGCAGTCTCGGGAAGCGGAGCGGCTCGCCGAACGGGCCCACCGCGTGGTCGAACCTCGCCAGCAACAGACAGCGCGGAGCCGCCGCGCCCTTCGAGAGCAGGCCAAGGTGGTGGAACTGGCTCGGGCATTCGTCCTGGAAGACGGCCAGCCTCTCCCGGCCACGGAATCAGATAGCGCCGGTCAGTGACGGGCGGTTTCTAGCTCCAGAGCTTCGCCTTCCTCAGCCTCGATGCTGACCCAATCGGGCTGACCGAGCAGACGGCTCACCTCGACCATGATCCGGCCCTGGGCGTCGAAGACCGCGTCCTGCACGCGGTCGATACTGGGCCGGCTGGTCGAGACCACCTGGGCCAGATCCGGGTCATCCTGGGCCACCTCGGTCTGACGCAGACGCTCGGTGATCTGCGGGGGAACGACCCGGCGCTCCCGGATCCGGGCGTCCTCGAGGTCCGCCAGAACCCGGTCCAGGTGTTCCAAATTGGATCGATAACGGCGCAGGATCCGGGTCCGCGAGAACCCGTCGTGCTGCCGGCGAAGTATTTCCCGGCGGGTCATCCGAAATCGGTTATCTCGCTCTGGAGTCATCATGTTGGGGGTATTTCCTTGAGCCACAGCTTGGTGCTGGTCGATTTCGAGGGCCCTCTGCGCTAGGACTCTCGGTCTTTCCAACGGCAACGGACGCAACCTGGTTACCCGGTGCTCCCCGTCACCTGGCAGCGCGGCATGTAGCAGCGATGCTTTTCGCAGTATACCCGAAAATCGGCGAATTTTCAATGAGAATTTGACGAGTCCCAGCGGAGGTTGCAGAGGTAATTTAGTTGCCGAAACGTTCGTTCCGGAACCGCTCCCGGCGGCCTCGCATCGGCTCTTGTCGGCTACCACCTAAACTGGACTGGTGGCTGCTGCCCCCAAGAATCGTCCGGCCCGCGCCAAGCGCGCTGTGGCCCGGACCACCGAGCTTGAGCTGCCCCTGGGACTGACTCCTGCCCAGTGTCGCCACATGTATCGCCAGATGGTGCTGATCCGGCGTTTTGAGGAGCATGCCGCGGAGGCCTACGCCCAAGCCAAAGTGGGTGGCTTCCTGCACCTCTACATCGGCGAGGAGGCGGTTGCCGTAGGAGCCCTCAACGCCGCCCGTGACGACGATCACCTCTTGGGCCACTACCGCGACCATGGCTACGCCCTAACTCGCGGCTGCGATCCCAAGGCCTGCATGGCGGAGCTCTTCGGGCGCGAGGACGGGCTCTGCCACGGCCGAGGCGGCTCCATGCACTTGGCGCAGGCGTCGCGAAATTACTGGGGGGGATACGCCATCGTCGGTTCGCACATCCCCATCGGCGCCGGCATGGCCTACGCCATGCAGTACCAGCAGCGCGACCAGATCGTCCTCGATTTCTTCGGTGATGGGGCCACCGGCAACGGGATTTTCCACGAGGGCCTCAACATGGCCGCACTCTGGAATCTGCCGATTATTTTCATCTGCGAGAACAACCTCTACGGCATGGGGGCGACCCTGGCCGAGGAGTCTCCGGTCAGTGAGATGAAGATCAAGGCCGAGGGCTACACCATGCCGGCGGTGCAGTGCGATGGCATGGATGTGCTCTCCGTCTACGAGACCGTCCAGCGCGCGGCCGAGCACTGTCGGAGTGGCCAGGGGCCGTTCTTCGTGGAAGCGCTGACCTACCGCTTCCGCGGTCATTCCATGGCCGACCCCGAGCTCTACCGGGACAAGGCCGAGGTGCAGCGCTGGCGCACCCAGGATCCCATCCCACGTTTCGGGGACTTCTGCGTCGAGCACCGGATCTGCAGCCAGAAGGAGCTGGCTCAGATCAACGAGGAGGTGGAGCAGGAGATGCTCGAGGCGGTCGCCTTCGCCGACCAGTCACCTTGGCCCGATCCCGCCGAGGTCGGCCGCTGGATCTATGCCAAGCCGATCGACCCCGAGGCCGATTTCCTGCTTCAGCAGCAGGGCGCTGCGGCGGTTGCGGAGCCCCAGACAGAAGCCAAGCAGGCGGGCGTCTGAAGTGGCCGTGGTCAGTTACCGGGACGCGGTGCGGGGCGCTCTCCGAGATGAGATGCTGCGTGACCAGCGGGTGATCCTGATGGGGGAGAGCATCACCGGGTACGGTGGCTCCTACGCCGTCACCAAGGGACTGATCGACGAATTCGGGCCCAAGCGGGTGATGGAGACGCCCATCGCCGAGGCCGGCATCGTGGGTTTCGCGGTGGGGGCGGCCATGGGCGGTCTCCTGCCGGTGGCCGAGCTGATGACGGTCAATTTCGCCCTCCTGGCCCTGGATCAGATCGTCAACAGCGCGGCCAAGTTCCATTACATGTTCGGAGGCCAGTGGTCGGTACCGCTGGTTGTGCGTACCGTCTCTGGCTTCGGTCAGCTCGGTCCCACCCACTCCCAGACCTTCGAAGGCTGGTTCGCCTCGGTGCCGGGTCTGAAAGTGGTCATGCCTTCCACCCCGGCAGACGCTCGAGGCCTGCTCTTGGCCTCGATCCGCGACCCCGACCCCGTCATCTTTATCGAGCACAGCCTGCTCTACAGCACCAAGGGTGAGGTCGCCGAGGGCAGCGGCGACGAGACCGAGGAGGTTCCCATCGGGCGCGCCAAAGTGGTCCGTCAGGGCAGCGACGTGACCCTGGTCGGCTACTCCCGGATGCTTCTCCAGGCGCTCCAGGCCGCTGAGGTCTTGGAGGGCGACGATGGCATCTCCTGTGAGGTGATCGACCTGCGCACGCTGCGGCCGGTCGACTATCCGACCGTAGTGGAGTCGGTTCGCCGGACCCACCAGCTGGTCCTCTGTGGTGAAGACTGGCGCACTGGCGGTTTTGGGGCGGATCTGCTCAGCGAGATGCAAGACCGCTGCTTTGACGACCTCGACGGTCCCATCCAGCGGGTCGCCATGCCCGACGTCCCGATGGCCTACTCCCGGCAGTTGGAGAAGGCTTTGGTTCCGACCAGCGACCAGGTGGTAGAAGCGGTTCGGCGGTTGAACTGATGGCCTACCAGGTGACTATGCCCCAGATGGGCTACGACATGACCGAGGGATCCATCAATCGCTGGATGGTCGAGGAGGGGGCGACCGTGGAGCGGGGGGATGTGATCGCCTCGATCGCCACCGAGAAGGCTGACATCGACATCGAGGCCTACGCCAGTGGTGTGCTCCAGAAGATCCTCGTCAAGCCGGGCGCCAAGGTGCCGGTGGGTGAGCCGATTGCCATCATCGCCGACCCCAAGGAGGCCGGCTCGGCGTCTCCTCAGGCGGACGCTTCGCCTCCGGCCAGTGAGCCCCCAGGTGAGGACCAGGCAGCTCGTAAGGGCAGCACGGGCGAGCCCTCGGCGGAGGTGGGGACGTCTGCCCCCCAAGAAGCGCGGTCCGGCCAAGATGGGACAGCTTCCGAACCCGAGCCCGCGGCCAAGAGCTCGACCCCGGTGCCGGAGTGGGCCCAGCAGCTGACTGGCCATGGCCAGGAGCCGGTCCCGGCCGGGCGCCGGTCCGGGTCTGGGGAGCGGGTCAAGGCCAGCCCCCTGGCGCGGCGTCGGGCCCGCGAGCTGGGCATCGAGCTGGCCAGTGTCAAGGCGACTGGACCTGAGGGCCGGATCAAGGCTGAGGATGTGGAGGCGGCCTCGCGCGGTGGTGTTGCCGTCTCCTCAGGCGGTCCCAGCGGCCCGGCCCAGCCGATCGACCCCGGCGACCCGTCCGAGCCCGTGCATCTGTCGCGGATGCGGGAGGCGATCGCCCGGCGGATGGCCGATGCCAACAGCACCATCCCCCATTTTCATCTCACCACCGAGGTGCGCATGGGGGCCCTCCTCGAGCTGCGCCAGGAGATGAATCGGCTGGGCGATGCTGAGCTGCCCAAGTTCTCGGTCACCGACTTCATCGTTCGGGCGGTGGCCTTGACCCTGCAGCGTCATCCCGATCTCAATGCCGCCTGGATCGGACAAGGGATACGCCGCTTCTCGCAGAGCAACATCGCTTTGGCGGTGGCCCTCCCCGATGGCCTGGTGGCTCCGGTGCTCCGTGGCTGCGAGGCGCTGCCCTTCTCCGAGTTGGCCCGCCAGACCCACGATCTAGCCGCGCGGGCCAAGACCGGCAAGCTGCGTCCCGAGGAGCTCTCTGGAGGACACACCGCGATCAGCAACCTGGGCACGTTCGGGGTCACTCAGTTTTCCGCCATCATCACCCCGGGACAGGGCAGCGTCCTCGCGGTAGGCGAGGTGCGCGAGGTGCCGGTCGTCGTTGACGGCGCCCTGGTCCCCGGCCGGCAGATGGCGATGACCCTCTCGATCGACCATCGGGTCACCGACGGCGCCCAAGGCGCCGAAGCGCTGGCCTATCTGCGCTGGCTGCTGGAGCATCCCACGGCATGCCTGGTCTGAGCCGGCCCGTCTGGGCGGCCCGGATCCTGGGAGGAACACGATGAAGGACCTAGCCATCGTCGGTTCCGGCCCCGGCGGGTACGTGGCTGCCATCAGAGCGGCCCAGTTGGGAATGGCGGTGACCCTGATCGAGGAGGCCGAGACCCTGGGTGGTGTGTGCCTCAACTGGGGATGCATCCCCTCCAAGGCCCTGCTCCGCAACGCCGAGGTTCTCCATCTGATCCAGGATTCCGAGCGCTTCGGCATCAGCCGGGGAGAGGTGGTGGCCGACTACGACGCAGCGATTACCCGGAGCCGCGAGGTGGTCAGCAAGCTGGTCCAAGGAGTGGCCTTCCTGATGCGCAAGAACGGGGTCGAGGTGATCCGGGGCCGGGGTCGCTTGGTCTCTGACCAGACCATCGAAGTGGACCCGTCGGGCCAAACCGTGGCGGCCTCGCAGATCATCATCGCCACCGGGGCTCGAGCCAAGACCCTCTCTGGCCTCAACCCCGACGGCAAGTCGGTCTGCACCTCTAGAGAGGCCCTGGAGCTGCGCCAGCTGCCCAAGAGTTGCGTCATCGTCGGTGGTGGCGCCATCGGGGCTGAATTCGCCTACGTCTACTCTTCCTACGGCGTCGAGGTGACCGTGGTGGAGGCCCTTGACCGTCTCCTGCCCCAGGAGGACCAGGACATTTCCAAGGAGCTCACCCGTCAGTTCGAGCGCCAGGGAATCAAGGTCCTTACCGGGTCTCTGATCCAGCAGTCCGAGCGCGCCGGCGAGGGCTGGACGCTCCACCTGGAGAACGGCGAAGACGTGGCGGGAGAGATGGTCCTCACCGCGACCGGAGTCGCCGCCAACGTGGAGAAGCTGGGGCTGGATGAGGTCGGGGTTGCCGTCGCGGGCGGGTTCATCAAGGTCGACGACCACCTGCGCACCAACGTTCCCGGTGTCTTTGCCATCGGCGACGTCAACGGCCCCCCCTTGCTCGCCCATGCTGCCAGTGCCGAGGGAGTGATCGCGGTCGAGACGGCGGCGGGACGAGACGTGAAACCTCTGGACCCGATCCAGGTACCCCGCTGCACGTATTGCCAGCCCCAAGTCGCGTCCGCCGGTCTGACCGAGGAGCAAGCGCGCCAGCAGGGGCGACAGATCCGGGTCGGCAAGTTCCCCTTCAGCGCCAGCGGCAAGGCGATCGCCATGGGCGACACCGTGGGGTTCATCAAGACCGTCGTCGACGCCGGGTCAGGCCACCTGCTCGGCACCCATGCCATTGGAGCCGAGGTGACCGAGCTGCTTCCGGAGATGGTTATGGCCGCCTGGGCTGGGGTCAAGGCGGAGCAGTTCGAGGCTTTGGTGCATGCCCACCCCACCCTAAGCGAGAGCCTCAAGGAGGCAGCCTTGGCCGCCGAGGGCCTGGCCATCCATATCTGAGCCGCCCAGGCGGGGCTAGAGCGCAGGCCGTTGGGTCCCGCTCTGGGGCAGGTCAGCCCTCCAGGCGAACTCACCCGCCACCAACTCCTCAGTCGGCATCATGCCTGCCGCTCGGGCCACGACCTGGGAGGCGGCGTGATCCGGGTGGATGTGGGCGATCACCGTCCGAACCCCCTGGTCCGACAGCCAGTCGAGCACCGCCCTGGGGCCCTCCCTGGCAAGCCCCTGGCCCTGCCACCTAGATCCCACGACCCAGGCGACCTCTGCAGTGGGCCAATCTCCGCGCCAGCTCACAGTAGCCTGCAAAGTCCCCACCAGACTATCCTCACCGCGCAGGCGCAGCGCCCAGTTGCACCAGCTGACCTCGGCGTCGGGTGACCCCCCGAGTCGGCGCGCAAGTGCTTGCCGGAGGTCATCTTCGTTGGCGGGATCGATGAACTTCTGGAGTCGCGGGTCGGAGAGAAGGCGGCTCAGCTCAGCGACGTGGCCGTCGGCGAGGGGCTCGAGAGACAAGCGAGCCGTCTGGATCAGCGCAGTGACCGGGGTTCCGGACATGCGGTTTGGCCCTGTCCCTTGGGCGCCCTCAGAGCCCGGTGATCCTGATTCCCGTGTTGGTGTGGTGGAGCCGGTTGAGCCTGATCAGGAATGGGGTGAGACCTTCGCTGAAGCCAGCATTGACCAGCCCGCCACCATCGACAGGTTGAAGGCCCGCCAGGCGCCCGATAAGCCGAACCACCAGTTCCTTGGCGGCGGGGTGGTCCGAGGTGACGATCACATCCTCATCCAAGGCGACCTCCAGGTGCCCGAGCGCTGCTGCACTGACGGTGTGGAATGCACCCACGACCTGGGCTCCTGGACACACTGCGGCAAGCTCCTGGGCGGCGGATCCGGGCTCGGGTCGTATCGGGTAGGCAAGCCCACCTCGGAATTCCATGGGGGCCGCGGTGGACACCAGAATCCGACCCTGGAGCCGCTCCTCCAACTGGCTTATGAGAGGCAGCCCTGGCTCGTAGGGGACCGTGAACAAGACCAGGTCGCCATAGGCAGCTGCCTCGGCGTTGCTCGCTCCCTGGACCAATCCGCTGGACGCGCCCAGCTGTTCTTGGATGGCCAGACCTGCCTCGACCGCGCGCTCTGGCTGACGAGAGCCTAGGAGGGTCGGGATTCCGGCAACTCCGAGCCGGGCCGCCAAACCCCGACCCATGGGACCGGTTGCGCCGACGATCCCGACGCCCTCTATGGGAGCGCTATTCATACTTCGTCCTGCTTGAAATCGGGTTCTGGGCCTGGGTTGGCACGACCTTGCGACCTACCATATCTGGCTTGAGCCAGGAGTTTGTCGGTGGGGACGCAGAGACTCGAGAGGGACTGAGCCTGGATCAGCGGCACACTCTGGTGCCGGTGCAACCCGAGGCCCTGGAGACACTCTGGCGCCCAGCGTCGGGTGGGACACTGGGCTGGCTGCTCTTTCGGTCCGGATCAAGTGCCCAAGCCCAGGCGGCGGTCCCTTCGGAAACCCCACCCAAGCTGTGGTTTGCCGGGGAGAGCCACAGGATCGTGGCCGATCTCATTGAGTCGGCCGGCTGGGAAGAGGCGGGAGTCCCGGCAGTGGCCCTGTTCGAGCTGGCAGCAGGTCGGGATCTGGAACTCGCCAAGCTGACCAAGTGCGGGATCGACCTCGACGGACGGGAAATCACCGCCGAGATGCCCCGGATCTGGATCGAGCATCTGCAGACTTCACCTCCGAAGAGCGAGTAGCCGTGAGTCTGGAGATCAGCCCCGCCCTGGCCGGCCTGGGGCAGGTGGATCAGCCGGCCTTCTCCGCTGTCGTCGGCCAAGAGCGGATGAAGCTGGCCCTACTGTTGGCGGCGGTCGAGCCGCGGGTCGGGGGGGTGCTGATCCGCGGCGAACGGGGAACCGCCAAATCGACTTTGGTCCGGGCTTTGGCCGCCATCCTGCCCGACCAAGAGCAGGTCGCCGACTGCCCCTACCACTGCTCTCCCCGCGGCACTGATCAGTGCGACGACTGCTCCGGGCGGATCCAAAGGGGAGAGGCAGTGCCGGTGGCGGTGCGGCCGACCCGGGTGGTGGAGCTACCCCTGGGTGCCTCCGAAGACCGGATTGTTGGGTCGATCGATCTCGAGCTGGCCCTACTGCAGGGGCGAAGGGCATTCCAACCCGGGCTTCTGGCCGAGGCTAATCGCCAGGTTCTCTACGTCGACGAGGTGAATCTCCTTGAGCATCATCTGGTCGACGTTCTCCTCGACGCCGCCGCGTCAGGGGTCAACATCGTGGAACGCGAAGAGATCTCGGTCACCCATCCGTCCCGCTTTGTCCTGGTCGGGACCATGAACCCTGAGGAGGGTGATCTGCGACCGCAGTTGCTCGATCGCTTCGGACTCTGTGTCGAGGTCTCTGGGCTGCGTGGCCTCGAGGAACGGGTTGAAGTCATGCGTCGGGACGCGAGCAAGTCCGCGATTCCCGAAGAGGACCTCCAGCTGGCCCGCAGGGTGCAGCGTGCCCAGCGACTCTTGGAAAAGCTGGAGACCCCCGAGGTCGTGGTGCAGATGGCGGCAGCGATGAGCGTGGATCAGGAGGCGATCGGGCACCGCTCCGATCTGGTCCTGGTCCGAGCTGCACAGGCGCGCCGAGCTCTGGAGGCCGCACTGGTGGAGGAGCCCCAGCCCGAGGAGCTTTCAGTGGGGCTGCCCGACCTCGCCGAGGTGGCCGAGCTGGCCCTGGTGCATCGCCGGCGCTCTCTCGGCGGCAGCCTGGCGGAAGCTCCCCGGGGGATCTCGGAAACTCCGACCGATCTGGTATCGCCACCTAGCGAATCCGGGCTTCCCGATCGCGAGCGCAACGCCGGGATGAGTGGAGAGGCTACCTCCGAGTCCGCCGACGCCGAGGAGGAGGGGTCTCCCCAGAGCGAGGCTCAAGCCGGTGCCGACTCGGGCGGCAGCACGGAGTCGCGCCCAGGCCCTGCCACTGCGGAGGCGGTCGAGGTCGAGCAGGGGTTCGAGGTGGGTCGTATCCAGCTCCCCCGGGAGCGGCTCCGTCGCCGGGGCATGGGCCGCCGCAGTCAGACAACGTCGAGGGATCGCCGCGGACGCTACGTGGGTGCCCGTCAGGTCGAGCATCCGACCGACCTGGCGCTCGATGCCACGATGCGGGCGGCAGCGGCGCACCAGGTAGGCCGCCGGGCGCGGAGCGGTGAGGTGGGCCAGCAACTGTTGCTCGAGGCTCAGGATCTGCGTCAGAAGGTTCGGCAGCGGCGGATCGGCAACCTCATCGTCTTCGCCGTCGACGCCTCGGCGAGCATGGACGCCGAGCAACGCATGGACGCCACCAGGAGCGCCATCTTCGCTCTGCTCAAGGACGCCTACGTGCGCCGCGACCGGGTGGCTCTGATCTCCTTTTCCGGCCGCACCGCCCAGGTCGTGCTCCGCCCCACCTCGAGCGTCGATCTGGCGGAGCGCCGGCTCACTCGGATGGCCGTGGGCGGCACGACTCCCCTGACCCATGGCCTCACCACGGCTCTGAACCTGATCGAGACTGAACGGCGACGTGATCCCGACGTCCTCCCGCTGCTGGTGCTGATCAGCGACGGTCGGGGCAACATCAGCTTTGGCGGCGAGGAGCCCCTCCTGGAGGCGCAGCGCCTGGCCGATCAGATCAGAAGGGAGGGGATCCGCTCCTTGGTTATTGACTCGTCCCGGGACCACTTGCCTCATCCCGCCCGCGCCCAGCCGACCGGCTCGGGGTCAGCTCGATTCGCCGGCTACAACTTCAGTGCGTGTGTTGACCTGGCTGACCGAATGGGGGCGGCCTACTTTGGCCTCTTCGACCTCTCCGAAGGAGCCATCCTCCGCCCCGTCGCGGAAGCGCTTCGCCAGTCCTGAGCGACCGGATGGCGGAGCGGCCTCTGAGACAATCGACTCATGGCTGAGTTGCGGACCGTCTATCCCTTCACCGCGCTGGTCGGCCAGGGCCAGATGCGATTGGCACTGGAGCTGAACGCAGTCAACCCGGCGATCGGGGGTGTTCTCATCCGGGGCGAGAAGGGCACCGCCAAGTCCACCGCCGTCAGAGCCCTGGCCCGGCTTCTGCCCGAGCTCGAGGTGGTGGTCGGCTGCCACTTTGGCTGCGCCCCCGAAAGTGATGCCAAGTGCGCCGACTGCCAGGCTCGGCTGGCCGCCGGAGAGCACTTGGAGACGACCCGGCGGCAGATGCGGGTGGTCGAGCTTCCCATCAACGCCTCCGAGGACCGGGTGGTGGGATCGATCGACCTGGAGGCAGCCATCCACTCCGGGCAGCGGCGCTTCGAGCCCGGGGTGCTGGCCGAGGCCAACAGGCAGATCCTCTACGTGGACGAGGTCAACCTCCTCGACGACCACATCGTCGACGTTCTCCTCGACGCCGCCGCCATGGGAGTGAACGTGGTGGAACGGGAAGGGATCTCCGTCTGGCACCCGTCCCGCTTCATCCTGGTCGGCACCATGAACCCCGAGGAGGGCGACCTCCGGCCCCAGTTGCTCGATCGCTTCGGCCTCTGCGTCGACGTTTCTGGCATCACCAACATTCCCGATCGGGTGGAGATCGTGCAGCGCCGGGAGCGCTTCGAAGACGATCCCGACGCCTTCGCTGCCGAATGGGACGAAGAGGAAGGCAAGGAGCGAGAGCAGATCGACCGGGCTATTGCCGCGCTCCCGGAGATCGGTACCTCTCGAGCTGTCCTGGAGGCAATCGCCCGCCTGGCCATCGAACTCGAGGTTGACGGGCACCGGGCTGACCTGGTGGCTCGCAAGGCGGCTCAGGCCTACGCCGCCTTGGAAGGCCTGCCCCAAGTGGGCCTGGCCGAGGTTGCCGCCGTCGCGCCTATGGTGCTCGCTCATCGGGTACACGCTCGGCCCGGGCAGCGCCCACACGACATCGCCGCTTCGACGCGGCGGGTCCTGGGTGAGGCTTGAGCACCTCCTGTGTCGCAAGCGACTGAGGGAAAGTTGACGAATACATCGCGGTCGATTGAACCTTCCAAACTGACTGCTAGGTTTTTTGAGCCGGTCGTGGTTCGGGGACCGTCCTCCCACTCCGGTGGGACCCCGGCCACGGTCGGTGTCTCATACCGGGGCGGCGATGGCTGACGTACCCCCCTTAGGAGAACTCGCCCCGGTGGAGCCCGAGGAGCTGCTGACCAGAGGGGCTTTGGGAGTTCCCGGCCGGCTCCGCATCGAGGTGGGTTTGGCCGAGCCCCGTTTCGCCCCTCCCCAAGGCCAACGAACGTCTCAAGACGAGCTCGCTCTGCTGCGCGCTCTGGGCGGCGTCTCCTACCCGGCCGACCGGGAACGGCTGATCGCTGAAGCCGGGCGCTGGCTGACCGGCCACGACGACCTGCGCCAGCGTTTGTCCGGGCTGCCTGAACTCATCTATGGCGGCGAACTCGAAGTCCTACGCCGCCTCGATCAGCCGGCAGAGGAGGATGTGGCCGAGGTTGCGGATCAGGGAGCGGACGTGGGATCCATCTCGGCTGGCGAGAGGAACGACGAGGGGAGTTCGGCCAACCGGTAGCTGCGAGTGTCCAGGTCGAAGTCGATCAC
Organism: Candidatus Dormiibacterota bacterium; assembly: GCA_035534695.1. GTDB lineage: Bacteria > Chloroflexota > Dormibacteria > Aeolococcales > Bog-877 > Bog-877. The sequence continues at coordinate 25,050 of DATLRN010000006.1, forward strand.
CTCGAGCCCCCGTGCCAGAGCTGACTGCAGCTCCTCCCGCAGCGCCGCCTGCAGACTCCTCATTTCGTCCAGGTCGGCGCCTTCCCGAGCGGGCAGTCCTTCGGGGACGTGGACAGATACCAGATCGGAGCGCCGCCGCAGGCGGCTTAGGTCCGCTTCCTCGGCGGGCCCAAGGAACCACTCGACGACGAGGCGGTCGGTGGGCAGCCCCCGGCTGAGCGCGTCGACGCGCTGGCCGTAGTAGTCAGCTCGGAAGACTCGCGCCACCGCCCCCAGGCGGCGGAGGTTGAAGTGGGCGTTGCCGACCTGGGTGGGGTCGAAGGTCCAGACGATCCGGTCCATGTCCGAGGCCAGGACGGCCTGGCGCTGGGCCAATTTGAGGGCCCGACCGACCCCGCTGTTGCGGAATTCAGAGAGGACTCCGGCGGCGTGGGAACGGTGGTAGCTGACTCCGGTCGAGGTACGCCCGGTGAAGCCGTAGGCGAACCCGATCGGGCGACCCCCGGATCGGGCTACTAGCACCACGCCGCCAGCCTCGGCCATGACGCGCAGCAGGGTGTTGGGCGCGGCGACTTGGGGCGAGCCCCATATTTCCGCCTGGAGCTCATGCACGGCATCGATTTCTTCCAGACTGCGAGCAGCAGAGATCTCGTAGGCCCGGGAGGCGGGAGCCGCGCTCACCAAGGTTGGATCAGCAACACTTCAGAGCCGCCCTCGCCGTGGCCGAGTTGAGACAACTGATTGCGCTCCGGTTATTTGGCGGGTCAAATGTGCGGGACCCTCGAAGGTGTGAGGGTCCGCCCCGGTCCATTGTCCCCGTTGACAGCTAAGGCAAGCAGGCCTTGACGGACGTCCTCCTCGGAGCCACGGTACCGCCGGAGTCGCTGGATGGGCAGAATCAGACACTCGCCAGGCTGGCTGGGCACAGGGCTAGCGGTCACCCTCTTCGTCGGGAGCGGCCCAGTCGCATTTGCCCGCCTGATCAGCTACGTAGCCGTCAAGCGAGGTGATTGCCGAATAAACCAGGTTGGCCATGGTGAGCCTCCAGGGGGCGCCTGCCCGTATCCCGCGAGGACGCGGCCCAGGTCATGGGTGCCTGCCCACGAAAT
>DATLRN010000007.1:0-94859 GCA_035534695.1 Candidatus Dormiibacterota bacterium
CTTCGACCGCCTTGGGATCAAACTGTGTCCCGGAGCACCGCACGACCTCCGCCCGGGCGTCCTCTAGGGACATGGCCGCTCGGTAGGGCCGGTCTGAGATCATGGCATCGAAGGCGTCGGCAATGGTGAAAACCCGAGCCGCCAAAGGCACTTCAGCCGCCACCAATCCGTTCGGATAGCCCTTGCCGTCGAAGCGCTCATGGTGCGCCAGGATCACCTCGCGGGCCTTCTCCAACTGACGGACGTCCGCAACCATCAGAGCTCCGAGTTGGGGGTGAGTGCGCATCACACGCCACTCTTCGTCCGTGAGCGGTCCTGGCTTATGGAGAATCGCGTCGGGGACGCCTATCTTGCCGATGTCGTGGAGGAGGGCACCGTGGCACAAGCGCAGCAGATCCTCATCTGAGAATCTGAGATAGCGGCCCATCATCAATGAATAGTCCACCACCCTGCGGCAGTGGCCCTCGGTATCGCTGTCCCGAAGGTCGATCGCCTTCGAGAGGCTGACCAAGGTCGCGTTGAAGCCGCTCTGGGCCTCGACGGCGCGATCCTGCTGCGCTCGCATCCATCGGTTGGTAGCGGTCTGAACAATCGCCACCGGCGCTGCCAGTGTGACGAGCGCTGGAATCGGACCCAACAAGCGGGCGGCCGCCACCACGCCAATGCCAGTCAAGCCGTAGCCAAGGTAGTAGGGCATGACGTCGACCACGTTGCGGAAGAAGTTGCGATGGCGGAAGTTCCGGATTCCCTGGTCCGCGATCATGACCAACCCAAGGAGGGCCTGATTGGTTACCCAGGCGGCAAGACCGCCCGCCGCGCCCGCCAATAAGAGCCACCCAATGGTCGGGTCGGTTCGCACCGCCAGCGCGTCGAAAATCCAAAACGCCGAGGCGTACACCAACAGACTCATCGCACCGTTGAAGACGGTTTTGATGTCAGCGCGTCGCACAACGGCACTCGTGATGAGCGCGGCCAGACTCGATGCAGCTGCTGCCGGAAGTCCCAGAAGAAAGACAGCACCGATGCTGGCGTAGGCCTTGGCGCTGAAGTGCATCGTGCTACGCCCGACCCGTAAGGACACCCCTCCTCGGGCCTCCAGGAGAGCGACCAGGGCGAACACGATGAGCAGCGTGCCCCAGTGGAACGGAGGCCGAATGTAGATGATCCCAACTGCACCAGCGGCGCCGGTGGTCGCAGCGACCACGGCCATTACCGCCCAGCGGGGACCCGAACCAGCCGGCGCCTCGAGAAGGTCAGGCCTGACGACCGGCGTGGAATGGGCTTGGTGCCTGACCTTTGTGGCGCCCGGAGCAGACGGTGCCGCTACCCCGTGAACTGCCGACGCACTACTCACGCAGACCACCTTGAAACGGACCACCTACGTCACGCCCTACCGACCCGAGGCCCGACCAGCCTGGGGAACTAGCTACGATCCAACCAAATATCCGAGCCACGACCCGCAAAATTATCTCCCACACCGTGAAGTCGTCCCTTCCAGCGGACCAAGGCAGTCTAGCCCGGGGATTCTGACTTCAGGGTCAGTTCGGAGGCATTGCGGCACGGTTGTGACAGGTTTGGGACAGATGTGCCGAGATCGGGAGCCGGCCTACTTCGCGTAATCGACGGAGCGCGTCTCCCTGACCACGGTGACCTTGATCGTGCCCGGGTAGCTCATCTCACCCTCGATCCGACGGGCCACTTCCCTCGCCAGAACAACCGCCGAGTCGTCGTTGATGCGGTCAGGCTTGACCATGATCCGAACCTCCCGACCAGCTTGGATGGCGAACGACCGCTCTACCCCCTCGAAGGCATTGGCGATCTCCTCGAGCTTTTCCAGCCTCTTGATGTAGCTGGCCAGGGTCTCCCGGCGGGCCCCTGGCCGGGAGGCCGAGATGGCATCGGCACTGAGAACGATGAAAGCCATGATGGTGGTCGGCTCGATGTCGTAGTGGTGACACTGGACGGCGCTGACCACTTCGGGGTGTCGGCCCAGGCGGCGCAAGATCTCGCCTCCGATGATCGCGTGCGATCCCTCGACCTCGTGGTCGACGGCCTTGCCGATGTCGTGGAACATGCCCGCCTCCTTGGCGAGGTGTTCGTCAGCACCGATCTCGGCGGCGATCATGCCTGCGAGATAGGCAACCTCCTTGACGTGGGCCAGCACGTTCTGTCCGTAGCTGTAGCGAAAGCGCAACGTCCCGACCAGCTTGATCAGCTCGGGGTGGACGTTCTGCAGCCCCAACTCAAAGAGGGCTTGGTGCCCCTCCTCCACGATCCTGGCAGTGACCTCTTCTCTCGACTTGACGACCACCTCCTCGATCCGGGTGGGATGGATCCGCCCGTCGCTGAGCAGCTTGTTGAGAGTGACCCGAGCAACCTCCCGCCGCACCGGGTCGAAGCCACTCAGAACCACCGTCTCGGGGGTGTCGTCGATGATCAGATCGACGCCCAGAGCCGCCTCGAGAGCACGGATATTGCGTCCCTCTCTTCCGATGATTCGCCCTTTCACCTCGTCGTTGGGAAGGGGCACCACGGAGACCGAGGTCTCCCCCGTCTGATCGGCGGCATGGCGCTGGATGGTCGTGACCAGCACCTCCCGAGAACGCTCGTCGGCCTCCGCCTGGGCGGTGGCCACGGAGTGCCTGATCAGATCGGCCTTCTCGGAAATTAGCTCCCGGTCCAGGGATTGCAGAACCTCCTGTCGCGCGTCCTCACGGGTGAGTCCGGCAACCCGCTCCAACTCGCGCTGCGCGACTTCGCTTAGGGCGCTCAACTCGCCCCTCGTCGCCTCCAACTGGGTGCGCTCCAGGGTTATGGCGTCGATGCGTTGGAGAAGGTCTTGCTGCTGGCGGTCGAGCTGCTCCTCGCGTTGGACGATCCGCTGCTCCAGGCGCGAGACCTCCGAGCGCCGCTCGCGGAGCTCGTCTTCCAACTCGGTACGGACCCGAAGGGCCTCGGCCTTGGCCTCGAGCCCGACCGCCTTACGCTCGGTCTCGATGGCTACCCGGGAGCTGGTCAGCTCATCCTGACCCCGTCTTCCCTGGCGCGATGCCATCAGTCCGAAGACGATGCCTCCGACGGCGAGCACGGCTAGTACGACCAGCAACACAACAGTTGCTGCACTCATGGACCAGACCTCGCAGTGCCGAACGAGGAACTACCGGTGCCCCTCCTCGACTTCAACCCCTCTCGAAGGCGGAGGAGCAGGAAATTAATCGGAAATTGGGTCCGATTTTAGCGCTCCGTCGGCAGCTCCCGGGAGTTGGTCGGAGTCGTGGACTACCCGGCCGCGGTCACGGGCTCGACGTCCGCTTCTTCGGCGGCAGCCGGTACCGGCTCTCCAATAACCGCCTGGCGGACCTTGTTGGCGATTTCCTGAGTCAACTCCGTGTTGCCCCGGAGGAGATCGCGGACGTTATCCCTGCCTTGGCCCAGCCGCATCTCGCCGTAGCTGAACCAAGCACCGCTCTTCTCGATGATCCCAGCCTCGATCGCTCCATCCAGAACACTCCCCTCGTAGGAGATGCCCTCGTTGTAGAGGAGATCAAGCTCCGCCGAACGGAAGGGCGCGGCGACCTTGTTCTTGACCACCCGGACCCTGACTCGGCCCCCGATGACGTCCAGCCCCTGCTTCAGAGAGTCGATCTTGCGGATGTCCAGCCGTACCGACGCATAGAACTTGAGGGCCCGGCCCCCGCTCGTTACCTCGGGATTGCCGAACATGACGCCAACCTTCTCGCGCAGCTGATTGATGAAGATCACCACGCAGTTGGAGCGACTGATGGCCGCCGTCAGCTTGCGCATGGCCTGCGACATGAGGCGGGCTTGCAGGCCAACATGGGTGTCGCCCATCTCGCCGTCGATCTCTGCCTTGGGTACCAGGGCCGCTACCGAGTCGATCACTACCACATCGACTGCCTGGCTCCGAACCAGCACCTCGACGATCTCCAAGGCTTGCTCACCAGTGTCAGGTTGGGAGATCAGGAGCTCATCGATGTTCACTCCGATTCGCGCTGCATACGCAGGATCGAGCGCGTGTTCCGCATCGATGAAGGCGGCCACACCACCAGCCTTCTGGGCTTCAGCCACGATGTGAAGGCTGAGGCTGGTCTTGCCTGATGACTCGGGGCCAAAGATCTCCACGATCCGACCTCTTGGAATACCCCCGACGCCGAGGGCCAGGTCGAGCGTCAGCGCGCCAGTCGAGATAACCTCGATGCCCTTGGCACCGGTGCCGTCGCCCAGACGCATGATCGCCCCCTTGCCATAGCTCCGCTCGATCTGGGTAAGGGCAGCTCCCAGGGCCCGGTCCTTCTCAGTGGCCACCCGAGCAGTCTCCTTGGCATCGCGGTTTGTCGGACCGCTCACGCGTCCCGCGACTTCGACTGTAGCGCTCAATTCGGTGACCTCCGGTGTGTCGCTGCGGACCCGCCGCGGACGGTGACTCTTGATTCGACGGCTCGTTGGTTGTGGGGAACAGCTGTTCGCTATTGTACCTCTTCCAGGCCCCCAGTGGTAGGTCCTTCGAGGCCCTTCGGAGGTGCTGTGCAGACATCACTCCAGCGACACCAGGAGCAGGTCGAGGACGGCCAAGACGGCGCCAACTCGGTTCTGGTGTCTACCTCGATCTTGGTCTAGGCGCACCACCTCGGTGCCCCCCAGGCCAGTCACCGCCACGTATATCAGCCCCGCGGGTTTGCCCTCCGAAGCTCCCGGGCCAGCTACCCCCGTCGTCGCGGCCCCAAAACTGCTCCGGAATCGATTCCGCACTCCAACCGCCATCGCCTCGGCCACCTCCCGGCTCACCGCCCCGTGCCTACGGATAAGGGACGGGGCCACGCCCAACCCCTCCGTCTTCACGTCATTGGCATAGGCCACTATCCCGCCCCGAAAGGAGCGTGAGCTTCCCGGGACCGCGGTCAAGACGGCGGCCAGCAGGCCCCCGGTGCAAGACTCGGCGGTCGCCAGAGTCTGGGGCGGGTAGCCGCCAGCGCGCTCCGCGACAAGCCGAGCCTGGGGAAAGGTGAGAGCGAGATCGCTCAACTCGGCGTGGTTCATCGCCAGCTGACCAGAGATCGGAAGCGCCAGAGGTAAACGCCCCCACTCCAGATGGTGAAGATCAAGGTTAGGGCAACTATCCACCCGGACGCCCCGCGTACCTCGGTGAAGGGACGCTGCAGGATCAGGATGACGACCATGACATCCTGACTCAGGGTCTTGAGCTTGGCCAACCGGTTGGCACTAATCGAGATTCCCGACCGAGTTCCCCGGGCGCGCAAGATCACCACCGCCACCTCGCGGGCCACGATCACGAATCCAGCCCAGGCGGGCAGAGCACCCTCGCTGACCAAGGGAAAAAGTGCCGCTATGACGAGCAGCTTGTCTGCCAACGGATCGAGAAAAATCCCCAGCGAGCTGACCTGGTGCCGACGGCGGGCGACCATCCCGTCCAGGCTGTCGGTGGCCGCCCCTAGGACAAATAGTGCGGCGGCCAGCTGGTGGCTGCCTTGGAATCCCGACTCGAGGCAGAAGAGGATCACCGGGATGAGGCCGAGCCGACTGAGGGTGATCAGGTTGGCGGCCCCATGCCAGCTGGCCTCAAGCGGTGCCCCAGCCTCCCCGGTCGTCCTAGGGGGAGCGGTGGTCCCCCTGGTGGTCATCGGTAGTTGGTGTACTGCAGGGGCACCGGCAGATCCAGGTCGCGAAGTTCCTTGATGACGGCCTGCAGCGCGTCCTTGTCCTTGCTGCTGACCCGCAGCTCGTCCCCTTGGATCCGGACCTGCACTTTGCCGTGGTTGGACTTGATCCGCTTGGTCAGGTCGCGGGCGGTGTCCTCAGCAATCCCCTTGCGTAGCTGAATAACCTGGCGGACGTTACCCTTGGCGGCCGGCTCGGGCTTCCCCGGGTCGAGGATCTTGAGCGACAGCTGACGACGCACCAACTTGCCCTTGAGGACATCCAGAATGGCATCGGCCCGACCGTCGGAAGCCGCTAGAACCACGATCTCCTTCTCGTGGAGATCGACCTCCGCCGTGACATCCTTGAAGTCGTAGCGGGTGGCTATTTCCCGCTTGGTCTGTTCCACCGCGTTGACCAACTCCTGGCGGTCGAAGTCGGAGACCACATCGAAGGAATGCTCGCTGCTGGCCACCCGCCAAGCCTAGCGGCTAGTCGCCCTCCTCGCTGGAGTCGAGCATCTGCTCCAACTCGGCCAGGTTCATCAGCACCTCGCGCGACTTGCTGCCTTCGTACGGGCCTACCACCCGGGCATCGGACAGCTGGTCGATGAGCCGCGCCGCCCTGGTGTAGCCAACGTTGAGCTTGCGCTGCAGCAGTGAGGCGGCTCCTCGCTGCTCCCCGATTACGATCCGCCCGGCCCGCTCGAAGAGGGTATCGCGCTTGAGCGCTGGATCGCCCAGCGCTGGAGCAAGAGCCGCCGCCTGGAGGATCTCCTCCTGATAGTGCGGCCGGCCCTGCGCCTTCCACCAGCCGATCAACTGGTCCAGCTCCCGGTCCGAGACGTAGGCCCCCTGAAGGCGAACCGCCTTGCCCGCGTCGATGGGCAAGTAGAGCATGTCCCCTCGCCCGAGGAGCTTTTCGGCCCCCATTTCATCGAGGATCACTCTGGAGTCGACGCCGCTGCTCACCGCGAACGCGATCCGAGACGGGATGTTGGCCTTGATCAACCCGGTGATGATGTCAGCCGAGGGCCGCTGAGTGGCCACGATCAGGTGGATCCCCACCGCCCGAGCCAGCTGGGCGATGCGACAGATGAGATCCTCGATTTCGTTGGCAGCCACCATCATCAAGTCAGCGAGTTCGTCGATCACGATCACGATCTTGGGCAGAGTGCGCAGGCCCAGCTGCGGCGCCCGATCGTTGAAGTTGGTGATGTTGCGCGCTCCGTGCCCCGCGAAGAGCTTGTAGCGCTGCTCCATCTCCATGACCGCCCAGCGCAGCGCCGCCACAGCTGGCTCGGCGTCCACCACCACCGGCACCAGGAGGTGGGGCAGGCCGGAGAAGTTGCTCAGCTCGACCCGCTTGGGATCGACCAGGATGAGCCGCAGGTCGCGGGGTGTCGACTGCAGGAGCAACCCGGCCAGCACCGCATTGATGCAGACGCTCTTGCCCGACCCGGTGGTACCGGCGATCAGGAGGTGGGGCATTCCGGCCAGGTCTCCCAGGACGGGATGACCACTTACGTCCGCCCCCAGGGCGACTGCCAGCTTGCTCTTGACGCCGTTGAAGGTGGGAGCCTGAACGACTTCCTTCAGGGTCACCAGCTGAGCTGCCTTGTTGGGTACCTCGATGCCGATTGCCGATTTGCCGGGGATGGGGGCCTGGATCCGGATCGGCGCTGCCAGCGCCATCGAGAGGTCAGGCTGATAGGCGAGGACCTTGCGCACGGCGACCCCCGGGGCGGGCTGGAGCTCGTACTGGGTTACGGTCGGCCCGGCGTTGACGCCCATCACCTTGCACTGCACCCCGAAGTTGCCCAGGGTGGACTCGATGGTGCGAATTCGACTGCGAATCTCGTCCCGGAGCCGCTCGCGCTTGCCACTGGCGGAGTCAAGTAGCTCGACGCTGGGAAGGATCCAGTTGGGCTCGGGCTCGTCGTCGAGTTCGTCGCCAGGCCCAGGAGCGGACGTCGGCGCCGACGGTGCGACCGGGCTCCCCCCCACCTCCACCGCCTCGGCGGCCGCCTCGACCGCGATCGGGTCCGGTTCCAGCTCCTCCAGCCCCTCGAAGATCCGCTGGAAGGCCTCCGGAGCAACCTCATCCGGTGCCGGCGCGGGATCCTCGGTGTCGGCGAATGGGGGCGGCTCCCCGCCCCGGGTCCCGTGTCCGTCTCCGGAGGCGGGTGTGGTCGCGACCCGCCCGCGAACCATGGTCGACCCATCACCGGCGAAGGCGCGCGACGCGGCATCCCCCAGCTGGCCGAAGGCGCGCACCGAGAGTCGCGAGGGGTAGATCTCCAAACCGACGATCAGACCGGCCAAGGCCAGCGCGGCAAGCGCCACCAGGGTCGGGGGAGCTCCCACCAGATCCGCCAGCCGGGGTCCGATCGCTGCGCCCAGCGCACCTCCACTCCCGTGCTGAACGGTCGCTGCCATGGAGATGGCGGAAACGGCCGAGACCACGAGCGCCAGCAACACCTGGCCGCCGCTCCGCTCCGACGTCCTCGAGGCCAGCATTCCGACCCCACCCGCCAACAGGCCGACTCCGATGATCCAACCGCCGATCCCCACCGCATCCGAGATCGCCCGGCCGAAGTCGAAAGCGATCTTGGCCTGGGGGAAGGCGAGCAGGATCACCCAGATCAGGCCCAACGCTATGGCGCTGATCCCGGCCAGCTCGCGGCGCTGGGTTGCCTTCAGGCGCAAAGCAGGACTCGCTTGGTGGCGCCCTCGAGGGGTCGACGGTCTACGTCGAGGGCTCGCCGCCCGCGGTCTCGGCGCCCGGCGCCGCTTCGTTTTCGCCATCTATGAGGGCGTTGACATGGGTGGGATTGGATGGGTCTGAAGCGGTATTGCCACCCGCTGGCCGAAGTCTAGCAGCGAGACCGCACATCTGCTCGCCCTACGGGTGGCGCGTCAGGCGCCACCACAGGCTAGGTCCGGTCAATCCGCGAGCCGGCACCAACCCCACTCGTCGGATGACCCCTGCCGGAGCGGTCAGGCTCAAAGTGCCGACGTTGGTCATCCGCCGTAGGGGCGGACTTGGGACCTCAGAGTGGATTGACCAGCCCAGGCGGGCTCCAGCCAGCGCGACCACTGAGATGTCCTGGCGGGGACGGACGGCAATGCTCTTCGACCACGGCGCCGTCAGACGGGCCACCAGTGCGCCCGGAACAGCCAGGTGAAGCAGGCGAAGCTTGGGCTCGCCCACGGCCAGCAGGGCCGACGCTACCCGGGCAGCCGCAACCAGGCCCGACTCCGGTCCTCCGGGCTGACCCAGTACGGCTCCGACGAGCTGGACCTTTTGGCCGTCCACCAAGGTGTCGGCTGCGAAGACCAGACAGCCCAGCGCTGCCGCCGTCCAACCCGTCTTGACTCCGACCACCCCATCCTGGCCCAAAATCGGGTTGTAGTTGTGGAGCGTCCCAGCTACCGGAAGGGTGACCTCGGGCATGGCCACCACCGAGGCAAACACCGGGCTCTTCATGGCCAGAGCCGCCAGGGTTGCCAGATCGCGCGCCGAACTCACGCTGGTGGGGTCCAGGCCACTGCTGTCGGTGAAGTGGGTATCGCTCAGGTGCAGGCCGGATGCAAGCTGGTTCATCCTCTCAACAAAAGTCGGTTCCGTCCCTGCCACCCAGTCGGCCAGCAGCACTGCCAGGTTGTCCCCGGAAGGCAGCAGCAAACCCTCCAGCAGCTGCAGCTCGGTGAGACTCTCTCCTGCTTGCACCGGAACCACCGAGTCGCCCGCCGAAACCTCGCTCTGGTAGAGGGCTACGTCGCTGGCCGAAACGGTCACCGCGGGCCCGACCGACCCCGGGATCAGAGGATGCGCTCTGAGCACGACCAGAGCAGTGACGATCTTGGTGACGCTGGCGATGGGTACCGCCGTCTCCCGGGGAGACGACCCCAGCCAGCCGAAACCGGGCAGGTAGAGCGCGGCTTGCCCGGTCGCCGGAAGCGGCAGGGCCGGTGGGGATCCAGGAACGACCAACGACCTGGCGATTTCCCGCTGGAGAGCCGGTCGGGGGACGGGGCGTTTCAGTTGTGCGCCGGCGGCCGCCCCCGCTCCCAGAAGGAGCAGGACCGCCGCCCCAAGTGCCACCCAGCGACGAGTTCGGCTCACGGCTCAGACGAGACTGACGACGGCCACCACCCGGGGGCGCCAGGGGCCGCTGGCCGCCAGGTGAGCCTCCATCGCCGCTCCTACCGCCCGCCGCACGTCCCCGGGGTCGCGAAAACCCCTCCGCCCACGAAGGGCCCGGCGAACCTCGTCGCGGCCGCCGTCCATGAGTCGGCGCTGGGACGGCTCCGCCTCCCCCACAATGACCGTCTCGGGTCCCGCCAGGAGTTTGCTCAAAGTTCGATTCATGGTCACCGAGACGACCACTACCGGCGCCTGGGACAGACTTCGGGTGACATCGGGAGCCAGGTCCTTCCCTTCGGCATCGATGGGAATGGCGCCCACGCTAACGCTGCCTCGGACCTGCATCTCGGTGGCCGAGATCTCCGCCACATCTCCGTTCTCAATGATCGCGATTGACCCCGCCGCCAGGCCCACCTGACCCGCGAGCTGGGCGTGGGCAGCGAGGTGACGGGGTTCGCCGTGGACCGGGATGAAGTACTGCGGCCTGACCACCTCCAGGAGAAAGCGCAGCTCCTCCCGGGCCGCGTGTCCGCTGGCATGAACACCGGAGGCGCTGCCGGCGAGAACGCGCACCCCCCGCTCGACAAGTTGATTGACGATGCGCCCAACCGTGGCTTCGTTGCCGGGGATTGGATTGGCGGCCAGCACCACGGTGTCGTCGTCGCGAAGCCGGATGAAGGGATGGGTGCCGGCGGCGATGCGGCTGAGCGCCGCCAGCGGTTCGCCCTGAGATCCGGTCGCCAGCAAGCAGAGCTCCCGCGGCGGAATGCTGGCCAGCTCCCGGGGAGCCGCCAGCAAGCCCGGGCTGATGTTGAAATAGCCCAACTGGCGGGCGGTGTCGGTGTTGCGGAGCATGCTCCGCCCGACCAGACAGCAGCGCCGGCCGGCCTCCTGGGCCAGCTCCAGAGTTTGCCGCATACGCGCCAAATTGCTGGCGAAGGTCACCACCAGCACCCGCCCCGGTGCCTCCTCCAGCGCCTCCTTGAGAGCGGGTCGCACCGTCAGCTCAGAGGGCGTCAGTCCGGCCAGGGTTGCGTTGGTGCTGTCGCTCAGCAGGAGACGGACTCCCTCGCCACCCAGCTGCGCCAGCCGGCCCAGGTCAGGGACCATCCCATCGACCGGGGTCTGGTCGAGCTTGAAGTCCCCGGTGTGAACTACGAGTCCGGCGTCGGTGTGGATGGCCAGACCGCAGCTCCCGGGCACGCTGTGGGTCATGTGAAACAGCTCCACCTGCACTTGTCCCACCGAGAACACCTGGCCCAGCGCGGTCTCTGCCAGCGTCGCGTGGCCGGCGAAGCCGCGACGCTCTAGTTTGTTGCGCAGCAGGCCGATGGTCATCCGGGTTCCGTAGACGGGCGCACCCAGCTCCTTCAGATAGAAGGGAAGAGCCCCGATGTGGTCCTCATGGCCATGGGTGAGCAAAACGGCCCGCAGTCGATCCCGCCGGGTACGTAGAAAGGAGATGTCCGGCAGAACCACGTCCACCCCAGGGGTCTCTTCTTCGGGAAAGGCCAGCCCGGCGTCGATGACGAGCACATCGGGGCCCACCTCGAGCAGGGCCAGGTTCTTGCCGATCTCCCCCACCCCACCCAGCGGGATGAAGCGTAGGATCCCCTCCGGCGGCGGGGCCAGAAAGTCGCCGGCAGCCAATTCCGAAGTCTGGCTAGAAGAGGCCAAGCTGCTCGTCCGCAGGAACCGCCGGAGCCTCCGCCGTGGCCGGCACCCGGGGCGAGGCGAGCGGTTGATTGAGGTGATCCTTGAGACGCTGGAAGTCCTGGCGCAGGACTCCCATGAGGCCCCCGTTATAGAGCGCGGCGGCGGGGTGGTAGCAGGGCATGTAGGTGCGCTCGCCTTGGCGGACGAGAGTGCCATGAGCCCGGGAGATCCCGGGGGCCTGAGGCAGGAGCCGCTGCAGGGCATGCCGCCCCAACAGGAGGATTACCTCCGGCTGGAGCACCTCGATCTGGGCGTCCAGATAAGGAGCGCAGGCGAGGACCTCCTCGGGCAGGGGATCTCGATTCCCCGGCGGACGCGACTTGAGCACGTTGGTGATGAAGATGTCGTCTCGGCTCAGGCCGATCTCCTCCAGTAGCTGGGTGAGCAGCCGGCCGGCGGCACCAACAAAAGGTCTACCCTCGCGGTCCTCACTCTCACCGGGAGCCTCGCCCACCGCCATGATGCGGGCCGTTGCGGGACCGACTCCGGGGACGCCCTGCGTTCGACTCAGATGAAGTGGGCAGAGGTTGCAGGCCCGGACCTGGACGGCAATGGCGTCCAGCCGGGCCTGCGCCCCCAGCGACATCTCAAAACTCGAGTCAGGCACCTGGTGAGCGGTCACCGGAAGGAGCGCCGTTGCCGCTCGGAGCGGTACCACCGGCCAACTCCAGAATCGCCTGCTTGCGGGACAGGTTGACCCGGCCCCGATCATCAATCTCGGTCACCTTGACCATGATCTCGTCGCCGATGTTGACCACGTCCTCGACCTTGCCCACCCGCTGGTCGGCCAGCTGGGAGATGTGCACCAGGCCGTCCTGGCGGGGCAGGATCTCAACGAAAGCGCCGAAAGGCATGATGCGAACCACCTTGCCCTTGTAGATACGACCCACCTCGACCGACTCGGTGAGGTCCCGGATCATGGCCACCGCCCGTTGCATCGCCTCCTCGTCGACCGTCGCCAAGAAGACCTTGCCATCGTCCTCGATGTCGATCTGGCAGCCGGTCTCCTCCTGGATTCGCCGGATGGTCTTGCCGCCGGGACCGATCAGGTCGCGGATCTTGTCGGGGTGGATCTGAATGGTGGTGATTCGGGGTGCGTAGGTGGACATCGCCTGGCGGGGATCGGCCAGTGCCTCAGCCATCTTGTCGAGGATGAAGAGGCGACCCTGGCGAGCCTGTTCCAACGCCTTCCGGAAGAGGTCGGAGGTGAGACCCCGGGCCTTCATGTCCATCTGCAGGGCAGTGACCCCGCGCCGAGTACCCGCGACTTTGAAGTCCATGTCGCCCAGGGCGTCCTCCATCCCCTGGATGTCAGAGAGGATGGCGTAGCGGCTGGGATCCTTCTCGTCGGTGACCAGGCCCATGGCAATGCCTCCCACCGGGGCGGCCAGGGGCACGCCGGCATCCATCAGCGCCAGAGTGCTGCCGCAAACACTGGCCATCGAGGTGCTGCCGTTGCTGGAGAGGATCTCGCTGACGATTCGGATCACGTAGGGGAAGTCGTCGGCTGGCGGAACCATGACCTTGACTGCCCGCTCCGCCAGGGCGCCATGGCCGATCTCGCGCCGTCCTGGTGAGCGGAGCGGCCGGGCCTCGCCAACCGAGTAGGGGGGGAAGTTGTAGTGGTGCATGTAGCGCTTGAAGTCGTCCAGGCCCAGCCCGTCCAGCTTCTGGTGGTCGGACATGGTGCCCAGGGTGACGATCGAGAGCGCCTGCGTCTGACCCCTGGTGAAGATGGCGCTGCCGTGGGCGCGCGGGAGGACGCCTACCTCGCACCAGATGGGGCGGATCTCGTCGGTGCGGCGTCCGTCCGGGCGGATCCCCTGATCGAGCACGGCCCGGCGGACCGCTGACTTGAGCACGGACTCGAAGGCTCCACCGATGTCACCCACCCGATCGGGGAAGCGCGCCGTGAGCTGGGCCACGACCTCCGCCCGAAGCTTGTCCACCTGGTCGTCGCGCTGCGCCTTGTCGGACTCGCGGAAAACCTGGTCGATGCGGCCGGCGGCGAAGTCCGCCACCGCCTGCTTGATCTCGGCAGGGACACCCACGTGGGGATAGTCCATGTTGGGCCTGCCCACCTTGCCCACCAGTTCTTCGATCATGCCGATGATCTCACGGACGCGCTCGTGGGCCCGCGCCAGCGCCTCCACCAGGGTCTCCTCCGAGACCTCGCGTGCACCGGCCTCGACCATGTTGAGGGAGTCCTTGGTTCCGGCCACCACCAGGTCGAGCTGGCTGCGCTCCAAGTCCGGCATGCCGGGGTTCTCGACCAGGTGACCTTCGAACTGGCCCATGCGGACCGCCGCGACCGGTCCGTCGTGAGGGATGTCGCTGATCGCCACCGCAGCCCCAGCCCCGATGAGAGCGAGGATCGAGGGATCGTGGACTTGGTCGGTGGAGAGCACCGTGGCCACGATCTGGACATCGTTACGAAAGTCCTTGGGGAAGAGCGGCCGCATGGGACGGTCGATCATCCGCGAGGTCAGGATGGCAGCCTCCGAGGGCCTCGCCTCGCGGCGCATGAAGGCGCCCGGAATGCGCCCCACCGCATACATCTTCTCCTCGTAGTCGCAAGTCAAGGGGAAGAAGTCGATCCCCGGCCGAGGGGCCTTGCTGGCGGTGGCGGTCACCAGGACCACCGAGTCGCCCTGGCGGACCAGGACGGCGCCATTGGCCTGACCGGCGAGACGGCCGGTCTCGAAGCTTAGTTCGGCGCCGTCAAATGTGCGTGAAACAACGGTCTTTTCCATAGAGATCCTCCCCGCGACTCCGGCCCGCAGAGAGAGGTAGTCTCCTCCGGGGATAGGGCTGTCGCGGTTAGGGAAAGGGGATGAGAGCTGAACCTCGGTTCGGCTCCGATCGCCAGTCTCCAACCGCGCGCTTGCCGCTCCGGTGAAGTCTGCCGCAACTCCCGTAAGGAGAGGTCGCGGTCGTAAAAGTAACCGGCTCTCGGTTGCAAGCGAGTGAGCCGGATATCGGTCAGTGTCAGTGGCGCAGCCCCAGCTTGGCGATCAGCGCTCGGTAGCGGGCGATGTCCACCCGCATCAGGTAGTCCAGCAGACGCCGACGCTTGCCCACCAACTTGAGCAGGCCGCGTCGCGTGTGGTGGTCCTTAGGGTGCTCCTTGAGATGCTCGGTGAGCTCGCGGATGCGCTCGCTAAAGATGGCGATTTGGACCTCGGGCGAGCCGGTATCGCCCTCGTGTTGACGGTGATCTTCGATCACCGCAGCTTTGGCTTCACCCTGAAGCATTGTTGGGTACTTTCTCCTTGAGTCGCCACGGATCCCGCCCCACACGCTCGAGCGGTGTTTAGCTGGGCTCCGGGTCGAGCGGAGCATAGCACAGGGGGTCACCCCCACTGGCCGAGGCCGGATCTGGGGATGGGGTGGCTAGAGGGACTTGAACCCTCGACCTCCAGGGCCACAACCTGGCACTCTAACCAACTGAGCTATAGCCACCACGAAGGGCCAAATTATAGGTTCGGCCCACGTTCTCCCTTAGTGAGGATAGCCATCTCAGCAGCGGAATCCACCTTCTCGCCTGAAGCCGACCGCGAATTCATGGCCCATGCTCTGCAGCTGGCTAAGGCGGCCAGCGACCGGGGCGAAGTTCCCGTCGGCGCCGTGGCCGTCCGCGAAGCCGAGATAGTCGGGAGCGCCGCCAACCGGGTGGAAGAGGCCCAGGATGCCACGGCCCACGCCGAGCTACTGGTGATCGCTCAGGCCGCCCAGCGGCTCGAGTCATGGCGTCTGCAGGGAGTGACCGTGTACTCGACCCTGGAGCCCTGTCCGATGTGCGCTGGGGCTCTTCTGCTGGCCCGGGTCGACCGCGTCGTCTACGGCGCCGACGATCCCAAGAAGGGCGCCGTGCACAGTGTGTATAACGTCCTTGAGAACGCTGCCGGCAACCACCACCCCCAGGTAACCGGTGGCTGTAGGGCAGAGGAGTCCGGCCTTCTCCTCCAGGAATTCTTTCGGAGACTGCGGGGCCGATCTGGCTGAGGGGCCGCTGACGCGACTCTGTTAGGCACCTTGACGGAGGCGAAGGCGGGGGCGGCCCACCCTACAATTCCGAGCGCGGGGAGAGGTGTCCGAGTGGTTTAAGGTGCCGCTCTCGAAAAGCGGTGTGGTGCAAGCCACCGCGGGTTCGAATCCCGCCCTCTCCGCCAGTGTGATGTCTCAGGTCATGGTGCCCGTCTGTCGCACGTCATAGTGCCCGATTTGGGCGGGTTGCTGGGGCTGGTAATCGCGGCCGGGGTCGAGGACCAGCTCGCGGAGCAGCGATCCGTCCTCGCGGATCACCCGGACGTGCTTGTTGGCGACCAGCAGGCGGACGGGCACGCCGGCGTAGGCACGGCCCAGGCCGATGTGGCGAAGGCGGCTGAGGTAGCGGATGGTGACCCGGCCCTGCTTGTCCACCCGGTCGTGGCGGACGCGGTAGTGGCCAGCTGGATCCGCTCCGTCGGGTCGGGCCTTGAGGCGGGCGTGGAAAGCGGTGAGCGGGGTTCGGCCGTCCAGGGCCCGGTGCGGCCGGTGGTGGTTGTAGTAGGCACGGAAGGTATCCAGCTGGAGCTGCAGCACGGCCAGGGTGGCTGGAGGTGTCTGCTTGGCCAGGAAATGCTTCAGGGTCTGGTGAAAACGCTCGACCTTGCCACAGGTTTGCGGGTGGTACGGGGTGGAGTGCTTGAAGACGATCCCCAGCCGCTCCAACTCCGTCTCGAGCAGGACCTTGCCGCCGCGGGACTTGCCGCTATAGACGGCACCGTTGTCGGTGAGAAGCGCGGCGGGGTAGCCATGGGTGGCGCCAGCCAGGTGGAAGGTCTCCACCACGTCCGCCCCCTTCACCGTGGTGAAGGCGTTGCAGGCAAGGAGCAGCCGGGAGTGGTCGTCGAGGTAATTGAGGATCTCCACCCCGCTGCCGTCGCCCAGCTGCCAGTGGGTGAAGTCGCTTTGCCACATCTCGTTGGGTAGCGCCGCCTCGAAGCGGACGAAGGAGCAGCGTGGCCGCTTGTGGGGTTGTGGGGTGATCAGGCCCTGGCGCTTGAGGATGCGCCAGATGGTGGCTACCGAGGGGACGTCCGGGTGGTGCAAACGGAGGTGGTGGGCGATGGTGTGCGCGCCGCTGTCGTAGCCAGCGCTGTCCAGTTGCTGGCGCAGCTCGAGGATCTCGCTCTGGATGTCGGCGGCAATTGCATGGGGACACGATCCTGGCCGGCGAGAGCGTGGTTCGAGGGCCGGCTCACCGCCTGCCCGATACCGAGCGACCAGTTTGGTGACCCACGCCTTGGAGACGCCGGCGCTCCTGGCCACCTCGCGATGACTTCGGCCCTCTCGGACGACCGCTTCGATGACGTAGCGCTCCACACCCATGGCCCACCCCCTTTGGTGGGCACTATGTCCTGAGACATACCGCTCCCGCGGTGGGCACTATGTGGTGAAATCACACACCGCCCTCTCCGCCAGGTGGCACGAAACCCGCCCCGCCTCTATCAGCGTGCCCAAAAACCTTTTGACTGGCTGCTGGCGGCCGGTTACAATGGCGCCACTTTGCGCACCGAGGCAGTAATTCGACCGACCAACGCCGAGCCCAGGCTCGGTGCATCCCTAGTTGCAGGAGGGCCGGTCAGCTAGCGCAACCAAATCGCTAGAGCAAAGACCGGTTCCCGAGTTTCGGGCGCCGGTCTTTTTTTTAGCTTCCAGACGCTGGC
The DNA here is from genome assembly GCA_035534695.1 of Candidatus Dormiibacterota bacterium. Lineage (GTDB taxonomy): Bacteria > Chloroflexota > Dormibacteria > Aeolococcales > Bog-877 > Bog-877. The sequence goes on from DATLRN010000007.1 coordinate 17,253, forward strand.
CGCAGAATTCATGTCCCCGCTCAGTTCTAAGCGCACCCAGAGAACCCTCCCTGCCGCCATGGCTTCTGCCTCGGGGTCCACGAGGACTACTCCTCGCGGTCCTCACCTGGAGGACCCCAGCGACCAGCGCGACAGCTGTGGGATGGGCTTTGTGGCCAGCCTCAAGCGCCGGCCCACCCGAGAGATCGTCAGCTTGGGGCTGAGCGCGCTCCGCCGGATGCTGCACCGCGGTGCGGTCGGCGCCGACCCCGCTAGCGGCGACGGCGCGGGGATTCTGATCCAGATCCCCGATCGGTTCCTGCGCCAGGTTTGCGCTCCTCTGGGTATCTCACTTCCGGCCCCGGGGCGATACGCGGTGGGAACGGTCTTCTTCCCCCAACGACCGGAGGATGAGACGGCCTGCCGGCAAGTGTTCGAACGAGCGGTGGCCGAAGCGGGTCTCGACCTGCTCGGGTGGCGCGAGGTTCCAGTGCGGGCCAGCGCCGTCGGCCCCGTAGCCCGCCGGGGCGCACCCATGATTCGGCAGGCCTTTCTCGACGGAGGAGCCAGCACCGGCAACCTCGAGGACCGGCTCTACCCGGTCCGAAAACAAATCGAAAACGAAGTCCGGTCGCTCGCTCTGGTCAACCCGGAGTCGCACAGCATTTTCGCCATCACCAGCCTGTCTTCGACCACCTTGATCTACAAGGGCCAGCTGAGCGCGCGCCAGTTGGAGGTGTACTTCCCAGACCTCAAGGACCCCCGGCTGGAGAGCGCGCTAGCTCTGGTACACCAACGGTTCAGCACCAACACCGAACCCAGCTGGCGGCTGGCTCAGCCCTTCCGTTTCCTGGCCCACAACGGCGAGATCAACACCTTGCGGGGCAACGTCAACTGGATGCGCGCCCGGGAGCGCGGCTGGCGCCACCCCATCTGCGGCGTGTCACCCCAGCAACTGCTGCCCGTGATCACCCCCGGCGGCAGCGACTCCGCCGCCCTAGACAACGCCGTGGAACTGCTGGTCCGCAGCGGCCAGAGCCTGGCCGAGGCGATGCTGATGGTCGCTCCCGAAGCCTGGGAGTCCGCGCCGGAAATGCCCCGAGCGCTGCGCGAGTTCTATCGCTTCCAGAGCAATTTCCTGGAGCCCTGGGATGGTCCTGCGGCGCTGGCCTTCAGCGATGGCCGCTGGATCGGCGCCTCGCTGGACCGCAACGGTCTTCGCCCCGCCCGCTACCTGATCACGGAAGACTTGGTGGTACTCGCGTCCGAGGTGGGGGTGGTCGACATCAAAGCCAGCCAGATCCGGCGTAGCGGCCGGCTGGAGCCGGGCCAGATGCTGCTGGTCGACACCGCCCGGGGCCGTGTCGTCGAAGACACTCGAATCAAATCGGCGGCGGCCCGACGCCGCCCCTACCAGCAGCTCAACGAGGCCAGCCTCTTTAGCCTTCCGGACCAGGGGGGGCTGACCGCGGAGCTTCCTCTCAGCCTCGGCTCCGACCTCGTCCCCCAGCAGATCAGCCATGGCTACACCGAGGAGGAGTTGCTCCAGGTGCTTGCTCCCAGCTCCGCGACCGGCCACGAGCCGGTCAGTTCGATGGGCAATGACGCCTCCCTGGCCGTGCTCGCTCAGGGCCCAAGTCTCCTCTTTGACTATTTCAGCCAGGGATTTGCCCAGGTCACCAATCCCGCCATCGACTCCATCCGGGAGCGACTGGTGATGTCGCTTCGCACTACCCTCGGGAGCGGCGCCGAGATGCTCAAGAAGCCACCCCAACCCCGGCCTCGGCTCGAGCTGCCCCACCCAATCCTGACCGACTCCGCGCTGGTCAGGATCCGCCACGACCTGGGTCAGACCCTACCGAGCCGCACGCTGGCAGCGGTCTTCGAAGCCACTGGCGACGGAGCGGCCCTGGAGTTGGCCCTGGACCGTCTCTGCCGAGAGGCACTCCAAGCGGTTGAGGACGGGATCGCCGTCCTGGTGATCAGCGACCGCCACGGGGACGCGCATCGCGCCCCGATTCCGACCCTGCTCGCCCTCGGTGCGGTCCACCAAGAACTGGTCCAGGCCGGGAACCGGGCTGCACTCAGCCTGGTGGTGGAGACCGGGGACGCCCGCAGTGTCCACCATGTCGCCTGCCTGATAGGCCACGGCGCCGAGGCCGTCAATCCCTACTTGGGGCTGGCCACGGTGGCGGCGCTGGCCCACTCCAGGGAGTTGGAGACGCCTCGGAGCCCATTGCAGGCCCAAGAAGCGTACATCGGCTCGCTGACGACCGGCCTGCTCAAGGTGATGTCGAAAATGGGCATTTCCACCTTGCAGAGCTACTGCGGCGCCCAGGTGTTCGAGGCGATCGGCCTGGCCGACTCGGTCATGGCCCGGTGCTTCAGGGGAACCCCATCGCGTCTGGGAGGCGCGGACTTCTCCATCCTGGCCGAGGAGGTGCTCATCCGCCACCGGCGCGCCTTCACCAAGGCCGGTGACTCGGCCGTGGCGCTGGGAGGCGACCATCGGTGGCGGCACGATGGGGAGACTCACGCCTGGAACCCGGAGAGCGTGGCTGCCCTACAACATGCTGTTCGCAGCGAGGACGGAGCGCACTTCCGCCAGTTCACCGAGCTGGCCAACGCCCAGTCGACCCCCGCATCCGCCCTGCGCCACCTACTCGAGTTCGGCCCGGGCGCAAAAGTCCCTCTGGAAGAAGTCGAGCCAGCCACCCGGATCGTCAGCCGCTTCGTAACCGGGGCCATGTCGCTGGGGTCCATCAGCAAGGAGGCTCACGAGACCCTCGCCCTGGCCATGAACCGAATCGGAGGGAAGAGCAACACTGGCGAAGGCGGCGAGGACCCAGCGCGATTCATGCCCGATTCTGATGGTGGGTCGCGGCGCAGCGCCATCAAGCAGGTGGCCTCGGCCCGCTTCGGCGTCACCATCAACTTCCTGGTCAACGCCGACGTCATCCAAATCAAGATCGCTCAGGGGGCAAAGCCGGGAGAGGGTGGCCAGCTGCCGGGTCACAAGGTCGATGCCACCATCGCCGGTCTGCGCCATGCCGTTCCCGGTGTCGAGTTAATCTCACCGCCGCCGCACCATGACATCTACTCCATCGAGGACTTAGCCGAACTCATCTGGGACCTGAAGCAGGCCAACCCGGAGGCCCCCGTCAGCGTCAAACTGGTGGCTCAGGCCGGGGTCGGCACGGTAGCCGCCGGGGTCGTCAAGGCCAAGGCTGACCACATCACCATCTCGGGCCACGACGGCGGCACCGGAGCCGCTCCCCTCTCCTCCATCAAACACGTTGGAATCCCCTGGGAACTGGGCCTGGCCGAAACCCAGCAGACGCTGGTCCGCCACGGGCTCCGGTCGCGGGTCACCCTGCAGACCGACGGCGGGCTCAGAACCGGACGCGACGTGGTTGTAGCCGCTCTTCTGGGAGCCGAGGAGTTCGGGTTTGCCACCGCCGCCCTGGTGGCCACTGGTTGCATCCTGATGCGGGTCTGTCACTTGAACAGTTGTCCGGTGGGAATCGCCACCCAGGACCCGGTTTTGCGGCGACGTTTCGCCGGGACGCCCGAGCACGTTGTCCGCTTCTTCATGCTCGTGGCCGAGGACGTCCGGGAGCAGATGGCCGGCCTGGGGTTCCGCACTGTGGCGGAGATGGTCGGACGAGTGGACCGTCTTCGGCCGGTGCAGACGCCCCGGCCATGGAAGGCGGCGCGGCTCGACCTGGGCCCACTCCTGGAGCCGCCGGAGGCGACCGTGGCGGCAGTGTTGGGGGGTCGCCTGGGCCACGATGCCTCGGCACTCTCCCACACCGGCCACCAGGAGCACCACCTGGAGTCTGCCCTTGACGTCCGCCTCGGACAGTCGATCTTCGCTGCCTTGGAAAGAAGCGGTACGGCTTTGGCTCGTTCAACCGTGCGCAACTCTCAGCGGGCTGTCGGCTCCCGGCTCAGTGGGGAGGTGGTCCGCCGCTTCGGGGAGGCAGGGCTACCCTCGGACTCGATCCAGGTTCGCCTGCGTGGGGTCGCTGGTCAAAGCCTGGGGGCCTGGCTGGCGCCCGGCATATCCCTGACCTGCACCGGGGCCGCCAACGACTACCCGGGGAAGGGCTTGAGTGGCGGCCGACTGGTGGTGCGCCCTCCCCGTGGCAGCGCTCAGCGTGCCGCCGAGAACGTGATCGTGGGCAACGTCGCGCTCTACGGAGCCACCGCCGGTGAAGCCTATTTCGCCGGGCAGGCCGGGGAACGCTTCGCGGTGCGCAACAGCGGTGCGAGGGCCGTGGTCGAAGGAATCGGTGCCCACGGCTGTGAGTACATGACGGGCGGCACGGTCTTGGTACTGGGGTCGGTCGGACGCAACTTCGCGGCTGGTATGACGGCCGGCAGGGCTCTGGTGCTGGAACGAGGAAGCTCGGCGCGGCGCCACCTCAACCGGGGGGCGTTGGAGCTGTGTCGCCCTCGAGCGGGAGAATTGGAGCTGGTCGAGCAGCTGCTCCAGCTTCACCTGCTCTACACCGGAAGCTGGCAGGCTCGGACCTGGCTGCGCACGTGGTCCCTCGTGGAACGCCACCTGGTCGTGGTTCGCCCGGACGAGGAGGCGGTCGCGGTAGCGCCGTCAGCGCCTCTCCCCTTCCCCGAGACCGAGCCCGCTTTGGCCTCCGCCTGAGCTGTGGCCGATCCCCTCGCCTTCCTCAAGCACCCTCGCCAGCTGGGGCCAGACCGGCCGCCCGAACAGCGCGTCCGCGACTACGACGAGCTGCATCTGGACCTGCCCGCCGCGGATCTCGGGGTGCAGGCCGGGCGCTGCATGAACTGCGGTATCGCTTTTTGCCACCACGCTTGCCCGCTGCACAACCTGATCCCCGACTGGAACACGCTGGTACGGCGAGACAGCTGGGCGCGAGGCCTGGAGCGCCTGCATCGGACCAACAACTTTCCCGAGTTCACCGGACGCGTGTGCCCGGCCCCCTGCGAGGCGAGCTGCGTGCTGTCTATCAATGACGAGCCGGTGGCCATCAAGGAGGTGGAGCGCAGCCTGATCGACCGCGGCTTCCAGGAGGGCTGGGTCCGGCCCCAGCCGGCTCAGGTTGCCACCGGCCGCCGGGTGGCCGTGGTCGGTTCCGGCCCGGCTGGCCTGGCCGCCGCCCAGCAGCTGGCCCGGGCCGGCCACGCGGTGGACGTTTACGAAGAGGCCGACCGGCCGGGTGGGCTTCTTCGCTATGGCATTCCAGACTACAAGCTACCCAAGGAAATGGTCGACCGACGCCTCGAGCAGATGGAGGCCGAGGGGGTCACCTTCCACTGTGGCGTGCGGGTGGGCCGCGACGTCGCTGCAGCGGAGCTGAGCGCCTCATACGACGCGGTCGGACTAGCGCTGGGCGCACGGCTGCCCCGTGAGCTCGCCATCCCCGGCCGGGAGCTGAAGGGGGTACACCTGGCCATGGACTACCTGGAGCAGCAGAACCGCCGCGTCGCCGGGGCGGCGCTGCCTCCCGGAACGGACCTGATATCCGCGGCAGACCGGCGGGTGGTGATCCTCGGCGGCGGTGACACTGGAGCCGACTGCCTCGGCAACGCCCACCGCGAGGGCTGCCGCAGCGTGACCCAGCTCGAGATAATGCCCGAGCCCCCCCGCCAGCGCGCCCCAGGCAACCTGTGGCCCGACTGGCCTTTGATCCTGCGCACCTCACCAGCGCACGAGGAGGGCGGCCACCGCACTTTCGGCGTCGAGACGGTCGCCTTTGGCAGCGCCGACCTCAGGGTGCAGTGGCTTCAGTTGCGCCAGATGCAACTGAGGTCCGGCCCCGACCGGCGGCTGGTGCCCCGCCCAGTGCTAGGGAGCGAATCCCGGCTCGAAGCCGACCTGGTTCTACTCGCTCTCGGCTTCACCGGGGCGGCGGCGGCCGAGATCACCAGCGAGCTCCAGCTCGACTTAGACGACGGAGGAAGATTGCGGACAGACCCGCTGGGGCGGACGCGTGCGGCTGGGGTATTCGCCTTCGGCGACGCCGTGCGCGGCGCCTCCCTGGTGGTGCACGCGATCGCGGATGGCCGTCGTGGTGCATCCGCCATCGACGCTGCGCTTCGTTCCGCCGCGGCCTAGGCCAGCCGCGCTCGCAAACCCCCCTCGTGAGCCGTGTTGGCTGTGTGGATGACACGTAGATCTCCTGATTCATTCGTGTGTCTGGCCCGGTGACGGCATAGGCAGGCCGCTGCGAAATTCATCGCAACCCGGCCGCCTGGGCCGGGGGCCAATTGCGCCGACCGCGAGAGAAGGAGAGACGGCACCATGTACATTCCGTCGCCCACTTGGCTCAACTCCGGCGACAACGCCTGGCAAATGACCGCCGCCACCTTTGTGGGGATGCAGTCGTTACCGGGCCTTGCCGTTCTCTACGGCGGCGTGGTCAAGCGCAAGTGGGCAGTCAGCTCCATGGTCATGTGTTTCTACGCCTTCTCAGCCGTCTTGGTGGTCTTCGTACTGGCCGGATTCAATGTGGGGTTTGGTCATCCCTGGGTGGGCAGTCTGATTGGCTTTCCACAGCCCGTCCTGACTGCTCTCGGGGAGACGACGCGGGCAAACATACCTCTGCTCGACGGGCTCATGCCCAAGTTTGAGTTTCCCCAGTCATCGCTGGTTTATTTCCAATTCGTCTTCGCGGCCATCGCGCCAATCATCCTGGCGGGTGGCCTCTTCGGACGGATCAACTTCAAGGCCTGGATGATCTTCGTCCCGGTCTGGTCGCTGCTCGTCTACAGTGTCAACTGCTTCCTACTCTGGGGCGGCGGCTGGCTGGCGCAAATGGGCGTGGTCGACTTCAGTGGCGGTTATGTCATCCACGTTGCTGCCGGTATCTCGGGATTCGTAGGGGCCGCGGTCATCGGACCCCGGACCCTCAAGGACCAGCAGGACTTCAAGCCCAATAACCTGCTGCTGGCGGCGGTCGGCGCGGGCGCCCTCTGGCTCGGCTGGAACGGATTCAACGGTGGCGATCCCTATTTCGCCAACGCCGATGCCGCAGCGGCCATCCTCAACACCAACCTGGCGACCGGAGTGGCGATGTTGGTGTGGTTCATGTTCGACTACTGGTTCAACGGCAAGATCTCATTCATCGGTGCCGTCAACGGCCTCATCTGCGGACTGGTTGCGATCACCCCAGCGGCGGGCTACGTGGATGGTTACGGGGCCATGATCGTGGGCCTCTTCGGGGCCATGATCCCCTGGCTGACCATGAACAAAATGGCTGGCCGCTGGCCCTTCCGGAGGGTTGACGACACCCTCGGGGTTGTCCACACCCACTACACGGCGGGTGCCGTAGGAGGCATTCTGGTTGGCCTAGTCGCCAACCCCGCCGTGGTCGAGTACGTAGGTGTGCACGGCAGCTCCAACGTCAGCGTGGCTGGTCTCTTCGCCGGCAACCTCCACCAGCTACTGGTGCAGGTGATCGGACTGCTGGTGATCACTATCTACGACGGCACCATGACCTTCCTGATTTTCAAAGCCATCGGCATGTTCGTCCCACTGCGAATGAACGACTACGAACTCGAGCATGGTGACCGGGTGCTCTTCCAACATGAAGTCTTCGAGCTCCACAACCCAATCCCTCCGCCCGAACCCCTCTAACCGCCCCACCCCAGACCCACGTCTACCTCATGATCTGGGTCAGTGACCGGTGCCCGTCTAGAGGCGCTGGCCAAATTGTCCCCGTGACCATCGCGACTCCCCCACTAGAATCCCAGCGGGAGCGGTCGCCTAGTTGGCCGAGGGCGCGGCACTGGAAATGCCGTAAGGGGGCAACCCCTTCGAGGGTTCGAATCCCTCCCGCTCCGCCCCAGCGGTCCGATTTGCGGCGGGGACCAGGCTGGCGCGAGGGCCAGCCTGGATCGACGTCTTCAGGCGGGCAGGACGAGGCACCACCGGTACGGGCCCATGCCAGCCCCAGAAAGGTGCCGCACCGGCGATTGCGCCTTCCTTGGTGGCATTGCCAGGGGCCGCAGTCCCATCATCCGGGAAGACATTCAGCCGCAGGAGGCCCATGGACCGCCCCCGCTACTCACCTATCCGCGACTACGGGATCATCGGCGATCTCCACAGCGCCGCGCTGGTCGATCGGCTGGGATCGATCGACTGGTTCTGCGCCCCTCGCTTCGACAGCCCGGCGATCTTTGCTCGACTCTTGGATGCCGACAAAGGTGGGTCCATGAGGGTGGTTCCCGAAGACGATTACATCTCGGACAGTCGCCGCTACCTACCGGGAACCAACATCCTGGAGACGGGGTTGAGCAGCGCCCAGGGCCGACTCATGATCACCGACTTCATGGTTGCCAAAGAGCAGCTCCATCAGCACGACGATGACCACATCCTGGTGCGCCAACTGGAGGCGCCCGACGGCAAGCTCCAGGTCAAGGTGGTGGTAGACGCGCGGTTCGACTACGGTCGGCAGGAGCCGGAGGTTGAACTTAGGTCCGACAGCGGATGCCTGGTCCTCAAGCACGACGCCCTGCACCTGCACTTCGATGGGCCGGGTGTGTGGGAACGCGAGGGACGCTGCCTGGTCCAGCACCTGGAGCTGTCCCCGGGGGAGCCCCAGTCGGTACTGCTGCGCTACGACGGGACCAAGTCCCATCACCGCGACTACGACCCACAGAAACTTCTCCAAGTGACTCAGCGCTTCTGGGAGGACTGGATCAAGCGCTGTGAATACGACGGGCCCTACCTCGATCTCGTTTTCCGCAGCGCCCTGGTGCTGAAGCTGCTCATCTACGCCCCGGAAGGTTCGATCGTGGCCGCGCCCACAAGCTCGCTGCCGGAGTGGATTGGCGGCCAGCGCAACTGGGACTACCGCTACACCTGGCTGCGCGATTCCGCCTTCTTGCTCTATGCCCTCCAGCTCCTCGGCTACCACGAGGAAGCGGCCAACTTCATCTCCTGGCTGGAGCGGGTCCACAAGCACAACCCCAACCACTTCCAGATCATGTACGGCATCGACGGCCGCACCGATGTCGCCGAGACCGAGCTGAGCGGCCTGGACGGCTATCAGGGCTCGCGTCCGGTCCGCATCGGCAACGGCGCAGCTGACCAGAAGCAACTCGACATCTACGGGGAGGTGGTCGACAGCGCTTACCTGCACCTGCGCTACGGCAAGATCAAGGTGGCGCCTATGCACTCCACGCTGGTCGCCATGGTGGACCAGGCCATGAATGAGTGGAAGGAGCCCGACAACGGCATCTGGGAGATGCGGGGAGGCCCCCAGCACTTCGTCTACAGCAAGCTTCTCTGCTGGGTGGCACTGGACCGGGGCATCAGCCTGAGTCGGGAGCTCAAAGTCGACAAGAGGCGTCGGGAGAAGTGGGTCTGGGCCAGAGAGGAGATCCGGCACACGATCCTGACTCGAGGTTGGAGCGACAAGTTGGGATCCTTCCGCCAGGTGCTGGACGAGGACCAGCTCGACGCCACCTCATTGATGATCCCGCTTCTTCGCTTTCTCTCCCCGCTCGATCCCCGCATGCGCCAGACGATCCAGACCATCCAGCGCGACCTAACCGACCAGAACGGCTTTGTCTACCGCTACCGCCGCGACGACGGCCTGGGCGCCAGCGAGGGGACCTTTTTGCTCTGCTCCTTCTGGCTGGTGGATAACCTCGCCCTCCAGGGCCAGATCGTCCCGGCTCGCGACCTCTTCGAGCGCCTGACCAGCCACGGTAACGACCTGGGGTTGTTCTCCGAGGAGCTCGATCCCGACAGCGGCGAATTGCTGGGCAACTTCCCGCAGGCCTTCACCCACCTGGCGATCGTCAACGCCGCCGCCCATCTGGAGCGCGCCGCCGAGAACCGTGGGCCCCTGGCCCGCGCCTCGTCCTGACCGGTCAGCCCCGCCGGCCTCGGCCAAGCCGCGACAATTGCTAGGTGGCGATGCTAGAAGTTGATTTTGACCCGGTCGACGAAATCACCGTTGGGGTGGAGGGCGACCCAGGTTCGCGGATCTTCTTCCTGGAGGCCCGCCAGGGGTCACGTCACTGCACTTTGCTGCTGGAGAAAGTCCAGCTCCAGGAACTCGGTGCGCAGCTCCTGCAACTGCTTGAGCCGCCGGCTCGTCGCAGCGGAACACCCCCAGAGCCGGTTACCCGGCCCGGCGATCCGCCGGGATGGCGAGTGGGCAACATCCAACTCTCCCTCGACGAGGAAGCTGGCCAGTGCACCGTCCTCCTCGAGGAGCGCCGCCGGCTGACGTTGGTTGAGGGCGAAGAAGAGTTGGCTGAGCTGGAGGCGGCAGCGGACACCGAGGAGGAGTCAGAGGATGGCGATCCCGACCTCAGGGCGGCTCGATTGGTGGCCACCATCGACCAGGTCCGCGCTCTGGCCGAGCGCTCCTTGCAGGTAATCGAGGGAGGCCGGCCGACATGCCCGCTCTGCCACCTCCCGATCGACCCTCGTGGCCACGTCTGTCCGGCCAGCAACGGCCATCACCGAGCCTGACCGCTATCTCCTATAGGATGGCCCGCGACCGCGAGACGACTCGATGTCGGACACCTTCGGCAATCAGGAGCTAGGCCAGATGGGACGCAGGCAAATTCTGAGGACCGCCTCGGCCCTCCCCGGGCTGGCACTGGTTTTCCTCCTGACCTCCTGCGGTGCCTCGTTTGACGCCGGAGTGACTCCCAGCAACAGCCCCCAGACACCAACCCAGGTCTTCACCAGCCCAAGCGCATCCGCGACGGCATCGCCGAGCCCCTCGGCCAGCGCCTGCACCTCGCCAGACACGTCGGCCACCTATACGTTGGCGGGAGCCCAGACCTTGGCCGGCAACCTGCAAATAAAAGACCAGACGGTGGGCACCGGCAAGACGGTCAAGACCGGCGACACGGTCAAGGTCACCTACACCGGGACACTCCCCGACGGAACCGTCTTCGACAGCAGTTCCAAGGACAACAAGGGCAAGCCGGTCAGCTTCACTCTGGCCGCTGGCAAGGTCATCCAGGGGTGGGTTGAGGGGATCCCCGGGATGCGGGTTGGAGGTACTCGAGAACTGGTGATTCCCGCCGCCCTCGCCTACGGCTGCACGGCCACCGGTTCCATCCCCGCCAATTCCACTCTGATCTTCACGGTCAAGCTAACCGCGATCGGCTGACCTCCGGTACCCTTCTGGCAGGAGGTCCGAGACGCGGCTCTCAATCTGCTGGCTGGCAGCCAGCGGGTCCCCGCCGAGGGGATGGAAGGGCTCCCCCACGCGTATGTGGATCACTCCTCTCCTGGGTAGCAGCCGGTGCTTCGGAAGGATCTTCTCAGTGCCCCAGACGGCGCAGGGAAGCACCGCCGCCCCCGACCGGGTTGCCAGGAATCCAGCTCCAGCCTCGAACGCCAGTAGTCCGGCTTCAGCGCGGTGGCCCTCGGGGAAGAGGAGCAGTGCCCCGCCGGATTGGAGAACGGCCAGGGCCGAGCGGATGGCCAAGCGGTCGGAGGCGCGTCGGCGGACTGGGATGCAATTGCAGCGGATGAGATAGCCCCCCAGGACGGGATTGGCGAAGAGCTCGGCCTTGGTCAGCGCGTGCAGCACCCGGGGCAGAAGAGCGGCCCAGAGCAGTGGGTCGAAGTTGGACACGTGGTTGGAACAAATCAGTAGCGGGCCATCGCCGGGAACGTTGCTCACCCCTTCGATGCGTACTCCCCCCACCGCGACCAGCCTGACTAGGACCCGAAAGGAACTCCTTGTCAGGGTGAGCAGCGGCGACTGACTGCCGTCCAGACGGGTACCTGGCAGGCCCTGGGAGCTAGCGCGCCTGCCCGGGCTCCCGCTCGATGTCATGAGCACCTCCTAATCCTTGGTCGCTAACGCTGCAAGCGGTCGAGCGCTGCTCGAACCGGAAGCGCTCGGTGCAGAGGCTAGTTCATGCGCGGGATCGGGGGCCTCTGGGCCAGGCGGACGAGTGCGCCCAAGACGGTGCCCGTTGATCGGGGCCAGACGAAGCCCTGGGGACGGACTCCTACCGGGAGAACTTGCGGTGGTAGGCGATCATGGCGAAGACGTAGGCGACGACGAGGATGCCAACACACCAGGCAATGGCGACCCAGATGCCGCTGCCGACCGGCTGCAGGGCGAAGAGGTGGCGGATCGCATTGACAATCGACGTCACCGGCTGGTACTGGGCGAAGGCACGCACCGGGCCGGGCATGGTTTTGGTGGGCACGAATGCGGAGCTGATGAAGGGCAGGAAGATGAGCGGGTAGGAGAACACGCTGACGCCGTCCGAGGACTTTGCGGAGAGACCGGGGATTACGGCGATCCAGGTCAGCGCCAAGGTGAACAGGATCAGGATGCCGACAACCGCGAGCCAAGCCAGTACTCCGGCCCCGGAGCGGAAGCCCATGAGGAGGGCGACGAGCACGACCACCACGAGCGATATCAGATTGGCGAACAGCGAGGTCAGCACGTGCGCCCACAGAACGGACGTTCGTGCGATCGGCATGGACTGGAACCGCTCGAAGATGCCGCCCCTTACATCCAGGAAGAGCCGGTATGCGGTATAGGAGATGCCCGAAGCAATGGTGATGAGCAGAATGCCCGGCAGCAGATAGTTCACGTACGACTGCGACCCTGATTTGATGGCGCCACCGAACACGTAAACGAACATCAGCAGGAGACCGATCGGCATCACGGTGGTCGTGATGATGGTGTCCACGCTGCGCGTGATGTGGCGCAGGGATCGGCCCAGCAGGACAAAGGTGTCGCCGAGGAAATGCTGGGTCATCTCTGTTCCGTCGCCTCTGTGACGGCACTCCGGTTCTTGCCAGCGTCACCGTCCTTGCCGTCGTCTCCGACGATGGCCAGGAAGACATCCTCGAGTGTCGGCTGCTTCTCGACGTATTCGACCTTGGCCGGCGGGAGCAGCCGCTTGAGCTCGGTGAGGGTGCCGTTCACGATGATCCGACCCCCGTGGAGGATCGCGATCCTCCCGGCGAGTTGTTCGGCCTCGTCCAGATACTGGGTCGAGAGCAGCACCGTAGTGCCCTGCTCGGCAAGTTCCTTGACCGTCTGCCAGACCTCGAGACGCGCCTGAGGGTCGAGGCCCGTCGTCGGCTCGTCGAGGAAGATGACCGGCGGACTCCCGATGAGGCTCATCGCGATGTCGAGGCGGCGGCGCATGCCACCCGAATAGGTCGCCACCTTCCGGGTTGCCGCGTCGGTCAGCAAGAAGCGACCGAGCAGGTCATCGGCGACCCGGACCGGGTACTTGAGGTGCCGCAACCGGGCAACCAGGATGAGGTTCTCACGCCCGCTAAGGATTTCGTCGACGGCCGCGAACTGTCCGGTCAGGCTGATGGACTGGCGCACGTCCGCAGCCTGCGTGGCGACATCGAAGCCGTTGACGCTGGCAGTCCCCGCGTCGGCCTTGAGCAGCGTGGACAGGATGTTGACGACCGTGGTCTTGCCCGCTCCGTTCGACCCCAGCAAGGCGAAGATGCTGCCCCACGCCACGTCGAAGTCCACGCCGCGCAGCACCTCCAGCTTCTTGTACGACTTCTCCAGCCCCTGCACGTGGATCGCCGACCCCGGGACCTGATTGGCAGTCATCGCGTTGAACTCTCTCGATGAGGACCCGGGGTCTCCGGGAGCTTGCCAGTGCGGCTGAGGGCTTCTCGCCGCTCCTTCCACTCCTTCTCCAGCACGGGAAGCCGCTCCACCAGGAAATCAGCTAACGCGGCCCACTCCAACAGGATCGCCCGCCGTTCCGGTGGGGTGTTGGCGAGCAGCCGCAGACCTTCTTGGGCCAGCTCGCCCTGCTCCTGGTACTCGGAGATGTCAAAGCCCAGCGCCCGGGGCGACGATATGTCGACGCACACCCGGTCCATCCGCTCGCCTGCCGCCCGGGACCGCCGGATGACCCCGAGACTCTCCAGCGTGTTGACCGCGCCGGCGATGGCGCTTCGGCTTGCCAGCAGGGCGTCTGCCAGCTCCGTGATGCTCTGTTCCCGGGGATCGCAGACCCCGAGGTATCCCAGTAGGCGGCCCACCATAGGAGCCATCCCGTAGCGGCGGGCATACAACCGGCCCGCATGGTCCGCAAATGTCAGCTCTCCGTCAGTCGGCATACAGGGCAGTCTACACACCCTACTGGGATAACACGCATCCGTGTTATCCCAGGCATCGGCGTAATCGGTGGTGACCGCGGCCCGGCGGCCCTCACTTCCCGGGGGGCAGGTGCCCCCTGGTGGACTCGAACCACCGACCGTCGCCTTAGAAGGGCGCCGCTCTAATCCACTGAGCTAAGGGGGCGTCGCTCGGAGGCCATTTTGACGGCTCCGGTGTCACCTTCCGAGCCGGGGCGGCGCAAGTGCCCTCCGCCGAGCGATGAAGAGGCGGCGGCAACTCCGTACGATGGGGGAAGTGCCACCGTCCCCTCCCGACCAGGTTGTCACCCGCTGCTACCTGGCCCGCCACTGCGATGTCGCCAATCCGGAGGGCGTCCTGTACGGCCACCTGCCCAACTTTCCGCTCAGCGAGAAGGGTCACGGACAAGCGCGAGCGCTGGGCCATTTCCTGGCTCCTGCCAACATCGCCGCCATCTACAGCAGCCCCTTACAGAGGGCTCAGGAGACCTCGTCCTTGCTGGCTCAGGAACTGGCCCCGGCCCCACCGGTGCTGGAGCGCCCCGGCCTAGTGGAGGCGGAGTTCGGCCGCTATCTCCAGGGAACCCGCTACCGGGACGTGATTTGGCGCAAGCCGCGCTGGTGGGTGCACATGGTCTGGCCCGGCTTGGTTCCCGGGGACGAGGCCATGGGGAAGATGGCGCGGCGAGTGGAGAGCGTGATCCTGGAAGGCATTCGCGACCACCGCGGCGGTGCCTTCGTGTGCATCAGCCACGGCGACCCCATCCAAGCGTTCTGGGCGACGAGCGATGGTCGGTGGCCCTGGGCATTGCACCGTCTCCAGTGCGCCAAGGGCGGCCTGCTCCAGCTCAAGTACCGGGGAGATACGCTGATCGAGAAAACCTACCTGTCCCCCCAGGAACTGGCCGAAACTGTCGCTTCCCGCCGTGGAACGCATGCGTCGACCGTGCCCGAAGCGGCTCAACCGTCGCCGCCCGCCCACTAGGCGAGGGAACCGTCTCCTCCCTGAGGGGGGGGATTCTCCTTGGAGCGGGCAGGCCTGAGGAGTGAGATCGCTCCCCTAATAGGGTCAAAGTGTCGGTCCGCAACCCGCTCCTTGAGGGGAATGATCGAGTTGTCGGTGATCTTGATGTGCTCGGGGCAGACCTCGGTACAGCACTTGGTGATGTTGCAGAGCGCGATGCCCGCCTCGCCGTGCAGTTGAGGGATCCGGTTGGCGACGTCCTTGGGATGCATCTCCAAGGAGGCCAGCCGGACCATGAAGCGGGGCCCGAAGAAACGCTTTGACCCCTCGTGCTCGCGGAGGACGTGACAGACGTCCTGGCAGAGGAAGCACTCGATGCAGCGCCGCTGCTCGCTGACGCGCTCGATGTCGGGCTGAAACATGACGAAGGGGGCGTGCACTCCGGGGGCCGGGGTAAACGGCTGAATCCGCTGGTTTACCTGGTAATTCCAGCTGACGTCGGTGACCAGGTCCTCGATCGTGGGAAACACCTGCATCGGCCGTACCGAGACTTCAGTGGCCGTTTCCAACACCTCGTCGACTCGGGTCTTGCACATCAAGGAGGGGCGTCCGTTGATCTCCGCGCTGCAGGAGCCGCACTTCCCTGCTTTGCAGTTCCAGCGACAAGCCAGGTCGGCCGTGCCGTTGGCCTGGATCCAGTGGATGGCATCAAGTACCACCATGCCCTCAATCTGAGGCACTGAGAACTGCTCCAGGTTTCCCCCCGAGGCATCCCCGCGCCAGACCTTGAACTTGACGTGGCGGTCGGTGGAGCCGTCCTCGTAGGCGATCCGCAGCTTGGTCGGGCGCTCGTCCTCCGGTGACGTGACCACCTTGGGCGCCGGTTGGCCTTTGAGCTTCGCCTGAAGCTTGGCCTCGGCGGCATCGGCGATGGCGGTGGCGGCCACCCTGGTCTCCCCCTCCGTGAGCTTGCGTAGATTCTCAGGCATGGGCGTAAGAGCGGTTCGTACCACCTCCATGCGCCCGTCCTTGCCGAGCCGGGTGACCAGGTTGACGTGACCTAGCTCGGGATCGCGTTCGGGAAAGTCGAGGCGCCACTGCGAGCCTCGGCTCTCGCGGCGCTCCAGCCCGGAGCGGACGATGGCCTCGCTCACCGTGAGCATGAAGAGGTCGTCACGGGCGCCACTGAACCCTGGGTTGTAGGCGGGAGTTCCCGGCACCCGGATTCGCTTGGCCCTCTCCTGGAGTTCGAGAATCTCCTCCAGGGTGTCCCGCAGGGAGTCCTCGGTACGGGCGATGGCGGCTCCTGATTGCATTGCGTTCTGAAGCGCCCGGTGGAGATGGAAGGGGTCCTCCCCCTTTCCTCCCGACAGGGGACGGAGCAGAAGCTCCCGCTCGGCTTCGACGTCAGCCTGGCGCACCCGGGGCAGCAGCTTGCGCGAGCGAGCGTATTCCGCCGCCGCCTCCCCTGCCCGCTTGCCGAAGACCAGGATGTCGCCCAGCGAGTTACCACCCAAGCGGTTGGCTCCGTGGAGCCCGGCCGCCACCTCTCCAGCTGCGTAGAGTCCGGGCACCGAGGTGGCCGCCGTCTCGGCCTCGACGTTTACTCCCCCCATGGTGTAGTGGATGGTGGGCGCTACCTCCATGGGCTCCTTGGTGATGTCAACTCCCGCCAGACTGTGGAACTGCTCGTACATGGACGGGAGCCGTCGCCGGATGGTCTCTGCCCCCAGATGGGTCACGTCAAGGAATGCGCCTCCGTGGGGCGAGCCCCGGCCCGCCTGCACCTCCTTGAAGATAGAGCGAGCCACGACATCCCGCGAGGACAAGTCCTTCTTGATGGGGTCGTAGCGTGCCATGAAGCGCTCGCCGACCCGGTTGCGGAGAATGCCTCCCTCGCCGCGCACCGCCTCCGTGACCAGGATGCCCCGGGCCCCCGGGGGCCAGACCATCCCGGTGGGGTGGAACTGCATAAACTCCATGTCCTTGAGTTCGGCGCCGGCAGCGTAGGCCATGGCCGCTCCGTCCCCGGTGCCCTCCCAGGAGTTGGAGGTGATCAGGAACATGCGTCCCCAGCCACCGGTGGCCAGGACCACCGCCTTGGCCCGAATCAGCACGAATTCCCCGGTTGCCCGCTGGTAGCCGAAGCCGCCGGCGATGCGATCGCCATCCTTGAGCAGGCGGGTCAGGGTGGTCTCCATGTGCACGGTCACACCCTCGGTGTGCACCAGACGATCCTGGCAGGTGCGGATCAGCTCCAGGCCGGTGCGGTCACCGATGTGAGCCAGTCGCCGCCAGGAGTGGGCGCCGAAGGCGCGCTGGCTGATCTTGCCCGCCTTGGTGCGGTCAAAGACTCCGCCCCATTCCTCCAGTTCGACCACCCGGTCGATGACCTCGTGGGCGTAGAGCTCGACCATGCGCCAGTTGTTGAGCATCGCACCACCCCTCAGGGTGTCCCCGAAATGGACCTCCCAGGAGTCGGACTCGTCGAGGTTGCCCAGAGCGGCGGCGATCCCTCCCTCGGCCATGACGGTGTGGGCCTTGCCGAGCAGAGACTTGCAGACAACGCCGACCCGGCAACCGGCCTGGGCAGCGGCGATGGCGGCGCGCATCCCAGCCCCGCCCGCGCCCAGTACCAGGACGTCGTACTCGGCCTCTACGGTCAAGGGCGCCGCATCTCAGAAACCGAGGTGGGGATCATGGATCAACCCGTACTGCAGCAGGCGGATGTAGGCGTCGGTGATGATCAAGCTGAAGAGACTCAGCCAGGCGAAGGTGGAATGGCGCGCGTTGAGCCAGCTGGTGCCCCTCCAGAGCTGTCGCCGCTGCGCCCCCGCCAGGACACAGGAGAAGCAGTCCACGCTCCCCCCCACCAGATGCCGCAGGGAGTGGCAGCCGAAGGTGTACCCGGTCAGGAGCACGATGTTGACCAGCATCACGGCAGTACCCACTCCGAAGCCAAAGTGACCGTGATAGGAGAAGGCACGGAAGACGTCGATCCAGAGAACCACCACAAACGCCACCGCCAGATAGAGGAAGAAACGATGGAGGTTGTTGAGCACGAAGGGCAGCTTGGTTTCGCCTCGATAGGCCGTACCCCGGCCGGTGGGCACCAAAGCCCCGAACTGGGTCGGCTCGCCCTTGGCGCAGGCAGGCGGATCGGCGAAAAAGGATCGGTAGTAGGCCTTGCGGTAGTAGTAGCAGGTGGCCCGGAAACCCAACGGGATGTAGAAGATGAAGAGGGCCGGGGAGACCGGCGTCCGACCCAAGGCCACCTGGGGCGAGTAGAAGGGTGAGAGGTACTGGTGGAACTGGTCGGTGTGGAAGAAGACGATGGTCCAGAGGCTGTAGAGCCCAAAGAGGCTGAGCCAGGAGACCACGTTGAAGGGGTAGAGCCACCACATCTGTCGGAGTTGGGCTCGCACACGGGCCCTGCCGGCGCGGCCCAGGCGCAGGCTGGCGGCCATCAGCCGAGAACCGCGATGGTCTCGCGCACCGCCTCTGCCGAGCGCTTCAATTCGGCCCGCTCAGCCTCGGTCAGGTCGACCTGCACCACCTCCTCAACCCCGGCGGTCCCGAGTTTGACAGGGACCCCGACCACCACTCCTTCGAGCCCGTACTCACCATCCAGGTGAATTGCGCAGGGAAGGATCTGGCGCCGGTTGAGAAGGATCGCCTCGACCATCTGGGCCGCCGATGCCGACGGCGCGTAGAAGGCGCTGCCTGTCTTCAGGTGACGAACGATCTCCGCTCCTCCATCCCGGGTCCGCTGCACGATCTCTTCTAGGCGCGGTCCCTTGATCAGTTGGCCAACCGGCACCCCCGCCACCGTGGTCACTCCACGCAGGGGCACCATGGAGTCGCCGTGTCCGCCGAGGACATAGGCCTCGACGCTGCGTATGGACACTCCGAGCTCTTGGGCCAGGAAGGTCCGGAACCGGGCCGTGTCGAGAACACCTGCCATCCCAATGACCCGGGTGCGGGGCAGGCCGCTGACTCTAAGGGCCAGTTCGGTCATGACGTCGAGAGGGTTGGTGACGATGATCAGGATCGCGTCGGGTGAGTGCTTTACGACGGCGCTCGTGACCTCGCCCACGATCTTGGCATTGGCGCTGACCAGATCGTCCCTACTCATGCCCGGCTTGCGGGCCAGACCGGAGGTGATCACCACCACCCGGGAGCCCTCGGTGATCTGGTAGTCGGTGCCTCCGACAACCTGGCTGTCATAGCCGACTACGGGGCCCGCCTGGAGCAAATCCAGGGCCTTGCCCTCGGCCAGCCCCTCGACCACGTCCACCAGAGCCACGTCCACCAGGTCCAGTTCTGCCATACGCTGGGCTAGGGTCGCCCCCACGTTCCCAGCGCCGACGACTGAGACCTTGTCCCTCACGGAACCTCCTCAGAGTGGGCGCAGAGCTCCCAACTCAAAATCTGATCGGATTCCATGATAGGGATCTCCGCACTCCCTTCTCAGGTTGGGTTGGCGGACCTCCCGGCCCGGGCCCGGCAGGATTCGACTGCCGCCATGGCCGCCGATTGGCCTTCCCACCCGCCCACGGAGACCTCCTTCTGGTCCTCCAGTTGCTTGTAGGTCTCGAAGAAGATCTCAATCTCTCGGAGCCAGTGCGGCGCCAGATCGGCGAGCTCGGTGATGGTATCGAAGCGGGGGTCGCCGGCGGCCACGCAGAGCAGCTTGATGTCGGTGCCATGCTCGTCCGCCATGTGAAGAAGGCCGATCGGGCGGGCTGGTACCTCGCAGCCGGGAAAGGTCCCCTCCTCCACGATCACCAGGGCATCGAGCGGGTCTCCGTCCTCAGCCAAGGTGTCCGGTACAAAGCCGTAGTCGGTCGGGTAGTGGACCGACGAGTGGAGGACTCGATCCAGGCGAATCCGGTGGCTGAGATGATCCATCTCGTACTTGTTGCGGCTTCCCTTGGGGATCTCTATGACCACCTCAACGATTCTTGCCTGGTCAGCCAAATGAACGTCCTCCTGGAAACCCGCCCCACTCAGAGTAGAGCGGCGAACAAGCTACTCGCTGAGTGAGTGGCGCCGCGCCCGGTATTGCTGCAATCAGCGCCGAGAGCGCTTCAGGTCGACGTTGTTTTCCGCAGCGGTAAGGACCCGCGCGGCCACATCGGACCGAATCCAGAGCTCACCGTTGGCCGACGCCTGCACCTCGGTATAGCCTCGTTGCAGCAGCGGAACGATCGGTCCGTATTCGGTGTACGAGTTCTGGGTAAGCAAGACCACCACCGGCCGCTGCGACTTCACCCGCTGCAGGAGGGTGGAGGTGCCAAGCAGGGTGTCGTTTTCGTAGATGGTCGGCTCGGGCAGAATCGGGCGCAACCCAGCCAGCAAATAAGCCCACGAGTCCGGTGACCACACAACCGCAGTTGAGCCGGTCAAGTGGTTTCTCCTAATCCAGGTCACCGCCTGGTACTCGGCGATCGCCGGCGGGCTGTAGAGGGAGACGTACTCCCTCATGCTCACCGCTCCCGTTAGCTTGCCGAGGAAAGCTGGGTAATACTCGGCCGTCAACTTCGCGGTAAAGAGGCCACCTTGGGAAAAGCCCGCCCCCAGCAGCGACCCCCAGATGAAGGTTCCGATGGCGACGGAGCCGATTAGCAGCACCGTCGCCAACCGCGATGAAGTCCTCCATTTACGGAACTGAGGCAGCCTCGCACGGGCCAAGAGCAGGGCCGCCGCCGGTACCGCCGGAAGCAAGAAGTGCAGGTAATCCCGGTTGGGCAACCCGTAGGCAAGCAGCAGTGTCGCCAGCCACACCCAGGGCAGGAGCCTCTCGGCGGGCCAACTCCGCGCCAGGTAGGCGCCGCCGAGAAGCAACAGACAGCCGACCGCACGGGAGAGTAATGACCCCAGGGACGGGTGGAGGGAAGTTGAGGTGTAGCCGTTGTAGCTAGACACCAGCAGGAAAAACACGTTGTGCAGGCCGGCGGCTATCACAAAAGGGGTGATCACAATCACGAATAGAAGTGCCGCAACGGTACTGGCTGTTCCCGCCAGCCACCAGCCTCGGCGGCGGCACACCAGGATCACCACAATGGCTGCGATCAGATCGGCCAGGGCTGTCTGCTGAATAAGAATGGCGACGCCGAAGAGCACTCCCGCAACCACGGCCCAAAGGACTGCCCGACGCTTCCCCGGGGCGCGCAAGGCGGCCAGCACAGCCAGCATGGCCCAGGGCGTCAAGCCGATTAGGAGGTCCTCCGGGAGAGCCAAGTCCCCGTTCAGGAAGGGCGCGGACAGGAAGAACGCTGTCAGCAATGTCGCCACCCAGACGCGTGGCGGGGAGAGGAACTGACGAGCCAGGATCCAAGTTCCCGCCAGCGCCACCGCCTCGGTGACCGTCGAAATTAGATGGATGCCGAACTCGCTCGTGCCTCCGATCCCCAGCCCTAGCTGATAGATCCAGAACAGCATTGGCGGCTTGTTGTTCCAGGTAGTTAGGAAGAGGACCTTGCCATGGGCCATCTGGTAGGCGACGTTGGCGTAGCCAGCTTCGTCGGTGTACCAATGAGGCTCGAATAGTGACGGCAGTCGCAAGACCAGGAGCAGCACCAGGGGAACAGTCAGACTGCGGCTCGTGGCCCACCGGGACGAGGACGCGTTCGTGCTCAATTCCGGGGTTGGTGATCCCGGCGTGCCTTCCGCCAGGGCTGCTTCCACGCCTGCTCCTCTCCTCGTTCAGCTGAGATTCCCGCCCTGCTATTCGCCGAGGGACCGTTGCACACTACTGGCTGTGCTGGCGAGCTTGCCCGCAGCGTGAGCCGATAACCTGGGACTTGTCTGAGAAGTTGCCCGAGCGCGGGGAGGTCGTCGAAGGGGCGCTTAGTATGGCTAGACGATGAAGCCGGGAACTCTCCCCGACCGGGTGGTGGTGACGGGCGGGGCAGGCTTCATCGGTACTCACACGGTGCGCCGACTTCTCCAGTGCGGCATCGAGACCATGGTCGTCGATGACTTCCGCCACGCCTGTATGGAGCCGGTACCGGCAGCAGCCAGGCTGGTCCGAGCCGAGATCGCCAGCAAGGAAGCCAACAGAGCCATTGTCGAGTTCCTGCCACAGGCGATCATCCACCTGGCCGCCCAGGGCGGGGTCAATCGCTCCCTCAAGGACCCCGCGGCAGATGCCGTGGTCAACGTGGTCGGAACCGTGGGTCTGCTGCGGACCGCCGTGGATGCTGGCTGCGGCCGCATCGTCTTCGCCTCCTCGGGCGGCGCAATTTATGGGCGCGCCCGCCGACTGCCCAGCCAGGAGGAGGACCGCGCTAAGCCCCTCTCCCCCTACGGTGCCGCCAAGCTCGCTGGCGAGGGCTATCTGGGTATGTTCTCGCGGACCTTCGGGCTCCACTTCGTGGCCCTGCGCTACGGCAACGTATACGGACCCCTCCAAGACGGCACCGGCGAGGCCGGGGTTGTGGCCATCACGTCCACCCGACTGCGGCAGGGATTGGCACCACAGATCACCGGTGACGGCGGTCAGACTCGCGACTTCACCTTCGTCGAGGACATCGTCGCCGCCAACCTGGCTGCCCTTACCAGCCCTTATCAGGGCGCCCTGAACATCGGCACCGGGCGCGCCAGTTCCATTACTGCGGTGGTCTCCCACCTATCCCGGGCGGCGGCCTTTGCCGGCGCTCCGGAGCACGTCCCCGCCAGGCCGGGCGAGGTCCGCTCCAACTTCCTGGATCCCGGGCGAGCTCAGCGCCACCTGGGCTGGAAGGCCGAGGTCTCACTAGAGAAGGGGCTGACAACCACTTACCGCAGCTTTGCTGGGAGCGCCTAGGGCTGGTCCCTGACTCCCCCTTCAGGTGGCTGCCAGGTGCGGGCTAGCTCCAGACGCAGCCGCACCAACTCCCGTATCGCTCTGAGGATCGGGATCAGTTTTCCTCCGGAGCGAACGCCTGCCAGCCGCGGGTGATGTTGAATTCCAACCTGTCTGATCACAAGCCCGCATCTCTGCGCTTTGAAATAGAGTTCCGTGTTCAGTAATGCAGAACGGGCACGAACCGGCCGGGCCGCTTGGAGCAACTCCTGACGCATGAGCTTGAAGCCGCAGTCGACGTCGCGGTAGGAGATTCCGTAGAGGAGGCGAACCAGAACATTGAAGGTTCCGCTGACCACCGAGCGGTGCCACGGGTCGGCCCGGTGAATGCGCCATCCGGCGATCAAGTCGGCTCCGGAGGACAACTCCGCAAGTCGTCCCAGGTCTCGGGGATCGAACTGCCCGTCCCCGTCTACGAAGGCCACCCAGTCCCCAGAGGCAGCTCTCAGACCGTCAGCGACGGTGATCCCGTAGCCGGACTTCCGGGCATGAGCCACAACCTTGATTTTTGCCGACCACTCTCTCATCTCCGTTTTGGCGACCGCGACGGTGTCGTCAGTGCTGCCGTCGTCGACCAAAACGATCTCGTAGTCGTCGGCGAGTCGGCTCAGGGTCTCTCGGGCGGCGGGAATAACGGCCGCCATATTGGCCGATTCGTTATGTACCGGAATTACCAGACTGAGCTTGCCCTCGAGATGTGCTGGACTGCTCTGGGGGCCGTCAGCCACGGACGACGCTGATGCTCTGGAGCAGGGTGTAGACGAGGGCTGGCAACACCCCCAAGATCAGGGTTCCGGCGGCCGCCACCGTTATCACCCCGAGACCGGCTGGCGAGAGAACGGACCAGCCGGTGGGCAGATCGTTCTCCCCCGAGAGGATCACCCCGGCGCTGTTGGTCGCTCGACCGGGGACCGGATCACCGGCGTACATGATCAGGATCACCCGAAGGTAGTAGAAGAGAGATACCGCCGAGGTGAGAATTCCCCAGATCGCAAGCGGCAGCTGCCCATCGTGGATGGCGGCGGCGAAGAGGAAGAACTTGCCAAAGAAGCCAGCCGTGAGCGGGAAGCCGGCTAGGGAGAGCATGAAGATCGACATCAGTCCCGCCAGCAGGGGCTGGCGTTTAGCCAATCCGGCAAGCTCTGAGTAGCGATCGCAGTCCTCGCCCCGGCGGCTCAGCAGCGTGATCACCGCGAAGGCGCCGGTGTTCATGAAGGCGTAGACGGCGAGGTAGTAGAGCGACGCCTGGGTGCCGTCGGGTCGGCCCACCGCCACCCCGATCAGGATGTAACCGGCCTGGGCGATACCCGAATAGGCGAGGAGGCGTTTGACCGAACTTTGGGCAATGGCCACAACGTTGCCGTAGACCATGGAAACGATGGCGACCAGGGCAATCGGTATCTCCCACTCCGAGCGATAGGGAGCGAAAGTCGCCGAGAACAAGCGCAGCAGCACGGTGAAGGCAGCCACCTTGGTCGCCACCGACATGAAGGTGGTGACCAGCACCGGCGAACCCTGATAGACGTCGGGCGTCCACCAATGAAAGGGCGCGGCAGACGCCTTGAACAGCAGTCCCACGGCCAGCAACGCCAACCCGGCCAGGAGCATGGGATCGACGGGTCCCCGGAGCGCCGAGTGGGTCACCGCTTGATGAATCCCGGTGAGCATGGTGTTGCCGGTCTCGCCATAGACGAGCGCCATCCCGTAGACCAGGAAACCTGAAGCGAATCCCCCCAGGAGCAGGTACTTGAGAGCCGCCTCCTGGGGCAGGCGCTCGCCCCTGGCGAACCCGGCCAACACGTAGAGGGGAATTGAGAGCAGCTCGATGCCCAGGAAGATGACGATCAGGTTGGTCGCGCCGTCAAGTACCAGCATGCCCGTCACCGAGGCCAGGAGAAGGATGTAAAACTCCCCCTCCTCCATCCCGCGGCGCCGCAGGTAGCCGGGACTGAGTGCCACTACCGCCAGCGCGGTGACCAACACAACCAGATCGGAAAACAACGCGAGTCGGTCGTCGGCGAAGGCCCCGTTGAAGATCAGCGAATGGACCGGATTGGCAACCCACTGGCCGATCACTGCTCCTAGCGCGGCCAGCACAACTACGACGCTGATGGCGGGCAGGACGGGGTTCCCCCGTCGAGGCACGAAGAGGTCGGCTATGAGTACCACAACCGAGCCTGCGCCGACCACCAGGATAGGCAGAATCCCGACCAGGTCGGAAGCCGGGACAAAGCGCAGCGGGTACCAGGCAGGTGCCGCCGCTGCCAACTGCAGTCCGGCAGCCATCACGGTCGTGCCCTCGGACTGCTGAGCGCGGGGCTGGAGGCGGTGGCGGCGGTAACTGCCGATCCCCGATCGACCGCCGAGACGTACTGTCCGGCGCTGAAGCGGGTGAAGCGGATCACTGGCCCGGGATAGACACCAATTACGATGATCAAGGCCACCAGGGGAACCAGCACAGCCAACTCCACCGCTCCTACGTCGAGCCGGCCCAAGCGCATGACAGCCCGGTCGGCGGACTGCTCCACCTGGCCATCCGGCAGGCGCAGTCGTCCCTGGGTCACTCCCTGGTAGAGGCGGAGGCTGTACCAGCAGGCGAGAATGACCCCCAGGCTGGCCACAACTGCCCACGCCGGCGACACGGAAAAGGCTCCCAGGAGGATGAGGAACTCTCCTACGAAGGAGTTCAGGAGAGGCATACCCAGCCCGGCCAGAGCGGCGACCAGGAAGAGGCCGGCCAGAATCGGCATCGGCTTGGCCAGGCCGCCCAGCTCGCGAATATCCCGGCTGGCGAAGCGCACCTCATAGGCGCCGACACAGATGAACAGCGCGGCGATGATCAGGCCGTGGTTGACCATCTGGATGATGGCCCCGTTGATGCCATCGATATTGAGGGTGAAGATCCCCAGCACGATGAAGCCCAGGTGGCTGATGGACGCGAAGGCGACGATGCGCTTGATGTCACGTTGGGCCAGCGCGGATAGGGCGCCATAGAGAATGCTCAGCACGCCCAGACCCATCATCAGCGGCTGGAAAGTGTGGCTCGCCTGGGGGAAGAGCGTGAGGTCGTAACGGATGAATCCGAAGGCCCCCAGCTTGCTCACGATGCCGGCGAAGAACACCAGGAAGGAAGTCGTCCCCGAGCTGTAGGCGTCGGGCAGCCAAGAGTGGAAGGGCACCAAGGGGACCTTGATGGCGAAGGCCAGAGCGAAGGCCAGGAACATCCAATCCTGGGCGTTGAGCAAGCTGAAACTGTGTCCGAACAAAGTCAGCGCAGAGCCCGAGCTGCTGTTTACGAATGACTCGGCGGCCATCAGGGTGGGCACGTCAAACGTGTAGACGCCGGTGCTGGCCCCGCTGATGAAGTACACACCGATGATCGCGAGCAGCATGAAGAGGCTGCCGGCGACCGTGTAAATGATGAATTTGAGCGCCGCCCGGCCTCGGTTTTCGTCGCCCCAGCCGATCATGATGAAGTAGAGAGGAATCAGCGCCGCCTCCCAGAAGAAGTAGAAGAGGATCAGGTCGAGCGACATCAACACGCCCATCACCCCGATCTCGGAGAGCAGCATCAAGACGGCGAAACCACAGATCCCGGGCTGGCGCCGGCTCAGCGTGATCGCCGCCAGGAAGAAGAGCAGCGTGGCCAGCGCGATGAGCCAGACGGAGAGCCCGTCGACACCGATGTGATAGGAGAAATTGATCGGCGGTGGTCCCGCCTGGTTCAGCGCGTTGTTGCCTTCGTTGAAGGCCGCATGGGTCGCCGACAACGAGGCCCCGGTATGCAACCAGGCGACCTGCTCTTGGAACTGGAAGCTGACCGGTCCGGTGATCGCCTTCAGTGACGAACCCGCGGCGGTCCCGTGGAGTTGCGCGTCGGAGCTTGGCGGGACGGCTAGAAAGGTCACCAGCAGGACGCAGGCAAGGCCTAGGGCGGCTCCAGTCGTCCCAATCAGGACGAGCCGCGCCAGCCGGGGCCGATTGGTGGGGATGGCGACCACTGCCAGCACCCCTACCAAGGGGACAGCGAGGATGACGCTGAGGATGGGCCAGCTCATGCGAGACGGAGCCCGAGTACGACCAGACCGATCACCGCACAGACGAAGAAGATCAGTGCGTAGTCCCGAAAGAAGCCGGTTTGCATGGTGCGGAGGTCATCAGCCAGGGTCAACACGCCCTGCTTCACCCCCTTGACCAGCTCGTCAAAGAGGTCCGCCTCCAGCACCTGGGTCACCGTCGCCGCCAGGGCTACCGTCGGGCGCACCAGGGTGACGTCGTAGATCTCGTCCCAGTAGAACTTTTGCAGGGAGAGCTGGTAGAGCCAGGGTAAGTGGCGGCTGATCAGGTCGGCGGCGATCAAGCGCCGTCCGTAGACCATCCAGACCAGAGTCAAGCCACCCAGGCTGAGCAGAGTTCCGATCACCAGGGCGAGCGCTTGAATTCCGGCGCTGGCATGGGCGGATGGCGTGCCCACCACCGGCTGCAGGAACTCGCTGAAGACGGTGATCGGATGGAAACCAAAGAAGTCGATGTTGAGGAAGCCCACCACCGTCGCCAGGACAGCCAGCAGCAGCACCGGGATCAGCATCACCGGCCGGGCCTCATGGGCAGTGCTGGCTCGGCTCGTCGCCGGCTGACCTCGGAAAGCCATCCAGACCACCCGGAAGATGTAGAAGCTGGTCAGCACGTTGACCGCGACGCCCAGGACCCAGAGCCAGGGCACTGCGGGGCCGAGCGCCAGGCCGGAACTGAGCAGCTCCTCTTTACTGAACCAGCCGGCGAAAAATGGGATCCCCGCCAGGGCCAATGAGCCCACCAAAAAGGCTCCGAAGGTAAGTTTCATCCGGGTCGAGAGTCCCCCCATGGAGCGGATGTCCTGCTCATCGCCGAGGGCATGGATGACGTTGCCTGCGGCAAGGAACAAGAGGGCCTTGAAACAGGCGTGGGTGAAGAACTGGAACATGCCCGCGGAGTAGGCCCCGGCGCCCACGGCGAAGATCATCAGCCCGATCTGGCTCATCGTCGAATAGGCGATCACCCGCTTGATGTCGAACTGGGTGCAGCCGATGATGGCGGCCATCAGCGCAGTGCCGATGCCGACCGCCGCGACCACCCCGGCGGCCACCGGAGCCTGCTGGTAGATGGGATGGAAACGAGCCACCAGGTAGACGCCCGCGGTGACCATGGTCGCGGCGTGAATGAGCGCCGAGACCGGAGTGGGACCCTCCATGGCGTCGGGGAGCCAGGTGTGCAGGGGCCACTGCGCCGACTTGGCGGCGGCCCCCAGGAAGAGCAGCAATCCGATGGTGGTGACCAGCCCACCCCCCATCGAACCGAGTCCGTTCTGGTTGTGGGCACCGGGCCCAACATTGGCGAAGATGGTTTGCAGATCGACCGAGTGGAGCAGCTGGCCGCCACTTCCGCGCAGGTTGAGGAAGATCAGGAATGCGCCTAGCACCAGACCTACGTCGCCAATCACCTGGGTGATGAAGGCCTTGCGCCCGGCCGTGACTGCTGCCGGGCGCTGGTACCAGAAGGCGATGAGGGCGTAGGAGACGAAGGCCACCATGCTCCAGCCGATGATCAAAAAGATGAGGTTTTCACTCATCACGAGCAGGAGCATGCTGGTGATGAAGAGGTTCATATAGGCGAAGAACCGGTTGTAACCGGGGTCTTCCGCCATGTAGCCCACGCTGTAAACGTGAATGAGACCGCCGATCCCGGTGATGACCAGCATCATCAGCACCGACAGGGAGTCGATCCGAACGCTGAAGTCGGCGTTGAACCCGCTCCGAGCCACGGCCCCCCCACCGGAACCGACGCTCAAGTTGAGCCAGTGCCAGAAAGCCACAGTGATGCCACGGCTGGCAGGCGGCTGAGCGAGGAGCTCGGCGAGCAGGATCAAGGTGGCCACAAAGGCGCCCAGGACGACCCCCGGACCGAGGAAGGAGACGACTCGGCGGGGCAATTTGCCAGCACTCAGGGCACTGACCAGGAATCCCGCCGTGGGCAGGCCCAAGGCGACCGCGCAGAGCACCATGGTGAAAGTCGGGTTCATGGCCTTCTCACTCGCGCATCTCACTGAGGTCATCGATATCCAGGCGCCGCCCGGAGCGGTAGACCCCGGTGATCAAGGCCAGACCGACGACCACCTCGCTGGCAGCGACCGCGATCACGATCAGTGCGAAGACCTGGCCCGCCATGGTGTGCGTGTATCGGGCGTAGGTGACCAGAGCCAGGTTGCCAGCGTTGAGCATGAGCTCAATCGACATGAAGACGACCAGGGGATTGCGGCGGACCATCACGCCCAGGGCACCCAACGCGAACATGGCTGCGGAAAGAGTGAGGAAGCCGGGGAAGAGTCCGTTCACCGAAGAGTCCGCCGGTGCCGCGACAGGTAAACCGCTCCCACCGCCGCCACCAGGAGCAGCAACGAGGTCACCTCGAAGGGTAGGAGGAATGTGGTGAAGAGCTGCTCGCCCAGGGTCTGCACTTGGCCATGGGCGTTGACGGCCTGCGGGCTGAAGGGGCCGATCCCGCCGTGAAACTGCCCGCTGGCCGTGACCGTGATCCCGTTCAAGGCGAGTCGGCCCACCATCACGGTGAAGGCGACCGCGGCGATACCCCCCACCAGGACCCGGAGTTCCACTGGCCGCAGCCTCTCCTCCGCCCCGGGCGCCAGCAAGGCGATGATGAACACGAAAAGCACCATTACGGCGCCGGCGTAGACGATGATCTGCACGGCGGCCAGGAACTGGGCATCGAGGAGGAGGAAGAGGACGGCCAGGGCGATCATGTTGCCGACCAGGCTGAGGGCCGAGTAGAGGGTGCGCCGACTGATCACCACTCCCACCGCCCCCACGAAGGCCAGCACCGCCGCGATCCCGAAGATCACTGTCATACCGGCGGCGTGCCCCTCCCCTGTTCGGGAGCCAATGGAATCCTCGGGTTGACGCCCGGTGCCACCCCGGCGGGACCCTGGTGCGAGGACCCTGGCCCCAGAGGGCTGGGCTGCGACGCCGGTGCACCGGTACCCTCTCCTGCTCCCTCCTGCAATTGGGTCGCCCCCGACCAGGCCTCGAGAAGATCGTCCTTGGTCGCCACCAAGCGTTCCCGTTTGTAGTCGGTCAGGTCGAGTCGGGGACCAAGGGTGATCGCCTCGGTGGGACAAGCCTCGGCACAGTAGTTGCAGTAGATGCAGCGCATCAGGTTGATTTCGTAGCGGACCGCGTAGCGCTCCCCGGGCGAGACCGGATGCAGGGGGTCGTTCTCGGCGGCCTGCACGTAGATGCATCCCACCGGACAGGCCCCGGCGCAGAGCTCACAACCGATGCACTTCTCCAGACCGTTGTCGTAGCGGTGCAGGATGTGCCGTCCGCGGTGGCGGGGAGGCACCGGACGCTGCTCCTCGGGGTACTGAATGGTGATGGGTCGACCGGTCATCGCCTTCAAGGTCGTGCGCAGGCCGATGACCATCTCACGGAACATTCCGGTGCCCTCCCAGGAGCCGCTCTCGCCCGGTGACCGACTGCCTCATCGCACCGCCACGAAGATCGACGTGATCAGCAGATTGACCAGCCCCAGTGGCAGGAGCACCTTCCAGCCGAACTGCATGAGACGGTCGTAGCGCAGCCGGGGGAAGGTCCAGCGCACCCAGATCATCACAAAGATGAGCATGGCGACCTTGGCCCCGAACCAGAGCGGGCCAAGCCAGTTGGGCAGGAACCACAAAGGCGCCATCCAGCCGCCCAGGAACATCACCGTGGCGATCGAGCAGACGGTGATCATGTTGATGTACTCAGCCATGAAGAAGAGCCCGAAGCGCATGCCGGCGTACTCGGTGTGGTACCCGGCCACCAACTCCGCCTCGGCCTCAGGAAGATCGAAGGGAAGCCGGTTGGTCTCCGCCAGGGCGCCTGTGAAATAGAGCAGGAAGCCGAGTGGCTGGAGGAAGACGAACCAGAGCCCGTGCTGCTGGTTCACCACCGTCTCCAAGTTCAGGGAGCCGGCCAGGAGGATTGGCCCGATCAGGGCGAAGCTGACCGCCATCTCATAGCTGATCAGCTGCGCCGAGCTGCGCAGAGCCCCGAGCAGGGAGTACTTGGAGTTGCTCGCCCAGCCGCCCAGGAAGATGGCGTACACCCCGAGCGAGGTGATGGCCAGGATGAAGAGCAGGCCGACGTTAAGGTGGGCCAGGTCCCAGTGCAGCGGATAGCCGCCGGGGCAGCTTGGCGAGAGTGGTCCCGCGCCGTGCATCCCGTTGATGCAGATGGTCTGATCAATCGGGATGGTCGCGAAGGCGAAGAGAGCCGCGGCCGCCGCCAGCGCCGGGGCCAGGGTGTAGAGGACATTGTCCCGACCCTCCGGGGCCGCCTTCTCCTTGAGGAAGAGCTTGATCCCGTCGGCGGCCGGCTGGAGAAAGCCGAAGGGCCCGACCCGGTTCGGCCCCAGCCGGAGCTGGATCCGAGCCGAGATCTTGCGCTCGGCGAGGGTCATGTAGGCGAAGCCCGTCGCCAACACCACAACGATGAGCACGCCCTTGACGAGGGCCACGATCACCGCCAGAAGGATTGAGGTGGCGGCCGGGCTCAAGCCGACAGGGTCCAGTCGGGTCGGACTCCACCGATACAGCCGCGATAGCCCGGCACCGCCTGGCTGATCAGCTCGTAGACGGGTCCGGCCAGAGGCTGCACTCCGAGATCGGCGCCCATGCCCCGAGCCAGATCGCCCAGGATGCGAAGGTCGGAGGGGAACGCGTATCGCGGCTGGACCGCGGGGCGTACCCGTTGCACCCGGCCTTCGGTGTTGGTCACCGTTCCTGCCTTCTCCGCAATGGTGCGGCCGGGTAGGAGAACCGAAGCATGACGCGCTAACGAGCCGGCGAATGGCGTGATCCCAATCAGCACCTCGACCCGAGAGAGGGCCTCCTCGAAGCGGGGATCCTCGTCCCAGCCCTGTCCCACCACGAGTAAAGCCCGAATCGAACCTGCTGAGGCAGCTTTGAGGATCTCCCCGCCGTCTCGCCCCGGGGTGCCTGCGGGACGGTAGCCGGGAAGCAGCCTCGGAGTGAGACCGAGGTCCTGGCAACCTCGAGCGTTCATCCCCTCGACGATGGTGAGGATCTTGGTCGTCGTCCCCTTGAGCGCCAGACGAGCCGCCAGCCCGAGTGCCGCCTGACGCTGCTCCTGGTGGGCGACGATGCCGACCAAGTCCTTGCCGGTCAGACTCTCCGCCAGCGCCTCCGGGTCGCCCTCCAACGGCTGGCGGATGACCTCGCGGCCGAGCTTGGTGGCCGCCTTGAAGAGGCGCAGGGTGAGCACCGGATCAGCCAGCTCAGGCTCGTCCCCGATGACGACCACGGCGGCGCAATCCTCGATCTCCGCGATACCTAGGGCGAACTGCTCGGGGGCGATCCCGGCCAGGGCCGAAAGGCGGTGGTCGAGGTGAGGGGTTCCGATCACATCGCGAGCCAACCACTGGAGCAGGAAGGCCTCCTCATTGGTCGCCTGGGTCGACGCCAGGAAACCGATGGCATCGGGTCCGTGGTCGCCCCGCACCCGGAGCAGCGCCCCGGCCCCGCGTGCGACCGCGTCCTGGTAGGAGACGGTCTGCCGGGCCCCGGCCAGGCGCGCCTCCGGGTTCAGCACTCGGTCCGAGCGATTGAGCTCAGGGAAGCTGTAGCGCCCGGTGTCGCACAGCCAGCTGTCGTCGACGTCCGGGTTGTCGTTGCTGGCGAAGCGGGCGACCTGGTCCTCGCGGGCGTCAATGAGGATGTTGCAGCCGTACGAGCACTTGGGGCAGACGCTGGCCGTGCGCCGAAGGTCCCAGGGCCGGGCTTGGAAGCGGTACTTGGCGTGCGTGAGCGCACCCACCGGGCAGATCTCGGCCACATTGCCCTGGAATTCGCTCTGCAGCGGCCGCCCCTGGAAGGTGTCGATCAAGGTCTTGACGCTCCGCTCCTGAAGCACGATCTCCTTCTCGCCGGTGATCTCGTCGTAAAACCGAACACAGCGCCAGCAGAGGATGCATCGCTCCTGATCGAGGACGATCTTGTCGGACAGCTTGATGGCCTTGCCGAAGTGGACCTTCTCCGTGATCGAGGTCCTACTCCGCCCGGGGCCGTAGCGGAGCGTGAAGTCCTGCAGGTCACACTCCCCTCCCCGGTCGCAGACCGGGCAGTCGAGGGGATGGTTGACCAAGAGAAATTCCAGGTTGCCGTCGCGGAACTTGCGCACCTGCTCGGTGGCGGTCCGCACCACCATCCCCTCTGCCACCCGGGTGGCACAGGCCGGCTGCAGCTTGGCTGTCCCTTCGATCTCAACCAGGCACATCCGGCAGACCGCCACCGGCTCCATCTTCTTGTGGGCGCAGTACACCGGGACGTACACCCCCGCCTTCTCGCAGGCGTCCCAGACCAGGGTCCCCTGAGCCACCGCGACACTCCGCCCATCGACCGAGACCGCGAGCAGCTCAGACTCCGGCTTGGTGTCCCCCATCTAGGCCGCGGTCTCCAACTCCGCCCGCACCGGACAATGTCCGGCGCCGCAGTGACGCTGGAACTCGTCGGGGAACATCCTGTAGGCGGACATGACGAACCAGGTCGCGGTGTCACCCAGCGGGCAGAAGCAGCGTCCGTCCATGGTGGCGCAGATATCGGCCAGAGTGGCCAGCTCCTCGGTCGACGCCAGGCCCGCCTCCAGCCGATGCATCAGCTCGCTCTCGAAATATGTTCCCTCCCGGCAAGGGACGCACTTGCCGCAGGACTCATGTTGGTAGAAGTCGACCAACCGCATCGACACGTCGACTAGGCAGGTTGTCTCGTCCATGATCACCAGCGCACCGGCACCGAGAGCCGAGCCGGCGTCCGCCACCGCTTTGAAGTCGATGGCCAGGTCGAGGTGCTGCGGACCCAGGATCTGCATCGAGCCACCCCCCGGCTGCATCGCCTTCAGGCTCCTCCCCCGCCACACCCCGCCCGCCATTTCCAGGAGTTCGCGGAAGGTGGTTCTGCCCATGGCGATCTCGAAATTGCCGGGACGTTCGACGTGGCCGCTGACGCAGAAGAGCCGGCTACCGGGGCTGCTTTCGGTACCCACGGAGGCGTACTTGGCTCCGCCCTCGCTGACGATGTAGGGCAGGTTGGACAGGGTTTCCACGTTGTTGACAATCGTCGGCTGTCCGTAGAGTCCCTTGATCGCGGGGAAGGGCGGCCTGAGCCGGGGCTGGCCCCGGAGCCCCTCCAGGGAGTCGAGCAGGGCCGTCTCCTCGCCGCAGATATAGGCCCCCGCTCCGCCATGGACGATCAGCTCGCAGTTCCAGTCTTGGCCCAGGATGCCCTGGCCGACGAAGCCTGCTTGATACGCTTCAGCGACCGCCTTCTCGAGCAGCTCGCGCTGAGCTCGGTACTCACCCCGGATGTAGATGAAGGCGTGAGATACCTGGAGCGCGTAGGCGGAGATCATGACCCCCTCCAGCAGCTGGTGGGGAAACTCCTCCATCAGATAGCGGTCCTTGAAACATCCCGGCTCCGACTCGTCGGCGTTGACACAGAGGTAGCGGGGGAAGACCCCCTGAGGCAAAAAGGACCACTTGGTGGCAGTCGGAAAACCCGCGCCGCCGCGGCCTCGAAGCCCGGACGCCTTGAGTTCGGCCAAGATCGCCTCCGGGCCCATCACCAAAGCCTTCTTGAGGGCCTGGTAGCCGCCCACCGTCTGATAGCCGGCCAGAGTGGTCAGCCCCTCGGCGCCGAGATGCCGCGTCAGCACCCTGGCCTCAGGCATGGGACCCACCAGCTGGGGACGGGACCGCTCGCTCCCGAATCTCAGCCAGAACCTGATCGGCCCCTTGGAAATCCAAGTTCTCGTAGCTATACCGGTCCACCTGCATCATGGGGGCGCCGCCGCAGCCTCCCAGGCATTCGACGGTTCCCTCCAGCGTGAAGACGCCGTCGGTTGTGGTCTCGCCATCCTCGACTCCGAGCGACGTCTCCAAATGGCGCAGGAGCTCATCGGACCCGCGCAACCCACAGGACACATTGCGGCAGACCTGGATCAGGTGGCGCCCGGGCTGGTGCTGGAAGTACATCGCGTAGAAGGTCGAGACCGCTTCGACCTCGGAAGGCACCAGGTCCAGCAGAGCCGCCACCTCGGCGAGGCCCTCAGGAGCCAGGAATCCGAGCTGCTCCTGAACTGCCCAGAGGGCGGGTAGAACCGCCGAGCGGGCCGATGGATAGAGCGCTTTGGAACGCTCGATGCGTTCTCTGGTAGCGGCGTTGAGGACGGGCACGCCCGGCTGCGACGCGGTGCTTGCCTCAGTCATCTGCGGGCGATCCGGGAATCCACCTGCGGAGATCGAATGACTGGCTCCCCAGTGGGCCGATGGCGCGCTTCTGCATGCCGCAGCTCATTCGGAGTCCACTCTACCAAGCGAGCCGCCTCGGTCGGAAGCGGCGTCCCACCTGCGACCCCGTCAGTGCCGCACGATTACCGCCGTGACGTCGCGCCCTCCTGTCCCCCCCGATGCTCCTAAGGCAGCCCCGGACCCGCTCCTCGAAGCTCGATCTGGGCGGCTGCGTCGGGCCGTTAGCAACCCTGTAATCCAACAGAACTTTCTCTACCTGGTGGGGATCGGCGTCTCCGGTTTCGGGATCCTCCTTGCCCAGTCCTATGCCGCCCACCACCTCACTGCCGCCGAGAACGGCGAGTCCACCTCCGTCGTGGCAGTTCTCAACCTCCTCTACACCACCGCGTTCGTGGTGGCGGCGGGCGCCGCCCGCGAGGTGGCAGGCGCCGTCTCCCGAGGGGTTCCCGCCATCGAGCGTTGGGCAGACCTGCAGCGCAGCGCCTGGAGAATCGGCCTCAGCCTGGCTGGCATCATGATCCCGGTCGACTTCCTGCTCGCCTTTCTGCTCCACCTCCCCCACCCTGAGGTCCTCGCCGCCACCGTCCTCGCCTGCCCGCTGACCGCGGTGGCCGGCGCTCAGCGCGGCTACCTCCAAGGGGGCCGAGACTTCCGTCGACTCGCGGTCAACCTCGTTCTCTACGGTGGCAGCGTGGTGGTAGTGGCGGTGATCCTCCTCCACCTCCACCTTGGCTCCGCTGCGGTTCCCATCGCAACTGTCTGCGGCGCTGCCGGCTCCGCCGTGTACCCCCGCCATCCCGGCGCCCGGAGCAGCCGCACCGCGAGTTCCGGGCGGCTCATCGACTACACCGTGGTGGCGGGAGCCGCCACAGCACCCCTCTTCGGCAACATCGACGTGGTCGTCGCCCGCCACGTGCTGCCCGCCACCGGGGCAGGTCTCTACTCGGGACTCTCGGTGATGGGAAAGATCATCTTCTATGGCACCAGCAGCCTGACCGCGGTGATGTATCCCCGGGTGGCGGCCGCGACCACGGCATCGGCCCGACGCAAGCTTCTACTGCAGACCCTGGCTGCCCTGACTGCGGTGGACGTGGTGGGACTTCTGGTCTACGGCCTGCTCGCCCACCATCTGATCAAGTTCATCCTCGGCACCCAGTACCACCGCGATGCTGCTCTGCTTCCTCTATTCGCACTGGGGATCGTGGCTCTGACCTACGTCAACCTCTTCGTCTACTACGGCATGGGGGCACGCGTCCGTCACTTTGCCCTGGTGCCCGCCATCGGTGTCCCCGTCGTCATCGCCTGGCTCTTGGCGTCCCCGCCGGCGGTCGCCGACTTCGTCCCCCGGATTGCCAGTGCGCTGATAGTTCTGGCGGTCCTGGAAGCGGTATTTATCCTGCCAGCTGTGTTCCGCTCCGGGGAACACAGCTCCAGGGCCGGAAGACACCCGATGGCCTAGCGATCGACGTCCCCCAGGGTGATGTCGATGCTCCCGACCACTGCCACCGCGTCTGCCACCAGTTCGTCCTGAACCATGCGGTGGAGAGCGGAGAGGTTGCTGAATGACGGGGCCCTCACCTTGCACCGGTAGGGACGGTTGCCGCC
This sequence comes from Candidatus Dormiibacterota bacterium, assembly GCA_035534695.1. GTDB lineage: Bacteria > Chloroflexota > Dormibacteria > Aeolococcales > Bog-877 > Bog-877. The sequence goes on from DATLRN010000007.1 coordinate 54,117, forward strand.
GTCCGAGACCATGAGGAAGCCGAGCTCCCCCCGAGGGCTCTCGATGGCGTGGTAGATGCTGCCCTGGGGAGGACGAAATCCCTCGGTGGTCAGCTTGAAGTGGTGGATCAAGGATTCCATCGAAGTGTCGATCTCGGCCCGCGGCGGCAGGCTCACCTTGCGGTCCGCCGTGTTGGTCGGACCACCAGGTAGTGCCTTGATGGCTTGGTCGACGATTCGACAGGACTCCCGCATCTCGCGCACCCGGATCAGGTAGCGGTCGTAAACGTCGCCGTTGACTCCGATAGGAACGTCGAAGTCGAAGTGGTCGTAGCTGGAGTAGGGATGGGCCCGGCGGATGTCATAGGGCACCCCGGACCCGCGCAGGGTGGGACCGCTGCAGCCGAACCCCAGAGCATCGGCGGCGCTGATGACCCCCAGCCCGATCGTCCTCTGGCGCCAGATGGGATTAGAGGTCAGCAGCCCCTCGTACTCGTCGACCTTCTGCTGGAAGTCGGTGGTGAAGGCGCTCACCATGGGCACGAACTCTTCGGGGACGTCAGCCATGAGACCGCCAACCCGGATGAAGCTGGTCATCATCCGGACTCCCGAGATCCACTCCAGGATGTCGAGGATACGGTCCCGCTCTCTCCAGCAGTACATGAATACGGTGGTCGCGCCCAGGTCCAGGGCGTGGGTCCCCAGCCACACCAGATGGCTGGCGATCCGGGAAAGCTCGACCACGATCACCCGGATGTACTGGCCCCGGGGGGGGATCTCCAGGTCGAGCAACTCCTCAGCCGCCAGGGCGAAGCCGAGGTTATTCATGGGAGGCGCCAGGTAGTCCATACGGTCGGTGAGGGGAATGCACTGCTGGTAGATGTGTGACTCGAAACTCTTTTCGAATCCGGTGTGCAGGTAACCGATGTCAGCCCGGCAGCTGCGCACCCTCTCCCCGTCCAATCCGAGCACCAGCCGGAGCACGCCGTGGGTGCTCGGGTGCTGAGGACCCATGTTGATCTCCATGAGCTCCTCGGCAGATTCGATCTTGTCGAGAAACTCCCCTCTCCCCTGGGGGGCGAGGCGGGGGATCCCCTCCTGGCGAGGTATCTGTTCGGGAGGAGTGCCGTCTCCTACCGGCGGTGGCGAGATCGCCATCAGGGGCGCTCGACCGCACCCCGGGTCGCCCCAGGCAGATACTCCGGGCGGTCCTGGGCGGAGAGGGCCCACTCGATGTTGTGGGTGAACGCGACCGGTTCTCCGAAGGAGACGTAGTCCTTGCGGAGCGGGTGCCCCTCCCAATCGTCAGGCAGCAGGATCCGGGTGAGGTTGGGATGGCCGGTGAACTCGATCCCGAAGAGATCGAAGCACTCGCGCTCGTGCCACTCCATCCCGGGATAGATCCCTGCGAGAGACGGGATCTCAGTCTCCTCCGACGCCGCCACACTGAGCCAGGCGAGATCGTTATGAACCAGGGAGCGGAGCAGGTAAACGACGTCGAAACGGAGGTCACGCTCAGGCCAGTCAATGCAGGTCATGCAGATGGCCATCTCGTAGAGCGTGCTGGCCTCGGTGCGGAGCGCGCTGGCGGCTTCCACCAAGTGCTCGGGCGCCAGTGACACCTTCCACTGTCCCCGCTCCAAGTGAGCCTCGACGGACCCCGCCGGCAGACGCCTGCGCAGCAGCTGACTCGCGCGCTTGCCTTTTTCGGCCGGGGTGGGGCCTGTCTTGGACCTCCGCACGGGCGGCTTGGGGCTCATCCGTCTAGGCCCTGACGCTGCTCACCGGAGTCGCGGCGATCTTCTTCTGCAGCTTGATGACGGCGTCGAGAAGGCCCTCGGGGCGGGGAGGGCAGCCTGGGATGTAGACATCCACCGGGACCACCTTGTCCACCCCCTGGATGATCGCGTAGTTGTTGAAGATGCCACCGCATGAGGCGCAAGCGCCCATCGAGATGACCCACTTGGGATCGGGCATCTGGTCGTAGATCTGGCGCAGGACCGGCCCCATCTTCTGGGACACCCGACCGGCCACGATCATCATGTCCGCCTGCCGTGGGGACGCCCGAAAGACCTCGGCGCCGAAACGGGACAGGTCATAGCGGGCGTTGCTGGCGCCCATCATCTCGATGGCGCAGCAAGCGAGCCCGAAGAGCGCGGGCCAGAGCGACGAGTAACGGCCCCAGGCAATCACCTTGCCCACCGTGGTGGTGAACACCCCGACCTGGGCGGCGGCATCGGCCAGTTCCTGCTCCGACGGAATGACCCCGGGGATAGCAGGAGCTTTGGCTGCGCCGGCTCGGGCGGCCAGGACCCGTTCGGGCAGGACCAGCCCGCCATCGGCCGATCTCAGTCCCATTCCAGCGCCCCTTTGCGCCAGACGTAGAGCAAGGCGACTCCCAGCAGCGCCACAAAGATGACCATCTCAACGAACCCAAAAACGTGCAGGGTGTGCTTCACCAGCACCGCCCAGGGATAGAGGAAGACGGCCTCTACATCGAACACGATGAAGAGCATGGCAGTCAGGTAGAAGCTGACCGAGAAGCGCCGGCGAGCGGTCTCGGCGGGGACGATCCCGCACTCGTAGGGAAGTCCCTTGGCCCGGGTGGGGTGGCGCGGTCCCAAGAGGGCAATGCCTAGAGTCATGCCCCCTCCGAAGAGGACCACCATGACCAAGAAGACCAGCAGGGGCAGGTAGTCGAAGAGCATCCGCGTTCAGTCTACCAACGGCCCAGATCCCAGCCCCGACCCGAGCGCCGAGGGCAGGCTCTCGGCCGGCCACGGCCAAGGGTATCCTTACTTGCCTGTCGAGCGGGAGTAGCTCAGTTGGTAGAGCGCTAGCCTTCCAAGCTGGATGTCGCGAGTTCGAGTCTCGTCTCCCGCTCCCCTGCCCCCTGCTCCGGGCCAAGGTGAGGGAGGACCGCTTCGGCAACGGCGGCCTGCCGACTCTCACCGAGGCCGACATCGAAATCGCGCTCAAGTTCCTCCGAGGTGAGAAGGTCGGCCCCAGTCAGGAAAGGCACTCCGCGTCTTCAGGCACTACTTTGCCAGTTCCGAGCAGAGACGCAAGGCTGCGGAGACCTATCTGACCGACTTGCTCAGATCTGCTGGGCACCCTGAATCGGAGCAGAGTCGATAGGCGGGAATGGCTCCTTCGCCGGTTTCGAGTCAACCGTTGCCGCTCCCTTCAGCCAGCTTCCTGGCTGGTCTGGGTAAGTCGCTAAGGGTGAAGGTGGTACCGACCGCCAAGGGACCTCATACAGTGGTCAAACTCAGTCAGTTCAAATTCCCGATGCCGGGAGCCAACTCGCGATCGGCCGAGTTCATGCTGACGTCGACACTCACGGTGTCTCTCAGCCCGAAGCGCTTTGATGCCTACATGGCCAAGCAGATCAACCCAGCGGACCAGCGAGAGGGAAGGAAGCTTCTAGCAGTCCACCTGGGCATCCCGCCGAAGTAACGACGCAAATGACGTTGCGACTGATGCCGAAGCATCAGCGTTCGATCATCTGCATCTCTCTTTCGTTGTGGTGGTCGCCGACCGCAGGGGTGATGTTTGTGAGTTTGGCGGTCTGCGCCGAACTGAGCACGATGCCGTCGGCGGCGGCATTCTCCTCGACGCGGGAGACCCGCTTGGTCCCGGGGATTGGTGCGATGTCGTCCCCCTGTGCCAGGACCCAAGCCAGGGCAATCTGAGCCGGGGTGGCGCCGACCTCGGCGGCCACTGCCCTCACCTCCTCCACGGCGCGCAAGTTGCGCTCGAATGCCTCCCGGGCGAAACGGGGATTGGACTTGCGTGCATCGTCATCCGCGAAGTCGTCAGTGGACCGGATCTCGCCGGTGAGAAATCCCCGGCCCAGCGGCGAGTACGCCACGAATCCAATCCCCAGCTCGCGCAGCACCGGGAGGACCTGTGGTTCCACGTCCCTAGTCCACAGGGAGTACTCCGACTGCACGGCGGTGACGGGGTGAACCGCGTGGGCGCGGCGGATGGTGTCGGGCCCGGCCTCGGACAGTCCGATGTGACGGACCTTGCCATCGGCGACCAGCTCCGCCAGGGCGCCGATGGTGTCTTCAATGGCGGTGTTCTTATCGACGCGGTGCTGGTAGTAGAGGTCGATGTGGTCGGTGCCGAGTCGCCTGAGCGAGCCCTCTATGGCGGTACGGATGTTGCCTGGGCTGCTGTCGAGGTGGCCGGGGCCGCCGCCGGCATGGGAGACGAGCCCGAACTTGGTCGCCAGGACGACGTTGTCGCGGCGGTCCTTGATGGCTCGGCCGACGACTTGCTCATTAGTGAAGGGGCCATAAATCTCGGCGGTGTCGATCAGGGTGACGCCCAGCTCGAGCGCCCGATGGATGGTGCGAATGGACTCGGTGTCATCACTGCCCGCGCCGGTGTAGGCGGCGGACATGCCCATGGCGCCGAGACCAATACGGGCGACATCGAGGGTCCCCAGATTGATGTGCTTAATTACGTCTGCTCCCCTTTGCTGGCTGGATTGGCCAAGGTGGGCCCAGTTCGGTGTAGAAGTAGTAATGCGGCTATCACGTAGTCGGGTTCGGTCTGGCTCGATGACCTCGTCGGGCAGATCCGCCCTAGTTCCTCACCAGTACGGTGAGGCCGGCGTGGGAGGCCAGGCTGTCGGCGAGATCGAGCAGCTGGATTTGGTCGATGACCGCTCCGCGCAGACCGTCGATGCCCTGTAGGCCGGTGAGCGACGAGCCACGCAGGTCAACTCCCTCGGACTTTGCCCCATGGAACAGGGACCCGGTCAGGATGCAGTTCTCAAAGCGGCAGGCGCGGAGGTCGACACCGTGAAAATCGGTTCCATCCATCTCACAGTCAACGAACCGCACCTTGGCCTTGGCGAGGAAGCGAAAGCTGGACAGGGAAAGCTTGCAGCCCTGGAATTGGACGTCGACCAGAGTGGACGAATTCACATCGAAGCCGGTCATTTGGCACTCCTGGAAGGTCGTCCGAGTCATCGCTGCAGAACCCCAGTGCAGGTTGGCCAGATTGCAGTTAGAGAAGACGAGATCACCCAACGACGGTCGCAGAAATCGGGTCGCACTCAGGTCGGTACGAGTGAGGCGACCCCCATCCACGAGTAGCGGACCTGCCGTCTCAGCCAGCGTGGCACCCAGGAGTGAGACGCCCCGGAGCTCACCCAAGAACTCCGCGGCTTCCACCGTTACCAAGTCCTCGGGAACCCGTGGCGAGTACACGCCTTTGTAGGCCCAGGTCGGATCACTGACGCCGGTCACTTCTGATCTCTGGCTCCCACCTCGTCGTGGAATGCCCTCACTTCGACGGAGAGGCCACAGGCTGCCGCCGCCCGGCGTCCCCAATCGAGGGCGGAGAGATCTTCGCCTCGATGATCCAGCAGCCGCCAAGCGGCTCCTGGCCGTGCCTGAAAGGGCCGTGGCCCTGGACCAGCTCCCCCTCTTCAAGTCGAAACGTGGTCGCCGTGCTCGAGGGATGCAGGCCTCCGGCGAACACCCACGCCCCCGCCCTCTGCAGCTCTTCGTTGAGGCTGCCGACCCTTTGCATCGTCTCGCCCAGGACTTGGTCCGGCGGAGGCGCTCCTTCGCCGTGAAAAATGCTGCGTAGGTACTGGCTCATATCGTCTCTCCCTGCTGCGAAGCGGCCTGACCGCCAAGGACTACGCGAATGCCTTGGCCGGCACCCCCAGTCTCAACGCTACCTCGACCAGTCCAGTCTGGCGGAGCGATGCTAGTAGGTGATGCTGACCGACGACACCTTCGTCACTTCCTTGGAGCGAATAACCAAGTTGCCGGAGATAGGCAACGCTCTGACCGAGCTGGCGAGCCGCTACTCCTACGTGCTCCCCGACCCGAGTGTGCTGGCGGTACTGTGCTCGCTCAGCCCGCTGATCGAAATCGGCGCCGGCACCGGTTACTGGGCGTACCGACTCCGCCAGTTGGACATCGACATCTTGGCTTTCGACCAGAATCCCCCTGTCAGGGCGGGCGCCAACCGCTATCACCCCGGGGCGGGAATGTGGACAGAGGTTCTCAGCGGCGATCAACCCGTCCTGGCCGCTTATCCAGAGCGGACGCTCTTTGTGTGCTGGCCACCGCTCTATTCCTCGCTCGCCAATTGCCTCGACTTTTACGCCGGCAACACCGTCGCCTGGATCGGCGATTCGGGCTTGCGTACTGCCGTGCCCTTGGGCTTGGACCCCGGCTTTGAGCAAGTGTTGGCCCATCCGGTACGGGTCCTGGAACCTTGGCCCGGGACCAAGCCCACCCTTAGCGTGTGGCGGCGGCTGGCCACGGGCCAGCTGGCACCGCGCTTGGGCGCCCCCTAGACAACCCAACCTAATGGAACCCGGCCGAAGCGGCCACCTCTGGTAGACGTCGTGCCAGCCGATCACAGACACCCTCAATTGATCGCGTGCTTGCTATATCACCCACCAGTTATGTAACCTACAGGTTATGTCAGCTATGCCATCGGACCAGCTGGACCGCACCTTCGGCGCCCTGGCGCATCCCGCGCGGCGGCAGATCCTATCCCGCCTCACCCTGGGTCAGGCATCAGTGACGGAGCTGGCGCAACCCTTCGCCATGAGTCAGCCCGCTATCTCCAAGCACCTGAAGGTGCTCGAGCTCGCCGGGCTGGTTGAGCGCGGGCACGACGCTCAGTGGCGTCCTTGCACCCTGCGCGCGGTGCCGCTCAAGCAGGTGGCTGACTGGGTGGGCGACTACCGACGCTTCTGGGATGAGAGCCTGGATCGACTGGATGACTACCTTCGGAAAACCCAAGCGAGGGAAGCTAGCCATGACTGACGCCCCGACCCAACGAACGGTCACCATCACGCGCACCTTCAATGCCCCGCGAGAGCGGGTCTTCCGGGCATGGACCGAGGTAGAGGACCTCGCCCAGTGGTGGGGACCCGACGGCTACGCCGCCTCGGTGGAGTCGGATCCCCACGTCGGCGGCACTTTGAACGTCGTGATGCGTGGTCCGGACGGTATCGCTCTCCCCATGGACGCGATCTACCTGGAGGTCCAGCCGCCCGAGTTGCTGGTCGTGAAGTTCACCGCCCTAGGTGCCGACGGACGGCACCTGCTCGAGGGCATGCTCAGGGTTACCTTCGCCGAGCGCGGTGACCATACGGAGATCACGCTGCGGACCGAGGCGACAGCGCTGGTCCCCGAGGCGATTGCCATGCTCGGCGGTATGTCCGCGGGCTGGAACCAAAGCCTGCAGTGTCTCGAGGATATGCTCAACGGCACCGTCGACCGCCAGTTGGTCGTCACTCGCCTGCTCCCCGTGCCCCCGGATCGTGTCTTCGCGATGTGGACCAATCCCGACGATTTGCTCAAGTGGTGGGGCCCGCACGGATTCACCATCACGCACGCCGAGACCGACATCCGCCCCGGCGGTACGTGGCGCTTCACCATGCACGGACCCGACGGCGTTGACTATCCGAACACCATCGTCTACGACGAGGTCAAGGCACCGGAGCGCCTCGTCTACACGCACTTACAACCGCACTTCCAGTCCATCGTCACCTTCGACGAGATGATGGGCATGACGGCGTTGACCGTGCGTCTCATCTTCGACACCACCCACGACCGTGATCTCTCCGTCGAGCAATACCGGGCTCAGGAAGGTGCAGAGCAGACGATTGCCAGGCTGGCGGCTCTGATCGAGGCGTCGGCTGGGGCGTCCTAGGGGTTCAGAACGAGGAAGCTGGTCGAGTCGACGTAGCTGACTCGCGGCGGAGAGATTGGCTCCCCCCAGGCGCGAGGACCCAGTTTGGCGGTCATGAGTTCGTCGACGACGCGGACAAGCTACTCGACCCGCTTCAGCACCGGCATCGTCGTCCTCCACTACACCCCACAGCGGTAGGTTCGGCCGCGATGCACCGAGCCACCCCTGGTAGTCGCACTGGCGAGAGGGGATGGATAGGCGGGTCACCGGCAAGAGGCATTACTGCCCTGACCGGCTTCCCGCTAAGACGAGCCTGGAGCCGGCGGGGTCATCGCTTGCATCAAGTCGATGGTCCGACCCTGAAGATCGGGCGGCATCTTGGCGAAGATGCCCAGCAGTAGCTCCGCCTGAGCCTGGCGCAGCATCTCGATCAGCTGATCCGCCTCATCGGTACGCTGGATTGCCGCCGACGCCCCTCGACCCTGGCGAACCAATAGGCCGCGCCGTAGCAGACGGCTGACGGCGGACCTCACGTTCCTGAGATCCGCCACCAGGGAGCCGGCCAAGTCGGCCGCAGTCTGCCCGTCGGGGGCTAGCTGGGTGATGACGTCCAGCTCGAAGAGGCTGAGCCGGCGCAGCCGCTGCGCCAGCCGGCCCCGGATGAGTCGGTACATCTGCCGCTCTGTCAGCAGCTGGATGGCCATCCAGTCGTCGAGGATGGCCTCGCGGTCACCGGCCGCCGGGGACGGCTGCCGGATCCCCGCACCGGTGGCGAACTCGGACCCACTCACGGCGTCGTCTCCTCCGGGACCGGGACGCTCGAGGAGAGGACGCTGAGAACTTCGAGGAAAGTCACGATCTGGCTTTCGTCGAGACGGCCCAGAGTGGCAGCCATAGACTGCCGCTGCCAGTCTCGAAACGACCGCACCAGGTCGAGCGCCGCCTCCGTCGGTGCCAGCCAGACAGTGCGCCGATCGCTCGGGTCATAGCGGCGAGTGGCCAGACCCTTGGCCACCATCCGCGCCGCCAGAGCCGTCGCGGCGGCCCCGCTGATGCCCACCGACTCGGCGAAAAGCCGCATCGACGTTCCCTCCGGAGGAAGACAGCGGAGAGCCTCCAGCTGGTGGACGGTGACGGTGCCTAAAAGCTGGCTGATCTCGGGAGGCATGGTTACGTCAAGGGCTCGCTGAAGCCGCGGCTGCACCTCGAGCATCCGCTCGACTAACTCGCGGGCACGCGGCTGGTCGCCCCCGGCCAAGGACGCTGCAGCAAGCTGATCCACCACGAGGGGATTGTTCGATCCTTGTTCCACGTCAGTCAAGTGGTGGAGCGATTCGCGGAACAGGCCCGGAGCTAGGACAGCATCGACGCGGAGTAGCGGGCCGACCAGCGGCTCACCAAGCGGCCGAGGGCGATCAGCAGCAGAAGCATCCCGATCAAGATCAGGCCGGCGGCACCGCCCAGTTCGTGGTCGGCCTTGGACGGCAGGCTGATCCAGTAGAAAACCACGTACGTGAGATAGCCCATCGAATGCTGGAACGGCTGCAATGAGGGATTCTGGTCAGAGAAGCCAATCGTGTACAACAGCGGCGCTGTTTCCCCTACCCCGATTGCCACGGCTACCACCAGGCCCGAGATGATGGCGGGAATCGCGGGCGGTAGGACCGCCCGCCGAAGCGCAGTCAACCGCGAGAGGCCCAGAGCGACGGCGCCGTCTCGCAGGGCAGAGGGGACCTGCAAGAGCGCCACCTCGGTGGTCTTGACTACGTAGGGCAGCACGATCGCCGAGAGGGCTAGGATGCCCGCCAACAAGGAGAAACCCCAGTGCAGTTCGATGTCCAGCACCACGTATCCGACGAAGCCAACCACGATCGACGGGATGCCCGCCAGCGTCTCGTACCCGAGGCGGATCCAGGACCCCTGGCGAAGGTGGGAAAACTCGGCTAGATAGATGCCGCCCGCAATTCCCACCGGAGCGGTCACGACGAGGATCCCGCCGCAGAGAACGAGAGTTCCCAGAATGGCGTTCTGGAGGCCATCGTCGGGAGTGCCCGCGGTGAAAAGATGCCAGCCGGGGACGGGCCAGGCCTGCTCCACCAGGGAGACCACGATCGATACCGAAGGAAAGATCACCAGCAGCAGAGCGATCAGACACAGCGCCCAGAATCCCAGGTCCCGCAGCTGCCGGATCACTGGCTACACATCAGATTCCCCGTCCGATCGGGAGAGGGACTCCGCCACTCGCTCGCCGAATGATCAGCCGACCAACCAGGTTGGTGGCAATCGTAATTACCAGGAGCACGCATCCGAGGGCCGCTAGGGCGTGAACTGCCATGCCCGTGGCATCAGTCAGCGCCGAGTCAAGCAAGTCGACGATCGACGCCGCGAGCGTTGAAAAGCTGCCGTAGATGTTGACCGGCAGCCGATCCAGCAGATTCCCGCTGATCATCAACACGGCCATGGTCTCGCCCAAAGCGCGGGCCCAACCCAGAAGGGACGCCGCCAGGATGCCCCGCCGCACGTAGGGTAGGGTCACCACCTTGACCGTCTCGTAGGGGGTCATCCCCAGGGCAAGTGCGCCCTCCTTGGCCAGGATGGGGACCGTGCGGATCAGCTCTCTGGTGGTGGCGGCGATGATCGGCACGATCATCACGGCCAGTACCAGGGACGCGGTGAGCAGCCCCTCCCCAAAGCCAACGGGGGCCCGGAAGACGGGTATGAAACCGAGCACGGAGGCCAGCACGGGATAGACGTGGGCGGCCATGAAGGGACCGAAGAAGAGGATTCCCCAGAGCCCGTAGGCGACGCTTGGGATCCCCGCCAGCACTTCCAGGAAGACTGACAGGCCGCTCTGAAGACGGTACGGTACCCGCTCGGTGAGGGCCAGGACCGCCCCGACCGACACTGGCACCGCTATCGCCAGGGCGACCACGGACGAAGCGAGCGTCCCCACCATGAAGGGCAGAGCTCCGTAGGTAGCGCCGTGCGGGGCAACGATTCCGTTGTGATGACTCAGGGTGAGGGCGTAGAGCTGGCCGAAGGAGAAGATCTCACCGGTGAAGAAGCCCCAACCGCTGAAGGTGAAGGCCGGGATCGCCTCCCGAATCATCTCGGCCGCCAAGAACAGCAGCATGCCGCTAGGCACCAGAGCGGCAAACAGGAATCCGAGCCGGGCCAGCCGATCGCGCCGCGTCAGATCGCGGTCTCTGACGGCTCTCCCGGCCTGGGGTCCGGCGGGGCCGGCGCTTTTGCCGGCCCCGCCTTGGCTGGTGATCACCTGAGTGCTAGCAGACTTCGCACAGTCGGATCAGCCGGTGATCTTCTGGATGGCCTTGTCCACCTTCGGAATCGCGGCCGTGGGCAGGGCGACAAAGTCGACAGCTGCCAGGTTGTCGGGAGTGGCACCGCCGCTCGATTTGATCGCCCAGGAAAAGAAGGTGCGGATGGCCTCAGCGATCGCCTTGGTCTTCTGTTTCTTCTGGACTATCAGGTACTCGAAGTTGACGATCGGGTATGACTTCGCTCCCTTCTCATAGATGAGGGACTGGGTCAGGTTGGCCGGAGTTGCGCCAGCCCCAGCGGCCACCGCCGCCGTGATCGTGCTCTCGATGGGCCTGACGAACTTTCCGGACTTGTTCTTCAAGAGGCCCTCTTTCAGTCCGCCCTCGATCGCCTGGTTCTCCACACTGACTCCGATGTAGGCGATGCAGCCCGGAGTTCCGGCGCAGACCGTGATCATCCCGGGATTGCCCTCAGCGGTGAGCTCATTGCTCACGGCCGGCCAAGTCACCGTGGTCCCCTCGGAGGGACCGTTCGCCCACGCTTTGTTCGTAGCCGTGAGAAAGCTGGTGAAGATGAAGGTGTCCCCCGAGGAATCGACCCGGCGGACGGGTACGATGGCCAGGTTAGGCAGCGTCACGCCACGGTTGAGGGAGGCGAGCTGGGGTGCGTCCCAGTTGGTGATCTTGCCCTGGTAGATCTCGGCCAGAACATTCCCGGTGAATTTGAGATACGGCGGCGCCCCAGTCACGTTGTAGTCGACCGCCTGCGCAGAAATCGCGATGGGGACGTTCATGAGGCCGGGGTTGGCGAGCGCATCCGCAGCTGACAGGTAGGCGTCCGACCCCCCCAATGAGGTCAGACTTCCGATCGCGTCCGCGATCCCCAGACCCGAGCCTCCGGCCGCGGGAGACAGGGTGAGGTGCGGGTAGGCGGCCGTTACCTGGGGGGCCAGCACCTCGAGGTAGGGATAGAGCAGAGAAGATCCCGCCTCGGTCAGGGTGGTCTGAGTGGTCGGGTTGCCGGTCGGGAGCGGCTTTGGCTTCTTCGACTTGGCCAAGGCCACATTGCCCCCAAGGCTACCGAGTACCAAGAGTCCCACCACCAGCAGCAGTGATGTTCCAGATAGTCGTGACACGAGTCGTTTCGGGCGCATCGAATCCTCCTTCAGGAAATCCAAGGTCAAAACCAGACGGATCGGGTCGCGAGTCGGCGCTCGGTTGCAGCGGTTAGGCTGTCCGCCCCTCCACGTAGGCCCGGCTACGCGCGTCAACAGGGCTCGAGAAGAACTGGTCGGCCGGGGCGGCCTCGACCACCTCGCCGCCGAGTATGAAGAGGACGTCGTCGGCGCAACGGGCAGCCTGCTGCAGGTTGTGGGTGACGAAGACCACGGTCATTCGGCGCTTCAGTTCGCTGAGCAATTCCTCGATGCGAGCGGTTGAATGCGGGTCCAGCGACGAGGTCGGCTCGTCCAGCAGCAGGACCTCTGGCTCGACCGCCAGCGCCCGAGCTAGGCAGAGCAGCTGCTGCTGGCCACCCGAGAGCATGAACGGGGTGCTGTTGAGGCGATCTCCGACCGCATCCCAGAGCCCCACGTCGCGGAGCACCTCCTCGGTCCGTCCGGGGGCCGTTTGACGATTCCAGAGCCCATGGATCTTGGCCGCTAGGGAGACGTTGTCGCGGATGCTCTGGGGAAACGGATTGGGCCGCTGGAAGAGCATGCCCACCCGGCGACGGAGGTCGCGCACATCAGTGCCCTGCCCGTAGATGTCCTCACCATTGAGCAGGATTCGCCCGTCAATCCTGACCCCGGCCCGGTTGTCGTGGAGCCGGTTTAGGCAGCGCAGGAGAGTTGTCTTGCCACAGCCGGTGGGACCGATGAGGGCGGTCACCCTTCCCTTAGAAAAGCTTCCTCCGATGCCCTTCAGCACCTCGCGATTCCCGAACTGAACGAAGAGATCCTCTACCGACAGGGTCGTCTCCGCCTTCTCCGCCGTTGGGCTCGTCACCCGGAAGTCCTCCATCAGCACGGTGCGATCGTAAGTGCCGTCTCGCTAAGGATCGGTAATGAAGCGCCTATGAAATGGTTAAGGGGAACTTGTTGCCGGTTCCTTACCATCCGGCTCTGGTCCTCGGGCAGCCCCAAGCGGCTCAGCCTTCGGAAGTGCCCGCCAACGGTGACTTCCGCCGGGTCATCGTCCGTACGTCGCGGACCAAGAGCACCAGCAGGGTGGGCACGGTCATGACCACCAGAGCCACCCAGATGGCCGGCCGCAGACCCAGCAAAACGGCAAGCGGACCGGCAACTGCGAGCCCAATGGGCATGAACACAAACGAGCCAAAGGCATCGTAGGAGCTGACTCGAGACAGCTTCTCCTGGGGTATCTGCTCTTGCATCGTGGTCGACCAGAGCACGCCGAAGGTCTCCAGCCCGACTCCCCCAATAAATCCACTCAGCAGCAGGGAAAGCAGGGGTGCGCCGAGAGCCAAGAGCAAGAAGAAGGGGATGCTCAGCAGAACCCCCCCCGTCGCCACCAGCAGAGGCCGACCCGGCGACCGCCGCAGCATCACCAAGCCGCCCACGATCGCCCCCACTCCGGCCGCGGCATAAATGGCCCCGTAGGCTGCAGGACCGCCCAGCGAGCGGCGCGCGACTATCGGCAGGAGAACGCTCATGGCGCCGACGTAGGCCATGTTGAAGAGGGAGAACTGGATGACGATTCCCCAAAGCCAGGCGCGTGACCAGAACTCACCCCAGCCGGTTGCCATTTCCCTAAGCACTCCCGGCCGAGCCTGCGCCGCAGCGGTCGCCCGAGTGTGGATGAAGTAGACCAACACCGCTGCTGCCAGAAAGCTGGCGGCGTCGATTTCGAGACCCAGCCCCGGTCCGATCAACGCGACCATCACCCCACCCAGAGCCGCGCCCGCCACTCCCGAACTGTTCCGGGCCAGCCCCAAGAGAGAGTTCGCCTGGCGGAGCTGGTTGGCGGAGACGGTCGAAGGGATCATTCCGACGGCGGCGGGAAACCAGAAGGCGAGGGCGAGCCCGTTGACCGCGGCCAGCGCCGCCAGTGACCAAACCTGACTGGTATGAGTCAGGAAGAGCGCTCCGGTAACGGCCTGCGCCACCGCCGAAAGGGCGGCCGTGCTGGCCATGATCGCCTGCCGCTGCATGCGATCTGCAAACACCCCACCGAAGAGGAGCAGCAGCACCATGACCAACTCCCGGGCGGTCAGCACGATGCCTAAGTCGGTGGCGGAGTGCGTCGTCTCGAGGACCCCGAAGGCGAGGGCGACCGGCGCCACCCCGCTCCCCAGCAGAGAGACCGCCTCGGCGGAAACCAAAAGTCGGAAGTTCCGCTCCCGCAGCGGCCCCAGGGCGGGGGTACGGTTGTCGCTGCTGGACACGATCAGCATCCTATTCAGCGCGACCCAGTTGCGATTTTCCAGTGCGCCAGACCGCGACCCTTGCTTGACTCATCGACCCGTCAGAATCCGCTGGTGGCGACCCGGAAGGAGGTGCCACTGCGCTGGACAACCAGACTCCTCCCCTAGCGGCTACGCCAGGAGCCCAGTTGTCACTCCCAGCCAAGACTCCATCCACGCTCGCCTCACCTCTCGGGCGGCTGCGCTTGGGCGGCCGCTTCTGGCGTTACGCCGTGGCCACGGTGGGCTGCGGGCCCCTTTCGCCGCGGCGGCAGTGATCCTTCTGCTGGCTGTTTTGGGACCCCGCCCGCGCTGCGGCGCGACTCCCTGGCAGTCGCCGGCGAGTGACTCGCAGTGCTGCCATCCCGATGTAGCGAGGTTTTGGGACTAACTCTCGCTAGGCGGGAAGAACCTCGCCGCATTGCCGACAAGTCGTCGGCGGGTCCTGGTCGGCTAGAGCGCCACAGCTGGCACAGACGCGCTTCTGCCAGCAGGCCGGATCCCCCCCCTCTTCCGGCGCTGGCTCGCTGACGGCCGCGCCTTCGGTCGGCCGACGCGGAAGTTCGGGTGTCCTAGGCACTTCGCTCTCCACTCTGCCACAAAGTCCCCGGGGCGCCGCCCGAGAGCGCTAGTCTGGGCCGATGGAGGCGCAGGCAGCGGCCCCGGCCGACCGACCGGCGGATGCGACGCGACGGCGGTGGTACTGGTGTCTGACCTTGCTGTCGATCGTGGGCAGTCTGGACGTCGCCCAATTCCTGGCCAGCGGCCGAAGCATGTTCACGGCCGCGCCTGGTCGGGCAGCTGGTTCGGTCCTGGGCCTACTCTTCTGGCTCCTCCTGACCGGGCTCGCCGGCAGATCCGCCACCGGACGCCGCTCGCCAGCAGTCGCGAAGGGGACGGTGATCGTGTCCGGAGTGGTAGCCGTGGGCAGCGTGGGTCTGGTGGGCATCCATGCCGCCGCCCACGTGGGCGGCCTGCGGCCGGCTGTGGGTGGCGTTCTGGGGCTGGCGGCCCTGGGACTGGCTCTGGCGGCTTCTCGGAGCTGAACCGGAGCCGACTCCGGCGCATGGGCATGCGGCCCGGGCGCCGGTGACTTCTAAGCTAGGCCTGTGCCTAGCTGGTACCCGGCGCTGGTGGCGGCTCTTGGCTGGCAGCGCGCTCGGGAAGCTGCGCTCTCCAAGAGGCACGAGGCGGCCCGGCCCGGCCGGCGGGCAGCGAACCGCAGTTTCCCGATCATGGCGGCTGCACATCTCGGGCTGTTCGTCCTGCCCTTCGTGGAGATTCGCTGGGCTCATCGCCGACCTCGCTGGGCCCTCTTCTGGCTCGGGCTCCTAGCCGCGGCCACCGGCTTGCGCTGGTGGTGCATCAGTTCTCTGGGCGATCAGTGGAACATCCACGCCGCTGTACCCGCCGATCTGGCGCCAGTGACCAGGGGTCCTTACCGGTGGATCCGTCACCCCAACTATCTGGCCGTCATCCTCGAGTTCGCGGCGCTGCCCATGGCCGGCGGCGCCTGGGTCAGCGCTCTAGGGCTCTCCTTACTGGATGGCGCAGTTTTACTGGATCGCATCCGGGCCGAGGAGATGCTGCTCGCGCAGGATCCTGGCTATCGGGCGGCCTTCGCCGACAAGGCCCGATTCATTCCGGGGATCTTCTGAGGGTGGCCATCTCCACCGTGACGCCGGGACCGAAGGCCAGTCCCAGACCGCTACCGGCAGGTCCCTGACGGAGATCTGCGAGAACGAACAGGAGAGATGCCGAAGACAGGTTGCCGTGGCGGCTGAACGTCTCCCGGGAGGCGGTTAGAGACCCTGACTCGAGTCCCAAGCCGCCCTCCACCGCGTCGAAGATCCTGGGGCCGCCGGCGTGGACCGCAAAGAAGTCGAACTGCCCTTGGCCAAAGCCCGCCAAGGCCCCCGCCAGCTCACCTTGGATGAGCCGAGGCAGGCTCCGGTCGAGGACCGGGTGGAAGCCGTCATCACGGAGGTCAAAGCCGAGGAGATTCTCGGAACTGGGGATCAGCCGCGTGGCCGTGGCCACCACTTCCAGGCCACCCGGGTCGCCGGTGAGCACGGCGGCAGCCGCCCCGTCCCCGAAAACCGTGGCCGCGGTCATGTTGTCGACCGAGCTGTCCTGGGGTTGAAAGGTGAGCGAACAAAGCTCGACGCAAACCACGAGAACGCGGTGGCTCGGCTCCAATCGCAGGTGGCGGTGGGCGGCCGAGATGGCAGCACCTCCCCCGGAGCAGCCCAACTCAGTAAGGGGCACCCGGATGACGTCGCTGCGAAAACCAAGCTCGGCAGCCAAGCGGACGTCTAGCGCCGGGACCATGTATCCGGTGCAGGAAACGGAGAAGACCACGTCGATCTGGTCAGCTCCTACCTCGGCATCGGCCAGCGCCTCCTCTACCGCCAGCCGGGCCAGCCGGGGGGCTTCGCGCTGGTACACGCGCATCCTCTCCCCCAGCGACTGCGGTGCGAAGACTTGGTCGGTCGGCTGGACGGTGTAACGGGTCACCTCCTCCAGACCGGCCCGCCGCAGGTGCGGCCAGATCTGGCTCAAGGCATCCCGGCTGGCCGCAGGAGTGAGCTGGTGGTCGGGTAGGGCCCGTCCAAAGCCCGCGAACCTGGTCATCCCCGGCTCACTCCGAGAAGAGCTGCCCAATCGAGGACACCCACCGAGAGCAGGGACCGGCTTCCGTCGTTGACGCCAAGCAGCGCTTGCAGAGCCTGGGGTCGACGCCGGACCCCGGCCAGCGCCCGACGACTGACCCGCCCAGATCCCGACAAGGAGCGCGCCAACGATGCCACCAGCGAGCGACGGCGCCACTGCCTGGCCATCCAACGGCTGTATCTAACGGCTGCTTCCTCGAGACCCTCATCAATGAAAGAGGCCAGCGCCCGGGCCTGGGTCAGACCGGCACTCATTGCGTCCCCGGTGAGGGGGTCTAAGAAACCCGCGGCATCCCCGGCCAGAAAAACCCGGCCCTGAGCGACGCGAGCCGGCCGCAGGTGAAATGGACCGGCCCCGCTGAGGGGTGCCAGCAGCGGGACCTCTGCCAGGCTGGGATGGGCTCGTTGGACGACGGCCCGGTAGGACTGCTCCCCAGTCAGCCCAGGAGCTCTCAGTCCTCCTCTAGTGCCCAGGACCGCGAGGAGAACCTCTCCGGGCCCGACCGGTGCCAGGTAGGTCTCGACAGAGCCAAGAAGACTGACCTCGATATCCTCGCCCGGGTGCTCCACCGCGAGGTGACCGACCAACCCGTATCGTCCCAGGCCGCGAGCGGGCCGCGACCAACCCAGCATGCGAGCGATCGGAGAGTGGAGGCCGTCCGCCGCCACCAACGCGGAGCCAACCACAGTGCCAGCGGAGGTATCCACCTCGACGCGGTCCTCGAGGGCCCGCACGGCGGTGACGCGCACGCCGCAGTGGACTTTCGCCCGTTCGGCCAATAAGGCATCCAGGCGAGTTCGGCGAACGCCGAAGCCCGGACCCGCGGCGAAGCTGGCCCGGGCCGTCTCCCCATCTGCCAGCGTGTAGCGAACTCCAGCCAGGGGAGGGAATCCCTCCGCGGCTAGGTCCACCCCCAATGCCCGCAGCACTGCCGCCCCGGCCGGCATAAGCCCCTCCCCGCAGGGCTTGTCGCGTGGGAAGGTCGCCGCCTCCAGCACCACCGCTTCGGGCATCATCAGTCCGAGCGTTGAACCAACCGGGCCGCCCCCGACGACGATGATCCCGGCGTCCATCTCTGAGCCGACGCTAACAGAGCCGTCGACGGACGGGAACGGGGCAGGTAGGCGCAGCTCCGACCTCGCCGGCAGCCCGCCAGCTCCCTACCTGTCCCGCTAGGCTCTAGGCGTGGACGTCCTCTTGGTGGTGGGCTCCGGCGACGTCCCGGAGCGGATCCTGGCCAAGGCGCGGTACGTGGTCCGGATCCCGGGCGCGGAATTGGAGCCACAACTGGTGTCCAAGCTGCTGGAACGTCACCCTCGCGAGGTCACAGTGGTGGCGCCTCAAGAAGCCGAGGCTGGGGCCAGCGTCGCCCAACAGCTCCAGACAGCTGGACTGGCCGTCAGCCTGGTCAGCGACGACTTGGGTCACGGCGCGACCGGAATCCCTAGCCGGCCCCTCAGCGATCCCGGCCCCGCCATGGAGGTCTCCGGGTCGCTGCTCGACCTGGTCGGCAACACCCCTCTGGTCCGCCTTGACCGGGTCGGCCGCGAGCTCAAGTGCAACCTCTTGGCCAAGCTCGAATTCCTCAACCCGGGCGGAAGCGTCAAGGACCGTCCCGCGGTGGCCATGATCGATGCCGCCGAGGCAGCCGGTCTACTCAAGCCGGGTGGAACCATCGTCGAGCCGACTTCGGGCAATACCGGGGTAGGCCTGGCAATCGTCGCTGCACGGCGAGGCTATCGCTGCGTCTTCGTGATGCCGGACAAGATTTCCGCTGAAAAGATCGACCTCCTCCGGGCGTATGGAGCCGAGGTGGTCGTTTGCCCGACCACGGTCGCGCCGGACCATCCCGACTCCTACTACTCGGTGTCCAACCGCCTGCTCACCGAGATCCCGGGTGCGTTCAAGCCGGACCAGTACAGCAACCCCGCCAATCCGGCCGCCCATGAGGCGTCCACGGGACCGGAGATCTGGCGCCAGACGGCAGGACGCATCACCCACTTCGTGGCTGGGATCGGCACGGGAGGCACCATCACTGGGGTCAGTCGTTACCTCAAGTCGGTGAATCCGGCCGTTCAGATCATCGGCGCCGACCCCGAGGGCTCGGTCTACTCGGGCGGCTCCGGTCGCCCCTACCTGGTTGAGGGCATCGGCGAAGACTTCTGGCCCGCCGCGTACGATCCGGCAGCAGTCGACCGCGTGGTTGCGGTCAGCGACCGCGACTCCTTTCTGACCGCGCGGGCGGTAACCCGCGAGGAAGGCATTCTGGTGGGCGGATCTGCGGGGACCGCGATCTGGGCAGCGGTCGAGGTGGCCCGGCCCTTGGACCGCGACCAGGTGGTTGTGGTACTCATCCCCGACTCCGGCCGCGGCTATCTGTCCAAGCTCTACAACGACGCCTGGATGGCTGACTTCGGCTTCCTCCGGGCTGGGGGGCAGAGCGTCGCCGACGTCCTCTCGGCCAAAGGCCGGCAATTGCCACCGCTGGTCCACGTCCACCCTGACGAGACGGTGCAGTCGGTGATCCAGCTCCTCCGCGAGTACGAGGTATCCCAGGTCCCCGTGGTCAAGGCCGAGCCACCCCTGGCCGCAGCCGAGGTGCTCGGGGCGGTGCAGGACCGCGAGCTCCTTGAGGCCGCCTTCCGCGATCCCCAGATGCTCACCCGTCCGGTCGGCGAGGTGATGGGTCCGCCTTTGCCGACCGTCGGTAGCGGGGCGCCCCTGGAGATGGCAGTGGCGCGGATGGAACGCAGCGGCGCAGTTCTGGTTCTGGACGACGGCCACCCGGTTGGGATCATCACCCGGTCCGACGTCCTGGGCGCCATGCTAGGTCGGCCCGGTAGGTGACCGCCAGGGAACCCGGCTTCGAGACTCTGGCCATCCATGCCGGTCAGGATCCAGATCCCAGCACCGGGTCTGTTGTCCCCCCTGTCCATCTCTCCACCACCTACCGTCAGACGGCAGTCGGACAACATCAGGGCTTCGAGTACTCCCGTTCGGGCAACCCCACCCGGCGCAGCCTCGAGGTACAGCTGGCCCAACTGGAGCACGCCGCCTCCGGCTTCGCCTTCGCCAGCGGGCTCGCCGCCGAGGACGCGTTGCTCCGGGCCCTGGTCTCGCCCGGTGACCATCTCCTGCTAAACACCGACGCGTATGGGGGCACCTTTCGGCTGGTGGACAAGGTGCATGCCCCGGGCGGTCTCGCCTATGACATCGCTGACGCAACCGACCTGGGAGCCCTGGAAGAGTCGTGGCGTGACAACACCAAGGTGGTCTGGCTGGAGACCCCGAGCAATCCCTTGCTGGCAGTCGTAGACATCCGCGCGGTGGCCGATTTCACCCACGCCAAGGGGGCGCGCCTGGTCGTCGACAACACCTTCGCCACCCCCTACCTGCAGCGGCCCCTGCTGCTCGGCGCGGACGCCGTCGTTCATTCCACCACCAAATATCTAGGTGGTCATTCCGACGTGGTCGGCGGGTTCGCCGCGGTCAACGATCCCGACCTCGCCGAGCGGATCGCGTTTCTGCAAAATTCCACTGGAGCGGTGCCCTCCCCGCTGGATTGCTACCTAGTGCAGCGCGGGGTCAAGACCCTGGCGGTGCGCATGGACCGGCACTGCCGCAATGCCGCCGCCATCGCCGCCTTCCTGGATCAGCACCCCATGGTCGCCCAGGTCCTTTACCCTGGTCTGCCCCGGCATAGGGGCCATGAGATCGCGCGCCTCCAGATGCGTGGCTTCGGCGGCATGGTTTCCTTCCTGCACCGGGGCGGTGAGGCCGCCGCGGTGGAGTTGGTCCGCCGCACGAAGATCTTCATCCTGGCGGAGTCCCTGGGGGCGGTTGAATCGCTGATCGAGCACCCCGCCCGGATGACTCACGCCTCGGCCGCGGAATCGCGCCTCGCGGTCAGCCCCCATCTGGTCCGGCTCTCCGTCGGACTGGAGCTGGTCGACGACCTCATTGCCGACCTCGACCAAGCTCTGGACGCCTGAAGCAGCCGCTACTGGGGCCTCCGACGGGCTTCCCGGCTTAGTGCTCGCCAGCGGCGTTGGGCATCTTGGCGGAGAAGAAGATCGCCTTGGCGGATGGCCAGGGCGTCCAGTTCCCGCTGCAGCTTGCGCTGGCTGGCCAGGCGTTCCGAGTTGAGGCGGCCCTCGGTGATCGCCAGAGCCACGGCGCATCCCGGCTCACCGGAATGCTGGCAATCCGCAAAGCGGCAGCCGCTGGCTAGCTCCTCCACGTCCGCAAAGGTCTGGGCCAGGCCCTCGCTGGCGTTCCAAAGCGCGAGTCCGCGCATTCCTGGGGTATCGAGGAGAATCCCCCGTCCCGGCACGACCAGCAATTGGCCGTGGGTGGTGGTGTGACGGCCCTTGCCGTCGCGTCGAGTCGTCCCGGTCGCCATCAACTCCTCACCGGCAAGGGCATTCACCAGCGAGGACTTGCCCACGCCGGAAGGCCCGAGCAGGGCGACGGTTCGGCCCGGTGCCAGGTGGTCCGAGGCCAGTTCTTCGATACCTGCATTGGTTGCGGCACTTACCAGGCAGACTTCTGCTCCGACAGAGGCGTCCTCCGCCCAGCGCCGGGCCTCGTCCGCTCGGGCGGCACTGCAGGTATCCGACTTGGTCAGCACCACTACCGGCACCGCGCCGCTCTGCCAGGCCAGGGCCAGGTAGCGGTCCAGTCGAGCCGAGCTCAGATCCACATCCAATCCGATCAGCAGCAGCACACGGTCGACATTGGCAGCGATCACCTGTGCCGCTGTCTCAGCTCCAGTCCGGTCACGGACAAAGGCGGTTCGACGGGGCAGGACCGCGAGTACCGCCGGTTCGTCCCCTGACGAGGCACCGTGCCCCACTGCGACCCAGTCGCCGGTCGCAACCAACTGACGGCCCCACTCGGCCCGGACCGGCGCCGGCCCGAGCACGGTGCAGCGGGCCCGGTCAACTCGGGCCACCCTGCCCGGAGCCGCCTGGACCAGACCCAGCGCGGCGAAGGCAGATTGGAAGTCTCGCCCCCAACCCAGGGCAAGCAGAGAGTCGAAATTCGAGGACTCGGTAGAGGTCAAGCGGTCGCCTCCAGTGGGAGGTGTCCGCCGGCCTGATCAGCCGATCAGCGGAGCGCGGGCACCCAATTAGTGCAAGGGCGGGAATCCACCCGGGGAGCATCTAGGACAGGTCTTGGCATCTGCTCACCTCCTCTTTGCTCTCGATTCACGACTGGGAGGTCGTGAGCTTAGCGAGCGCCGCGCTCACGGCGCAAGAGGAATCAGGACGCGCCCGGCATCTAGGAAGGCACGGCCATCCCTGGACCGCTCATTGGCCCAGCTGTAGAGGCCTACGCTTGAGCCATTCGGCTCAACTAGGCGGCCGCTAGCGCGGAGGAATTCGATGGGCATTCAAGTAACGCCGCGCGGCACGAAGGCAGCCTCGGCCCCCCACTTGCTCAACCGAGTTTTCGCTCCCGTCATGAAATTGCAAATGGCTCTGTACCGGCGGAGCAAGGGCGCCGAGCAACCGAAAATGATGGGCTTCCCGGCACTGCTGCTCACCACTACCGGCGCCAAGTCAGGGCAGGTGCGCACGGTTCCCTTGGGGGGCTTCCCGGACGGACCAGATGCCTGGCTGGTGGTGGCCTCCGCCGGCGGCGGGCAACTCCATCCCGGCTGGTTCATCAATATGGCCAAGCATCCGGAGCAAATCTGGATCGAAGTAGGGCCGCGCAAGTTGCATGTCCGCGCTGACTCTCTCCAGGGGACGGCTCGCGACCAAGCCCTGGCGCGCATCGTGGCCATCGCGCCTCGCTACGCCGAGTACCAGAAGAAGACCGACCGGGAAATCCCCATCGTCCGCTTGACCCGGCAAACCTGACTCAGGCCCCGACGTGATGCTGCGGCCGCTGCACCCGTCCGCTCGGCCGCGCCACCACCCCTACGGCGGCGGTCTCAACCGCTCGAGCAGGGGGCGTAGCCGCTGTCGGCCAAGATGGTCTTGCCCGACATCTTGTTCAAACTGGTCCAGCTGCTTCCCGGATGACGGCCCAGGTATCCCGCCACCATGTCGTAGCCAATCGTCCTTCCGGTCAGTGGAGGCATGGTCGACTCACCGAAGAGGGTCCGACTCACAGTGCCGCCGTTGAGTACCTCACTACGAAGTCCGTGACTGCCCAAGACTGGCTCAATGTGCCGCCATTGCCGGCACTCCTGCCCGGCGCTGAGGGCGCCGATCCAGGGATCGGGCGGCCCCGGGAAGGCGAACTGACCAAACGCGGTAGCGATGCCGTCCGTGACCAGTTGGTCAAGCAGTGACCTGTCCAGTCCCGCTCCCTTGGTGAGTCGCACGCTCCGGTCGACCTCTCGGGCCAGCATCCGAGCCAGACCGCTGGTGAGCGAGGACGGCTCGTCCGCCCAGAGCGGATAGAGCCCAACTGTGATGGCCCCCGTTTCGGGGTCGGTGAAGCCGCTGACTCCCACCGGCGCCAGAATCTGGTCGGGACTTCCGACTGTGACCGTGACCGTGGTAGCGGGGCCGGGCAGAAGCTCTCCGATCCGGCTCAGGTCTGCTCTGGTCAGTGCCTCAAGCGCGAAATCGTGGCCAGACGCCTCGTTCACGACCTGGTGGGTCAGCGAGACGGCGAATCGGTCGCCGGCGGCTTTGGCCTGAAGCGGAAGCCTAGGCACGACGTTGGCGCAGCCGCCCAGTAGCGCTGCCGCCAGGATGGTCAGCGGCAGAGCCCGCCCCATGCTCATGAACAATGCCCCGTTGCGGTGAATCCACCGTGGGAAACCCAGGTAGCTGCTTCATGCCACCCGACTTTGGCTTGGCCAACCGCCCCGCGGCAAACTTGGCCGCCCGATCTGAGTCTAGACCTCTGCCCTCCCGGTACCACTCGCACCGTGCGCAATATCGTTGGGTTGGGCCGCGAAGTTAAGGAGGTTGAGATCGATGGCTGACGTTCGCATTGAGGGTGACGACGTGTTGCTGGTCCTGAGTGGATTGGAGAAGGTAGAAGGCGGGCACGGAGATCTCCGGTTTCCCCTTGCCTCGGTTCGTGACGTCGAGGTAGTCGATCGTCCCGTCGACTATCTGGCCGGCCTCAAACTGATCGGCATGGGTCTCCCCGGTACCGCGGTGGGCACCTGGGTCAGCGGCGATGGCGAGATTTTCGCCGTCGAGCACCACGCCAGTCGCGGCCTGGTCATCCAACTGGAAGGTGAGAAGTACCGAATGCTGATCGTTGGGGCAGCAGACCCTAATGCTGTCGCCGAGGAGATCAACAAGTCCCTGCCCGGATAGTCGCGAGCTGGCGCTTGACCCCCGAGCGCGCCTCGCTAGATCCAGCGGCGGCGGCGGAACAGGTAGAGCTGGATCCCCAGCGACGAGGCCATGAGGATGATGGCCCCCGCGAACGCCCATCCCGTGGTGGTGACCGTACCCGTCAGATAGGCGAAGTTCATTCCGAAGAAGCCGGTCAGGAAGGTCAGCGGCAAGAACAGGCTGGCCATAACCGTAAGCGTCTTCATGGTGCCGTTGAGGCGGTTGGAGACGGTCGAGAGGTAGGTATCCATCGCCCCTGAGAGCAGGTCGCGGAGGGAGTCGACGGTCTCGTACTGGCGGACCAGGTGGTCGTAGACGTCGCGGAAGTACAAAGAGGCGTCCGGCTGATTGGGGTCAAGTGATTGGGTGACAAGCCTCTGGAATGAGTCTCGCTGTGCCCCCAGAATGCGGCGCAGATCGGTGACAGAGTGCTTCAGGCCGGTGATCTGGGCCAGGTCTTGCTGGTTGGCGGTGGTGACCAGACGATCCTCCAACTGGTCAACTTCCTCGTCGATCGCGTCGAGAGCCGGGAAGGCAGAGTCAACGATTGCCTCGGTGACCATGTAGGTGAGGAACATCGACTTCCCTTGGGTCAGAGTCGGGTCAACTCCGAGACGGCGGCGCACCTCCTCGAGCGGAGTGTTGGGCTTCCGATGGATGGAAACGACCCAGGTCGGGGAGATGCACAGGAATTGCTCCTGGAGCTCGGTCTCCTGTTTTTTGGTCCACTCGATGGCCATGAGAACCAGGAAGGTGTATCCGGGATAGTCCTCCCACTTGGGGCGCTGTCCCCCCTGCTTGATGTCCTCGATGGTCAGGGCGTGAATGCCAAACCCCGAACTGAGAAGTTCGAAGTCGGCTTTCTTGGGGGCCTCGACGTCGAGCCACAGCAGTCCCCGCTTGGCCCGCAGGGCCTGGTTCAGGCGGGCCAGGTCGCAGTCCTTCTCGAGCCCCTTGCCGGTCACGAGCCAATGCATGGGGGGACTCTATCGGAGTGGTCGCGAGGGTCGAGTTCGAAGTACCGCCTTGAGGACTTCAGCCTCCCAGATAGGACATCTCCGGCTTGCCCAGCGAATGGGCCTGTTGCACCGAGCCGCTGCGAAGCTCGGAGTAACGGTCGACGCGCCGTCCCCAGATCGCTCGTATCTCTTCGATGAGCCCTTCCCGATCGACACCACCACGGAGGCTGGGGCGAAGGTCGTGCCCCAGACGGGCGAAGAGGCAGGTGTGAAGCTTCCCATCAGCGGTCAAGCGCAGCCGGGTGCAGTGGCCGCAGAAGGGCTCCGTGACTGAGCTGATTACCCCGATCTCTCCCGCGCCGTCGAGATACCGGTAGCGCCGAGCGACCGCCGCAGCATCGCCCCCCACCACCGCTTCAAGGGGCCACCGCGCCCCGATCGACTCGACCAGCTCTCGGCTGGGGACGACCTCGTCCATACGCCAGCCGTGACTCTCCCCCACATCCATGTACTCGATGAGCCGGAGCCGATGCCCATGCTCGCGGGCGTATTCGGCCAGGGGGAGAACTCCGACCTCGTTGATACCGCGACGGACGACGGCGTTGAGCTTGATCGGCCCCAGACCCGCCCGAACCGCCTCCTCGATGCCCTCCAGGACGACCCCAATGGGCGCTCCCACTCCGTTCATCAGCAGGAAGGTGTCGGGATCGATTGAATCCAGGCTCACCGTGACCCGATGGAGGCCGGCCTGGGCCAGGCGCTGGGCCGACTTGGCCAGAAACGCTCCGTTGGTGGTCAGGGCAAGATCCTCGACCCCGGGCAGGTCGGCGAGCATCCGCACCAGGACCGGAAGATCGCGCCGCAAGAGTGGCTCACCGCCGGTGAGGCGAACCTTCCGCACCCCTAGGGTGGTGGCCGCCTCGACGACTCGGGCGACCTCCTCAAAGTCAAGGATCTCGGCCCGGGGTAGGAAGCGAAAGCCCTTGCCAAAGACCTCCTTGGGCATGCAGTAAGCGCAACGGAAGTTACAGCGGTCGGTGACCGAGACGCGGAGGTCACCGAGTTGCCGCCCCAGGAGGTCACGGGTGACGATCACCTCACCATCCTAGGCCCGCTTGACGCCGACCCAGATCGGCCAGTTGGACGCCCTAGTGAGCGACCGCCGCCCGCAGGGACTCCCGCAGCGATCCCATGGTGCTCATCACGGCTGTGGGCTCGTAGCCGCAGTGAGCCATGCAGTTCTCGCACTTGGGGTTGCGGCCTCGGCCGTACTTCTCCCACTCCGTCGTCTCCAGCAGCTCCTTGTAGGACCCGACGTAGCCATCCGAGAGTAGGTAGCAGGGGCGCTGCCAGCCGAAGATCGAGTAGCAGGGGATGCCCCAGGCGGTGCAGGCAAAGTCCACCTTGCCTTCCAGGAAGTCAAGGAACAGGGGCGAATGGTTGAGCCGCCACTTCTTGCGCCGGCCGTCGGCGAAGGCCTCCTTGAAGATCGCCCGGGTCCGCTCCACTCCCATGAAGTGCTCCTGGTCGGGCGCCTTCTCGTAGGCGTAGGCCGGGGAGATCTGCATGTTGTCGACCTTGAGGTCGTCGTTGAGGAAGTCGAGGACATCGCGCACCGAGGCGGCGTCGTCCTGGGTGAAGAAGGTGGTGTTGGTAGTGACCCGGAAGCCGCGGCTCTTGGCCTCCTTGATCGCCGCCACCGCCTTGTCGAAGACGCCGTCCCGACACACCGACTGGTCGTGCCGCTCCTTCAGGCCGTCCATGTGAATCGACCACGCGAAGTAGGGATTGGGCTTGAACTGGTCGAGCTTGCGCTCCATCAGGATGGCGTTGGTGCAGAGATAGACGAACTTCTTGCGCTCCAGGAGAGCGCCCACGATCTGGTCGATCTCCTTGTGCACGAGCGGCTCCCCGCCCGCGATCGAGACCACCGGGGCACCACACTCCTCAATGGCGTCGATGCACTGCTGGACCGTCAGACGGCGCCGGAGGATGTCGTCGGGATGCTGGATCTTGCCGCAACCGGCACACTCTAGGTTGCACTGGTAAAGAGGTTCCAGCTGTAGCACCAAGGGAAACTTATCGATGTGGCGGATGCGCTGGGACATCAGGTAGGCGCCGACCTTGACCTTCTGACGCAACGGAATGGACATGCCTTACCTCACAAGTGCGGCTGGCGCCTGCAATATGGTTTAGGACTCTAAACCTTACAACGGTTGTAGAGTCAATCGATGACCTCGGAAGTGCCTCCCTCCGGGCGAGACGGTCACCTGCTCAAGATTGGTGAGGCGGCCACCCTCACCGGAGTGAGTACAGGCCGGATTCGCCACTACCAAACTCAGGGGCTGATCCGGCCCGGCCGCAGCCCGAGCGGTTATCGCTATTTCAGCGCTGACGACTTGGTGCGCATCCTCGAGATCGACCTGCTCCGCAGCCTGGGCATGGGACTGATGGATATCGCCAGTTCCCTTCCTGTCCGGTCGGACGATGGATCGCTTCGAACAACGCTACAGTCGCACCGGGCAAGCCTGCAAGCGGAACGGGGTCGGCTCGACCGACTCATCACTGCCATCGATCTCGCCCTCGAGTCCGACGCTGCCAGCGCCGAGTCGGTGGCTACCCTCCTGGCATCGGCCAATTCCTCCCCGCGGGACAGCCTGGGCATATTCGGTCGCCTGAGCAAACCCCTGTCTGACGAGGCCGCCGCCATCTATCAGGAGATCTTGGGAGGTGGGTGGGGCCTACCGGTGCCCTCGATCTTCGGCAGAATGCTGCTCCCGGCCGCCGTCACCGAGCTCCTGGAACAGGTCGCCCATGCTGCTGGATACGACGAGCTGTTTGCCCGGGTCAGGCAGTTGGCAATGGCCATTCTGAGCTTGAGCGCAACTCCAGTCCCAGATGCAGGCGGACCGGCGCGGGTGGCCGGTGACTGGCTGCAGAGCCTCGCCGACGCCCCTCTCCCCCTGGAAGTGCAGTCGGCCCTGGCGCGCACGATCCCCCGGATCAAGGAACTCGAGGTACTCAACCAGGGCTTCCAACTCTGGGCCGAGTCGATCTCGCCCCCCGCCGCTCAGGTTCTTCGGTCGCTGGAGCAGCAGGCGAATAGCTCCGGGTCGCTCGTCCTGGGCGTGCTCACCGCTCCCCGAACCCGCCGAGGACCCGTTCGGCCGTAGTAGCCCACATACCCCCCGGGGGTATACTCTGATCCAGGCGCTGAGGCGCGGAGCATTTGGTGGATACACACATATTCGAACTTGTTTGGGCCGGATTTCGGGAGTCCGCAGACATGTTCTGGCAGACCTTGTGGGCCTTGATTCTGGGCTTTGGACTGTCCGGCGCGGTGCAGGCATTCGTCTCGAGAGCGGAAATGAAGCGACTTCTCGGAGGCGATGGACTGGGATCTCTGGTCCGGGCCACGGGGTTCGGGGCCGCATCCTCTTCCTGCTCCTACGCCTCCGCTGCGATGGCCAAGTCCCTCTTTGCTGGAGGAGCTGGCTTCGTGACCGCGATGGTCTTCATGTTGGCGTCGACCAACCTCGTGATCGAGCTGGGAATCGTCCTTGCGGTCCTGATCGGCTGGCAGTTCACTCTCGCCGAGCTGATCGGTGGGTTGATCATGATCGGGCTCTTCGTCATCGTGGCCCGGGTGACGCTGCCCCGCTCTGTGCTGGAGGCGGTTCAACGTCGCATGGGAGCCACCGCGGGTGCGGCCGACCCGAAGCCCGCGGGCCCGAGCACCACCACTCCCCTATCCGTCCGCCTTCGTTCCGGCTCCCTCTGGCGAGCCGCGGCCGGATACGCTCTGGCCGACCTGCGGATGCTGCGCAAGGAGTTGCTGGCCGGATTCCTCATAGCCGGCTTCCTCGCGGCACTGGTGCCGGAAGGAGCCTGGCGAGCCCTCTTTATCCCGGGTCATGGTTTCGCGTCCTCGCTGGAGAACGCGCTGATTGGACCCCTGATCGCCATGCTCAGCTTCGTCTGCTCGGTCGGCAACGTGCCTCTGGCTGCGGCCCTCTGGAAGGGGGGAATCAGCTTTGGCGGCGTGGCCAGCTTCCTCTACGCCGACCTGATCACGTTTCCGCTGCTGCTCATCTACCGCCGGTACTACGGGGGCCGCATCACCCTGCGGCTTGTAGGCACCTTCTGGCTGGTCATGTCGGCGGCGGGGCTGACGAGCCAGTACCTCTTTGGCGCCCTGGGAGCCATCCCTAACAGCAGGCCACAGCAGATTGCCCTGCATGCACTGGGCTGGAACCTAACCAGCGGCCTCGACGTCGTTGCCCTGCTGCTGTTTGGGGCGGCCTTGCTCAGGGGCCGGCGTGGGCCTGGCTCACTGCCTTTAGACATCGCCCGAGACCCTGTCTGTGGGATGCAAGTGGATCGGACGCTGGCACCCGCCCGCGTCCGCTACCACAATCAGGAGTTCTATTTCTGCTCAGAGAGCTGCCGGGACCGATTCCAGCGTGAACCAGATCGCTTTGAGACGATAGGCTCGGGAGTCATGGGAACACCTTCACCACCGACCCAGATCGATCCGGTATGTGGGATGCCGGTCGCCGCCAGCTCATCGGTCCCTGCGGCAGAGTTCCAGGGACGACATTTCCGCTTTTGCTCCCCTCAGTGCCGCGAGCGCTTTCGGGCTGCCCCAGAACGCTTTGGTCAGGATCTGCCCATCGAGGCATCCAAGACAGGGGCGACAGAGACCGATCCGGTGTGTGGGATGGTGGTGGATCCCGCCTCCGCAGAGGCTCAAGTCCGCCGCGATGGCCGAGTCTTCTATTTCTGCTCGAGCACCTGCCATGACCGCTTTGTCCAGTCTCCCGACCGCTTCAGCACCATGCAGTCACTGGACATCCCCCGAACCCAGCCGGACTTCCCCATCGACCCGATCTGCGGGATGAGCGTCGACCCAGCCAGGCCGGGCGCCATCTTGGAGCTTCCGGAGGGGACCATGTACTTCTGCTGCCAGCCCTGCGCCGACGAGTACGCGGCGGCGGGGACGGCCAGCCTCTGACAGGGGTGCTGCACTGACCAAGACCCGGACTTCATCGACGACCAGCGACTCAGCGCACAGCGGCACCAGCCAGGGCGTTGCTCGGCGCGGATCCTACCAGGCCAGCAAGCAGGATCTTCTGGTCCGCTTCCAGCGAGTCCAAGGCCAGGTCGCAGGCATCTCACGGATGGTCGAGGAAGAGCGCTACTGCCCGGAAGTCCTGGTGCAGATTCGCTCCGCCAGCGCCGCCCTGGACCAGATCGGCTACCTACTTCTCCGCGATCATCTAGCCCACTGCGTCGCGGAGGGAGTTCGGGCAGGCGAGGGCGACACCTACCTCGACGAGGTAATGGAGGTTATCCGAGGATACAGCCGCCGCTGACGGCGGCGGGGCACATCCTCTGGATGGCGAGCCCAAAGCGTCCTCTTTTGGGCCTAACAGGGTGGGATCATCCCGGGCCGGAGCCGCGCTTGTGGCGCGCCTTGTAGGCGAGCTCCGACACCTGCTCTTCGTCTTCCCCGGCCCGGTCCACCACAGGTCCGTCCTCGTGGGAAGTGTCCTGCTGGCAGTGGTCTGCGGATCCAACTTCCTACCCTGGCGCCACTTTCCGCAGTGGACCGCGGTCCTGCCTTCTCTGCTCTACGTGGTCTCTGCTGCGCTGATCATCACCTCTGTGGGGCACCATCCAGAGTGGAATGGTCCCGATCTTCTTGGTCCCCTTACTTTGGACTGCGCTCTACCAGCAGAAATGGCAGTCGGCGGTGGTCGTCATCGCCTGCACCCTGGCCATTGCCGGCCTCTCTCTAGCGTAGCGGGAGCACTGGCCGCGGTCATGGTGTCGGCACCGGGCGTCCTCGGACGCCGGGCAAAGTATTTTCGGATCGACGGGGACACTGTCAGCGGGGAGTGGGAGTTTGACGAGACGGACAGCTGCTCCGCGTCTACCTTCCCCATGGCGGAGCACCCATATCTGACCGAGGTGGTGCGTACCGGCCAAGCGGCCTGCGGCGCCTACGACCTGGCGGCGGTGGGACCCACCTTGCGGGCCAATCTACTCAGCTACGGGACGACCCACGGAGCTTGGATTCCGATCTCGCCCCGCGGCGTCCTCCCCGGGGTGCTGAGCGTCTCATCCCGGGGAGTGGACAGCTCCGACGAACTGTTCGCTCGCGCGGTCGCCTTGGGGCACATCGTGGAACTGGCGCTCTCCAACGCCTTGACCTTGCAGAAGAGCCAGAGGGTGGCCGCGACAGATCCACTCACCGGGCTGGCCAACCGCCGAGGCTTCGATCTTGATGTGGCCCAGCTGGGAGGACGTCGGCCCTTCGCCTTGCTCGCGATCGATGTGGATGACTTGAAGATGGTGAACGACAGCCGGGGCCATGCCACCGGCGACGCGGTGCTGGTCGGCATCGTCGAGGCCGCGACCATGATCATGCGCGAGGAGACCTCATGGTCCGCATCGGGGGAGATGAGTTCGTCTCATTTTTAGCGGACGCCACCGAGGAGGACGCGATCAAAGCGGCGGAGAGGATCCTGGGGGCACTGAGCCGGACCAGGATCGACGGGGTGGTCCCGGCTGTCATCATCGGGGTCGCCTGCGGCTCCCCAGATGATGAGTTAGCCCGGGTGCTGAGTGAGGCGGACACGGCCTTGTACGTCGCCAAGGGCCAGGGCGGACGCTCATTCATTCTGGCCAAGGCCCCCGTCGCCGCCGAATGGGCCGGTAGAGGCCGCGCCTGACAGACCCGACTCCAGCCTTCCTTCTGGATGTCCGACGTCGGCTCCTCACCCCCCTCTGAGACTGGCCCACCGACCTAGCTAATCGCTTGGGGCGGCGCTGCGAGCGGGGCGCTGCCAGCCGGCGATTTGCGACCAAATCGAGAGCTGGGGCGGAAGGATTCGAACCTTCGAATGGGGGATCCAAAGTCCCCTGCCTTACCACTTGGCGACGCCCCAAGGCGGGTTCAGATTAGCGGAGCAGCAGCAGGTGGCAAAGCTGACGCCGGGTCAGCTCAGGCGTTCTTCTGTACAGGCTGGAACCGGTCGATCGCGGCCAAGCAGCCATCGGGATGGGTCAGTGGCAAGCGATGATCGCCAAAGGGCAAAATCGAGAGAGTTACGTTGGGATAGTGCGAGGCCAGCTCCGCCAGCAGCTGGGGATCCGGGACAGGATCCTTGGCCGGAAGCACTATGTGTACCGGGGCGGTGATCTGATCGAACCAGCGCCAGCCGTCCGCCCGGAGGACGCAGTTGTCGAGCGTCTCTCGGTAGGCGGCGGAGGTGGGCGGGGCTGGAGCGCCAGGCCGGGCTCCGGGAAGGTCGACCCGCCAGACTTGAGCGATCCGCCCTGCCAGGCGCGGACGATCGCCGGGGCCTCCGTAGATGGCGGATGCCAGCCGGCGATTGAGAGGACCACCTAGCTGCAACGGGGTGAGTCGACGCAGATGGCGTCGAGCGCCGGCGGGCTCTCGATAGAGGACAGGACTGATCGCCACGACCGCCCGCACCCGCTCTGGGTGAGTCGCAGCGGCCCTCACGGCAAGGACCGCCCCCACCCCGTGACCCACCCACAGGGCGGGCTGCCGAATCTCCATCTCATCCAGGCTGGCGACGACAGCGGCGACTTGCTGGTCGGGGCCGTAGCCATGCTCGGGGCGGGGCGAGAGGCCGAACCCGAGTAGGTCGGGGACCACCAAAGGCCCCGGGTCGCCCAGTTCATCGAAGGCGGATCCAAAGTACTCGGCCGATCCAGTCAGGGGATGCAGGAGGACGACCGGGCTCTCGCCGTCGCCCAGCGTCTGCACGCTTAGGTAGGGCTGGCTGCGCTTGCGCTCGGCGGGAGCCCAGCGCACTTCTCGGCGCCGCACAACTAATCGAGTGGCAACCGCGGCCGCACTGCCTCCGACCACGGCTGCCCCCGCCGCCGCTACCTGCCAGGCTCGGCCCCGCATCACTCCTCGCCGGTCCGCGACGTCCAGATCCGCTCCGCCTGGCCGCGAGCACGTGAGCCGCTGGAAGTCCCCACGGGACTCGATGATAGAGAGGAGCTGGCTGGCTTTCGGTTAGCCGGGATAGCTTGCCCCACCAGCGCTCCCGAATACCGTCGCCAGCTCCAGAAATGGAGTGAGCGAGTCAGGATCACTCACCGAGTCCAGGTCCAGTGCCTTCTCCAGGGCCGCCCCCTCGAGGATCTTCTTGATGGGCACCTCAAGCTTTTTGCCACTCAGGGTTCGGGGAATGCGCTCCACTTGCTGGACCAGGTCAGGGATATGGCGAGGCGAGAGCTGGCTGCGGATGGCAGCATTGATCTCAGCCAGTAACTTCTCGGTCAGGGACAGACCAGAGGTAACGGTGACGAAGAGGACCAGGCGAGAGTCGCCTCCTGGCAGGGCGACATCGACGACCAGGCTGTCTTGAATTGCCGCCAGCTCCTCCACCACCTGGTAGATCTCGCTGGTCCCCATCCGTACTCCATGCCGGTTGATGGTCGAGTCGGAGCGGCCGTAGATGATCACCCCCCCATCGGCCAGAACTCGGACCCAGTCACCGTGCCTCCAGATCCCCGGAAAGACATTGAAGTAGCTTTCCCGGTAACGGCTGCCGTCGCGGTCCCCCCAGAAATAGACAGGCATCGAAGGCATGGGCTCCCGGATCACCAGTTCACCCACCTGGTCGATCACCGTCTGGCCCCCTTCGTCGAAAGCTTCTACCTTGGCGCCGAGGCCTCGGCACTGGATCACCCCGGCTCGTACAGGGAGCCCGGGATTGCCCAGGACGAAGGCGGTGCACAGGTCGGTCCCGCCGCTCAGCGATACCACCCAAAGGTCCTTTTTGACCGCGCGATAGGCCCAATCGAAGGCGGCCGGGGAGAGCGGTGATCCGGTAGAGCCGAGAAATCGGAGTGACCCGATCCGGAAATCCCGGCCAGGGTGCAAGTCCGACTTCATGCACGAGCTCAGGTGAGCGGCGCTGGTGCCGAAGTGGCTCACCTCCGCCTCGGCGGCCAGACTCCAAAGCCGGCTCAGGTCCGGACTGGCCGGGCTGCCGTCGAAGAGGACTGGACAGGCACCGAGGAGGAGCGCACTGATGAGGTAGTTCCACATCATCCAGCCAGTGGTGGTGAACCAGAAGCTGCGGTCACCGCTCCCCATGTCCGCGTGCAGTCCGAGCACCTTGAGGTGCTCCAGGACAATCCCCCCATGGCTGTGCACCAGCGACTTGGGCAATCCGGTCGTCCCCGACGAGTACAGGATCCAGAGGGGATCGTCGAAGGCGACGGGGACAAAGTCGGGCTCCTGCGGATTGCCGACCGCCTGGGGCCACGAGCTGGCACCCGCCAGCGGTCCCCCTTCCGGGAAAAGGTATGGCACGCAGATCACCCCGACCACAGATGGCAACTGAGAGCGCACCCGCTCGGTCAGCTCGCGCCGGTCGAAGTCGCGCCCGCCGTAGCGGTAGCCGTCGACAACGAGGAGGACTTTGGGCGCGATCTGTTGGAAACGGTCCAACACCGCCCGCTCTCCAAAGTCGGGCGAGCAACTGGACCAGATGGCGCCCAGGCTGGCGGTAGCCAGGCAGGCGACGACGGCCTCGGGAATGTTTGGGAGATAGGCGGCCACCCGATCGCCCTTACCCACCCCGAGCTGGCGCAGGTGTGCGGCCAAGCTGCCCACCTGAAGACGCAGTTCGTCGCCACTCAGCTCCCGCGCGTGGCGCCCCTCGGAGTAGGCCAGGAGCGCGGTTGGGCTTCCCGCCACAGCTCGAAGACAGTTCTCGGCGTAATTGAGCGACGCACCCGGGAACCAACGACTCCCGGGCATGGAGCGGTCGGCTAAGACGGGGCCATCCGAGCGTTCGCCGGTGACCTGAAAGTACTCCCATATGGATTCCCAAAAGGGTCCGATCTCAGTCGTCGACCACGCCCAGAAGTCCTGGTAATCCTCTCCCGAGATTCCCCGCTCTCGCTCCAGCCAGCGAAAGTAGTCCGCCATGCGGGAACTCTGGAATGCTTTCGAATCAGGCTCCCAGAGCAACGTCCCTTCAGCGGGATCAAGGGCGGAATCCACGACCGGCAAGATACGTCATCGCCTGCGCCCCAGCGCAGAGGCTTAGCTCGCCGCGTTATCGACCAACCGACAGGAGATGGTGGCGTCTTCGTCGAGGTGGTAGCTGGCGCAAACCCGGTGGTATCCATCCGCAATGGTCAACGGGACATCCGTCCCCAAACTCCCCCGTACCAGC
Source organism: Candidatus Dormiibacterota bacterium (assembly GCA_035534695.1). Taxonomy (GTDB): domain Bacteria; phylum Chloroflexota; class Dormibacteria; order Aeolococcales; family Bog-877; genus Bog-877. The sequence goes on from DATLRN010000007.1 coordinate 89,664, forward strand.
AGCACCGGCGAGAGCAACTCGCCCTTGCGTACTTTCTTGAGATCGCGGGCGACTTCGTGATCATCCGCGGCAAGCAGCGGGAGTCGACTGGCCCGGAGAAGATCCTTGGCCATCCGCTGGGTCAGCGCCGCCGCCCTCAACTTGCGCACCACGGCCTGGGACTGGGTCCGTCCCAGGGTCAACGAGAGGTAATCCCCAGCTGCTGGGAAATCGTGCGGATCCGGATCGGTCTTCCAGTGTTCCTTCTTGACCATCTCAGGACCTCCCTCCAGGTCTCGTTTCACCGCGACCCCGACTCCCGTTGCGACAGCCTAAGGGTTCGTCCCTTCCACGTGAACAGGTGAAGAAAGGTGGGGGGTCATGTCAGCGCCCCCTCCCTGAGCGGCCAAGGCGGCGCTGGGGTCCCTTCCACCGGGGCCACGGAGGACGTACGCCACGAGTGCCGCCAGGACCGCTCCCAGCAACGGTCCGATTAGATAAAGCCAGTAGTTGGCGAAATCGTGGATGACGAAGTCGGGGCCGAAGGAACGAGCCGGATTCATCGAGGCTCCACTGACAGGGCTAGCCCAGAGGCCGGCCAGAGCGATGTAGCCGCCCACCGCCAGTGCCGAGAGGGCACCGACGTTCTGCGCCCCCGATGCCGTACCCAGAATGGTGCTGACCAGTCCCAGGGTTAGGACCACCTCGATGAGGAGGGCTTGCCCGCTGCTGAACGCCGCCCCGGGCTCGGTTGCTCCCAGCGAACCAAACTGGCCCAGGACCGCGGAGAGGAGGAGGCAGGCAAGGGTGGCACCGACCAACTGGGCGATCACGTAGGCAGGCACGCGTCGCCAGGGAAAGTCACGGCGCAAGGCGAAGGCTACGCTGACAGCCGGGTTGAGGTGGGCGCCCGACACCTTGCCCATGAACAAGATGATGGCCATCACCATGAGCCCGGGCGCAACGACCTCGGCCCCGCGGCCAATGCCGCCATGGGTCATGGCATTGACCACTGCAGCCCCCGCGGCTACCAGCACCAGTAGGAAGGTACCCAGCACCTCCGCAAAGAGTCGCCGCCACTCATGGGAGGGGTCGTGGAAGTCGCCCAGCCAGGGGGGCTCGAAGTGACCTACGATCCTCTCCCCGCCCGGCGACGGCGATCTCTTTCCCTCACCGGGAATTGCGGGGCGAGTTGGCATTGGAGCAGAAGTAAAGCTGATTGAGGGCTGTAGGCGCTGCCGGTTGGACATCCCGGCCCGGCCGCTCCGATCAGCCGGGCTGGCGCTCCACCCAGACCCCGCTGCTGTCGGAGGCTAGCTGGCTGTATGCCCGCCGGATGGCCGTCCGCGCCGTGCGAGCGGGAAAGGCCGTCTCCTCGTCCATCTCCGAGGGCCGCCGCGAGTTCATGAATCCCTGGCGACAGAGATCGGCGAGGCGCTCTAGATCGGCATGCTGCTGGCGGATGAATACGGGCTCCACCACAGCTCCGTGTCCGGGAACCAGGCGAGCGGGTTCGACGGCCAGGAGCACGGCCAGCGACCCGGGCCAGTCGAGAGGGTAAGAGTCCTCGAAAGACGGTGCTCCGCCTTCCTCAACCAGATCCCCCGCGAAGAGGAGGCGGGAGTCCGCCAGCCAGGCAGCAATGTCGTTGTCGGTGTGGCCCCTGCCGGGATGGATCAGGGTCACTGTCCGTCCGCCGAGGTCAAGATGGGCCTGGTCCTCGAGCAGACATCCGGCGCTGACCACCGGGCTGACCGCCAACTGCTGGGCGATTGCCTTGCTCTCGGAGCGAAGTCGGGAAACGGCCTCGCGCTGCTGCTCGAGGCCGTCCCAGCGCAGATGCTCGGCACAGAGGCGGTGACTCCAAATCACGCCCGGGTCGAACGCTCCATTACCGAAACAATGGTCGAAGTGGCTGTGCGTGTTGATCGCCCCCAGTGGCAGCTGGGTGACGGACCGGGCCCGGCTGATCAGATCTCGGCCGGTTGCCAAGGACGCTCCGGTGTCGACCAGGAGCGCTCGCTCTTCACCTACGATCAAGCCGACGTTGAGTCGAAATGGCTCCGAGACAAGCCGGAAAACGCCCGAGCCCAGCTCTTCCCATGCAGCAGTCGCTGGCATCGGCCCATTCTGGAGCACCCGCGCCCTTCTGCCTACCGATTTCCCCGGACCGAGAGCCTGGCTGGGGTGCCGCAGGATGAGGCCTAGCGGCTAATGCCAGGCTGTTTCACCGCCCTGGGTAGAGACCGCAACCGGTAAGATTTCGACGACTTCCAGAGAGATCCCGGAGAGGAGGGTCGATTCCGTGGCACAAGCCGTCGAAGAGATGCCCCTGGCGCCGGCGGCCGTCGCCGGCAGTGCCAGCACCGCCCAACTGAGCGTCATCCCCTTGCGGGGTCTGCCAATCGTGGCTGCTGTGCTCGCTTTCCTGGTCGCCGCGATCGCTGGTAACTGGCTCTGGGCCCTCGACTTTCTCCACGTGGCCGGGGGCGGCCTGTGGACCGGGATCGACCTCTTCGTGGGCCTAGTGGTGGGGCCAATCATCGGACGAATGTCAGTCCCAGCCAGAGTGGAGTTCTCCAGCCGATTCATGCCCAAGATGGTGTTGATCATGCCTACCTTGGTGATCATCACCCTGGCTTCCGGGCTGCAGCTTTCCCGCAACCTGGGCGACCTCGCAGTGCCCTACCCCAACCACTGGTGGTTGGTGGCATCGTTCATCGTGGTCGGAGTCATGGCGGTGATCGCACTCGGCCTGCTCGAGCCAGCCAATCTTTCCGTCCTCTTTGAGCTCAAGAAGCCGCGCCCCAACGGCCAACTGATCGGCAAGCTCATGCGCCGCTTCGTCTACACCGCCGGGATCACTGGGCTCATGCAGATCGCAATTCTGGTGATCATGACCAGGATCGCCACGTGGTGAGCGACACCAGCCGAGCCCTGCCCCCGGTCACCCAAACAGCGGTGGCATCGATGGCCTTTGTCATTGCCGGAGGAATCTATCTGGCGGCCTACCTGCCCCACCAACCAGAGGTGGTTTTGCCCAGCGTGCTGATCAGCGTGGGTGCGGTCTTGTTGCTCGTGGCAGGCTCGATGCTATTGCGCCTCCGGAACTTCGCTTGGGATCGCTTCTTCCAAGTCAGCGGTTGGGCCTTGGTGGCCTACTTGGTGATCGCGGGTCTGATCGAATTCGTCCTCCTCGTCGATCAGACCCGCGGGCCATTGCTGACCTTGATGACCATCGTGCTGACTGTCTTTGCCATTGATATCCCTATCGTTCTCGGGTTTTCGGTGGCCCGCTACCAGGAGCTTCCCAGCTCATCCCCCATCTGAGCCGGAAGAGTCATTCGAAGTCGGGTGAGGCTGCCCTCACTTGGACCGGTGACCCCCCGAGCCATACTTCGACGACTCGGTGATGCTAAAAACCCTCTCGGTGGCGCTGTCCGCAGAGCCGCCACCATCCACTAGGCATCGGCGTCGCCCCCACCGTCTGGGCTGGTTATCACTTTCCTTGGTTCCGTAGCATGACGTTCAGGCGGACCGCCGGCGCTCTGGTCGCTCTACAGCCGGGAATACTCCACGTCGAAGTCGTGCTCCCAAGCTCCGTCCGATTCACGCTTCTCCCACCGCCCTTTGATGGAGGTGCCGTCTGGGGCGATGGTCGCTTCGAATCGCTGGGAAAACTTCTGGTCGTTGCGCCACATCTGCCAAGTGTCCTCGGTGAACGTCATCTCGTAGATTCGAGAAACCCCCCGGCCATCGGCGTACAGGACCTTGTACTCGGCCTTGGAATCATCCCGTCCTATAAGCCAAGTTGCCGCCGGCGGGTCAGATGGTTCGATGGCTTGGCGCATCACCAGAAGGCGGCCGTCCTCGACCGCTGAGAATTCGACACGCCCGTGAACGACTTGGTCGGGGTCGGGAAGAAAGGATGCACCGGAGAGCGCCATGTCCCACTCACCGAGAAAGAATCCGAGCGCTGCCAGAGCTGGGTTGTTCAAGTCCGTGGTCACGGCTCCCCCCTCTTCTTCGCGGACCGAATGTCTGGGACAGGCTGACCCTCTGACCCGTCGGCATCAGCGTGGGGTAGGGGCCCTAAAGGTATCCCGCGGCGGGTCGCCATGGCTAGCTGTGGCGCCTCTCGAGGTGGTCGGTCACGTCATCTCGGAGAGGAGACGTGATCCCGGCCTATGTGCTCGCCATGAGGCCGACGGAGCTGTGGCACCGCGGGCATAATCGAAGAGTGCCACGTCCCAAACCCAGTCTGTCTGTCCTGGCAGCCATCCTGGCCACTCACCTGGCCGTGACATCGCTCACTTGGTGGAGTCTCAGACATCGCTCTGCAGATCAAGTACGCGGAAGTAAACGGTTCTGGCGGTTGGCGAGCTCGGTGAATACAGGCGGCTCGGTCGCGTACTGTCTTTTCGGGCGCAAGCGAGCCTGACGCCCCGGCCCAAGAGGGTGCCTCCGCGTGAACTTGCAGGCCGGTCGGGGGATCCGTCCGTAGCCTTTCGCCCGAGGAGAGGAGGTCCCCCGGCTCGCCGCCTGGATGATCGGCGAAGACCCAGGCTTTGCTGGTGATGGTTCTGGGTCGAAGACGCCAAGCAGGAGAGGACCCGGGAACGCCGCATTCGCCGGACTGGGGAGGAACTTGAGGAAGGCAAGCGTCGGCCCTGCTGCTGGCCAGGATGAAACCACCGCGAGCACACCGACAAATAGCCGGCCGCTAAGGGGCCGATAAAGTGCCAAAGTCGACCGTCGTGGAATCGGCAGGCGACCGACCAGATCGCGCGGTCACTGACTTCCGCGGCGGCGAGGTAGGAAGGAAGCTGAAGTCAACTAGGCGTTAGCCAACCACCCAAACTGACTATGGTGCCGCGCCTGCTTGGGGTTGCTGGGTGGTGGCCCCAAAATTCAGACGGGCTGGCGAACTTCCGCTCTCCTCCAAGTCTTCGCGCCCCTTACCTCCCACCGCGGGAGGTCCCTGACGCGCGGCGCGAGCAAGATCCGCCGCCAAGAATCGCTGCTTGGTGCTGCTGACTCTGGCCCCGCCAACTTCCACGTCGGGCCTTAGGCGCGAGGGTCGTGCCCCATAAAGTGGTGTAAGTAGCGGGACCGAGAAGGTGCCCGCCACGGTGGGCACGAAAAAGGCCACCGTGCCACCGACCCTATTCACAGACCAGGAGACACGATGACCCCCACCAGCATGCCATTAGACGC
>DATLRN010000008.1:0-69659 GCA_035534695.1 Candidatus Dormiibacterota bacterium
GGCGTCTAATGGCATGCTGGTGGGGGTCATCGTGTCTCCTGGTCTGTGAATAGGGTCGGTGGCACGGTGGCCTTTTTCGTGCCCACCGTGGCGGGCACCTTCTCGGTCCCGCTACTTACACCACTTTATGGGGCACGACCACGACCATGGCGGTCAGTCTAGTTGCGGCTCCTGCTCGGCGCTTCTCGATTCCTGACCGGTCGGCTGGCTACCTTCGCTCCCCCGACCAGCATCGTGGACGGGCCGCTCTCCCGACTCTGCGACCTGTGCCGTATCGTGGTTCTGCTTTGCCGAGGCGGCCCCGGCAACCCCACCACCCAAGCCGGCACCGTCCGTTGCCCGGCGCCCCGTTCAGCTGACCCACTCGACGGAGCGCAGAGCCACGATGTCGAAGAGCCGGACCGAGGCCATGTACCCGGTCGCCGGCGGAGTTCGGATGGACTGGACCAGCCTGCCCGACACGGTTCGCGCTGGCGTGCGATACCTGATCGGCGCCAAAGTGCTGAGCGCGCTCTCCCAGCCCAGTGGTTTCTCACCCGGCGTGGCAGCGCGGCTACAGCTCTCTGATGGGCGCCGCGTCTTCGTCAAGGCTGTTGGATCGAGCCCCAATCGGCAGACACCTGATCTCCATCGCGAGGAGGCCCGGGTGCTCGCCGGCATGCCCGATAACGCGCCAACCGCCAGATTACTGGGAGTTCACGACGATGACGACTGGGTCGCCTTGGTACTTGAGGATGTGGAGGGGACGCACCCTCAGCTGGCCCTGGCAGACTGACGAGCTGAGGCGGGTGTTCAGCGCCCTCACCCGATTTCAAACGTTAGTGACGCCTTGTCCGATCCCAGCTCTCCCCACCGTGGTGGAGAGGCATCAGGGCACGTTCGATGGTTGGCGCCTGCTCCGGGACGACCCTCCGACGGAGCTGGATCCATGGAGCCGGCGCCCCCTAAATCGATTGGCTGAGCGCGAGGTAGTGGCTCAGCTTCAATGTCACTTCGCTGCCAGTAGGAGGAGTGGTGCGGCTCTAGACTGATGTGCTACCGTTGTGCGTACAGGAGGAGCCAGTGCCTACTAAGCAGCGATCAGCCACTAGGAGCCAACGCTCAGTCACCAGGACCGAGAGGGTGGCTTTGCGGACGACCAGCGATCAGCACGACCTGCTGGTAGCCGCCAGCCAGTCGACCGGAGTTAGCCTTTCGGAGTTTGTGCTCTCGCATGCCACAAGGGCGGCGGAAGGAGTACTGGCTGATCGCCGGACGTTTACGTTGGGCCGTAATGCTTGGAGTGAGTTTCTGGCGGCCTTGGATCGGCCTGCTCAGGACGTGCAAGGTCTGCGCGATCTGCTCGGGGGGCCGAGCGTACTAGACGGCTGAAGGGGATCGACCCTGGACAACTATGGGTCCGTCGAGCGCCTGACGCTTTTGCACGACACTGCGGCCTTTGACTGCGGCTCATCCGAGCAAACCCTTTGGCTCCAGCGTTACGCTCTGAGTGCAGATCAAGCCGGTACCGCTCGCGTGCAGGTAGTAACTCGCCTGAATCAGATGCAGGTCGTGGGTCACTACGCCCTAGCGGCTGGTGAGATTGTGCGGGACGAGGCTCCAATGCGAGTTGCGGCAGGGGCCGGACAGCATCCAATTCCAGTGATAGTGCTCGCCCGATTAGGAGTTGACCACTTAGCGCAAGGGACTGGGCTAGGCAAGGCGCTCGTTATCGATGCTATTCGCCGCGTGGTTGGTCTAGCTGAGGACGTTGGCATTCGGGCGTTATTGATCCACGCGGAAGACGCGCGAGCGAGATCCTTCTATCTCCATTTGGCGGCTTTTGAGCAAAGCCCTACAGATCCGTTTCACCTGTTGCTTCTCATGAAGGATGCAAGACGGGCGCTCAGACTCGGCGCCTGAGATCAGTCCGCTTTTTCCACCGAGCCGCAGCGGCTTCTTCGTGATCTCAGACCTCTGCTCGGGCGAGAGCTTGGCCGCTGTGGCCCGCCCAGCCTTCTAGCCCCCAGCAGGCCGGAGAGCCAAGGACCTGCTTCGGATCAAAGGATGTACTGATGATTCCGCGAGCCAGCTAGAGTGGCTTTGGCTCCGCTTCGGCTCCAGCGGTGGTGGCTCCGAACTCCCGCCACCGCCGTTGGGACAGAGCGAATAGGATGGCCGCGCCGGAGACGGCTCCGGCGAGGGGGAAAATCGGGCTCGGTCCGAAGTGATGCACGCCGAGCGCCCCCAATGCAACTGAAACGGGGAAGACGCCAAAGCTGGTCAGAAGCAGAAGTCCCATCAGCCTGCCAAGTAACTCTGGAGGCGCCCAGCGCTGGAAGGCGGTGATGGTCATGATGTTGCCGAAGCCGTTGAGGCCGCCGTAAACGACCAAGGCGGCGCCCGCCCCGAACGAGCCTCCGAGGAAAGGGATCAGGCTCATGAACAAGCACTCCACCAAGAAAGCCCATGAGCCGATCAGCGCCGGTCGCCTCGGTCTCCCCGCCTGAGCCGCCGAGAGCGTGCCAATCAGGGCACCGGCCCCGAACACGGCCAGTAGAGCGCCGTAACCGCCGGCCCCGGCGTGGAAGGGACCGTGGGCCAGGTCAGGTAAGGCGACTTCGCTGAGCGCTCCAAGACCCAGGTTGGCGAAGACGTTGATCAGCATGATGATCTGAAGCACTCGCTCGGAGAGCAGCATCTGGAGCAACGTCGGCGGGGAGATGCCAGCGGCGGACGCCGCACCTGCCTCGGTCACAGGCAGAGGGACCGCGAGTGGTTCCAGTCCGCCGGTCGCTGCCAGCACCTCTCGCCGCCGGGGCACCCGGCGCCGCTGATTCCAGATCCCAGCCAGGGTCAGGGCCGAGACCGCAAATGAAGCTCCGTCCAACCCGAAGGCGGGGCCCGGTCCCAAGAACCCGACTAGCACCCCTCCGATGGCGGGGCCGACCACGGTTGCGAGCTGGGTCCCGCTCGAAGCGAGAGCATTACCAGCCTGGAGGTCAGCATCCGGCAGCAGAACCGGGATGATTGAGAAGGAGCCCGGCAGAAAGAGCCCCTCCCCGACCCCCAGGACGAGCGCGATGGGGATTAGCGCCCAGGGGTTGGGCGGACCGACGATAGCCGCCGCCGCCAGGACGATCACCGCCACCGCCCGCGCAGCGTCGGCGGAGAGCATCACCACCCAGGGTCGCCAGCGATCGCTGGCATGGCCGCCCAAAGCGATGCAGACGGTGCGGGGGACGCCGTAGGCGGTCAAAACGGTGCCGAGCAGGAGCACCCCGCCGTGATCGGCCAGCACGTACCAGGGCAGGGCGACCGCGTAGACCATGTCGCCGACGTTCGAGGTGAGCTGGCCCAGAAGGAGCAACCGGAAGCCAGGGTGACGAAGGGGAGCCACCGTCTGCCCCATCCGGGTCACGCGGGACCTTCCAAGAGCACTGGTGACTGGATGACTGCGACCAGGTGACGGCCAGCGTTGGCCTGAGAAGTGGCAGGGCACCCCTTTGGCCTGAGCAAGAAGTCGTGCCTTCCTGCTGATCCCGCAACATCATCGAATGGTCCGGTACCAACGACGTCAAGGCCGCACCTTGGGTCATCGCGCTCGAGAGTACCGCCCTTCAAAGATACCGTTGCCGAAGCTAGTGGGTACTGGATCATTTGAAACTGACCCACTACCGAGCGCGAGGCTGGCTGGCAAGATGGCCTGGCAGGTGGCACCCTGCTGCACAGTGCTCTGAGGGCGGACAACCTCCTCTTCACGGCAAGGGAACCGGTCATCTTCTTGGACTGGCCTGGAGCTTGCCGCGGGGTGGCCTGGTTCGACCCCCTGGTGATGGCCCCCAGCGTGGCCATGCAGGGAGGTCCCGAGCCGGAGTCGTTGATCGAGCACCACCCGAGCTTCCGTCGCGCCGACCCGGAGATAGTCACCACCCTGGTGGTGGCGCTCGCGGGCTACTTCCTCTCCCGCTCCCTCATGTCTGATCCACCCGGCCTACCCACCCTGCGCGCGTTCCAACGAGCTCAGGGAATCCCCGCGCTGAACTGGGCTGGCGGCGCACCGGCTGGGCATGACCCGCAAGCTCCGACCTCCCCCGGTGGGCCTCCGATGGGACCGCTCCAGGAGACCTAGTGTCCCGTGACCGACGAGAGATTCCATGGCTCGAGGTGCTGGTCTCGCCACTGGCAGGTCCGAACCTGGCCCTGGTGAACGCGAACGGAGTACTCGAACTACGAAAGGGCTCACCGCGAAATACGTCCAGGCCTCCGCAAGGGCAACCAACTAGTCGGACGGCATCCGGCACCTGCTAAAGCTGCCAGGGCCAGCGCCAGCCGGTGTTGTAGTGAGCGACCAGCGCCCGCACCGACCGGTCGAAGTCGCTCTGGGGGAAGGGAATCCCCCAGCCCTCTCGTTCATCTCCCCAACTGTCGATCAAGTAGATGGCGCTGCTGTGGTTGGAGGCGTCAGTGACCTCGATGTCGTAGGCCCTCCAGACCTTGGCCAGCTGGGAGTGGCTTCCAGTCAGCCATTCGAACGGAGCGGCGACGTGATATTTGGCGACGAATTTACGAATGTTGGCCGGGGTGTCCCCGACCGGGTCAGTGCTCACGATCACGAGCGTTGGGCTGAGATGCTGCCCGACATCACGCTCCATCAGGTGAAGCTCAGCCGCTTCCACGGGACAGTCAGTCGTACAGAGAGAGTCCATGAAGGTGAGCAGAACGACCCGTCCCCGCAAGGAGGCCAGGCGAAAGGTACCCCCCTCCCAGGTGGGGAGGGCAAAGCTCGGCGCCGGATGGCTTCCCGGAGACCACACGGCGTCGCCCACCAGCTTCTGGTTAGGCGCAGGAATAGCCGCTTGGTCGAGGAAGCCCGGCAGCACTAGAGCCGCTATCGCAACCGGAACCAAGGCACCGGCCAACCAGCGTGCCAGCATGCTCTCTCCTAGTGTCCCGCTACCGAAGAGACTTTCATGTCGCTCGAGGGGCCGTCCTGGTTCGCGGGTCTCACGACTGGCCCGGCGGCGCTCCGGCTGCGCTGAAGGCGATCAGAAGGCGTAGTTCGGCAATGGGGCACTCAGTGAGTAGGCCCTACGCCTCCACCCTCTGCGCCGCACGGTGTTCGAAGCGCACGATCACCGACTTGGAGGTGGGCGTGTTGCTGCCCTCGGCAACACTCTCCAGAGGGACCAGAACGTTGGCTTCCGGGAAGTAGGCAGCGGCGCAGCGCCGCGAGGTCGGATAGGCAACCAGGCGATAGTCGCGCAGGCAGCGCTCGACATCGTCGTTCCACTCGCTGAAGACGTCGACGTGCTCCCCATCCTTGAAGCCCAACTCCCTGAGGTCGTCGGCGTGGACCAGGACCACCCGGCGACTGTCATGGATACCGCGGTAGCGATCCTCATTGGAATAGACGGTGGTGTTGAACTGGTCGTGAGAGCGAACCGTCTGGAGGAGCAGCCGGCCCTCGGGCACCTGGATCGTCTCCAACTGGTTCACCGTGAAGCGGGCTTTGTTGGTGGCAGTGGCGAAGCTGCGCTCATCCCGAGGGGCGTGGGGCAGCAAGAATCCAACGGGGTTCTTGATCTTTTCATTGAAGTCCTGAAAGCCTGGGACGACGTGGGAGATGTGCTCCCGGATGAGCCCGTAGTCGTGGGCCATCTTCTCCCAGGAGATGGAGACCTTTCCCCGCAGCGTCTGATGGGCGAGCCCGCAGATGATCGCCACCTCGCTGCGCAGGTCCACGGAGGCCGGAGGCAACACACCCCGGGTGGCCCGAACCGCTCCCATGGAGTCCTCGACCGTGACCTGTTGCAACCCCGACTTCTGGAGGTCGCGCTCGGTCCGCCCCAGGGTGGGCAGGATCAGGGCAATGTCTCCCGTGATCACGTGAGATCGGTTGAGCTTGGTGGCGACGCTGACCGAGAGATCGAGCCGCGCCATGGCGGTCTCGGCCACGTTGGTGTCGGAGATGGCCCGCACCAGGTTTCCACCCATCGAGATCAAGACACGGGCCTTGCCGTCGCGCATGGCGGCCACGCTCTGGACCGAGTCCCAGCCCGCCTCCCGGGCCGGCTGGAAGTGGAACTCGCGGCCCAACTTGTCCAGGAATTCGGGGGGCATCTTCTCGTAGATCCCCATGGTCCGGTCGCCTTGGACGTTGCTGTGGCCGCGGACGGGAAGCAGGCCGGCCCCGGGGCGGCCGATGTTGCCCCGCAGCAGCTGGACGTTGGTGACCTCACGAATCGTGGCCACCGCGCGCTTGTGCTGGGTCAGGCCCATGGCCCAGGCGATGATCACCGACTTGGCGTCGATGATCCGCTCTGCCAGCCTGACGATTTGGCCCCGATCGAGCCCGCTCCCCTCCTCGATCTCTTCCCAGGAGACCTGGCGGACATGGGCTGAGTAGGCCTCGAAACCGTCGGTGTATCGGTCAATGAAGTCGTGGTCGAGTATCCTGCCCGGACGGCGGTCCTCGGTCTCGAGCAGAACCCGGCCGATTCCCAGGAAGAGGGCATGGTCCCCGGCTAGGCGAATCGGCAGATAGTCATCGGCGAGCGGGGTACCCTTGGCCAAGAGCCCCCGCGGAGTCTGGGGGTTGCGGAAGCGGAGCAGTCCCGCCTCCGGCATCGGGTTGACGGCGACGATGACGCCGCCTTTGTGCTTGGCCTTTTCCAGGCTGGTCAGCATCCGGGGATGATTGGTACCTGGATTCTGGCCACAGATGATGATCAGATCGCTCTCTTCGAGATCCTCCAGGGTGACGCTGCCTTTGCCGACGCCGATCACCTCTTTGAGCGCAGTTCCGCTCGACTCATGGCACATGTTGGAGCAGTCGGGAAGGTTGTTGGTGCCGTAGGCGCGAACGAAGAGACCGTAGAGGAAGGCGGCCTCGTTGCTGGTGCGTCCGGAGGTGTAGAAGACGGCCTGGTCGGGTGAATCCAGCGAGTTGAGCTTGTCAGCGACTACCCCCACCGCCTCGTCCCAGGAGATGGGCTGGTAGTGGTCGCTGCCGGACCGTTTGATCAAGGGCTCGGTCAAGCGCCCCTGCTCTTCCAGCCACCAGTCCGAACGCTCTCTGAGCTCGCTCATGGAGTGCTCGCGGAAGAATTCGGACCCCGCCCGGCGCAGGGTGGCCTCGGCGGCCACATGCTTGGCTCCGTTCTCGCAGAACTCGGCCACCTTACGGTGATGGGGATCGGGCCAGGCGCAGCCCGGGCAATCGAAACCGTGCTTCTGGTTCATCTTGCGCAGCGTCTGGGCGGTGACCTTGGCCCCCATCTCGTCGAGGCCGCGCCTGAAGGTCACCCCCACCGCCGGCCACCCTGCCGCATAGTCCTCGGGAGCGGTGGTCCGAGGTTCCTCGACGGGATCGCTCGCTGGCGCCTTGCTGGTCATGTCCTCTCCAAGTGCACGCGGAAGGCCTCCCTCAGTTTGACCTTGGTGGCTTCCAGGTGCTCGGGAACGACTTTGACGTCGGCCAGAATGGGCATGAAATTGGTGTCTCCGTTCCAGCGCGGGACCAAGTGGAAGTGGAGGTGGGCCTCGATCCCGGCGCCGGCCGCCCGCCCCTGATTCCAGCCCCCGTTGAGGCCTTCACAACTGAGCTCGAGACGGAGCACCTCTGTGGCCAGCTTCAACTCCTCCATCACCGCCAGCAGCTCAGCTCGGCTCAGCTCGGACAGGTCACCACCGTGGCGGTGAGGAGCCACCATAAGGTGGCCTGGATTGTAGGGGTAGCGGTTGAGCATGCAGACAACCAATTCGGTGCGGTGGATGAGCAGGTCTTGGCCATCACTCTCGGGCCGGGCCACATCGCAGAAGATGCAGCTCTCCTCCTCTGGGGAGGGTTCTCTCGCGATGTAGGCCATCCTCCAAGGCGCCCAGAGAACCTCCATGCCTCCTCCTGTGGATCCCGCTCAGTTTGACGCTGTGAATTCCCTGCAAGTAGACTAGCCGGGTAATGGGCCCTTGGTGCTTGCTGCACCCCTGGGCCGCGGCAGTCGCCTGTGGGCATTCTCGAGGTCTTCTTTCTTCGTGGGATCGGTTATCAAGAAGCGGCGCAAGAAAATGCGTAAGCACAAGCACAAGAAGATGCTCAAGAAGACCAGATGGGCACGCCGCGCCGCCTGATCCTCATGGATCGGCCACCGACTTCGGCCAAGAGCGGCCGCGCCTATACTGGGTCGCCCTCGGGGCGATAGCTCAGCTGGGAGAGCGCTGCCCTCGCACGGCAGAGGTCAGGGGTTCGAATCCCCTTCGCTCCACAATTTGGCCTAACCCCGTTCGGGGGAACACGGTCATGGCAACGGGGCCTAGTGGATGGGGGCTGATTGTAGATTCTCGAATTCGTTCGGTGTCAGGTAGCCGAGCGCGCTATGGCGGCGCAGCGGGTTGTAGAAATGCTCGACGCAGTCGGCGATGGCAGCAGCGAGTTCCACGATGGTTTGCCAGCGTTGCCTGTTCAGCAGCTCGACCTGCATCGAGCCCCAGAACGACTCCATCGGGGCGTTGATGCTCCTATATAACGTCAAGCCCCGCAGGCACTCGATGGCCCAGCCCACCACCTTTCTCGAATAGAGATCGAGGACCACGCAGCAGTAGACCTTGCCTTCGCTGGTGGGGTGTTCGGTGATGTCGGTCAGCCACAGATGGTTGGGGTGCGAGGTGCGGAATTGCCGCTGGACGAGGTCCTCGCAGATGGCCGCGTTGACCAGGTTCTCCACCGAGGCCTTCCTCGGTCCGGGAAGGCCTCGCAGGCCCAGCCGGCGCATGATCTTCCAGACCAGCTTCTTGTTCACGGATCTCGCGGTCGCTCGGCTGGTGGAACTTGATCTTGCAGCAGGTCGAGCGGTCGAGACCGACGACTCGGCAGGCGAGACGCTCGGAGTAGCCCAGGTGGTTCAGCCCTCGAACAACCTGGAACTTCCTTTTGGGCTGATTGCGCCCTCCTCGAAAAGGGCGCTCGCCGCCTTGACCAGCTTGAGCTCGGCCTCGAGCTCTTTGATGCGTCGGCGGGCCTGGAGGAGCGGGTCGGCCTCGAAGCTCTTCGCCACCGGACGAAGCCCTTGAGGAACATCTCGAGTAGATGACGATGTCGTGCCTTCTTGCAGTCGAAACACTCTCCACCTGGCCCCATGTGTCCATATGTGCTACGGTGGTTCCATGAACGGTTCCATATCCGTGCGCGATCTGCGGAACACCGTCAGCGAGGTGCTTCGCCGGGTCGAAAGCGGCGAACGGCTGACTGTCACGGTTGACCGGCGGCCCGTAGCTGCCCTCGTGCCGCTGCGTCGTCGTCGAACCGTGCCGGTGGCCGAGGCTCTCGCAGTAGCTTCGCGCCACGCGGCGGACCGCGGAATCCGCGTTGAGGTTCGCGGTCTCTTGTCCGACACGACCGACGACCTGTGAGAGCGTTGCTCGACACATCCTTCTTCGTCGCCACCGAGTCAGGGCGACCCCTCGCCGAGATGGCTGGGGTGACTGAGACCGAGATCTCGGTGGTGACACTGGCCGAACTGACGGTAGGTGTGCTCATGGCCAACGACGAGGATCGGCCGTCGCGAGTGGCAACGCTCACGGCCGTGGAGTCGAGATGGGATCCCCTGCCGGTGGACGTGGAGGTGGCACGCCAGTTCGCTCGGATCGTCGCCGCCCTGCGTACCGCTGGCCATCGGGTTCCGATCCTGGATGCTCTGGTGGCGGCTACCGCTGCAGTAGAGCAGATTCCCGTCGTCACCCAGGACGGTGACTATGAGGTCATCCCTGGGGTCGAGGTGATCAGGGTCTGATCGCCGCCGCGCCCCAACTCCGAGCCAGGCCAGCTCCGGGAAGTTTGAATAAGAGATAGCCCTGGCCACCACCAAGGGTGCCCTCAGCCCCAGAGTGATGACGACCACACCGACTGCCGCCGGCGATCACGCTCTGCTGACTTTCCGGGGCGTGGAGCTTCCCCCCGCAGCCGGCCGACCGACCCTATGGAGTCGAGGCGGTGACTCGCGACGACTCCGGCAACTGGTACAGCTTTACTGAGCGCCCCAGCGGAGCCGATCCGGGCGCTGAGAGGTGGTGCGAGGCTAACCTAGCCCGGCATGCTGTCCGTGTCGCTGCCCGTCAGAACTGAGCGTCTGATCCTGCGCCGTCTGGAGGACTCAGACCTAGACCAGTTGATGGCCATCCAATCACGCCCCGACGTCGTCAGGTATCTGTACTGGGAACCCAGGACGCAGGAAGCCGTTCGCAGGTGGCTCAGCCTGGCCCTGCCGATCCCCTCTGGCAAGGTTGAAAACGAGGCCTTCACTCTGGCCGCGGAAGAAACCGCGTCGGGACGCCTGGCGGGAACGGTATCTCTCTTCCTGCGCAGCGTCGAACACCGTCAGGGAGAGATCGGATTCATCTTCCACCCCGACTTCCAAGGCCGGGGCTTGGCCACCGAGGCAGCCCGGGAGGTCCTCCGCATTGGCTTCCAGGAGCTGCAGTTGCACCGGATCTTCGGCCAGTGCGACGGCCGCAACCAGGCCTCTGCCAACCTGATGGCGCGCCTGGGAATGCGCCAGGAGGCCCGGCTGATTCAGAACGAGAAGGTCAAGGGCGAATGGACCGACGAGTGGATCTACGCCATCCTGGCCTCAGAATGGCGGCAGGCGGCAGGCCCTTCCGAGTGAGCCCGGCGGCCGCGCTGGTGGTCGAGGATTGGCTCACGTCACTTAGGCGCCAGAGCGCGGCTCTGCTTGAAGCGGCAGGTTCGTCCGGACTGGCCCTTCCCATCCCCACCTGTCCCGGCTGGACCGTGCGCGAGCTGATCCAGCACCTAGGTGGTGTGCATCGGTGGGCCACGGCCCATGTCGCCGAACAGCTGCCGGGGGCGATGCCCAAGGACGAGAAAGCCGTCCTGATGGCCGACCACCCCAGTGACCAGGAGCTCCTGCCCTGGTTCGCAGCAGGAGCGGAAGTACTTATCGCGACGCTGAGCGCAGCGCCCCCTAACCTCCGTTGCTGGACCTTCCTGCCAGCGCGCTCTCCGATCGAATTCTGGGCCCGACGCCAGGCCCACGAGACCGAGATCCACCGGGCGGACCTGGAGCTGGCTCGGGGATCCAGGGTTGCCTTTGAGAAGGCGCTGGCCGCCGACGGCATCGAGGAATTGCTCTTCGGTTTGGCTGGGCGGATACGTCACCTGGAAGTTCCCGCGGAGATCAGCTTTGGCCTCGGTGCCGAAGACCTGCCCCAGAGCTGGGGGGTTCGCCTATCGGCGGAAGGGGTGCAGGCGGAGCGCGGCGTTGAAGCTGCCGAGTGCTGGGTTAGAGGCAGCGCATCCGATATCTACCTGCTCCTCTGGAACCGACTCCCGGCCAGGGCGCTCAAGGTCTCGGGACGACCAGATGCGCTGGAGCTGTGGCAGCGCTCCGTTCAGGTCACCTGGAGCTAGGCCAGGACCTCAGGCAGAGATCGCGGTCGGGCTACTGCCAGACAGTTAGTCGGCCCCTCGTCGTCGTCCAGGTTGGCGAAGTAAGCGGAGACGGCGTGATCGAGCAATTCGGGCGTCAGTCGCGGCTCGACCCCGAAGTAGGAGGCGGCATGCACCAGGTGGTCGAGAATGTCGCGAGGCTCGCAGCCGTGGAGAGGGCGGCCGGCCTTGGTGTAGTGCTCCTCGATCAGGTAGTTGACGGCCGCCGGGTCGAACTCCAGTCCGATCGAATCGCAGACCCGGCGGAAGATCCTGCCGTACTCGATCACACTGGGGTTGGGAACTTCAACCTTGTAGCGAATCCGACGCAGGAAGGCCTCGTCCACCAGCTCCTTGGGCTTGAGGTTGGTGGAGAGGATCAGCACCTCAGTGAATGGAACCATGACCGTGGTCCCGGCCCTGCCGATGTTGAGGTAGTCGAATCCTGCCTCGAGCGGCACGATCAGACGGTTGAGCAGGTCCTGGGGACTCAGTTGCTGGCGACCGAAGTCGTCGACCAGGAAGAGACCGCCGTTCGCCTTGAGCTGGAGCGAAGCCTCGAAGAACCCCATCCGGGGGTCGAAGCTCAACTCCAGCTCCCGTCCGGTAAGCTCGCCGCCAGCTCGCACCACCGGGCGGGCGCAGAGGGCCCAGCGAGTGTCGTGAGCAGGAAGGTCGGCCGAGACCGGGCGATGGTGGATGGGATCGAAGACGCGAATTACCTCGCCTTTGACGTAGAGGGCGTGGGGAACGAATATGGGATCACCCAAGAGGGCAGCGCAGGCATCGGCGATGCTGCTCTTGCCATTGCCGGGAGGCCCATAGAGGAAGATCGACTGGCGGGCCCCGAGAGCCGGACCGAGCCGGTTGAGTACGCTCGGGGGAAGGACGAGATGGTCGAGAGCAGCCCGGAGCATTTGGTGAGTGACCGGGTTGCTACTCCGGCCCTGGTGCCTGGCCACCGCTACGTAGACGTCGAGCGGCACTGGAGCCGGACCGGCGTACTGGTTGACATTGACGAGCTCCTTGGCTCGCTCCCGGCCACCCCGGGTGATCGCGTACTGGAGGCCGTCGGCGAACTCAGCACCACCAACCGTGCCCCGGATACCGGTCGTTGAAATGTAGCCCTCGTCGGAGAGGAACTTGAGCGAATCGCTGACGATGATCCAGGGCAGACAGATGTGGCGTCCCACCTCACGGCCGAGCATGGCCCCGTTGTAGTAGATGACCTTGAGCACGAGGTCGGAGATGAATCCGGCCGGCAGCCCGGCTTCCTTGGGGCTCTGGGGCACCGGGGGGAAGCCAATTTGGGCACGGGGGGGCGCGTTCACGGTCAGGGCGGCTGCGGACATCGGCAATGAACTCAATTCGCTGGTTCGGGAACCTCTCCCGGACTGGACCTTGGCCCGAGTCTTACACCAGCGCCGCGTAACTCATCCCTGCTTCGCCGCGTATTTGCAAGGTCGTGAGCTTCCCGCCACCGAGCTGTCACCAAGTCAATCTCAAAGTGCCGCCTGGAGTCGATCCTGGGCACCCTGGCATAATCTGGCGGCCGGGGACCTGCCCACCTCCCCGTCTGAACTGAATGCAGGAAATTACCGTCACCCCGCGCGAGCGGGCATCCCGCCGAGCCGGGTTCCGCCGGCGCTCTGGGTTTCAGCGACCCCCCAAACCGGGATTCTGGACGCGCCATCGATGGGTGCGGAACATCTCCACCGCGGTCTTGGTGGTGGTGCTGATGGGTTGTGCTGGGATCGGCTCGGGGATGATTGTGCTGGCGGCCTTCCAGGTCGGACTGCCCAGCGTTGCCGCCCTACCCAATTTGGGGCCGCCCGAAGATAGCCAGCTGCTGGCCAGCGATGGGTCACTTCTGGCGGTGCTCCACGAGCCCGGGGTGCACCACGTCAGCGTTGCCCTGAAGAACGTCAGCCCGCTCCTGTTACGGGCCACGGTTGCCGTCGAGGATCGCCACTTCTACCAGGACACCGCCTCCGCTGATCTTCCTCGGATCGTGGCATCGGGGATCAACGATCTGGTCCACCACAGCGCCGTCCAGGGAGCCAGCACCATCACGGAACAGTTGGCCAAGATATCTTTCCTGACGCCCCAGAAGACGCTTACCCGCAAGGTGCGGGAGTTGCTCTTGGGCTACGAGGTCTCCAAGTTGTTCAAGCCCAACACCATTCTCCAGATGTACGTCAACCGGATCCCCTACGGCAACCAGGCCATCGGCATCGAGTCGGCGGCCGAGCTTTACTTCCACATCACCGCCAAACAGCTCGACCTCGCCCAGGCCAGCATGCTGGCCGGGATACCGGACGCACCGACCGCCTACAACCCCAACCTATACCCGGGCGTCACGGGCACGGCCAACCTGGCCAAAGATCGCCAGCAGGTGGTCTTGCAGGCGATGGTGCGCAACGGGTACATCACCGAAAAGCAGGCCACCGCCGCCTTCAAAGAACCCCTCACCGTCTATCCCTGGGAGGCCAGCGAGGTGGTCCAGGATCCCGATTTCGTGCAGTTCGCGGAGAGCCAGCTGCAAGCACAATTCGGTGACGCCTATCTCAACCCCGGTGGTTGGACCATCTACACATCCCTGAACACAGCCGACCAGGCAGCTGGCATCGCCGACCTGCAGGACCCCACCAAGAATGCCGAGCTGCTCCGCGAATACAACATCGGCGACGCTGACCTGGAGTCGGTTGATCCCAGAACTGGCGAGATTCTGGCCATGGTGGGAACCACCGATCCCGCCGGGAAATGGGGCCAGATCAACATGGTGGACTCGCCGCGACGTACCGGATCGTCGTTCAAGATGTTCACCTACACGGCCGCCATCGCGTCGGGCAAGTTCACGATGACGACGCCAATCCTCAACGCGCCGATCGACATCGGCGGCTATTCCCCACTCAACTACTCACGCACCTTCACCGGCGTCTGTCAGCTGAAGATATGCCTGGGCAACTCGATCAATGTGCCGGCGGTGAAGGTGGAGGACATCACGGGACTCCAGAATGTGGCCGACGTAGCCCAAAGGATGGGCGTGACCGATCTCTTGAACCCCCAGAACACCTACGGTCTCGCCCTGACCCTGGGCGGCACCGCCCTCGGCATCACCATGATCAATATGTCGACGGGAGCCTCGGTGCTGGCCAGCGGCGGGGTGCTGCACCAGCCCACCACCATCCTCACGATCATGCGCGGAAGCAAGACGATTTACCAGTACAACGTGGCCCAGAACTCGCTCCAGGTCATCCCCCCCGATGTCGCTTACATCATGAACATGATTCTCCAAAGCAACCAGAATCGCCAGCCGGAATTCGGGATCAATAACGGCCTGACCATCCCCAATCGGATCGTCGCGGTCAAGACGGGCACCTCCGACTACGGCATCGGTGACCTCTCCGGCATCGGCGACAACTGGGTCTTCGGCTGGACCCCGACCCTGCTCACCTCAACCTGGGTGGGCAACCCTGACTACGCGACTCTGTCAGCGGTTTCCTCAGGCATTACCGGTGCGGCGCCCCTCTGGCAGTCCTACATGGAGCAGGTGCTACCCTCGCAACCGAACATCTGGTACGCCAAGCCCGCCGATGTGGTCCAGGTGGGCACCGGCCTGAATGCCAACTTCTACCTGCCCAACACCGTGGCCTACGCTACTGCGGACACCAACTGCCCCGGATCCTACAAAAGCGATTGGAACGGTGTCTGCTAGGAAGCGTTGTTCGAGGCCTTCTGGTGACCCTCGCTGGTCGCGTCTGGTCCGGGGCTAGCGGACGCCGATCTCTTCTCCGGCCGGCAGCTGGCTCTGAATCCAGCGCTCGATGGTGTCGTCAGACTCCCAGGAAGTGATCAGCGAGTAGCGCGGTTCCGGACCCGGGTGATGCACCACGTGGGAGAGTCGCTCCGTATCGATCACCAATTGCATGCCCGGGTGGAGAACGATCCTGGACTCGGTCGAGGGATCGTCGTGCTTGTCGCGCAAGATGAAAGTCGACTTGCCAGGGCTGTCAGCCAGCTCAAGCCAGGCCCGGACAACCCAGCCGCTGCCGTCGGGATTGAGCCGGTTGTTGTCATCGACATGGAGTTGCTTGAGAGCCTGCTCCTCCTCGCTGGGATTTAGCTTGATCACCCGGACGCGGCCGAAGTTGCCTCCGATCGCCTCGACGTAATGGACCAGGCTGGGAGCGATCTTTCGGTTGTCCGTCCAGACCCCGCCCTTGTCCGGCTTACCGTGCTCCCAGAAGCCGTGGCACTCCATGTCCCCATTGGCGGAGGCGAGAGGCGCGAAGTTGGTATCGCCGCCGCTCTTCCAGTCCACGTAGTCGAGGCTTGCCCACTCGGCCGGAGGAATCGCCGGCCCGTCGTAGTCCTTGAGCACGACGAAGCCGCGGTCGGCCAGGATGTCCAGCTTCCGGTGCATTGCTTTCTCCTTCCAGGTGTGGTGCCGAGCCCGACCCGAAAAGGCGGATGGGGAGCGGCCTCCATGCTACCGGCTCAGATCAAAGCGAGTCCACCCGCAGTCCCCCGGCCGCCGGGCCGGGCCAGGCGCTAGTTGGCGGGCGTTTGCCCGGGCGGCCCCAGGACCGCCATGGCCAGCTTCTCCAGCCCATCCGAAATGACCGCATCGGGGAAGTGGCAGCAGATCTCGCGAACGCCCAGATCCAGATATTCCTGGAGCTGCTGGGCACAGCCAGCCGGGGTCCCCACCAGCCTCCTGCGGCGGTAGCTGACCACGTCTTCTCCATGCCGGTTGTAGCGCTCGACCAGACGGTCTGCCTCAACTTCCGTATCCCCCACCAGACAGTCCAGGACAACCGCTGCCCGGACCGATTCGGGCCGTCGGCCAACGGCTCGGCAGTGCCCCGCCAGGATCTCCAGCTTGTGAGCCACCCGAGCCGGTGGACCGAACAGGCTGCAACCGTCCGCGTGGCGAGCGACTTGCCACAGGGTCAACTTCTCCCCCCCGCCAGCGATCCAGAGCGGCGGCCCACCACGCTGCACTGGCTTGGGAAAGATGCGGGCGTGCTCGATCACGGTATAGCGGCCCTCGAAGCTGGTGTGCCCATGAGTCCAGCTGGCCCGCAGTAGCTCGGCTGCCTCCCCGCAGGCGAAGATGCGGTCTCTCAGCCCCGCCACTGGAATTCCAAAGGCCCTGGCCTCCTCCGCGTCCGACCCCGCTCCCAGGCCCACCTCGAGGCGGCCTCCACTGACCACGTCTAGGCTGGCGAGTTGCTGGGCCAGGCGTCCCAAGTGGTGCAGTGGTACCGCGAGGCACATAGGCCCGATGCGAATGCTGGAAGTGCTCCAGGCGACTGTGCACAGCAGCAGAAGTGGGTCAAACACAGCGCTTGGTGGATCAGCCTGGATCGCCTGGAGATGGTCGTACACCCAGGCCGCCCCGTAGCCACTGTGCTCGGCCCGTCGGGCCACGCTGATGGCGGCCTCCCAGCGCTGTCCAGCCGCCATCTCCTCCGGGAACTCGGC
Source organism: Candidatus Dormiibacterota bacterium (assembly GCA_035534695.1). Lineage (GTDB taxonomy): Bacteria > Chloroflexota > Dormibacteria > Aeolococcales > Bog-877 > Bog-877. Next base: position 16,916 of record DATLRN010000008.1, read on the forward strand.
CCGCCACCCCTGCGGCACGAAACAGCCGAGCCGGAGCGGCGCCTCGCTCATCGTGCGACCGGGACCGGAACCAACGGTCGAGGCCGGACTCGGCGGGCGGGACCCCAGAGGCCCTCCAGATTGTAATAGGCGCGCTCACCGGGGAGGAAGATGTGGGCAATCACCGAGTCGTAGTCGAGGCAGGCCCACGACCCCTCCTCCAGGCCCGCCCGGGACAGCGGATGCACGCCGGCCTGGGATGCCTTATCGGACATCTCGCCCGCGATGGCGCGGATTTGGCGATCGGTATCTCCCTCGCAGATCACGAAGAAGTCCGCGATCGTCGTCCGGCCCCGCAGATCGATCCGCACCACCGCCCGGGCGCGACGCGAAAACGCGGCATCAGCGAGCAGGCGGCTGAGCTGAAGCGGCGTCATTCGCGGGCGATTATCCCTCTCCGGGCGAGGCGGCAGCCTCAGCCTCGGGACGGTAGAGACCGTGCGCTCGAATGTATTCGCCGACCTCGGCGGGAAGCAGGGTGTCGCACCTTTCGCCGCGAGCCAGCCGCTCCCGGACTCTGGTGGCGTCGACAGTGGGGGCATTGACCGCGATCACCGCGGCTCCCGCCACCGGAAACCCCAGCTGGCGCAGTCGGGTCAGCACTGCTTCCCCCGACTCGGGCGCTCCTCCTCGCTCAAACACCAAAAGCCGAACCAAGGTCATCAGCCGGGCTGCCGACGTCCAGGTCGGCAGCCCGGCTGTAACGTCGGACCCCAGGGCCAGCTCGATCGTCGTCTCTGGCCACTCTGCCAACCATCTCTCGACGGTATCGATGGTGAAGCAGGGATGATTCTGTTCGACCTCCCAACGGCAGACCGACACCTGCTCATCGGCCAGGGCACGGACAGCGATATCGACCATCTCTGCCCGCTGCTGCGGCGTGGCAATCGGGCGGGGACGGTGGCCGGGAATCCCGGTCGGCACGACCACTAGTCGCTGACCCGTCTGCCGACGCAACTCCTTGATGATCCCGACGTGGCCAAGATGGGGAGGATCGAAGGTACCGCCGAAGAAGATCAGCCGCGGGCTCCCGCTCGGGCCTTCAGCCAAGGTCGGACTCATCTGTCCGCTTGGCCAGTCGCCGGGGACATCGGCTCGCGGTATAACGTGAACGCGGCGCTGCCGATCTGGATCTCGTCACCGTCGTCGGCGCCCGCGCTAATCAGTGCCGCCTCGACGCCGATCCTGAGCAGCTGCCGCTGCAAGCGCAATACCGAGGAATCGTCGTCAAGATCGGTCATTGCGACCAGCCTCTCCAGGGACTCACCGCTGACTCGGAAGGCGTCACCCACGCGATCCACCGCGAAATCACGACTCAGACCGGGAGGACCCTGGTAGAGGTGGAATCCGCCCGTCTCATCGGCGCTGATGGCTGACTCGAGACGCTTCCCCAGAAGCCGCCCAGCAGCCTCCAGCAGGGCCGGGCAGCCCGCCCCAGTCGCAGCTGAAATCCCCATCACCGTGATTCCCTCGGGCACTATCTCGGCTAGCCTTGCGACCAGACGCTCCCCTTCCTCGGGCTCGACCAGGTCGAGCTTATTCACGGCTAGCAGCGTCGGCTTGGCCTCGAGGTCTGAACTGTGCAAGCGGAGCTCGCTTGCTACCTGTCGCTGTGACTCAACCATGCCCACCTCGCCCAGAGTGGCGTCGACCAAGTGGACCAGGACGCGGGTCCTGGCTAGGTGCTTGAGAAAGGCTTCGCCTAGGCCGGCTCCGTCGTGCGCCCCCTCGATCAATCCGGGGACGTCAGCTAGGGTGAGAACTCCACTATCCGGCAGGTCAGCCACTCCCAGGTTTGGGGAGAGAGTGGTGAAGGGATAGGCGGCGATCTTCGGCCGAGCCCCGGTGAGTTGGGCGAGCAGGGTCGACTTGCCAGCATTGGGCAGACCGACCAAGCCGATGTCGGCAATCAGCCGCAACTCCAGGCGGATCCGGCGGCTGACACCGGGTTCGCCGAGTTCACGGCGCCTGGGCGCTTGGTGGGTGGGACTGGCGAAGTGGACGTTGCCCCGCCCTCCCTTGCCGCCCCGGGCCAAGATCGCCCTGGCCCCGTCGCGGTCGAGATCGGCGAGCAACTGGCCGCTGGCCACGTCCCACGCCAAGGTACCGGGGGGCACCGGCAAAACCGTGATTTCGCCATCCGCCCCGTGCCGGTGCGACGGCCCACCCGCACCACCACCGGGTGCCTTGAAGGTGCGGGTGACTTGGTAGCCCTGCAGTGAGCTCAAGTTGCTGTCGGCGACCGCTACGACATCCCCGCCGCGGCCCCCGTCGCCACCGTCGGGGCCACCCCGAGGGGCGAATTTTTCCCGGTGCATGCTGGCCGAACCGGCACCGCCTCGGCCAGCGCTAACGCTCAGCTCGACCTCGTCCAGAAACATCTGTTACCGGGAGCCGACGGCCCGGTGGGCTCAGCTGGCCTGGGCGCCCGCTGCAGTGATCGAGGCCCGGGTGCGGTCAGTCCGAAAGGGTTTGTAGTCCACCACCCCCGACTGGAGAGCGAACAAGGTGTGGTCCCGCCCAACACCGACGCCGGGACCGGCCAGGATGCGGGTTCCCCGCTGACGGACCAGGACGGCACCCGCTCCCACCGTCTGACCCCCATATACCTTCACGCCCAGGCGCTGCGACTGACTGTCTCGACCGTTGCGGCTGCTGCCGCCGCCCTTCTTATGAGCCATCTGGCCGCTCCTCTTCTCCGGACCGTCGGGCAGCGGACCGGGGCGACTTCTTCTCCCCCGCTGGAGCCTTCGCCGCTGGCTTCTTGGGGGTCGTGGTGGCCTTGGGCTTGGCTGTCGCCGGAGCGGACTTTTCAGCTTTCTTCTTCACCGAAGCACTCTTGTCCGGAGCTGTCCTACCCGAGGCTGCCCGGGCTGAGGGCGCCCCGGGTGAGCCCACCTTCGGGGGAACTGTCTTAGTTGGCGGCTGGGCTTCCTCGGAGACCTCTGCCGCCGCGGCTGTGGTGGGCCGGCGGGTTGGCAGCGCCTTCTTGGCTGAGCCGGCAGTAGATTCCGCCTTGGCTACCGGTCGCTTGCCAGCGCTCGCTGGCGCCTCTGGCTTCTCAGCTCGCGCCGATGGTGGCCTCTTGGCGGTCACCACAGTGGCGGGCTTGTCCTCATAGGCGCCCCGGCGAACCTCCTCGATTCTCAACTCAGTGAGCTCCGCCCGGAAGCCCTGGTGGCGCCGGTAGCGCTTCTTGGGCTTGTACTTAAAGACCAGGATCTTGGGTCCTCGAAAATGACTAATCGCCCGAGCCGCAACCGCGACGTCTGCGACTCGCGGCCGCCCGATCTCGGTTTCGGCGTCGTCGCCTTCCTCAGCGACCAGCATCCTGACGTCATCCAGATGCACCCGCGAACCGGGCTCGACATCCAGGCGATCCACCACCAGTCTCTGGCCCGCGGCGGCTCGGTACTGGCGACCGCCCACTTGGACGATGGCGTACATCAGGGCTCCCTTGGAGTTATCAGGTGGTGAGCGAGCGACCCTTCGCGAGGCCGGCCGCAGCGAGGCTGGACCACGCCTCTGACCCGGAGTGCGAGTTTACCAGAGCCCGCCGTAACCGAGATCAGCCGGGCTCGTTCCGGTTAGGTGCCGGTGACCTGAAGAGGAGCCAGAGCTCCATAGTTGCTCTGGAGGTAGTTCTGGGTTTGGGATCCGGTGCTGGCTACCAGGGTCGCCGAGCAGGTGTAGAGGCCTTGGGGCACGATCGAGAGTACCTGAACGGTGAAGGTGAGGGACAGAGTGCCAGGGCCAGATGATCCGGCCCCGGGAATATCGATGCCGCTCCATATCGGAATCTCGGTTCCGACGTTGGGAAAGGTGGCGCTACCGAGACTGGAATTGCCTGAGCTGCCCGAACCCCCGACATAGTCGAAGTCATCGGGCAGGGTGACTCCGATTGACGTGTCCGGTGCCTCCCCACTGCCGGTGTTGGTCACGACCACGTCGTAGGTGACCCTTTGACCGGGCGCGATAGTCGAGGGGCTGACCCGCAACTGGATACTCAGCGAGGGCGCCGGCGAGATGGTCAGCGCCAGGGCCGTCCCGGAGAGGGTGTTGGTGAAGCCAGTGGCGAACACGGTTGGGGAGAACTGAACCGTGGCCGGCGTGCCCGTGGCCTCCAGTTCCGCGATGATCAGGACCTGGGACTTGCTGTTCGTCGAGCGCGGACCCATCGACCACGACCCCCAGATCAAGGTCGATTCCTTGCTCTTGGGGGCCACATCAGCAGAGCGCACCGAGTTGCCGTTGGTCGAGGTGGTCAAAGTGGCCAGGTAGGTAAACCCGTTGGGCACGGGAACGCGGACGGTGACTCCGCCGACGCTGTTCTGACTGACGTTGCTGACCGTGATCTGCACATCGACTTCGGTGCCCTGAGGGACCGACGAGGTACTGGCGCTGGAACCGTGGGAGGTAACCGCGGTCGACACTTCGAGACCGCCAAGACGGCTCGAGCCGCAAGCGGTGACCAGAGATCCCAGCGCGAGTGCTACCGATGCCACCCCCGCCACTCCGCTGACAGCCCGCAGCCTCAGCGCGATCCCCCAACCCGATTCGAGCTCGCCAGGGGACGGCGGGTCGCGGCCGCCTTGCCCAGCGCGACGTGGCGATCGGGCGCGGTCGGAAGTGGGGTCGGATAGCCGACCTCGCTGAGCAATTGCATAGCCATCTGACAGTCGAGGCCTACCACGGTGTCGGTGCGCCCCGCGATGGCGTCCACCAAGGAGCCGCCCAGACCCTGGATGGCATAGGAGCCGGCCCGATCAAGGGGTTCCCCGCCAGCGATGTACTGCTCCATCTCGCTGTCGCTGAACTCGCGCATCCGCACCGCTGAACGCGAGACCCCGGTGGCCTCCTTCTTGGTGATTGCACTGAGGGCACAGATTCCGGTCAAGACCACGTGCCGCTGGCCTCGCAGTGAGGTCAGCATCTCCCGAGCGCGCTCCACGGTGTGGGGCTTGCCCAAGGGACCGGTGGGACCCATCACGATGGTGTCAGCGGCGAGCAGGTAAGCGTCCCTGGTGGACACCAACTCCCGGCCGGCATGAGCCTTGCTCCGGGCGATCAACTGCACCGCCAGGTCGGCGCACATGCCGGGCAGCAGCTTCTCCTCTACCTCCGGCTGGACCACGACGAACCTAAGCCCTAGTCTCACCAGGAGTTCGCGGCGGCGCTCCGAGCCGGAGGCTAGGACTAATTCGACCACGTCCTCACAGGGCCTCCAGTTCCCGTCGCGGGGGCCGGTCCCAGGGGGATCGAGATCCCCGCGCCGGCGAGCGCTTCACGGAGCATTGAGTGTAGCAGCGGGAAGCACTAGGCCCAGGTTACGGATAAATCGCTGTCCCCAACGGGCGCCGGCGCTCCAGACCAGTCCCAGAATGGCCATCAGGACCCACCAGGCACCGAACGCCACCGGGAAGGGGACGGTCTGGAGCTGAGGCAGGGCGAGCAGAAGTGCCATCCCCACCCCGGCCGCCCACGCGGCACTGCGCAACGAGAGGCCGCCGGGGCCTCCCCCCAGGGCAAGGGGCAAGCAAGCGATTCCCAGTACCGCCAGCCCGAGACGTCCCAACTCAGCCCCCAATCCGGCAGCGTCGAGCACTCCCGACCAGCTGACTGTGTGCACCGCCAGAGCCAGGAGCAGCAGCCCCATGGACCAGATCCCCAGCAGGACCAGGACCAGAGCCGGCCAAGGTCCCTTCGACCCCAGCAATTGAAGTGCCCAGAGTGCGCTCAGACTGAGGGCGATTCCACCCAGGCTGCTCCCCGCGGCCCAGGAGATTCCGATCGGAGAGACGGGATTGTCCGGCCAGGGCATGGGCGCCACGACCAGGCCCGCCAGCGCCAAGCCGAGTAATAGCCTGGTGGAGTTGCCGGGCCTGGCGGCCCACCCCGCCCACCCCTCTCTTCTCCCGAGCGCAAATGGGGCGAGACCGCCGGCCAACGCGGCGACCAGCACCGCCAGCCCACCTGGATAGATGGCCAGTGCGGCACAGAGAGCGAAGCCGAAGAGGAGGTGATTCACAAGTGGAGACCGAACGCGATCTGGAGGAACGGGGCGGCCACCAGCCCCAGGACCAGAGCGCCCAAAGCTGCCAGAAGGCCGATTAACTCGCTCGGTCGAGGGCCGCGTACCGCGGCGCGCCGAACCGCCTCGGTAACTCCAGCTCCGCAGGCGGCCAGCTGCAGGCCAAAGGCGAGCAGAAGCAGAGCCACCACCACCGGACCCATGAAAGCGGCCCCGACCACCGCCAAAATCCTCCCGGTGAATCCCCCAAACGGGGGCGCCCCGGACAGGCCGACCCAGGCCAAGAGGTGGGAGCGAGCGCCGCTGGGTTCGCTGAGCGCCGCTCCCGCCAGCCAGTGCACCGCGATCAATAGCAGAGCGGCGGCCAGGCCCTGAATATCGCCGCTGCCGATCCCCACGCACATGAATCCGACATCCGCCTGGAGCACCCGCCAATAACGGAAGTTCGGGTCAGCCCAGAAGCCGGCACACCCCCACGCGATGGCGGTCGCCAGACCCAGCGCAACCAGAAGGAGCTGCATCACCTGCGAGAACACGGTCGGTCCGGCGACCACCACCCGAGTGACCGCGACCAGTGCCACCGGTATCAGCCAGATCCGCCAGGTCGCCGCCTCCGCGGGCAGGACCCTGGAGACAGCCCCCACCCAACTTGAGAAAGGGAGCAGCCCGGCGGCGCCCGCCACGCCTCCGACCATCAACATCGCCGTCAGGGCGGCGGGGGCGGCGCCGATGCGCTCGGAGGGAAGCACGGCCGCACCTGCCAGCAGCGCACAGAGCAAGACCGCCGTCTGTCGCCCAAGACTCCTAACTGGCAGCGCCGGACCGGTAATGCGCTGCCAGCGAACCCAGAGTAGACCGCTCATGAAGGTGAGCAGGAGGGCCAGGGGAATGACCCCTGACACCGTCAACGCGAGGCAGGCGGCAACCCCCACGGCAATCGCCGTCGCGATCGTGCTGCCCGAGATCGGAGGCCGGTGACCGACTCCCAGCTCCAAGACCAGGGCCGCCCATCCACCCACCAATATCCCGAGCGGGAGACGGGTCAGAGTTAGGGTCCCTGGTCCCTCCTCAGTGAGCAGGAAGCTGGGACGATGGCTGGCCAGGGACTCGACCAGCACCAAGGAAATCCCAGCCGCAGTGAGCAGGAGCAGCAACGGTGGAACCAGGCGCGCCCGCCGAGTCAGGGCCGCCGACACCCCGGCCAGAACCAGCCCTCCACCCAAGGCCGGCGCAAACCAGACGCTCACGCAGATATCTCCCAGGGGGTGGCCCGGGCTAGGGCCACCATTGCCAGAGCGGGGATTCCACAGGCCATGACCGCAACCAGAAGCGATGCCCCCGGGGCGCTGAGAAGAACGAAGGCAGCAGCCCCCATACCGGCACAGAGACCGCCCAGGCCCATCTCGGCAGGGCCTTGACCGGTACCTATCCGAATGAGGCCCACCTCAAAAACAAAGAGGCAGGCAAAACCTGGCCCCTGGGTGGCAACCGTTCCCGCCGTGAGGTGACCGGACAGGAGCCTGGCGGTGAACAGCGCCATCGCCCCCAAGATCGCTCGCAGGCTCCGAATCCCGAAGACGCGGGGCCGTTCCACGACCGGACCCTGGCCGAGAAGTGCAATCGAGCGATCGAGCCAGGGCAGCCGGCCGCTGAGGAAAATCAGAAGGGCAGCGACCGCACCCACTCCGGCCAGGCAGGCAAACCCGGTCGGTCCCGAGGACAAGGAAGCCACTCCACCTAGACCCAGGCCCAGGGCCAGAGCACTGAGGGCCATTCCCTCGGGCCCGATCGAGAACAACGCAATGGCCCCCGCCGCGAATCCCAGGGCAGCCATCAGGCCCGCCCAGATCACAGCCTGACCATCTCGGCGAGCAGGTAAGCGGCCATCGCAGTCGCACCAATCCATAGCCAAACCGGACGTTCAGCGGCCTCCCGGTCGGCCAGTCGGGCCAGGGTCGAGTACCAGCCCCGGGCCTCTTTGGCCCAGGTAGGCGGCCCGAAGCCCCGCACCACCCAGCCCCTGACCCGGGTAGGGCGAGCTAAAGCGGGCGTCAGGTCGGATCCCTGGGTGGGCGCGACAAGGCTTTCGGAACCGCCCATGACCACCCACAACGCCCAAAGGCCCCCTCCTGCGATCAAGGACAGAAGTACCAGGTAGCCGCCCGGCCAGAGCAGCCCGGGAGCTGCAATCACCAGGGGATCGGGGGCGGAGAGCAGCCCAGCGGCAAGCGTTCCCGGCGGCGCCAGCGCCGCGGCGGCCACGGTCACGGCCCAGCCGGGCAGGAGCACCGCTGCGGCAAGGCAAAAAACGGGAAGCCAGAGCACCCAACTCCAGCCCTCGGGAGGGGTCGACTCACGGAGTAGACGAGGCACGGTCAGGACGAGGCCCGCCAAGGCCAACGAGTACGCCAGCGCCGGGGTCACTCCCCACCTCAAGCCACTCCTGAAGGCGAGGTCGAGCCCCAGCAGCGCCACCATGAGCCCGAGCCAGCAGGGCGCCAGGGTGACCGCCCCACTCAGCACTGTCTTCACCCTCAGGCTTTGGCTAGGGAGTGACGGACTCCACCGTCGGCGGCGGGGACGGCTGAGCATGGCTCGCGGCAAGAAGACGCTGGAGATCTCCAGGAAAAGCCCGGCGGTCAGTGCCAGCAGGGTTCCGTCGGCAGAGTTCTGACCGAACCCCACCACCACCAAGGCCGCTAGCAATAACAACAGCGACCGCAGTGCGGAGTGGGGATTGCTGGAGGCGAGAAGACTGACCACCGCGACCAGACCGAGCCCCAAGGCCAGGAGGTCAAGACAGGTGCCAAACCAAACCACCGGCCAGCTGCCGCCCGACAAGGACTGGATCCGGACCAGGAGCAGCAGGATGGTGGGCACCCCGACCACGGCTAGCCAGTCGGCTACATCAAGTGAGCGCCCAACCGACTCCTGCCGACCGGCTCGGGCCGATCCGGCAACCAGCCCGCAACCTGCCAGCCGCACGACAGCGGGCAAGAGCAACAGGCCGGAGAGGGCCGGGCCGACGCTGCTGGTGGGGATCGCGTTAAGTTGCAGGGTGGCCGTTTGGTGCAAGAGCAGAACCATGGCTCCCAGCCAGACCAGGCCGATCGCCTGATCCGCTGACGCCGCCCAGACCATGCGACTGCTGGCGGCGCGGGGCTGACGCGCGTAGCTGAGGCCGATTCCTCCCAGGGTCGAGAGCTGAAGCCCGATGTAGAGGCCCAAGAGGTCGCCAGAAAAGGCCGCCCCTACGGCGCCCAGGGCGGCCAGTCCGAGGGCTGCCGAGGTCAACGGTCGGCGGTCGCGAGCGGCGAAGCTAACCACCAGGGCCGAAACCAGAACCAAGATGGCGATGACGGTGCCGGTGGTGTCGACGGAGAGTGAGATGGGAAGCTTGGAGTCGAGCCGCCACAGAGTCGTCTGGAGGGCGCCCCCAGGTTGCAGCCGATCCAGAACCGCGATGGCATCAGCGAGACCAAGCAGCAGCCCGGCACGGAGTACCCAACGCGCCCAAAACGCGGGATGGCGAGGCCAAGGCCGGCCCAAGGCGGAGCACAACAAAGTGGCCGCGGCGGGAAACAGCAGGGCCAGAACGGGCAGTTCCGTGATCGACAGCACTCAGCCGCCCCGACTCAGCTTTCGATTAGTCGGGTCAGCAGGACTTGTCGTTGTCGTACCTCCTCGAGGCGATCACGTTCCCGCTGCACCACCTCAGCCGGCGCCTTCTCGGCAAAGGGTCCGTCGAGATGGGCCTCCAGTTTGGCGCGCAGGGCACTGGCTTTGACGAGCTCCCGTTGGGCCGACTCCTTCCAGCGATCAGCCCCGGGGCCGGCACTTCGTCCGAGGGCCAGGGTGGTCCTCCCCGCGACCAGCTGGGGCCGAGCCGCCCGACCGTCATAAGCGGAAGGTTCCACCCAGGTGATCGGCAGGACCGCACTGACGTAGCCCAAGGCCTCCGGCTGGGCGAGCTCGGGGCCTTCCTCACGCACGAAGAAGGGCACTCGAATGCTCCGCTTGCTGACCTCGATTCCCAGCTCGGTGAGCCATTTGCGCAGACTCGAGATCAGATTCATGCAACCAGCCATGGCCATTTCCGAGTCCGGATCGATCCATTCCATTTCGACGGCGGGCCAGGTGGCCCGATCAAGGCTGGCTGGGGTTCCAGCAAACTGCTCGGCGAGCGCATCGGTCAGAAAGGGCATGATCGGGTGAAGCAGGGTCGCCATCTGAAGCAGGACCCTCCGGGTCACCCAGAGCGCCACCGCATCGCCAGTCTCCAGGCGTGCCTTGACCAGCTCCAGATACCAGTCGGCGAGCTCGTGCCAGGCGAAGCCGTAGATGGCGTCCATGGCACCGCCGAAGTCGAATTCTGGCAGTGCCTTGGTGACCAGCTGAGTGAGACCACCCAGCCGAGACAAGATCCAGCGGTCAGCTAGCTGCAGGCTCTCCCGCGCTGGCTCCGCAGTCTCGGGGATCCTGCCCGGCTGGTCCTCTCCCGGGAAGTGGACAAGGTAGAGCAGCCGAGTCATGTTCCACAGCTTGTTGGCGAAGTGGGAGTAGCCTTCCACCCGAGTTTCATCGAAGCGCGCGTCCTGGGTTCCCATCGCGACACTTGCTCCCCAGGCCCGCAGCGCATCCGCCCCGTACTTGTCGACCATGTCCAAGGGATCGACCACGTTGCCCCGACTCTTGGACATGCGGGCCCCGTCGGCTCCCAGGATGGTGGCATGAAAGAGCACGTCGTGGAAGGGGATGTCGCTGGTGAAGCGCAGGCCCATCATCACCATCCGCACCACCCAGTGCTGGAGGATGTCCCGGGCCGTGCTCAGCACCGAGGTCGGGTAGAAGCGCTCCAGGGTGGGGTTCGGGTCTGGCCAGCCGAGGATCGCGAAGGGCCAGAGTCCGCTGGAGAACCAGGTGTCGAGGACATCGGGGTCCGCCGTCAGATCTGACGAGGAACATTCAGGACAGATGGCTGGCTCATCGACCCAGGCGAACGAGTGGCCGTTGGCACAGGTGCTCACCGGGATCCGATGGCCGAGCCAGAGCTGGCGACTGATGCACCAATCACGGAGTCCAGCCACCCAGTCGAGATACTGCACGCGGAACTGAGCCGGGTGAATTTTGATTTTTCCCGACGCCACCGCCTCGCCGGCCGGATCAGCTAGGTCCCGTATCCGGACCCACCATTGCGGTGTCACCAGCGGCTCGATCACCGTGCCGCAGCGGTCACAGTGGCCGACCTGGTGAAGCAATGGTTCCTCGCGGATCATGGCCCCCGACTCTCGCAGCCGGGCCGCGGCGATTTCCCGCGCCTCCCCCACTCCTCTACCGTCAAGATCTGGAAAACCGGGAGCAATCATCAATCCGTCGAGTGAGATTACCGTCTGAATGGGCAGGTGGTGGCGTTCGCCTATCTCGTAGTCCTCGGCAGAGTGGCCGGGGGTGATCTTGAGTACGCCCGTGCCCACCTGGGGATCGACCGCCTGGTCCTCGATGACAGGGATTTCCCGCCCACCAAGCGGGTCGCGCACCGATTGGCCGACATACCGTCGGAAGCGCTCATCGCCGGGCGCCACCGCGACCGCCACGTCGGCCAGGATCGTCTCCGGTCTGGTGGTGGCCACCTCGAGGGAGCCCTGACCCAGGACCAGGGGATAGCGAACGTAGTAAAAGGTGTCCAGCTGCTCCTGATATTCCACCTCCTCGTCGGAGATGGCCGAGCGGCAGCGTGGACACCAGTTGACGATCCGCGGGCCCCGGTAGATGAGCCCCTGGCGGTAAAGCTCGCCAAAGACGATCCGGATCACCCGGACGTACGCATCGTCAAGGGTGAATCGTTCCCGCCTCCAGTCGCAGGTGGCCCCGAGCCGCTGCAGCTGCTCCAGGATCCGGCCCTGGTAGGTCCTGTACCAGGCGTCGACCCGAGTGGCGAAAGCTTCTCGTCCCAGCTCCTCTTTGCTGGTGCCCTCATCTGCCAGCTGGCGCTCGATCACGTTCTGAGTGGCGATGGCGGCGTGGTCAGTCCCCGGCACCCAGCAGACCTCGTAGCCGTTCATCCGGTAAAAGCGGCAGAGCGAGTCCTGGACCAGGGCGTTGAGAGCGTGACCCATGTGCAGAGAGCCGGTGATGTTGGGCGGGGGTAAGGCAATCGAGAAGGCGGGCTTGGAGCTCGCCGGGTCGGCAGCCCCCAGATCCATCTCAGCCCAGCGTTGACGCCAGCGCTGCTCTGTCGGCTGCGGTTGGTAGGCGGCTTCCACCGGTCCCTCCCGGCGGCGGCTAGGACCGGGCCGGGGAGACCGCGGCCAGCTCGGCCGCCACCAGCCGGGCGGCCCCGACCATGTTGCGGAGAGAGGGCACAACTTCGGCCCACCCGCGCGTCTTGAGACCACAATCCGGGTTGGCCCAGAGCCGATCCGGGGGAATCACCTCGGCCGCCTTGCGCAGCCGCTCCGCCATCTCCTCGACGGAGGGAACCAGTGGTGAGTGGATGTCGTAGATACCCGGTCCCACCTCGTTGGCATAGCCGTTGTCAGCGAAAGCGTGGAGGAGCGACATCGCCGACCGCGCCGCCTCGATGAAGAGCACATCGGCATCGAGCTCAGCGATCGCGTCCATCACATTCTCGAACTCCGAGTAGCACATATGGGTGTGAATCTGGGTCTGAGCGCCGGCTCCGGCAGCAGTTAGTCGGAAGCTGTCAACCGACCAGCGCAGGTAGGCCGGCTGGCCAGCCCGGTGCAAGGGTAGGCCTTCGCGCAGGGCGGGCTCGTCGATCTGGATCACATTGATTCCAGCCTCCTCGAGGTCGCTCACCTCATCCCTGAGCGCCAGCGCGATCTGAGCACAGGTCTCGCTCCTCTCCAGATCGTCTCGGACAAAGGACCACTGCAGGATGGTGACCGGGCCGGTGATCATGCCCTTGACCGGGCGCTGGGTCAGGCTCTGGGCGAACTTGGCCCAGCGGACGGTGATGGGGTGGGAGCGGAAAACGTCCCCGAAGATGATCGGCGGCTTGGCACAGCGGGACCCGTAGGACTGCACCCAGCCCTGCCGTGTTGTGGCAAAGCCAGCCAGCTGCTCGGCGAAGTACTCGACCATGTCATTCCGCTCAGGCTCGCCGTGCACCAGTACGTCAAGCCCGATTTCCTCCTGAAATCGGATAACGCGACGGATCTCCTGCTCCATGAGGTGTTCGTACTGGGGCTCGTCGATCTCCCCGCGGCGCAGCTTGGCCCGTGCCTGGCGCAGTTCGGGCACTTGGGGGAAAGAGCCAATAGTCGTCGTCGGCAGGGGAGGTAGCGAGACGCCGCGCCGCCAGAAGAGGCGTCGGGATGGTCCATCGCCGGGGCGGGTGAGCAGGTCCGGCGTGACGTTGGAAATCCGCTTCCGCACCGTCGGATTGACGACCCGCGGCGACTCCCGCCGTGCCGCGCAGGCCTCCCGGCTCGCCGTCAAGCGGGCTTCGACGTCGGCCAAGCCCTGGCCCGCCCGAGCGAGCGTGCTCACCTCGACCAGCTTCTCTTCCGCGAACGCCAACCAGGAGCGCAGTTCGGGATCCAAAGTGGACTCCCCCGCCAGGCTCACCGGAACGTGGAGCAGAGAGCAAGAAGATGCCACGAGAACCCGCTCCTCGCCGAGTTTGGCAACGGCGCGCTGAATCTGAGCGATGGCGCGGTCGGGATCCGTTCGCCAGACGTTATGTCCGTCGACCACCCCCAACGACAGGGCCATGCCGTCCGGCACCAGTTGCAGGGCTGGGTCGAGGTCGGCCGCCCCGCGAACCAGGTCGAGATGGACAGCGTCCACCGGCAGACCCAGGGCCGTCGCCAGATTGCCTCCCATCCCAGCGAAATACGAGGCGAGAAGAAGCTTGAGATTGGGAGCGGCCTGGCTGAGCGCCTGGTAGGCATGCTCCAGACCCTCGAGGACCTCGACGGGGACATCCTGGCTGAGGCAGGGCTCATCGATCTGGACCCAGGTCGCTCCAGCTTGACTCAGCTCGACTAGCAGCTCGGCGTAGACCGGCAGGAGGCGATCAAGAAACTCCAGGTTGGGGCTGCCCACCTCGGAGCCCTTGCTGAGCTGGAGAAAGGTGACCGGTCCCAGGATCACCGGTCTGGTGACGATCCCCAGCTCCTTGGCTTCCAGGAACTCCTCGATCGGCTTCCGGGAGGCTAGGTGGAAGCGTTGCTCCGCCGCCAGCTCGGGAACCAGGTAGTGGTAGTTGGTATCGAACCACTTGGTCATGTCCAGGGGTGCGATCTCGGTCGCCCCCTTGGTGCCCCGCGCCATGGCGAACATCAGGTCGAGGCTGTCGGCAGACCCCACTGCGGCGAAGCGCTCCGCGACCACGCCCAAGGTCAAGGCGGCGTCGAGTACGTGGTCATAGAGGGAGAAGTCGTTGCTGGCGATGTGTTCGATCCCGGCCGCCCGCTGCTGGCGCCAGCGCTGCGCCTTCAACTGAGAGGCCTCAGCCAGTAGTTGATCGGCTGAGAGCTTCCCCGACCAGTAGCCTTCAAGCGCCCGTTTCAGCTCCCGGGAGGGCCCGATGCGCGGGTATCCGAGGATGCTAGCGATCGACATTTATAGGGGTCCTCGCGAGGCTGGCGCGCGCTGCCGCGCAACAGGTTGGGAGTGGCTCCCCAGTCTAACCGGAGCGCCGATCTGGCGGTTCGGGAGGCTAAGCCGAAGCGGCTTGCGGCTCCTCATCACGGAAGAGTTCGGGCTCGGTCGCCTCCATGATCGAGCGTTCGGTGATCACGCAGCGCTTGATCTCGGGATGGGAGGGGACGTCGAACATGCTGTTGAGCAGGACCGCCTCGAGAATGCTCTTCAGTCCCCGCGCCCCGGTTCCCAGGGCCAGCGCTTTACGAGCGATCGCCTGCAAGGCTCCGGGCTCAAAAACCAGCTCGACGTCATCCAGTGAGAAGAACTTCTGATACTGCTTGACGAAGGCGTTCTTGGGTTCGGTCAGAACCCTGGTGATGTCGTCCTCGTCGAGGCAGTCCAAGGTGACGGTGATCGGCAGACGACCGACAAACTCGGGGATGAGGCCATAGCGAAGCAAGTCCTGGGCCGACAATTCGTGCAGAATCTTGGCGTTCTCTTTGTTGCGCGTTCCCGCCTGGGCGCTGCCGAATCCGATCGTCCGCTGGCCCACGCGCTGGTCGATGATCCGTTCCAGACCATCGAATGCTCCACCGCAGAGAAAGAGGATGTTGGCGGTATTGATTTGGATGAAATCCTGGTGCGGGTGCTTGCGCCCCCCTTGCGGCGGGACGTTGGCTACCGTCCCCTCCAGGATCTTGAGCAGGGCCTGCTGCACACCCTCACCGGAAACGTCACGGGTTATCGAGGGGTTGTCCGATTTGCGGGAAATCTTGTCGATCTCATCGATATAGATGATCCCGCGCTCGGCCCGGGCTACGTCGAAGTCGGCCGCCTGGATCAACCGCAGCAGGATGTTCTCTACGTCCTCACCGACGTAGCCGGCTTCGGTCAGCGAGGTGGCGTCAGCGATTGAGAACGGCACATCTAAGATGCGGGCCAAGGTCTGAGCCAAGAGGGTTTTCCCACATCCTGTAGGACCGACCAGTAGGACATTGGATTTCTGCAGCTCAACGTCGCCTGTCTCGCGCGCGCTGTTGATGCGCTTGTAGTGGTTGTAGACGGCTACCGAAAGCACCCGTTTGGCTTGATCTTGGCCAACTACGTATTGGTTCAGCGACTTCCAAATTGCCTGCGGATTGGGCACCACACTGCTGCGCGGTCGACGCACCGGAGTGACCCGGGAATCCTCCTCGAGAACCTCCTGACAGAGCTCGATGCACTGGTCACAGATGTAGACTCCGGGACCGGCGATGAGCTTGCGCACCTGCTCCTGGCCCTTGTTGCAAAAGGAGCAGCGTGTGTGACGGCGGCGGTCCTCGCGCTCGGTCACGCCGCGTCCCCCCCACCGCCAGGACGCCTGATCTGCAGCGCCGCCTGCTCGACGCACGCCGGGCAAATCACCGCCTCGCTGCCCTGACGGTCGGCGGCGACGGCGGCGGTGCTGGTCAGAGCTCCGCAGAAGTTACAGCGCTGCCCCGGCTCACGGACCAGTTGGGGCGGTCGCCGGAGCCCGCTCCGGGCCACCGCCGGGGGCCTCTGGGGGGCTGTCACAGAATCTTCGTGAACTCGTCCGCCTAGCGGGCGGAAGGGCTCTTCTCCCCAGCCGGAACCGCGGCTGCCTCGACCGGGGCCGGCTCGGGTGTGGGACTGCTCCCCTCCTCCTCCGCCACCATCTTGTCGAGGCCGCGATGCCCGGTGATGATGTGATCAATCAGGCCATATTCCTTGGCCTCGTCGGGAGACATGTAGAAGTCGCGGTCCGAGTCTCGGGTGATCTGGTCTACCGGCTTGCCCGTGTGGTGGGCCAAGATCTGGTCCAGGATCCGGCGCAGGCGAAGGATCTCCTGAGCCTGGATCTGGATGTCGGACGCCTGCCCCTGGAAGCCCCCCGAAGGCTGGTGCATCATGATCCGGGTGTTGGGGAGGCTGAAGCGGAGGCCCTTGTCGCCGCCGGCCAGAAGCAGGCAGGCGAAGGAAGCCGCCAGCCCCATGCAGAAGGTGCTCACCCGGGGCTTGACGTACTGCATGGTGTCGTAGATGGCCAGCCCGGCCGAGACCGAGCCTCCGGGGCTGTTGATATAGAGGTTGATGTCGCGCTCGGGATCTTCGCTCTCCAGATAGAGCATCTGGGCCATAACCAAGTTGGCGATCTGATCGTCGATGGGCGTGCCCACAAAGATGATGCGGTCCTTGAGGAGACGGGAATAGATGTCGAAGGCGCGCTCGCCCCGGCTGGTCGTTTCGATCACCATCGGAACGAGGGCCATGGTCTCCTCCTGGTCTCGCAAAAAGGCCGGGACGGGATCTCGCCGCCGGCACCGCGAGTATACCCAGGGGTCGGGGGAACTATGTCCCCGGTGGTTCGGACTCCGCCTCACCCCGGGCGCGGGCAGCCAGCCAGCGGCGCGCCTCACCCAGGAGGAGCTCGCGGCGTAGAGGTTCGCGAGCGCGCCGCCGGCTCTCCTTGGAGGCGCCTTTGGAGAAGATGCGCTGCAGGTTCTCGTCCAGTTCCCGATCCGAAACCTGTAACCCCTCCTTTCGCGCCAGCTCCTCAAGGGTCAGCTCCAGCTGGACCCGCTCCACTGCCGGTTGCCGGCGCTCGCCTCGCAGCTGCTCCATCTGCTTGTCGTCTGAGGCGAGCAGTTGCTCCAAGGAGATGCCCGAGGCGGATAGACGAAGTTCCAGGTCTTTGACCTGACGGTCGATCTCGGCCTGGATCATCACCTCCGGGACCTCGACACGGGAGATGGCCACCAGCTCCTCCAGCGTTTTGGCCTCCTGGGCCTGCTCGGCCTCCAGACGGGCCTCCTCGGCAAGCTGGCTCCGCACGAAGTCTCGAAGTTCCGCTAGGTTCTCGCCTTGCCCGGCAATGGTCGCCAGGTTGTCGTCCATGGCGGGGAGCTCCTTGGCTTGCAGCTGTTTGATCTCGGCGGTGATCACCACCAACTCACCACGCAGCTCCTCCCGGGCGTAATCCTCGGGCATGGTGACGGTCACCTCGACGGCTTGCCCCACCTTGCCGCCCACCAATTGGTCGGCCATCCCGGGCAAGAGGTCGCCGCGTTCCAGATCTAGGGTCTGCTGCTGGGCCGGCGTGCCCACCACCTCGCCGTTGTGGCGCATGGTCAGCTCAGCTGTGATCACGTCGCTAAGCCGGGCCTCCCGGTCGCCGGCGTCCTCGAGCTGGGCATAGCGCTGGCGCAGGGCTTCCAGAGTGGAGTCGACGTCGCTGTCGGCCACCTCGGCCTGGCTGACGGCCACCTTGATCTTGTGGTAGTCGCCCAGAACCACCTCGGGACGAATCACCACGCTTGCCGTGAAGCGGAAGGGCTCGCCACGCTCGAGAACAACTTCGCTGACATCTGGATTGGAGACCGGCTCCAGTTCCACTTGAGCAATGGCCCGGGCCCAGACCTCGGGCAGAAGATCCTCTATCGCGTGCTGTCGGAGTGCCTCCCATCCAACCGCCCGCTCGACGACCGCGGCCGGTGCCTTGCCCGGGCGGAACCCGGGCAGACGGTAGCGCTGGCCCAGGTGTCCGAGGGCGAGCTCCAGGGCGCGGTCCGCGTCGGCAGGGGGTGCCTCGATGGTGAGCTTGGCCTGCGATCCGGCGAGACGCTCGACTCTCACCTCCAACGGCGCGGTCTCAGTTTTACTTGGGCTCATATATCGGTCTAGGTAGGGTAACCGTGCGCGGACCGAGGATCGAACTCGGACGGGTTATCCCCACGGGGTTCTAAGCCCCGCGCGTCTACCATTTCGCCATCCGCGCCAGCCGGTTGCGGGGCCGCCGCAGCGCGGCGCCGAGTATAGCTAATCGCTGTCCGGCCAAACCTTGTCTTGGACCGCTCCAACCGTTCTCGATGGAGCCGCTCGAACTGGCCTGCCGGACCTGGGTGAAACTCCCACTGCCTAGACCCGTTGGTACAGGTGAGGGTGGGCCCCCGTCGCTAAGCGGGCCAGGGCCTGTCCCATCACAGGGAGGTCGGCCATGAGTATGGAAGTCCACGCGCCGCCCGAGTACCAAACGAACCCCGCCTCGGACCAGCGCCCGGCGCAGACACCCGAGGTCAGCTCGACCAAGACGAAGCCCAGCCGGGGCCGCGGCTTTCGCATCAGCGAATTGATACTGCTCAGCGTCCTGGTCGTCGATGCCTTCTTGGCCCTGGACTTTTTGTTCCGGGCCACGGCGGTCGGTCCGGACGGATTTGTGTCTATCGTCGACAGGGTCGGCGGCGCTCTGGCCAGCCCATTCGCGGGCATCTTCCGGGCGGGGGTACCCCAGGTCGGCCACACCACCTTTTGGGCGGCCTTGCTCGCCTTGGCCATCTACACCCTCGCCGCCTTGGTCTTGGTTCGCCTCCTCCATCTAGTCAGTAGGCCTTTGCGGCGCGGCCGACAGCCCGCCTGAGGTGAGAGGGTCAGGCTCGCCTGAGCCCGGTCTCTTCGCCGCCCTACCAAGCCTCGACAGCGGGCAGCGGTGGCGATAGCATGACCACATCAGTGCTGGTCTGACCAGCATCTTTTCCGGGGCCAAATGACCCCTCCATGGAGGGCGGCATAGTGGAGTTGGTGGGCTCACCCGCGGCCAGGGGATCGGATGCGCGGGACACTGTGGCCAAGATCGAGCAGAAAGCACTTCAGTTGTCCGCGCTGCTGCGGGAGCTGGACAATGACCCGGTCATCTTTGAGCCCGGGCTCCAAGATGAGTTGGATGCCGTGCTGGATCAGTTGGGCTGCCGCATAGCGGCCACCCGTGCCTTGGAGCAGCGCCAGACCAGTCCAGTCGCCGACTGAGCGATTCGACGAAGGCACTAGAATCCAATTCGCGTCTGCGCCCATAGCTCAGCCCGGATAGAGCACCAGACTACGGATCTGGGTTTGCGGGGGTTCAAATCCCTCTGGGCGCGCGCCCCGCTTCACTCCCCTCCAAGAGCAACAGGCACAGCGCCAGGCCGCGCCAGTTGGGCTGAACGCTAACCTGGGATCTCCCGGCGGCCGATGACCCCGGAACAACGCCGCCCGTGACCCCTGGGACCCCTGCAAGTTGGAGAGCCCGCCCCGCGCTAAATGCTGGCAGCCCTAAATGCTCGGCGGCTCCGGTCGAGTAGCGGGCAACGCCTGACCTTCAATCTCAGGCGGCCCACCGGGTGGCTTGGTCGCAGCGAACAGGTACATCAGCTGCCCACCACCTGTCGAAAGCCTCCCACTACGCAGAGCCGCGAGGTCAGTGCGCATCTCGGCCAACCTCTCAGCCCAGGCCTCCTTAAAGATCTCCTCCTCTCCCCCACCCGCCAGGAAGTAGCGCTCGGTTTCTTCCTTGCTCCAGGGGCAGCGTTCTTCTTTGACGCTGGTTTCCAGCGCTTCGACCAAGCTGAGCTGCTCGGGGGAGGAATAGGGAGGCCACAAGGGGGAGGCCTTGTCCGAGATATAGCAGGCGGAGACGGTCAGGCCGGCGTCCGCCAGCAGGCCGGGGAGCAAATCACCGATGGAGTTGTCACCCTCCCCGAGCGCTATCTTGCCGGCCTCACAGGTGGCGTAGAAAGCCAGGGCAGATGTCAGTGCCCTGGCATCGCGCTGCTCCGGCCATCTCGTCCGTACCAGGTGGCCGACGAGATTGTTGGGTTCAGCCAGCAGAAGCGTCCCGGCGGGCCTGAGAACGCGACCCATTTCACGCAGGACGGCCACCGCATCAGGCACGTGGATGAGGACGGTTTGGCAGGTGACAAGGTCGAACTGGCCGTCTGGAAACGGCAGGTCTTCGCCGCGTCCCTGAACCACTGACGTCCTGACAGTGGCGTTCTCACCAGTGGTCATCCGTGCCTGCCTGACCCAAGACGGGTCAGGGTCCACGCCTGTGATCTCGGTGACTCCGGGCAGAACTCGCGCCAGCTCGCGCGACCAGTGGCCCAAGCCGCAGCCCACGTCGAGAAGAGATCGGGCGGGGCCCAGGCCAAGGCGCGCAACTACCAGGTCGAGGAAGTCACGATTCCACCAATAGTCACGCTGCTCGCCGAAAAAGGCCGCGGAATGACCGACAGCGTTATCGCTGGCTATGAACCTCTCCTGGCAGCGGCGTGCATCGTCAACTGATAACCCACGCGCCCAGGGTATCGCCAGGGCCGGATCAGGGTTGGTCCGGCCCTGAGGTGGATGCGCCTCGGTTGTTCCAACGGTAGACGCCGTATACAAAGGCCAGCGCCAGAACGATCAAGCCCAGGTACTCCAACGGCTTCAGCACCGTGGAGATCTTGGAGAAGTGCTTGCCGAGCTCCATCCCGGCGACCGCCAAGGCGCTGTCCCAAACCAGGGCGCCCACCAGGGTGGCGGGCAGAAACTGGCGCAGCGGCATGCGTCCAAATCCGGCCGGGAAACTGGTGTAGCTGCGGATAACTGGTACGCACCGGCCGACCGCCACGGCCACCACTCCGCGCCGCTCGATCCAGCGTTCAGCGGCCTCAAGGTGGGCCTCTCGGAAGTGGAATCGCCGACCCACCGCCAGCACCGCCGGCCGCCCCACCCGGGCGCCGATGGTGTAGGCGATCATGGCCCCGACCAATTCACCAGCCACGGTGACCAGGATCACCAGCGGCAAGGAGAAGGTGTGGTTGGCGACCAGCAGACCGGCGAAGGGGATCACCACCTCACTGGAGACAGGGATACCGGTGCACTGGGCCACGGTCAAGAGGAAGAGGGCGAGGTACCCGAATGATCTCAGCAGTTGCTCTAGGGAGTGGACCAAGCAACTTCCTCCATCAGGGTGACGAAAACAGATCGCGGCGGGGCGTGGCAGGGAGCGAGCTTCGGCGAGCCAGGATAGCCGGGCAACGGTAGTCTGGAGCCGCATGGGATCGCGGGAAGTGCCCCAGAGGGCAGCCGGGGCAGACCTCGGGAGCTGGCTCCGGGACGCCCCCATTCTCCGGCTAGAGCGCATGCCCTGGGGCAGCAACGCGGTCTTTCAGGCTCGTCTGGACGGACCCTATGGCGAGCTCTTGGCCGTGTACAAGCCCGCCCGCGGGGAGCGACCGCTCTGGGATTTTCCGCCTGGGACCCTGCACCGACGCGAGGTGGCGACCAGCGTGGTAGATCGAGCCCTCGGCTGGCAATTCACCCCCACCACGGTGCTGCGCCATGAGGCCCCTTTCGGGGTGGGGTCCATCCAAGAATTCATCCCTGATCCTCCCAGTGATTTGCAACTCAACGGCGATCAGATGGCCAGCAGCCTCCGCGGATTGGCCGCCCTCGACGTCTTGATCAACAATGCCGATCGCAAGCAGGCCCACCTCCTGGTCGACCCGGAGGGCAGTCTCCGCGGCATCGACCACGGGGTGACCTTCCACACTGAATTCAAGCTTCGGACGGCGCTGCTCGAGCTGGGGGGTACCCCGGTTCCCGAGCCTTGGCTGAGCGGCGTCGCCGCCCTACTCGGCGACGAGGGTCGACTCGCCGCGCTGCGTCATTCTCTGGCTGAGCTGCTCCGAGCGGCCGAGATCCGCGCCTTCGAAGGGCGGGCCCGGAACCTGGTCGAGCGGGGATCCTACCCAGAGTTGCACGAGTGGTACGGGCGTCCCTTCGAATGGTGATTCGTGTCTATCCGCCGCCCAAGGCCCATTGGCCTCGCCGCCGATAGCTGCTGGCTTGGCCCACGACTGGCACCGACTCCATCAGGGACAACGACTCGACCGGCATCTGGAGCGACGGCTCCCCGTATGACCGAGCGCAAAGCTCGTCCAGGTGCGAACTGACACCTCGGGACAGGTGGGACGACAGTCGAGCCAGGGTGCAGTGCGCCCTGAAGGGCTGGCTCGGCGGCGCCCAGCCCTTGTCGGCCAGTGCCAGGTTCAGCCTCGTCCCAATTGCGGCCAGGTCCACCTCCCCCGCACCCAGAGGGGCCCACACCACCTGGGGTGAGGACCCAGGGGGCGCCAGCTCAGGTCCGCTAAAGGCAACGATGAAAGGTCGGCCGGCCCCGGCGATCTCGGCAGCGGCAGCCCGGACGGCGACCTTCTGGGCTGGGTCGATCCTGCCCAGATATCGCAGGGTCAGATGGAGCCCGTCGGCCCGGACGGGGCGAATGCCAGCGCCCATACCAGTCATCTCCTCCAGCAGAGGTGACAGAGCCCGGCGTACCGAGCTGGTGACTTCGACGGCCAGGAAGTAGGTGGGCGGCCGGTTCAATCCCGGTTGAGAGCGCCTGGCGGGGCCACCCCGCGGACCAGGAGGCCCTCCAGAAGGTCCAGCTGGCGCCGAATCAGCTCGGCGTCCCAGCCATGTCCGGCGGCAGGTATGACCGAGAGCTCAGTGCGCGGCCGAGCAGCACAATAGGCTTCGACTCTGCTCAGATCCAGCAGTCGGTCGTTGCCCGCCACCAGTACCTGCACGGGCCCCCTCCAGCCGCTCAGCAGGGGACGGTAGTTGGCTCTCATGCCATCCCGCAACCACTCGCGCGCGGCCCGCGGATCGGCTCGGACCTGATTGGCGAAATTGAGGTCGGCAGACCGCCGATCGATCTCGGCTCCGCCCTCGACCGCTATCCGGCGGTAGAAGTCGGCGAGAACCCGGCGGCGCCCCAGGAAGGAGATCGCCCTGAAGACTCCTGGCGTAGTACCCAACTGAGATTGGATCCGGAAGCTGCGGGAGACGCTGGCCGGATCCAAAAGCGGGGTGTGGAGGATGAGCCGTTGAGGTCGGTCCGGACTAAGGGCAAGCAATTCCATGGCTACGGCGGCTCCCAAGCAGAGTCCGCCCAGGTCGTACTCCCCTAGGTCGAGCGACTCCAGGAGAGCTCTGACCTCGACAGCCAGGGATCGGCTGCTGTGGGCTCGGGTCAGGGGAGCCGAGCCTCCGAATCCGGGCAGGTCGGGGATCACTAGGCGGCGGAGCGGGGCCAACCTGGGGACCCAGGTCTCAAAGTTCTCGGCAGATCCGATGAAGCCATGGCAGAGGACCAGCGGTAATCCACTTCCCGCGGTGACGAAGCGCAGGCGCCCCTGGGGGCGATCGATCCACCTCTCCTCCCAGCCGGCAGCCACCGCCTCCGGTAGGGGCACGATCGTGGCCGGGGACGGGCTCAGGGGTTCCCCTCGTCCTCGTCGGGCCAGCCGGGCAGCGGATGGGACACGGCTCGGTCTTCGCGGTAGCCGAGCGCGTATTCGGCGGCTAGCTGGGTCTGAACCTCGCGGGTGCCCTCGTAGATCATGGTGGCCCGGCTGTTGCGGAGGTAGCGGGCCGCCGGGCACTCTTCGCTGAACCCGGTCGCCCCATGGACTTGGAGAGTGTCGTCGGCCACTCGATTGGCCCGTTCTGAATTGACCCACTTGGCCAGGGCCGACTCCCGGGAACTCCGCAGGCCTTGATTCTTCAGCCACCCGGCTCGCAGCCAGAGCAGTCGACCGATGTCGTAGTCGCGTTGCATGCCGGCGATCATCTGCTGCACCAGTTGCAGCCGACCGATCTCCTGGCCTTGGACCGTCCTCGAGCGGGCGTAGCCAACGCTCAGGTCGAGGCAGGCGCGGATCGTTCCGGCGGCCCCGCTGGCGACGCAGTAGCGGCCGCTGTCGAGACAGCTCATGGCCACCCTGAAGCCGTCACCCTCATCGCCGATGCGGTTCGCCTCCGGGACCAGCGCACCGTCGAGATAGACGATCGCCGTATCGCTGGCCCGAAGTCCGAACTTGTCATGGATCGGCTCGGTGCGGAGGCCCGCCCCGGCAAGGTCACGGTCGACGGCGAAGGCGGTGATACCGGCCACCCCAGCGGCACTGTCGACGGTCGCGAAAACCAGCAGGATGTCCGCGAAATCGCCCATGGAGATCCATACCTTCTGGCCCTCTAGGCGGTAGCCATCCCCCTCCCTGGTCGCCCGGGTACGCAGGGCCCGTACATCGCTGCCGGCATCAGGCTCGGTGAGTGCGAAGCAGCCCTGGCGCCGCCCTTCGGCCAAGGGCCGCAGCAGTCGCTGGCGCTGCTCCTCGGTACCCCATTGATAGATACCCGTCATGCACAGCCCGGCATGGACAGAGAGCGCGGTCCGGCAAGACGCGTCCACGTACTCCAGCTCCTCGCAAGCCAGACCAAGGGCGATCCAGTCCAGTCCAGCTCCGCCGTAGCGACGGGGCGTGACCACGCCCGGGATGCCCACGCTGGCCAGCTTGGCAAAGAGCTCCGGGTCTGGTTCGGCCTGACGGTCGCGCCGGGCCACCTCGGGGCCCAGCTCACGGGCGGCGAACTCCCGGATCATGGCTTCGAACTGGAGCAGATCGGGGCTCAGACTGAAGTCAAGCATGGCTCAGCTGGCGTCGGTGTCGATCTGGGCGCGCTGGAGATGTCCGGAGTAGTCGATATAGACCGTCTTCCATTCGGTGAATTCGTCGAGCGAAGTGGTCCCGGCCGCCCGGTGGCCGTTGCCGGTCCACTTGACGCCGCCGAAAGGAAGCTGGATCTCCGCCCCGATGGTGGGAGCGTTGACGTAGACGATTCCCGCCTCCAGGCCGTCCACCGCCTGGAGAGCCTTATCGATGTCCTTGGTGTAGATCGCCACCGAGAGACCGTACCTAGTCCCGTTGGCGACCCTGATCGCCTCTCCCAGGTCAGGGACGGGGATGATCACCGCCGTGGGGCCGAAGATCTCCTCCTGGGCGATCTGCATCTCGGCGCGAACTCCGGAGAAGATGGTCGGCTGGTAGAAGTTGCCCTCGGCCAGCACTCCCTGGCTGGCCACATTTCCGCCCGTGAGAAGGTGGGCGGACTCCCTTTGACCGATCTCGGTATAGCCATGGATCCGGCGCAGCTGGACCTCATTGATGACCGGCCCCACGTCCGTCCGGGGATCGAGTCCGTCACCGAGACGGAGTTTCTCGACCCGGGCCACTAGCCGGTCGGTGAAGTCCTCCAGCACCGTCTCCTGGACGATGAAGCGAGACGTCGCGGTGCAGCGCTGGCCAGTGGTGCCGAAGGCGCCCCAGACAGCGCCCTCCAAAGCCAGGTCCAAGTCGGCATCGGCACTCACCAGCATGGCGTTTTTGCCACCG
Source organism: Candidatus Dormiibacterota bacterium (assembly GCA_035534695.1). Lineage (GTDB taxonomy): Bacteria > Chloroflexota > Dormibacteria > Aeolococcales > Bog-877 > Bog-877. The sequence continues at coordinate 42,632 of DATLRN010000008.1, forward strand.
AGCTCAAGTGAAACCCGCTTGCCCAGCCGGCCGCAGGTGGCGGCGATCTCCTGACCCACGGCGACCGAACCCGTGAAGGAGATGGCGCGCACCCCCGGGTGCTCGACCAGGGCCACTCCCGCCTCCTCGCCCAGCCCAGTGACCAAGCCCAGCACGCCGCCGGGGAGGCCCGCCTCGACGAGAATCTCGGCCAGCCTGATGGCCACCAGAGGGGTGTCCTCGGCGGGCTTGAAGACGACCGCGTTACCGGCTAGCAGGGCCGGCATCAGCTTCCAGCAGGGGATGGCCATGGGGAAGTTCCAGGGAGTGATGCAGCCGACCACGCCGATGGGAACGCGCTCCGCGAAGGCCCGCTTTTGGCGCAACTCGCTGGGCACCACCTCGCCGATCGGGTTGCGACCCTGGCCGGCCATGTACTTGGCCATGTCGATGCCCTCCTGGACATCGCCTCGAGCCTCGGTGAGTACCTTGCCCATCTCCCGGGTCATGAGCTGGGCCAGCTCCTCCTTGCGCTCCTCCAAAAGGCGGCCGGCGCGAGCCAGTACCTCGGCCCGAGCCGGAATCGGGGTGCGTGCCCAACTTGGCAGCGCTGCCAGAGCCGCCTGAACCGCTAGATCGATATCGTCGGCGGTACCTCTGGCAAAGCGGCCGATTACCTCGGTGCGTCGAGCCGGGTTGATCGAGGCGAAGGTCTGACCGGAGCTGGCCTCACGCCACTCCGGTCCGACCAGGTTGCCGTAGGTGCGCAGGGGGGCGGCCTCGGCTGTACTCATCGGGAGCTTGCCTGCCCCAGTACGGCCGACTCGAGGATGTCGAGTCCCTCCTCGAGCTCGGCGTCGCTCACGGTGAGCGGCGGCAGCAGACGGATCACGTTGTCATCGATGCCGCAGGAAAGGACAACCAGACCCGATTCCACAGCCCGGTGCTTGATCTGGGTGACCCGGTCGGCGTCGGGATGGCCCTGCTGGTCCATGAACTCCATGCCGATCAGGGCTCCTCGACCGCGTAGGTCGGACGGTCCCTCACCGCTCTCCTGCCACCCGGCGACCCGGGCCCGAATGGTCTCGCCCAGGGCCGTGGCCCGGTCGATCAAGTGGTCGCGCTCGATCACCTTGAGGGTGGCGATTACGGCGGCGCCCGCCACCGGGTTGCCCCCGAAGGTACTCCCGTGACTGCCCGGCTCCCACTTGTCCATCAGGCGATGGCTGGAGACGATTGCCCCCACCGGAAGACCGCTGCCCAGCGCCTTGGCCAGGGTCACGATGTCGGGAACAACCTGCTCGTGGTCGACCGCCAGCCAGCGCCCGGTCCGGGCCACCCCAGTCTGGATCTCATCGCAGATGAGCAGGATGCCATGCTCATCACAGATCCGCCGCAGGGTTGAGAGGAATCCCGGCGGTGGTACCACATAACCCCCCTCGCCCTGGATCGGCTCGACCAAGATGGCGGCCACCTCGTTGGCCGGGACCACCTGGTGGAAGAGCCGCTCGAGCTCCTCCCCGGCGGCAATCGGGCAGGGCTCGCCGGGGGCGTGGTCGCAGACCCGGAAGCAGTAGGGGTAGGGCGTCACGTAGACGCCCGGCAGCAGTGGCCCGTAGGCAGACCGATAGAGCGCCTTGCTGGTGGTCACGCTCAGAGCCCCGTAGGTACGTCCGTGGAAAGCGCCCCGGAAGCAGATGATGCCCTGGCGTCCGGTCGAGCGCCGGGCCAGCTTGAGCGAACCCTCGACCACCTCCGCTCCGGAATTGGCGAAGAAGACCACGTCGAGGGGATCGGGGCAGATGGCGGCCACCCTTTCGGCAGCCTCGGTCATCACCACGCTCTGGGTGACGACGCTGGTGTGCCAGTAGCGATCAACCTGGCGGTGCACCGCCGCCGCCACATCGGGGTGGCGGTGACCCAGGCTGGTCACCGCTATGCCACAGGCAAAGTCGAGATAGCGCCGCCCTTCGACGTCGATCAGGTACGAGCCTTCAGCCGAGTCCACCACAAGGTCGGTGTAGCGGGACCACACCGAGGCGACGGAGCGGCGGTCACGCTGGCGCCACTCCTCCGCGGTGCCGCTGCCCAGGACACTGCTCATTAGCTCAGAAGGGGGAAGTGTTGTGGCCATAAGGAGCCTCCTCGTGCTGCACGCGTGGCGGTTGGACTGATTGTCGAAGGGGGCGGCGGAGCCCCCAAGCGCGCCGCTGAGCTACCGACGCGAGCTCGGCGGCGGCAACCCATCCGCATCCCACCAAGGTCCCAGGGAGGCTGTTCGCATAGGGGTCCCACGGTACATCCTTTGGCGGCGCGCTGGCTTCGGACTCAGAGTGGGTTGCCGACCGCCAGCATGACCGCCGCCACTACCACGAAACAGGCGAAGGTGCCAATGGAGCGCCGGTCATGCTGACTGACCACCCCGGTCAGGCCATACCAGCCGAGCAGAAGTGCCACCGGCAGCAGCGGGATGGGCACCTGGAGCAACGCTGATGCTCCAGCCGCGGCCCCCAAAACCAACGTCACTGCCACTGAGCGGTTCCAGGCCCGGCGGTCATCGCGGCAAGTCAGGCTGATCAGTCGCCAGCTCGGCAACAGCACCGCCGCTCCTACCGCAACCGCCCGTACCGGCGCCGCCACGGAAGGACTCATGGCCAGGATGAAGAGCGGCAAGGGGACGGAAATCGCCAGCAGGGCTAGAACGGTGGGTCCCCAGCGGCGCGAAGAGCGGCTCTCCTCAGCCACCTCCAGCCAGGGACACACCGTGAGCATGACCAATACCCAGAGGGGCAGGAGCAGCAATACCGGGAGACCAGGTTGCTCGGCCAAGGCGATCGCCGCTGAAACAAAGCCGGCCAGGGGCAAAACCGCCGGTTGCATCCCGCTCAGGAAGTGGAGCCGGGGCCAGGGCAGCTCCGGCCAGCGGGGCAGTCCTGAGCGGAGTGCCACGAGGTAGCTGAGAGCGGCGCCGATATCCAGTGCAATGGCGGCTGCCAGAGGCAGGACTCCGATTCCCGAGAGGGCGCAGACCGCCGCCGCCGCCAACGAGAATGGCACCACCCGGGGCGGTGACAGATGGAGCTCCGGCTGGCGCTCAAGGGGCGTCACTCCGAGCCCGGTCTCCGCCTCTTGGCGGAGTGCCGCGGCCCCGCGGGGACGGCTGCTCAGGGCCGCAACTCTGACACTGGGTTATCCACGTTCACCTGTGGATACTGGGGAAAAAGCCAATCCCGGGACGGCCTTTGGTGACTCCCCGACCCCCTTCTCTCCAGGGCCTCTCACCGACCGCCGCCGTCAGTCGCTCGGGGTTTCGACCCGGCCATAGCGATCGTGGAGGCGGACCACGTCCTCGAGATCGGGGGTGGAGACCTCGCAAACCTCGGTCTCCTCCAGAGCCCGCATCCGGTGCCGTTGGCCTGCCTCGATGCGCTGACACTGGCCCGGTCCCAGGGGCACCGTCTGGAGCTCACCTCGGGCGTTGTCGAGTTCCAGCTCCATCTTCCCGGAGAGGACATAGATCGACTCATCCTTGCGCTCGTGGTACTGCAGGCTTAGTTCGTGGCCAGCATCAATGTGGATGATCTTCCCGGCGTAGCGGTCAGTGACTGCGAACCAGATCTCATAGCCCCAGGGCTTCTCCACCCGGCGCACGGGCTGGTGCGAAAGCGGGGTCCCGGGCTCAACCATGTCGGACGTCAGCCCCGCCGGGTACCCCGAGCTCGCCCTCGAACGTGTCGAGCAGATCCTGTACGCGCTCGGGAGTGGTCGACTCACAGTAGACGCGCATGAGCGGCTCGGTGCCGGACATGCGCACCAGGACCCAGGAGTCCTCACCGAGCCAGTACTTGAATCCGTCGTCGCTTCTGGTCTTGGTGATCCGATCTTGACCGACCTGCTGAAAAGGATCCTTCTCCATGCGCTCGATGAGCCTCTCTCGAGCGGCCTGGTATCCCTCGCGGGGCAGCCGATGGTCGCGCCGCGCGTAGGCGTGGGGTCCGACCAGTTCGGCTACTTCTTGGCGGATCTGACTAAGTGCGGTCCCCGACTTCACGATCATCTCGGCGAAGAAGAGCCCGCTCAGGATCCCGTCCCGCTCGGGGATGTGACCTCGAAACCCAAAGCCTCCTGACTCCTCGGCGGCGAACAGGGCATCCACCTCGCGCATCCGGGTGCCCAGGTACTTGAAGCCAACCGGCAGCTCCTCCACGTCGCAGCCGTAGCGCTTACCGAGAATGTCGAGTCGGCGGGTCATGGTCAACGAGCGCACCACCGGTCCCCGCAATCCCTGGTTCTCGCAGAGATGCCAGAGGAGCAGGGTCGCCACCTCCAGCTGATCGACAAAGTTCCCTTTCTCATCGAAGATCCCAACCCGGTCGGCGTCGCCGTCATTGACGATGCCCAGATCGAAACCTCCGGCCCGGAGGACCGCCGCCGCCTGGTCTGTGTTGGGCGGGATCGGCTCGGGGTGGAGGCCGCCGAAACCGGGGTTGCGTTCCGCGTGGAGCTCGGTCACCTGGGTCTCGCCACCCTCCAGCAGGTCCGCCACATAACCGGACCCGGACCCATACATGGGGTCGTGCAGGATGCTCAAGCCCGCCCGCTTGATCGCGCCCAGATCGACCAGCCGGCCGATCTGACCACGGTATGAGGGTCGGGGATCGATGAGCTCCACCAGACCCTGCTCGATCGCCTCGTCGATGGTCATGGTGCGGACCGAATCGTTATTGAGCACGAGAGCGAGCTCCTGCTCCAGCTTGGTGGTCACCTCAGGTGAGGCTGACCCCCCGTAGTCTGGCTTGTACTTGAGCCCGTTGAACTCCGGGGGGTTGTGACTGGCGGTCACGACAACCCCGCCCAGGGCCTTCTGGTCGACCACCAGCCAGGCCGACACCTGGGTCGGGCTGGGCCGGTCGCTGAGGAGGACGTGACGAGAGTTGGCGGCCAGCACCCGGGCCACCTCGCGGGCGAACAGTTCCGCCGAAAAGCGGGTGTCGTGGCCGACCACCACGCGGCCCTCAGGAGGGGCGGCCGCCAAGTACTGGGCCACCGCCTGGGTGACGGCGCGCACGTTGGCGTAGGTGAAATCATCGGCCACCACCGCCCGCCAACCGTCCGTGCCAAAACTGATCTGAGGCTGAGTCACCACTGATCTCCATGGGATCGTCGGGGAGCGCTGAGCCAGGTCATTGTATGGGTAGCCCCCGGATCGTCTCGGTCCTGTTCCGGGCCGCTAGAGAAGCTCAGTCCGCCCTCTCGCCTGCAACTCGGCGACAACTTTGGCCACCTCCTGGACCCGGGCCAGCGGGCAGACCAGGACGGCATCCTCGGTGTCGATCACCGCCAGTTCCTCGGCGCCGACCACCACCACCAGGCGCCGACCAACCGAATCCACGTAGGTTCGGTCACTGTCGAGCAGCATGACGTCGCCTCTGACCACGTTCTCCCGAGGATCAGCTGCACCGGCATCGACGGCTGCGCGGTAGAGGTCGAGGAATGACCCCAGGTCGCTCCAGGTCAGATCGACGGGGAGGACCGCTACTCGAGAGCTCCTCTCCATGACCAGCCGATCGACCACCCCCGGCGACACCTTGGCCCAGGCGTCAGCAAAGGTGGCCGTCCCGGTAGCCTGCTGGGAGATTGCCAGCTGCACGGCGGCGGCAACTTCGGGAGCATGGCTGGCCAATTCCGAAAGAAAGAGCTCAGCCCGCCAGGCGAAGAGACCGGTGTTCCAGAAGTAGCGCCCGCTGTTGCACATCTCCTGAGCCCGATCAAGGCCCGGCTTCTCGACGAATCCCAACCCTTGGCGCAGCCCCAACGCCCCCTCCAGGCCGGCCGGCCGGGCCAGTTCTTCACCCGCCTCGACGTATCCGAATCCTGGGGCGCCCCAGGTCGGCGCTAAGCCAACGGAGATCAAAAAGTCGGAGCGGCTGGCCCACGCTGCCGCGGAGAGCAGAGCTGTGGTGGTGGCCTGCTCATCGGGCATGTAGTGGTCGGCGTGGAGTGAAACCATGACCGCCTCTGGCCGGAGGGCCAGAGCCGTGGTAGCGGCCCAGGCGAGCGCCGGTCCCGTGCCCCGGGGCTCCGGCTCGAGCAGGAGTCGCTCGGGCTCCAACTCGGGGATCTCGGCCAGGACCTGGGCCGCCTGATTGACGGCTGTGACCACCAGAACGTCCCCTCCGAGGCGCGCGGCGCGGTCATAGGCATGGCGCAGTAGAGAACTGCCGTCCGGTGCCAAGGGGCTCAGATGCTTGGGCTCTCGAGATCGCGACCGGGGCCACAGACGCGTCCCCGACCCGCCGGCAAGGATGACGGCCACCAGGTTGGCAGGAGCTACCAGAGCTCCCTTCTCGGGCATGTCGGGAAGGTTAGCGGGCAGCCCCGGAGACCGCACCGGCGGGCGCCTCCAGCCCAGCGTCCCGAGCCAGATCATCGCGATAAGGGGTGCGCTCCCAGGGAAGGTCAAGGTCGGAGCGACCAAAGTGCCCGTAGGCGGCCACCTGGCGGTAGATGGGCCGGCGCAAGGAGAGCTCCTTGATGATCCCCAAGGGCGAGAGGTCGAAGTACTCGTCGATCAGGGATTCGATCTGGCCGGTGGGGATGGCCTCAGTGCCGAAGGTCTCCACCCCCACCGAGACCGGCTTGGCCACGCCAATCGCGTAGGCGAGCTGGACCTCGGCCCGGCGCGCTAGCCCGGCTGCCACCAGGTGCTTGGCAACGTAGCGGGCGCCATAGGCCGCCGAGCGATCCACCTTGGTCGGATCCTTGCCCGAGAAGGCGCCGCCGCCGTGTCGTCCCAAACCCCCGTAGGAGTCAACGATGATCTTGCGGCCGGTGAGGCCCGCGTCCCCCTGGGGCCCACCGATCACAAAGCGCCCGGTGGGATTGACCAGCACCCGCGTGTCGTCGTCGAAGAGATGGCTGGGCAGCGCCGGTGCGATCACATGCTGGCGGATACCGTCTTCGATCTCATCGTGGCTGGCCTCTTCGGAGTGTTGGGCGCTGACCACCACCGTGTCGATGTGCTTGGGCACGCCGGCTTCGTCGTACTCGACGGTTACCTGGCTCTTGCCGTCCGGCCGAGCCCACTTGAGGGTGCCGTTCTTGCGCATCTCGGCAAGGCGGCGGCTCACGCCGTGGGCATATTGAATTGGCGCCGGCATCAGCTCCGGGGTCTCATCGCAGGCGAAGCCGAACATCATCCCCTGGTCCCCGGCCCCTCCCCCGTCGACGCCCTGGGCGATATCGGGGGACTGACCCTCGATACAGACCATCACCCCGCAGGTCTCGTAGTCAAAACCGTACTTGGCGCGCACATAGCCGACATCGCGGATGGTCTGACGGACCACCTTGGGCATGTCGACGTAGCAGTTGGTGGATATCTCCCCGAGCAGAATCGCCGTGCCAGTAGTCAGGGCCGTCTCGCACGCGACCCGGGCCAACGGGTCCTGGGCCAGGATGGCGTCCAGGATGGCATCTGAGATCTGATCCGCGAGCTTGTCCGGGTGACCCTCGGTTACCGATTCCGAGGTGAACAGGCGCCGGTTAGGTCGATGCGTCACGGGCTCTCCTCCCACCCTCACCGGAAGCCATCCATCCGCTGGGACGAACCTTCTCCTGTCCGAGGGTTTTGGTCATCTTAGTCGCGCCGTCCGGAATGGCCGGAAGACGATTTCAGTCGGTCCCCTGCTCCCACGAAGAAAGGTAGGCGGTCTGCTCCGAGGTCAAGACGTCGATGTCGACTCCCAGAGCCGCCAGCTTGAGCTGGGCGACCTCTTCGTCGATCTCCTTGGGTACGTCGTGAACGTTGGCGCTGAGCTGCCCCTGATGGGCGACCAGGTAGGCGGCCGCCAGGGCCTGATTGGCGAAGGACATGTCCATGACCGACGCCGGATGCCCCTCAGCAGCAGACAGGTTGAGTAGTCGGCCTTCGGCGAGCAGGTAGACGCGGCGGCCGTTGTGCAGCCGATGCTGCGCCACCAGAGGGCGGGCCTCGGAGACCTCGGTGGTGAGCTCGTCGAGTGCGGCCAGATTGATCTCAGAGTTGAAATGGCCGCTGTTGGCCACGATGCAACCGTCCTTGAGCGCCTGGAAGTGCTGCCGGTCGACCACGTTGCAGTCGCCGGTCACGGTGATCACCACGTCCGCCTGGGGGGCCGCCTCGAGCAGGGTCATCACCCGGAAGCCCTCCATCACGGCCTCCAGGGCACGGGTGGGATCGACCTCGGTGACTATCACCTGCGCCCCCATCCCGCGGGCCCGGGCGGCCAGACCGCGGCCGCACCAGCCGTAACCGCAGACGACGAAGGTCCGGCCCGCCAGGAGGATGTTGGTAGCCCGTACCAGACCGTCGATGGTCGACTGCCCGGTTCCGTAGCGGTTGTCGAAGAGATGCTTGGTGAGCGCCTCGTTGACCGCGATCACGGGAAAGCGCAGCACCCCCGCCTTGGCCATCGAGCGCAGCCGGATCACCCCGGTGGTGGTCTCCTCGGTGCTCCCCAGCACGTGAGCGGACTGGCTGGCATCGCGCTGGTGCAGCATGCCCACCAGGTCCGCTCCGTCGTCCATGGTGATCTGTGGTTTGCTGGCCAGCACCGCCTCCAAGTGCGAGTAGTAGACGTCCCGGTCCTCGCCGCGCCTGGCAAAGACAGCGATCCCCTGGTCGACCAGGCTGGCAGCCACGGTGTCCTGGGTTGAGAGGGGATTGCTGGCGCAGAGGGCTACCTGAGCCCCCCCGGCGGCCAGGGCCAGGACCAGATTGGCTGTCTCAGCGGTGACGTGGAGACAGCCCCCCAGGCGGAGGTCGCGGAAAGGTTGATCAGCTTCGAAGCGGCCCCGAATCTGGGCCAGAACCGGCATGTCTCGACCCGCCCAGGCGATCCGTTGGGCACCCTCGCGGGCCAACTTGATATCAGTTATGTCGTTATCGGCAGCCGCGGCCACCTGGGCTTCAGCCAATTCGATCTCCTCTCAAAGCGCCAGCAGAGCCTCCACCCTATGCGCCGTCAACCGCTCTCGGCCGCCTAGATCGAGGAGCTCGACGACAAATCCAAACCCAACCGTAGTCCCGCCCAGGCGCTTGATCAGGTCCAAGGTGGCCAGGGCGGTTCCCCCGGTGGCCAGGAGGTCATCGACCACCAGGACCCTAGTTCCCGGAGCGAGAGCGTCCTGATGCATCTCCAGTACCGCTTCGCCGTACTCCAACTCGTAGCTAGAACTCAGCACGGCGGCCGGCAGGCGTCCTGCCTTGCGCACCGGGATCACCCCAACGCCCAGTTGAAAGGCGATCACGGCGCCGAAGGTGAAGCCCCGCGACTCGATGCTGGCGACCGCCCCCACTCGCTCCGATCGGAAGAGGTCACTGAGCCGGTTGCAAGCTGAACGGAACGCGGCCCCATCGGATAGCAGAGGTGTGATATCCCGAAAAAGGATCCCGGGCTTGGGATAGTCCGGGATATCCCGGATGTAGGCCCGGAGGTCGACTTCAGGCTCAGAAGCGGACTCCAACACCGGCGAATCCTACTACAGGGTCCATCCGCCTTTGACTTCCCAAAGTGGGACAAGGCTCAGAGCGGCTGGCGGCTAACAAAGCCCTCGTCACGACCGTGCCAGAACTCGACCGCTGCCTCGCCTCGGCGCCAGCAGAGAAACACGGGTAACCCGTTCCGCTGGCCAGGAAAGTCGACAAGGCCGGCATCCACGTCGCGGAGCAGAATGCTGTGCTCCTGGAGGAAAGCCATCTCGCGCGCCACCCGCTCTCCGGCTCGGAGCATGGCCGCCGCAGCGGCGCCGCCCCCGTTGTGACCCTCTGCCTCCCGAAGACGGTTGAGGGCATCGGCATCGGTGGCGTTGCCCAGCTGCGCCGTTAGCGAATCGAGAACCTGCAGCAGCGTGGGCAGGAGCTGGTTGGCTTGGGCGACTGAGTAAAGGCGCTCACTCTCCATCACAGCTCAGCCCCGGGCGGGCGGCATTTCGCTGCCCTGAAATTCCAAGTGCAGTTCGGCCACGGTGAAAAAGGCTACAAGATCGGAGGGGGTCCGACCCGCTAGTTCCGAGCCGCTTATCGAATGCTGAGGATTCGGCGCCACGGGGTTGGCGCCGCCCAGCTGGTGATGTCTTCCGAAGCGATCTTCCGCCCTCCCATGATGGTGCGTCGCTCACGCCGCGATTTCGGTAGGCGTCGGAGCGCGTCGGCAGCCCCCGCGGTTGCTGCTGGGTGACGCCAAACCGCCCGCCCGGTGCGGAGCGCCATGAGAGCCACCGCACTCGCCAACCCGGTGCCCCCCAGCCACTCGGGAGGAGCGTTGCGGACCCAGACCGAGATGCGATTCGCCACCACGTGGCGCTCGATCGCGCTGGTGGCAGAGAGACCGGTCCCGCCTCGCCGGTGCACTGCCGTGGCAGCCGGCTCGTACCAGGCTCGCCAGCCCCGCCACCGCGCCCTCCAGTCCAAGTCGACATCCTCAAGATAGGCGAAGAAGTCCTCGCAGAGAACCTCGGCGCCGAGGGCCACGTCGTCGAGCATGCGGCGCCGGTAGAGAGCAGCCGCCGCCGATACCCCGAACACCTCCTCCGCCTGGTGGTGGCGGCCGTCGTCGAGAGCGCCCTGGTCGCGGTTGCTGACCCAACCACTGCGATAGAGCAGATGGCCGGTCGAGTCGAGCCGGCCAGCGCTGGCCCCGGCCCCACGCAGCCGGCCCCCCACGCTGCCGATGTCCGCTGCCGACTGGGCTCGAGCGACGGTGGCGGCGATGAACCCAGGATCGAGCTCGACGTCAAGGTTGCAGAGGAGGACGTAAGCGGAAGTTGTGGCCCGCACACCTTGGTTAACCGCTCGGGAGAAGCCCCAGTTGCCGGGATTGCCCAGCAGTTGCACGTCGGGTTGGCCTTGAAACCACTCCCGGGAGCCATCTGAGGACCCGTTGTCGACCACCACAACCTCGGCTGGCGGATGGCTTTGGGCTCGGATCGAGTTCAGCATGCCCTGGCAGTCCTGGCGGCCATTCCAGTTCACGGCGACGACGGCCACCGTGGGCGCGCTCGCCTCGTCCTTGCCTTTCACGGGCTCACCGTCGGATTCCGTCGCAGTGCGTTGAGTACGAGTAGACAGCTGAGCCGTGCCACGATCCCCAGCGCCACCAGCGGCGACCAGAGAGCGTTTTTGCCGCGCAGGTAGTGAAGTCGATAGAAACGCCACATGGAGCGATGAAATGCGACCAGCATGGCCAGGGCGTCCTGGCGCGAGCTCTGCCCCTTCCGATGCACCACCCGGGCAGAAGGTTCATACCAGACGGTGTCCCCCTGCTCATAAATTCGCCAGCAGAGGTCAAGGTCTTCTCCATACATGAAGAACTTGGGGTCGAACCCCTGCAGCTGGTCCCACACAGTGCGCCGAATCAGCAGGCAAGCACCGCTGCCGCTGTCAATCTCCATGGCCTGGTCGACCGCGAGGTGGGTCAGGTTGTAGGCCCCGAAACGGGGGCTCGCGGGTCGCAAACGGCTCAGCCCCACCAGCCGCCAGAAGGCAATCATGGGAGTGGGAAAAGTGCGTCGACAAGCGGCGTCGAGCCTTCCATCGGGTCGGTCAATCCGAGGCGATATGGCGGCCCGTCGCGGGTCCTCGGCGAGTGCCTTCAACATCGTCTGGACCGCATCGTCAACCAGCACCGCATCGGGGTTTAGGAGCAGCAGCGCGGACCCTTCCAGATCCTTCGCAGCCAGGTTGTTGGCAGCGGCGAATCCCAGGTTTTGCTGCAAGCGAACTAGCCTCACCTCGGGGAACTCCTCGGCTACCAGGTCAGCCGTGCCGTCGTCGGAGCAGTTGTCTATGACGGTCACTTGCCGGGGCGCGAATCCTGAGGTCAGGCACGACTGCAGTGCCTCGCCGACCTCAAGGTGTGAGCGGTAGGTACAGATGACCACGGCGACGTCTGCGCGGCTGATCGGTTCGACCAAGAGCTAACTCTTCGGCCGGCCGGCGAACTCAGCCAGTGCACCCTGGGATTCCGCGGCTACGTACTCCAGCAGGCCCTCCTCCCAGCTGGGAAGAGGCTCTCGACCGAGATCTCTCCAGTGGCTGTTGTCCAGTACTGAGAAGCGGGGCCGGGGAGCCGGTGCACCCCACTCTGCGGTAGTCGTGGGCTCCAGCTGAGCGGCGAGGCCGACGTCCTCGAGCACCGCTCTGGCGAACTGAAACCAGGTGGTGGCCCCGGACCCGCTCAAATGGAAGAGGCCGAAGGACTCACCTTCCAGGAGGACCCTCAGAGCGGCTGCCAAATGGCCGGTCCAGGTCGGGCAGCCCTCCTGATCGGCCACCACCTTGAGCGCCCCGCCTCGGCGGGCGGCTCGGCAGATAACCAAGGGAAAGTTGGGTCCCTGGCCGCCGTACAGCCACGAGGTCCGCACCAGGTAGAGCGGGCCACCGGCGGCCAGGCACTCCAACTCCCCGGCCCGCTTGCTCTCGGCATAGACACCGCGCGGCTGGGGAACATCGGTCTCCAGCCAGGGCTGGGGTGGCTGGGGCGGATCTTGGGTGAAGACGAAGTCGGTGCTCACATGGCAGAGCGGAACACCACGGTCCCGACAAGCCAGGGCCACGTTCCGGGCGCCGTCTCGGTTGACCGCGAAGGCCAAGTCAGGCTCGGCCTCCGCCTGATCGACTTTGGTGTAGGCGGCGCAGTTGACCACCCGCTGGTATTCGCCCTCGGCGACGGTCTTCTGGACGACGTCCGCCTGGGTGATGTCGACCGCACGCCGGTCCAGTGCAGTTATCTCGTGACCGGCGTGACCCAGCGTACGGGCCAGATCACGTCCCAGTTGACCGCCTGCACCGAGGATCAGCATCCTCAACTCGAGCGTTCCCTCAGGGGACGGACGCCGACCCCGCCAAGGGGTGGTAGTTGCGACGGTAGAAGTCGAGAAACTCTCCCGACTTGATCGGACCCCACCAGTCGCGGTGGGCTTGGTACCACTTCACGGTTTCGGCCATGCCCGACTCAAAGTCGACTCCCGGAGTCCACCCGAGAGACCGTGCCTTGCTGCTCTCCAGAGCGTAGCGGCGATCATGGCCAGGTCGGTCGAGAACGCGCTGGATCAGGTTCTCCGCGGCCCCGGTAAGACGGAGCACCGTCTCCGCGACGCCATTGCCACTGATGGGCTCGTCACCCTGGCCTAGGTTGTAGACCTCCCCGGTTGTTCCCTTGGCCAGCACCGTGGCAATGCCGCGAGCGTGGTCATCCACGTACAGGTAATCGCGAACGGCTTGGCCATCACCATAGATGGGAAGCGCCAGTTGATCCAGCGCCTGAGTGATGAAAAGAGGCACGATTTTCTCGGGGTATTGGTAAGGGCCGTAGGTGTTCGAACCGCGCGTCAGCAGCACCGGCAGACCATACGTAGCGTGGTAGGCCAAGCACAGCAAGTCGCCCCCCGCCTTGCTCGCCGAGTAGGGTGAGCGAGGCTCGATGGGATCGCTCTCGCGCGACCGCCCCGGGGCCGGAATGTCGCCATAAACCTCATCGGTGGATACCTGTAAAAATCGCGAGTGACCAGCCCGGCGGGCCGCCTCGAGGAGCTGGTGGGTCCCGAGGACATCAGTGCGGATAAATCCCTCCGGGTCCAGGATCGACCGATCAACGTGCGTTTCCGCGGCGAAATTGACGATGCAATCGACCTCGGGGGCCAGTCTCTGCACCATCTCAGCGTCGCAGATGTCACCCTTGAAGAAGCGGTAGCCGGGGTGTGACTCAACCGCCTTGAGGTTGGCCAAGTTGCCCGCATAGGTCAGCTTGTCCAGAACAGTTACCGCAATCCCGTCACCCTCCCCCAGCAGCTGGCGGACAAAGGCGGACCCAATGAAGCCAGCCCCACCGGCCACCAGAATTCGACGCGGCAGTCCCTCTCCAGTCGACGGCAGTGACGAGGCCGCACCCACTCAGATGTTCTCGACCGACCAGTCGAAGTCGATCCTCGGGTCATTCCAGGGAATTCGGCCCTCGTCCGGATGGTTGGGGTCGTAGGGCTCGGTCACGTAGTAGCAGAGGAGCACGTCCTGCAGGTCCAGGGCTTGATAGCCATGGGCGACCAGCGGCGGAATGGCGATCATTTTGGGCGAATTCTGGCCAGCCATCACTACCTGGGTACGGCCCGCCGTGGGTGAGTCATGACGCAAGTCGACCAGCACCACCCGGGCGTTGCCTTTGACGATGTCCCAGTAGTCCCACTGCTGGCGGTGCCAGTGAAAGGCCTTGATCAACTCGGGTGGATTGCCGCCCCGGGCATATGCCAGCGACCGCGACATCTGGGCAAAGCCGTGCTCGGGCAAGAAGGCACGACCCTGGTCATCGAGGTCACCCCGCTTCAGTTGCTCCAAGAAATAGCCCCTCTGGTCGGCGTGTACCTTGAGCGACTTGAGCATGACCCCGTCAATCGGCCCCTGGCGCTGATCTGGAGCAACCGAGCGCATCGAGTTCAGGACCGACTCTGATTCTTCGTTGAGCGGTTGCCAGGGCATCAGCCCGAACTTCCTCGCACGCTCACGCCAGACTGACCCGGGAGTGGTCGCCCAACATCAGCTTGTGCGCCTGAGGCCGGGTACCGCTCTTCTCGATGACCACGTCGCGGCCGATCAAAGAATCCTCGATCTTGCCGACCCCCTTGATGGCGGTGTTCTCCAGAACGATCGAGTGCTCGATCTCGCTGCCCTCCAAAAGGACGTGGTGGTAGAGGGCCGTGAATGGACCCACGAAGGAGTCGATTACCCGGGTGTGGGCACCGATGATCACCGGCCCTCTGATGGTGCTTCCGATGACCTCACTCCCCTCTTCGAGAATGACCTTGCCGAGCAACTTGGAGTCACCGGCCACCTGCCCCTCCCGGCGTTCGGGGAGCATGTCCAGAACCACCCGGTTGCACTCCAGCAGATCGTCCATCTTGCCGGTGTCTACCCAGTTCCCGGTGACAACGTGGGGGATCACCCGGCGCCCATGGTCGATTTCCCACTGGATGGCGTCAGTGATCTCCAACTCTCCCCGCTCGGAAGGGACGATCGCGTCCACCGCCTCCAAGATACCGGCCTGGAATAGGTAGACGCCCACCAGAACCAGGTTGGAGCGGGGAGCTTGGGGCTTCTCGGTCAGCCGCACCACCCGCTCCCCCTCCAGTTCGGCGACACCGAAGCGCTCCGGGTGGTCCATTTCCTTGAGCAGGATGAGGGCGTCGGGACGCTCTCGTTGGAACTGCTCGACCACCCCGGTGATGCCTCCAGTGATGAAGTTATCACCCAGGTACATGACGAAGTCGGAGCCGGCGAGGAACTCCCGCGCGGTGGCCACAGCGTGGGCCAGGCCCATGGGAGCCGGCTGGGCGATGTATTCGACCCGCGCCCCGAAGCGGGAACCGTCCCCGACCGCCCGTTTCACCTCTTCAGCGGTGTCCCCGACCACGATCCCGATCTCGCTGACCCCGGCCTCGACGAGCGCCTCCAGACCGTAGAAGAGGATGGGCTTGTTGGCGATCGGAACCAACTGCTTGGCTCCGGTGTGGGTGATGGGGCGGAGCCTGGTCCCCTTGCCGCCGCTGAGGACCAACCCCTTCACGGGGCCCAGGCTAGCAGCTTGGCCGCGACACTCCGGCGGCCACGGATGGGCGTCTTCAATAGGCGTGGCGGTGGAAGAGCAACCGCCAGGGGGTGAGGAGAAGGATCTTGACGTCGAAGGCGAGCGACCAGTTCTCCACGTAGTAGAGGTCGTAGAAGACCCTCTCTTCGATGCTGCTGTCCTGGCGCAGGTCGTTGACCTGGGCCCAGCCGCTGCAGCCCGGAGCTACCTGGAGCCGCTCCCGGTAGCGGGGCACGGTCCGATCAAAGGCCCGTGTCTGAGTTTCGCGAACGCTGAGCGGACGTGGCCCGACCAGGCTCATGTCACCCACCAGGACGTTCCACAGCTGGGGCAGCTCATCGAGGCTGAAGCGACGCAAGAAGCGACCGACCGGAGTCCGGCGGGGATCCCCCAGGGTCGTCATGATCGACTCCGCATCGCTCTCGGCGTCCTTGACCATGGAACGCAGCTTGCAGATCCGAAAGATGCGGCCCTGGCGTCCCAGCCGCTCCTGCCGGAAGAATGGTGCGCCGGGTGAGGTCAGGCTGACAGCGACCGCACAGAGGGCCACTACCGGTAGCGCCGGCACCGCCAAGACCAGGGTGCCGAGCAAGTCGAAGGTCCGCTTGATCACCAGATTGAAGCCCACCAGCCGGCTCGGACGGAGCCCCACCAGGGGCAGCCCTGCCACCTCCTCCGTGGAGGCTCCACTGGTCATGATCTCGAGGACATCGGGGACGATCTTCACCTCTGCTCCGGCTCCCAAGCACTCGGTCGCCAGACGGAGCACCTCCTCGTGAGCGGCGCCACTGAGGGCCAACACCACCGTGTCCACCCGCTCCCGCTCGACCAGCTGGGCCAAACCATCTCCAAGCGGGTACTCGGCCAGCATCGGTTGGGCGGTTTTAGGCTGAGCCTCATCGCCCACCCGGACCCGCCCCACTACCTGGTAGCCGTACTCGGGGAACATGCGCAGCCGACCCAGCAGAAGGTCGGCAACCAGGCCCGACCCCACCACCAGCACGCGGCTGCCGCCCACCCCGCCCCGCAACAGCGAGGTCTGCACGACGCGGATGACCGCCCTCTCGGCGAAGAAGAGCACCACCGCCGCAATGGCGGCGTCGGCCAGCACCAGCCGGGAGTAGGGGAAGCCTCGGTAGAGTCCCTCGAAAGCCAGGGCCACCACTACAAAGAGCGCTATCGACCCCACCGAGCCCATGATCTCGTCCACAAACGTCTGGCCCAGGCTGAGCCGGTAGCGGCCGGTGAAGGCGAAGGTGAGGACCCAGAGAAGGGCCACCACCGGGACCGCTACGAGGTAGGCGTTAAAGCTGGGGATCTGATTGCCGGGAATCGGGACTCCCGAGACATAAAAGCGGAACTGGTAGGCGAGTAGAGCGCCCCCGGCAACCGCCAGCGCGTCCCCAACCACCCGCAGGATGATCACCGGCAGCCGTTGTCGCAATCGGTGTCGGGAGGCGCCAGCCACCTCCAGCGAGCGGAGCAGCGGCTCGGACTCAGCCGCCACCGTCGTCCACCACTACCGGGTGCAGGCGCCGACCCAGACTGGAGCGGATCGTCCGCAGTTCTGCGGCCGAGACGCCGCCAGTGACAAAGAGAGCTCCTAAATAGATCAGGCTGGCGAATATGGCCACCGGAACGATGTTGAGCTGGGAGAAGAGTCCCATGACGCCCGCCATCAGAGCACCGGAGACGAGGATCGGCAAGAGCGGTCGCGCCCAGGGCAAGCTGTACTCCAGTCGTCGCCGCACCATCAGGTAGCCGGCCAGCAGCAGGAAGACCTCGGTAATCACGGTGGCCCAGCTACTGCCAAGATAGCCATTCGATCGCGGAAAGATGGGGATGAGGATGAAGTTGAGGGCGACATTGACGACGATGCTCATCACCGACAGGATGACGCTGTCCAGCTGCCGGTCCATCGCTCCCAAGCCGAAGACGAAGGTGCTGTTCACGAACATGAAGACGACCGCCAGAGCCAGGATCTTGAGCGCCGGGGCTGACTGCGGATAGACCTCGATAAACCTGAGGCTGAGGATGGGGGCTGCCCCGAAACCGAGCACCACCGCGAAGGGCATGCCCAGCGCTGCCAGCAGGCGGATGGTCGCGGTATAGGCATGGCGCATCGAGGCGACCGCATCCAGATGCACCACTGACAGGGTCGGGAAGACGGCGTTCATGATCGTCTGGGGCACAAACGACAGCCCGTCCAAGAACTTGTAGGCGGCGGTGTAATAGCCCACCTCGGTGAGCGGCCGCAGGGCGCTCAGGATCACCACGTCGATGCGGAAATAGACAGTGTTGAGGAAGAAAACCATGGCGAATGGCAGCGCCATCTTGAACAGCCGCCGCGCCAGCACTGGGTCGAAGTGGACGGTGGCGACGAAATAGCGGCGGGCGATCACCAGATACGCATAGACGCAGGTCACGGCGTAGCTGAGCGCATAGACCCAGAGGTAGTCGGCGACGCCCAGGTGGGCCCGAGCCACCAGCAAGGTGCCCACCAATAGAATGATCGCCTCGGACATGGTCGCGACCGCCTCGTAGCGCATCTCCTGGGTGGCGTAGAAGGTGCTCCGCAGCACGTTGGCCACGCTGGTCGCCACCTGCAGGACGAAGGCTGGGATGACCAGCTCCATGAACCCGGGACCCTTGCCGGCTACCAGCGCCAGCAGGGCCAAGCTGCCCAGGCTGAGCAGGAAGAGAGGGATCTTGGCCGCGAGCACGGCGGCCAGGTAGGTCTTCATCTTGCTCTCGTCGCGGCTCGCCTCGCGGAGGTAGACGATCTGCAGACCAAGGTCGCCCACGATGCTGGACAGAGTGCTCAGCACCACAATCAGACTGAACTCGCCATAAAGCCGGGCGTGCAGGGTGTGCTGCTGAAGCAGGAAGGCCGCCAGCACGAACACCTTGGAGCCGGTCCTGGCGACGAAGAGAATGCTGGTGCTACGGACCGCTCGTTGAGCCGTGCTCATCTAGGCGTCTAGGGCGAGACCGGCTTGCGCCGGGGGAATTGCAGATGCTTGCTGGCGGGCACAACGGCCACCGTGACTAGGGCCGCCAGGATCCACCACTCGGCCGAGAGATCGTTCTTCCAATAAGGACTGTCCAGGAGCCCGTGAAGGACGATGGCGACCCAAGCCAGACCCAGAGCCACCGCCCAGGGATGATCCCGCGGCCCAGCCCGAACCATGGGTACCAGGTAGCGGACGAGCTCTGCCAGGAAACCGAGCAGGGCCACGAACCCCAGCACTCCGAGCTCGACCCAGAAGTCCAGCTCCAGCTGATCTGGGTAGACGTGGGTCTGGGAAGCCGGGTCGTGGACCTGCTCGCGGTAGGGGGCAACCTGGGACTGGAAGCCAGCTAGCCCCGAGCCGGTGAAGGGATGCGCCTCGATGAGATCAACGGTGGCATGCCAGAGGCGAGTCCTGGCGATCAGCGAGTTGGCCGGGCTACTGGGATTGAGTTCGTTGCTGATCCGGTGCCGAACCGGCGGCAGGACGACGGCCCCCACCAGTGCCACCAGGCAAACCGCAAGCAGCAGGCGGCGGCGCGGATGCAGCCCCGCCGCCAGCAGCGCCAGCACGACCAAGGCCAGCCAGGAGCCCCGGCTCAGGGTGAGAACATCGCCCAGGCCGAGCACGACCACGGCGGCCCAGTGCAGGTTGCGATGGCGCACCCCTCCGAAGAGGGCCAGGCCCAAGGCCAGGCCCACTAGGGGATCGAGGAAGATCCCCCCGAAGTTGTTGTTGGTCCAGAGCCAGGAGGGTATGGGCGGGGCCACGTTGAGGTTGAGGGTGTGGTTGACCAGGGCACCGGCCACGGCAACCATCTGCGACAGGGCGACGACGAGGCCGCCGACATAGAGGCCATAGACGACGCGCTCCCAGTCCCAACTCGAGCGGAGGACGTTGACCGCGACAAAGAACAAGACCATGGGCTCGACGATGTAGGACTTGGCTATGCCCAGAGCGGCCTGATGGTGCGGACTGGCCAGCACTCCGATGGCCGTGCCCAGCAGCAGCACCACCATGATCACGCTGAAAGGCGTGTCCAGTCGGGGCATGCGCCGTTGCTCTGCGCTCTCGACGATGAACGCCAGCACCGTAAGCCCCAGCACGACTTCCAGGCCAGTGAACGGCAACCGCCCCAAAAGGTGGCCGCGAAGAACATAGGCCGGCAGTGCCGCGGCGGTTAGGAAGACGCCTATACGACTCCACCGCATCGGCGGGATTATAGGCCGAGGCCCGGATCGGCCCTGACCTTGAGGACGCCTCCGCCAGAGCAAGTCCTGCCTATCCCTCCATTAAGAAAGGGAAACCGGGCAGCCCGCGGCCAGCCAGCCCTAGAGGCATGATGCCCCCAGTCTGGGGATGGTCGGACCGGCCCAGAGCTGAGCCTACGTCACTCTCCGGGACTGGGCCGGGAGGGCAGCAGTCCGACGCTGGCTCTCACCTGGGCCATGGTGGCGCGGGCGACCTGGCGCGCCTGGTTCGCGCCTCGAGCCAGAATCTCGTCGATGACGCTCGGGTCGGACATAAGGTCGTGGTAGCGCTCCTGTAGGGGTAGCAACGCCTCCACCACGGTATCGGCCACCTTGGCTTTGAGCTGACCATAGCCGTTGCCGTGAAACTCCACCGCCAGGTCCTCAAGGGAGCAGGAGGTGAGGCCGCGGTAGATGTCCAGCAAGTTAGCCACCCCGGCCTGGGCGTGGGCGACGTCGACCGCTGCACCACTGTCGGTCTTGGCCCGCATCACCTTGGATCGAATGCGGTCAGGGGAGTCGAGCAGGGCGACCCGGCCGGCTTCCCCGGCGGCACTCTTGCTCATCTTCGCTTCGGGATCGTCAAGAGCCATCACCCGCTGACCCGACCCGAGCTGTCCGATGCGGGCCTCGGGGATGACCAGGGTCTCCCCGAAAAGACGGTTGAAGCGGCCCGCCAGATCGCGAGTCAGCTCCAAATGCTGCCGCTGGTCCTCGCCCACGGGGACGAAGTTGGTGCGGTATAGGAGGATGTCGGCGGCCATCAGGACTGGGTAGTTGAGCAGCCCGGCGCCGATCCGCTCGCCATCCTGCCGCTGCGATTTGTCCTTGAACTGAGTCATCCGCTCCAGCCAGCCAAGGGGGGTGATGCAGCCCAGGATCCAAGCCAGCTCGCTGTGCTCCGGCACGTGCGACTGCACCAGAAGCGTCGAGAGCTCCGGGTCGATCCCCGAGGCGATGTAGAGGGCGGCCACCTCACGGGTCTTCTGAGCCAGCAGCGAGGGATCGTGGGCTTGGCTGAGCGCGTGCAGGTCGACGACACAGAAGAAGTTGTGGAACTGGCGCTGATCGACGACCCAGGGGCGGAGGGCTCCCAGCAGGTTGCCGAGGTGCAGGGCCCCGTTGGGCTGCATCCCGCTGAAGACGACCGGACGCTCCCCCATCGGCGGATTGTACTGAGGCCCTTGGCTCAGACCTTCTCGGTGACGCGGTACTCCAGATGGGAGCCGAAAAGGAGACGGGTCTGGGCTTCCAGGGCGGGGATGACGCTGAGGACCATGAAGACCACGGGGTAGGTGAGCGTCTGGATGTCGACCAGGCGGCGCCGCCACCAGGGCCAGCTTGGGGGCCGAGGCTGGAGCCGGTTGTCGAGGACCGCGACCGCCACGATGTTGAGCAGGGTGGTGGTCAGGATGATGCTGGCCGTCGTCTCCAGGATGGCGCCCATGTTGGAGAGCGCGTAGTCGTAGTTGAAGAGCGACGGCAGAGTGCCCGAGATCAGGATCAGCATGGGCACGGTCGCCCAACTCAAGTGGTTGAAAACCAGCATGCGGAAGCGCTCCAGCCGGAGCCGGAAGGGAATCTCTGGGTGGGAGGTCATCCGCGACGCCACGTAAGGCACGTCGGTGACTCCCCAGGCCCAACGCTTGATCTGGTTGTACTGACTGGCCAGCGTGGTGCCGTAGTCAGCCGCCCGGGGCGCGTCCCCATACATGGGCAGGTAGGCGGGTAGGACGTGGAGCCGAGCTCCGTAGCGAAAGAAGGCCTTCCAGAAGAACCGGGAGTCCTCCGGGATGACATCGTCATCCCAATAGCCGACCTCAGTGAGCATCTGCAGCGACATCGAGTAGGCCGAGAACATCACCAAGCGCTTGGGATGCTGGTGCAGGTAGAGCTGCCACTGCGTGCCCAGGGTGGCCATCGAGCGTACCGCCGACGGGACCTTCCAGAGGTTGTTCAGGAACATGGGAACCGGCTGCCAGATCGAGGTCAGAGGTGACTCCGCGGTGCAGAACTGGTACGTCGTGTAGGCGAGGTACTGAGGGTGCACCCGATAGTCGGAGTCAAGGTCGGTGACGATGACCCGCGTCGGGTCGAGGCCCAGGCTGTCGCAGGCCCGCCGCAATACCGGCCCACCGTAGGCCATGGCCGCCGACTTGCCCACCACGATGTTGGGGAGCAGGGGGTCCTTGATGTGCCAGAAGGCCCGAAAGCTAGCGCCGAACTTCTCCTGAAGTCGCTCCACGTTGCTGCATCCTTGAAGGTCGGTTTCGCGGGTAATGATGGCGCAGATCTTTTGCTCGACCGGGTAGTCGGCAGCCGCCAAGGCGGACACGGTGGCGTGGAGAGTCTCGTAGCGCTCGGTGTAGGTGGGGATGAGGAAGGCATGGATGATCTCCTCCGCACGAGGCTCGCCGGGAGCGGTGCTCAGCTCCCTCAAGCGCTCGGCCCAATCCACTGCCTGGGCCGCCTCCAGCAGGCGGATGCCCCGAAGCACGAAGCGGAAGGTGTGGACCAGCTTGACCAGCCAGTAGGTGTCGAGCAGGACGGCGAAGAGCCCGAGCAGCCAGAGATACTCGAAGTTGGTGAAGGTGATCACGAACCCGACCAAGAGCGGCGTGACCAGTATCGTCCACACGGTCAGCCCAGGAGCCATCTCCCAGAGACGTTGTTCGATCCGCTCGCGCCGCGGCGGGAGAATGGCCCGATCCTTCCGGTCCGGGGGGACGTAGGAGGGCAGAATCCCGACCCGAGGGGGTCCCGAACTCGGGATCTGTACCGGCGATAGAGAGGCCATTTGAAGGGCATCCTAAGCTGCGAGCTACGGTCGTGAGACAAAGTGTTCGCGACGGGCCTGACCCGGGAAGGCTTGCTGTATCGTGCAGGAACGTGGGTAAGCGCACCGCCCTGGTGGTCTTCTCGGGCCTCCGCCGAGCCGCCTCGCGGCCCTGGGTCCGGATCGGGGTCACCCTCTTGGCGGTGGGTGCCTTCGTCCACTCGGTTGACCTGGGCTCCGCCCTCCGTTCGTTCTCCCACCTCCACTGGCAGTGGGCCCTGCTGGCCATGGCCCTGGCCGGCCTCTCAGTGCTGGCCAGCATCCTCGAGTGGGGCACCCTGGTCAGAGGAGCGGGCAAGATGCTGGGCTGGCGCTACCTGGGGAGCTGGTACATGAAGGGTCTCTTCATCAATCAGATCCTCCCCGCCGGCGTCGGCAGCGACGCGGTTCGGGCCGTCCAGGTCGGCAAGGTGGCCGGACACGGCCCAGTGATCGCCTCTTTGGTCGGCAGCCGCATGGCGGGGACGCTGGGTATGGCCCTCTGGGGGCTGCTAGGCGCGGTGTTGATGAACACCGTATTCCGCGTCCCTGGACTGATCGGTTTCGCCACCTTCAGCGGGGTGATGCTGATCTGCTGGGTCGTGGCGCTGGGCGCCGAGCGGCTCGTCGCCAAGGTTTTGGGTAAAGAGCGGGCCGAGCTGGGTTGGCGCCTCCATCTGCAGCGGATTGGCCCCTTCCTGCGCTCGCTCGCCAACTACAAAGGCACCCCCAGGGCTCTCACCTGCTCGATTGCCGCCGGTGGCCTGGGCTGGGGCCTCAATCTGCTCTCCATGGAGGCCTTCAGCCGAGCTCTGGGCTACAACATCTCCTGGGGAGTCTTCGCCCTGGCTCTGCCGATTGCCCTCCTGGTCACATTCATCCCCATCTCGGCCAACGGAATTGGGATCAGGGAGGGGGTGCTGGTGTTCCTTCTGGTCCAGTTCCACGTGCCTCTGACCGTAGCCGTCGCCATGAGCATCTTCGTGGACTTCCAGCTGCTGCCATTCGCTGCCCTGGGGGCGGCGCTGCATGGCGCCGAAGTATCTCTCCGGCACACTCAGGCCCACCTCGGTCGAGTTGGCAACTTGGGCCGCGGGTTCCGAGTCGCTCACGCCACCTTGAGCTGGGTCGTCGCCCCCGAGCACGTAGGGGACCGAACCCGCCGCTAACGGCCGCCTGAACCATCGGTTCTCTCTGCCTCGGCCAGCAAGAGACGCTGCTTGCGATCCTTGCCCCAGCGGTAGCCACCTTCGCCACCGGCAGCGGGCACTACCCGGTGGCATGGGATGAGGAGGGCCACCTGGTTAGTGGCGCAGGCTCGGGCCACAGCCCTAGCCGCCGTGGGTCGGCCGATCTCTCCGGCGAGCTGGCCGTAGGTCTTGGTTCCACCCCGGGGAATCCTCTGGATGGCGCGCCAGACCAACCACTGGAAGGTTGTGCCCCGGACGTCAAGCGGCAGCTCCGCCTGCTCCGGCTGTCCCGCCGCCAGCTCCAGGGCCGTCTGGCGGAAGAAGACCAGACCATCCTCGTCGCGGGTCAAGCGTGCGGCCGGGAACTCGCTCCGGAGCTGCTCCTCCAGGTCTCCCTCCGTCTCCCCCATCTTGACCGCGCAGACGCCGCGATCAGTGGCACCTACCAGCAAGGCGCCGAGAACCGAATCGAACAAGGTGTAGCGGATCTCCAGGCCGGCGCCGCCCCGACGAAACTGGGTGGGGGTCATCCCCAGCGTCGAGGGCACGACTTCGTAGAAGGCGCGGCTGGAGCCGAATCCGGCGTCGTAGAGCACGTCGGTCACCGGGCTCTCGCCACCCAGGGCGCTTCTGGCGATCCGGGTCCGCAGCGCGCGCGAATATTCCGACGGCGAGATCCCAAAGGCCACCCGGAACCACCTCTGCAGCTGACGGACGCTAAGCCCGACCTGGCTGGCCAGGTCGGACGTCCGCCAGCGACCAGGATTCGCCTCGATCACTGCGCGGGCTCGTTGCAGGGCTAAGGACACCGTCTCTACCCGTTCGCGGCTACAGCGGCGGCAGGCGCGAAACCCGGCCGCCTGGGCGGTCTCCGGGCTGCTGAAGAAGCGCACCCGGTCCCGGCGCGGGGTGGGCGCCGGGCAGCCCGGGTGGCAGAAGACTCCAGTCGACGTGACGGCGAATACGAACCCAGTGGATCGTTCACGGGCTAGAACCGCCCGCCAACGTGGATCGGATCTGATCTCTTGAGCAACCACGTTCTGCACCTTACCGATGAGGTCGAGGGGGGGCCATCCGATTTTCCTATCGCATCCCGTCACCCCTTCCCCCAGCGGAGGGAAATGTGCGACGCCAGAGGACCGCGAAGTGGCCCAGGGCGGTAGCCGCCAGAACCACACCAAAGGCGATGTCGGTAGGTCGGGCGGGACCGCCGGCCAAGACCAGAAGTGAGGAAACTCCGATCGCCACGGCACTGACCAGGGTGTTGACCTTTCCGAAGCTGGTCGCGACCAGAGCGGGACGGCGACGGAGCCAGGGGTAGAGGAGCAGGAATCCCACTCCGGGGAGACCGTAGCGCGCCAGCACCAGCACTGCCAGCCATAAGGGAATGAATCCGACCCGGAGACAAGCGACAGTACACAGCGAGAAGAAGGCGGTATCCATGATCGGGTCGATGGCCTGCCCGAAGACGGTGAGTGGTCCGGCGCGCCGGGCGATGTAACCATCTGCAAAATCAAGGGCGGCGATGGGAGCGGCGATGACCAGGAAGAGAACTCGCGCCAAGCCCAAAGGAGGAAACGAGGCGTAGAGAACGACGGGCAGCGAAAGGTACGCCCGTACCGAGGTGATTCCGTTGGGGACCCCGAAACGATCGATCGGCGATTGGTCGGGATACCGCCGCAGCAGCGAGATGCCGGCAAAGAGGCATGCCGTGGTTGCCACCCACCAAAGCGCCCCGCAAGCCAGTCCGAGCCACACCCGCCCCCCTAGGGCGCCGGCGCTCCCGCCCGCGGCCAGGGTGAGAATCAATCCGAGGCCGCTCCAGAGCGTAAGCGACACCCTCAGCGACCGCGACTCCGCCCAACGCTCCCCGGCGCCGGTGAAGAGCCGACCCAGTGCCGCTAAGGGTCCGATCGCTTCGGCTGGGCTGTCGCTCGCTGACCGGACCGGCTCCCCGGGAACGGATTTCTCCTTGGTTTCCACGACCCCTAAGAGACTAGGGATCGGCGCCCGATAGGAGTGGTATCGCTCCAGATGGCGATCAGCCAGGGCATGCTCCAGCCCGGCGCTGGCACCCGGGGTGACATCATCTGCCGGTTGGCGGAGGCCGAAGACGTCGGTCCTCCGCAGTTGGATATTCTTGCCCGCCCTCGTAGCTCAGGGGATAGAGCAGCGGTTTCCTAAACCGCGTGTCGGAGGTTCAAGTCCTTCCGGGGGCACCACTTTTTGAGATCAGGAATGGTCAATCAGACCGCATTTTAGGCTCAGCGCCGTCGCTTGGGAATCAAATGGGAATCAAATCGTGCTAGGCTCCCACCATGCGAGGCCACCTGGAAGCCCGAGGTAAGGACGTCTGGCGGGCCAAGATCTTCCTTGGCCGCGACGATGCGACAGGTCGGCAGAGCTATCTCACTCGGACCATCCACGGCACCAAGCGACAGGCCGAAACTCTCCTCAACCAACTCATCGTCGAGTCCGGTCAGGGGTCCAACCTCGACACGGAAGCGACGGTCAGGGACCTCGCTCAACGCTGGATGGTCCTTACGGGCGACCGGCTCTCCCCTACCACCTCAAATGAGTACCGGCGACTACTCGATCGCCAAATCCTGCCGAGCCTTGGTACTCGCAAAGTCCGCACCCTCCGGGCAGCCGACCTCGATGTCTTCTACTCGAACCTCCTTCGACAAGGCGGGGATGGCGGAAGGCCACTAAGCGCTCAGAGCGTCCAACACACCCACGCGCTCCTCCGACGGCTCCTCAGTCAGGCCGTCAAGTGGGGCTGGTGCGCTGCCAACCCAGCCGCCAACGCCAGTCCACCAAAAGTCCGGCACCACGAGCTTCACCTACCCACTCCAGAACAGGTCGTAGCACTCCTCAAAGCAGCGACGGTCCGTGATCCCGACTTCGGGTGCTTTCTCCGGCTGGCTGCCATTACCGGCGCTCGGAGGGGCGAGCTGTGTGCACTGAGGTGGAGCGACGTGGATCTCGATGACGGGCTCCTTGCTATCTCTCGATCCATTGTCGATGGCCGCTCCGACTCCCTTATAGAGAAGGACACCAAGACCCACTCCAGCCGGAAGATCACCCTCGACCCAGGAACCAAGGCTGCCCTTGCCGGGCAGCACGCCCGTCACCTCGAACGGGCAGCCACCTTCGATGTCGCGCGCTC
>DATLRN010000009.1:0-9080 GCA_035534695.1 Candidatus Dormiibacterota bacterium
CGGTCGCGGATGCCATGAGGATCGAGGAGGCGGTCTCTCTCTTCTGCGCCTCCCACGGCAGCGCAGCCACCGTTCGGTCCTACGCCGCGGCGCTCACCTGCTTCACGAACTTCTGCGCTAAGGTGCGCGTGACGTCGCTTCGTGAGGTGAGCCCGGCGCTGCTGACCGCCTACCCGGCCAGCCTGGTGGGACCGGGCTCTGATCGCGGGGCTCGTCGCCAGTGGGGCCAGGATCGGCGAGATCGTGCGTGCTACCCAGGCGGACTTCGACGGGGAGTGCCTCGCCCTCAGCGGCAAGGCCGGGACGCAGGCGGTGCCGATCGGCCCACGGGTCTGCTCGGCGCTCAGTTGGTACCTGCGGCACCGTCCGCCACCGTCGGCTGCACGACCCAGCTATGCGTCTGTTTCTGCGCCGCCGGGGACGGCCCTCAACGCGCCCGGCCCTGGCGATAGTCCATCGGGCCTGCCCGGCCGGGCCCGGATTGCGCTGCGGGGACCGAATGCGTCCAGGAGGTCGAGACCGAGGAGTTGCCGTAGCTGGGCCTCGCGGACCGAGGTCAGCCGGAGTGCCCCGCTCCGGGGTTCGCACTCGACCCACCGCCGGATGAGCAGCGAGGTGGTGATCGCCGCCCCGAGCGCCCCGGCGAGTTGAGACCGACGTGCGGTCCAGTCCAGGCAGGGCCGGGCGAGGCTGTGGCGCCGACGGTGGAGTGCGCTGACATCGACCTGGAACTCGGCCCGTTGTTCGCAGCCTTAGAGGTTGATCTTGAAGTCACCTTCACTCGCCGCCAGCCAACTGTTGGCGAGGAGAGCCTTAGGAGCGCCACTCCCGAGTTTTTGGCCAGGTGGCCGGAACTGGTCCGCGCGAAGCCGAGAGCCCGGGCACCGCTCGAAGGCGGGAGGGGTCGGAGTGGAGACGGCGGGCAGATCCGGGCGAGCGTCTCCGGAGCTGGTTTGGCCAGCGATGCTCATCGACAACGCCTTTGCGCAAGCCCAGCGAACCTGACCCGAATACGGAGACGTCGATCCAGACCTTCCGATCCTGATTCTCCTGTCTGCGTTCGGGCCCCGGCGCTGTCGACGGCGTGGTCCCCGCGGCCGCGAGCCTGGCTTGTCGGGCTCCGCGCCGTCTCCGCGATCGGCTATCAGCGGGCCCCTGTCGAGCCTGCTGGGAACGGTGGCCCTGAGGGTCCTGCCGCGTGCAGCACCTACTCTGCTGAAAGTACCCATGGGTGTCACTTTGCGCCAACTAGCCACCATGACGGTAGTACTCGTTTTGCTGAAAGTAGCTATTATGGTATACTTTGAGCGAAATGATCTCTACGACTCGCCCATCGGAAGCTGCCGACGCCCTAATCGCCAAGGGACGGTATTGGGCAACGACCGCTGAACTCCAGCAGCTTATGGGGCAGGCGGACGTTGGCTTGCGAAAAGCAGTTTCGCGCTTGATCAAGGATGGACGCCTCTTCCATCCCACGCGGGGATTCTATGTCGTTGTGCCAGCTGAGTATCGGTCCTGGAGGGTGGTGCCGGCCGAGTGGTTCCTTGATGGCATGATGACGCATCTCGGCCGCGAATACTACGTCGGCTTCTTGAACGCTGCGGCCTTCCATGGAGCCGCCCACCAGGCCCCTCAGACGTTCCGTGTTTTGACGACGTACCCGCCTCTGCGAGATCGTGACATCCAGCGCGTCCGGCTGCGCTTCACCGCCAGCGAACATGTGGCTGACATGCCAACCCAGCGCCACCTCGTCCACACGGGGTATGTGACTGTGGCGACAGCCGAGACGACGATCGTCGATCTCGCCTGGAGGCCGAGCTTCGGTGGTGGCATCAGTAATGTTGCGACCGTCCTCAAGGAGATTGGTGAGCTCGACCCCGAGATTCTTGCCCGGATATCGCCGCTCAGGGGTCGGCCGACGGTGCGCCGCCTCGGCTGGTTGATTGAGAGGCTCCGTCCAGATATTGATGTGCACTGGTTGCGAGTCGTGGCCCGGCCAGAAGAAGGTGAGCCACCCTGCTTGGTCCCCGGCCCCAGGTCCGGCGCGCTTGACCGGGGGTGGGGTCTCCGGATCAACGCGACTGTGGAGCCTGACGTTTGATACCGGACGCACACATAACCGCGTGGGCTGGTATGGCGCCGTGGCCGACCGACGCCGACATCGAACAGGACTTGATCTTGTCGCGGCTAGTTGTGGAGATCGCCAACAACGAGTTGCTCGGTAACGAGCAGACTATGCGCGGCGGAACTTGCCTCCATAAGCTCTATCTGCCCGCGCCCTTGCGCTACTCGGAGGATCTCGACTATGTGCGCCGTACGCGGTCGGGCATTGGTCCTTATATGGATGCTCTCCGCACGATCGCGACCGGGGTCGGGCTAGTCGAAGGCGGCCGCACCCAGGTCGGTCAGATGGTTCACATGGCGTTTACCGCTGACTCGACGCATGGGCAGCGGCGCCTTTGAATCAAGATCGAGATGAACATCCGAGAGAAAGAATCGTGTTTTCCGAGAACGTCGCGTCCGTATCAGGTGTTGTCGAGCTGGTGGTCGGGCCGCGCCGGGGTCAACACTTTCCAGCTTGAGGAGTTGCTCGGGACCAAGCTCCGTGCCCTGTATCAGCGACGCAAGGGGCGAGATCTTTTTGATCTCTGGCACTTCCTGACCGCGACTAGCGTCACCGACGAGCGCATCGTTCAGGCGTTCCATCACTACATGCGAGAGGGTGCTTTTACTTATCCAGATCTCGCCGCCAACCTGTCAGCGAAGTTGTCCGACCAGGATTTCGCCAGCGATTTGAGCGAGCTGGTGGTCGCCCCACCCCCAAACTACGACCCTGCGGGTGCCGCCGATCTTGTCATGGAGCGACTCGGCAGCCGGTTGGCTAAGGCTCCACGGCTGGATGAGATCGCTGGTGGCGGCTGGCGCTCAGATGCACGAAGGCCCTGAGGAACCTCACTTCGGGGATCGCGTCCATCCGTCCGCAGGGGGGTCTGCTCTCTGGCTCGCCCCCGGACTCGGTGGGTTTCCTGACAGGCTCTAATCCCGTAACCGAGCCTGGATTTACCTGACCGTGTCAGGAACCCCTCCCCACCCTGCCGGCTCGCTGGGTCCACATCCAGCAACGAGTAGCCAGCGGTTCGCAAGGGCGTGGCCGAATTCGGTCGCGGACCCCGGTTTGAGACGCCGCTGCTCGTGCTCTTTCGAGGGAAGATGCCGGGCCTCTTGCCGGTCGGCCTGCGGCACGGTCGATGGTGGGCGGGCACCCGGCCCGCTGCTTCCCGGAACTCCCGACCCGCCGCAAAAGGTACTTACCAGTCGCCTAAAACTCCCCATTTATCCGAGGGAAATGCCATGCGATCCTGAGTTGCATGGAAGAGCAGAGCACGACCCGGCGGAAGCTGGCAACGCGGCGGACACGGGTTGACGGTACGCCCTCGATGTGCGGCCATTCCGGTCCACGTGGCCTGAGGCGGGAAGTCGGGACCCCGGTCGCGGATGCCATGGGGATCGAGGAGGCGGTAGCTCTTTTCTGCGCCTCCCACGGCAGTCCAGCCACTGCGCGCTCCTACGCCCCGGCGCTCGCCTGCTTCACGATCTTCTGCGCTAAGGTGCGCGTGACGTCGCTTCGTGAGGTGAGCCCGGCTCTGCTGACCGCCTACCCGGCCAGCCTTGCCGGCCGGGCGGCGGCCACCAGGTGGCACCGGCTGGTCGTGCTGCGAGCGTTCCTCAGGTGGGCTGCTCGAGCCGGTTGGTGTGGGACCGAGTGCCTGGAGGTGATCCGTCCCACCGGGCGCCGCCGGGTGCGACCGGCGCCCCCCTGGACAGTCGATGAGTGCCGGAGGCTGCTGGGAGTAGGGGAGAGCTGGCGGGACCGGGCTCTGATCGCGGTGCTGGTCGCCAGCGGGGCCCGGATCGGCGAGGTGGTGGGTGCCACCCTGGGGGACTTCGACGGGGAGTGCCTCACCCTCAGCGGCAAGACCGGCACCCGGGCGGTGCCGCTGGGTCCCCGGGCCCGCTTGGCGCTCAGCTGGTACCTGCGCCACCGTCACTACCGGGATCCTGGTTCCCCCCTCTTTCTGAGTCGCCAGGGCCAGCTCTCTACCCGCCGAGCCCTGGCGATAGTTCACCGGGCCTGCCGGCGGGCCGGGATTGAACCCCGGGGACCGCATGCGTTCCGCCATTCCGCCGCGACCAGGTGGCTTCGGGCGGGGATCCCACTTCCGGTCGTGTCGGCCGCTCTCGGCCACGCCCGGACCTCGACCACGGTCGATAGCTACGGCCTGGTGCTGGCGGCCGACCTGGTCCGCGGGCTGGCTGCCGATCCCCTCTGGGCCGAGCCGGCTGATGAGAAGGCGGCACGACCGGGGGAAGGGGAGGTGGCCGCATGAACGACGAGAGCGACGAGCTTGTGGAAGACGAGGGCGTTGATCTGGCGCAGCCGCCGTGGCGATCTTTTCTCCCCAAGTCTCTGACGCAGCGGGCCCGGGAGGCGGTGGCGGAGGCCTCCACCGAGGTGCGGGAGGCGGTTGAGACCACGGTTGCGACCCGTTCCGCGAGTCCCGAGGACGGCAGCGCTCTGGACCGGTGGCTGGAGTGGGTGGCGGCTCTCCCGTGGGATCAGGCATCTGGCTGTGATCCGCTCAATATGGAGGAGGCGGCCGGAATTCTCAGCGCCGCGCATCGGGGCGACGACGATGTGAAGGACTCCCTGCTCGACCGGATCTTCGGCAGCTGGCTTCTGACTGGCTCTGGAAGTGGGCACCGGCTCCGACCCCTGCTGCTGGTGGGGCCGCCCGGCACCGGGAAGAGCTCGCTGGCGCGGGCCGTCGCCGAGGCTGTACACGGACCGTGCGCTTTTCTGTCCGTCCCCACGTGCGTGGAGGACCGTGTCTACCTGACGGGCTGCTCCCGTGCCTACTCGAATGGTGAGCCGGGAGCGATCCTGAAGGCGGTGCGGGCCTTCGGGAGGCGCCTGGTGATCGTACTGGACGAGATCGACAAAGCCGGGCATGGGTCGGCGTTCGATGCTCCCTCGGCGACCGCGAGCCTGCTCGAACTGCTGGACGGGAGCGGCCAATGGACGGATAGGTATCTCGCCGTTGCCTATGACCTCTCCGAGGTTCTGTACCTGGCCGCCGCCAACTCCCTCGAGACCATCCCGTCTCCCCTTCTCGACCGGTGCGATGTGGTGGAGATCCCGGGCCTGGCACTTCAGGAGCGTCTCGACGCGGCGCGGTTCCACCTTTGGCCGCGGCTGGTGGAGTCCTTCGGATTGATCGAGAGCCTCATCCCGCTTGACGACGATGCCCTCCGCTGCATCGTTGCCGACCACGCAGAGCGAGATGAGGCGGGTTTGCGCGGGGTTGAGAGCCGGCTGGAGGCCTGTCTGCTGCGGGCGACCCGGCGCGGCTTCGAGGGCATCTGGCCGGTTCCGGTGACCCGGGAATTGATCGGCCAGGCTCTCGCTCCACTCGGGCTCCGCTCCGCCTCCAGGCCAGTGGGCTTCGCCACGCCCGCAGCGCGTGACTCCCTAGAGATTCCTGATCGCCGGTCGCCTGGGCCAAGACTTGCGGGTGGAGGCGACTGAGTTGTCGGAGGGCGACGGCGCGGCTCAGCTCGCCTGGATGCTGATGGTGGCCACGGTTGCCCTGGTGGTGCTTTTGGCTGTTTGGTGGGTGTTCGCCGGGGTCGTCCTGGTTGGGGCCGTTCTGTCCTGGCTGTGGAGACGGCGGAACGACGGTCCCGGGGAGTCCGGACAGGCCCGAAAGCGGCGGTTGGCACCGCTGTGGCACTACCCATTTGTGGGAACTGGCTCAGTGGGCGCCTCGCTTGTCGGCGCCACCGCAATTCACGAGATCATCCGCGGGGTAGGTCCGGCCCTTCCGAGCCTGGGCGTCCTCCTCGTCCTGGCCAGATCTCTCTCGATGGCGTGGTTTCCCGCTGAACCTGCTGAGCACTCAGGGTTCCGCGTCTATCCGCTGGTCGTCATCACCGGCCCTCTTTCCAGTGGGCTGGGGATGATGGCGGTCTGGGTCTTGGTCCTCGGGGGCCAGACAATTCACCATCCCGACGACCACTGGCTGGCGATGACCAGCGTTCCACCTGCGATCACCATCGTGCAGGCGGCCACCGGAATCGGGCGGCTGGGGCGGACTCTGGTGCCTGCTTCTGCTCCTTTCCGGGTCAGCATCGAAGCTCTCCTCACTCCAGAGGCGGTCGATCTCTGCCGAGAGCGTGCTCTGTGGCGAAAACTGCAGTCCGGCTACCCGGATGCTCTCCTCCGTGAGGCAGACCTCACCGAGAGTGACGGCAACTCCCCCTGCCTCCATGGCGACTGGCTGATACCACCGATCGGGCCGATGGAAGGAGCGTGGGCTGCTTTCCGGCCACCGATCCGGCTCAACTGGCGCCGGCTCGTCGGACTTCCCGCCGGCGCCGCTTTGGGGGCCGCTGCCGGGGCACTCTTGGAAGTCGCGTATGGAGCAGGGCCCCCGATGCCCCAGGCCGTTGGCGCCTTGGTGGCGGTCTGGGTGTGGGTCGGGGCGGTCCTTGGGCCTCTCCTCTGCACCTTCCTATATATGGACGCGGATTGGGTGGGGGAGAGGGGGGTGTGGCGGCGGCGGGGGTTGGCCAGGTGTGATCTGGGTCGGATCCATCGCGGCCGCCAAGCGGTAGTGCTGGAGGTCCGCGGTTCACCGCCTGCGTCGTCACTTCTCTGCGGTCAACAAGTCCGTTTCAAAATGCGCTGGAGCCGGGAAGAGCTGGCGGCACTTGCAAGTGGGGTGGGCTCTGCCAGCTATGGGATCTGGAGACGAGGCGACGATCGAGATCGAACTTGGAGCGACATCGGCTCAGACTCCATGCCGCTGCCTCACTTTCGCGACGAGCAGGACATTTACGCGGTATAGGTCAGCCACGAGCGGCCCCCCGCAAGACGGCCGTGCAGATCGCCGAGTGAGGCACGACGCTGGCGAAGTTGGCGTATCTGGCGTATAGTAAGTTGATGGCTAACGAGGTGACCGAGCTATCCGTCACCAAGGCCCGGGACAAGTTCTCTGACGCCGTGAATCGTGCCGCCTTTGGCGGAGAGATCACCTACGTCACTCGGGGCCGGGGGCAACAGCGTGCAGCCGCGATCGTGCCAGCGGAATTCGTGGAGCGCTATGAGGCACTGATTGACCTCGAGGACGGCCGCGTCGCGCAGGAGCGGCTGGCCGACCTAGACGCTGGGCGCACAACCGCAATCCGATCAGATGAGGTGGCCCGGACACTCGGGTTGTGACCAGTGGTTCGGGCGCCTACGACGTGCGGTACGACCCCAAAGCACTCAAGGAATTGACGAAGCTAGACAAGCCTGTGGCTCGCCGCATCGTCGGGGCCGTCGACCGGTTGAAAGCTAACCCTCGACCCAGCGCAGCTCGGCCGCTCGTTGACTATCCCGATTTGTGGCGCCTCAGGGTCGGCGATTACCGGGTGATCTACACGATCAGGGACGCCGAACTATTGGTCCTAGCCTTGCGAATTGCCCATCGCCGCGGCGTCTACCGCAGCCGGTGATCCCCCCTTGGTCTGCGTGACCCAGTACGGGGTGTCTCCGCCATGCCCACTTCCCCTCGTTCGTAGCGGAGCCTTGCGGTAGCCATGGGCGGGGACATAGGCTCCGGGGCAGTGACCAGCCAACCTCCAGTGCGTCCGCGTGGACGAAAGCGTGCCAACGGCGAGGGGTCGGTTTACCGGCGTGCCGACGGGCTGTGGGTCGCGCCGATCACTCGTGCGGATGGCCATCGCGAACGCTTCTACGCTCGTTCCCGGACCGAGGTTGGTCTTCGTCTGACCGAAGCCCTACATGGCCGAGACCAGGGGGGTATGTCACGCGGCGGGCGAGTTGCCTTGGGAGTGTGGCTGGAGGCGTGGTTGATCACGGTTCAACCGACCCTTCGCCCTCGCACCTGGATTCGCTACCGGGAGCTGTGCCGGGTCCATCTAATCCCGGCACTGGGCCGGCTCAGCCTCGGTCGCCTCCAGCCGACCCACTTGGAAGCGTTGTACGCAGCGCGGCTGGCGGCGGGATCGAGCCCAACTACCGTCCACCACGTGCACATGGTGCTGCATCGGGCGCTTGGGGCAGCTGTGCGGCAGGGCCGGCTGACCCGAAACGTCGCCAGCCTGGTTACCCCGCCTCGGATGGCCCAGACCGAGATGACTGTGCTTGATGTCACCGAGGTCCGCCGCCTGTGCGCGTTCGCTGTGGACGACGAGCAGTGCGGAGCGCTGGCAATCCTTGCCGTGACCACAGGGATGCGCCAGGGGGAATTGCTGGGACTAAGGTGGCGCGACGTTGACTTGGCTCAAGGGAGTCTCGCCGTGACCGGGACCCTCCAGGCGGTATCGGGCAGAGGTCTGGTCCGGGGCGAGCCGAAGACCCCGCGCTCTCGGAGGCAGGTTAGGCTCACTCCGACAGCCATCGACGCGCTACGCCGCCAGCAAGTCAATCAAGCAGCCGCGCGAGTACGGGCGGGCGATCAATGGGGCGAGGGGGACTGGGTGTTCACCGGGACACGCGGCGCACCGTTGCAGGCGAACACCGTCCGGTCCGCCTGGAGGCGCCTTAGCCAGCGCGCCAATCTACCACCAGTGCGGTTCCATGACCTGAGGCACACGGCGGCCACCCTCCTGTTGGGCCAGGGGGTGCATCCGAAGGTAGTGGCTGACCTCCTCGGACATGCCACGGTCGCGATCACCCTCGATCGCTACTCTCACGTGGCCATGGCGATGCACCAGGAAGCTGCGGACGCTCTCGAAGGGGTCCTGCGGCAGCCTGTCTCCTTCCGGGTTGGATCAACGGTTGGATCAGTACCCGACAACTCATCCAAGTGACGGGTCAAATTCGATCTCAAACTGAACCGTGGAGGGATGGCAGAGCGGTTGATTGCGGCGGTCTTGAAAACCGCTGAGGCGGCAACGCTTCCGGGGGTTCGAATCCCTCTCCCTCCGCCATTTTGACCCCTGTGTCCAATTCTGGGGGGGTAATTCAGACCTTGCCTAAATTCTCAGGAGACTCTCCGGTAAAGAGGCAACTC